>JAZDDX010000029.1:0-111249 GCA_043809315.1 Pseudomonadota bacterium
TTCCCTCCAGTTCGGCGCCGCCGTCGTCCACCAGCGGGCGCTCCGTCCGGAGTTCATCGCCTGGACGATGAAGACCTACAGGATCAGCCACATGGCGGTCGTTCCGATGCTCTTGAAAGCAATCGAAGGGAAGATCCGCGAAAGACTTGCGTCCCTCCCGCCCTGGAAACGCCCCCTCTTCGGAACCCTCCAGGGGATCAACCGATTTCTGACACGCAAAACGCCGAATGCGAGCGTGAGCCACGCGCTTCTCCGGCCGATCCACAGATCGTTCGGCGGAAAGATCCAGCTCCTCTTCGCGGGCGGCGCCTTCGTCGACCCTGGTACGGCGCAGTTCCTCTACGATCTCGGGATCCCGGTCGTCATCGGGTACGGCCTGACCGAGGCGGGAACAGTTCTCACGGTGAACGATCTTCACCCGTATCGAAGCGACACCGTCGGGAAACCGATCCGGAACGTCGAGCTTGCGGTCCGCGACAAGAACCCGGCTGGAATCGGCGAACTCTGGGTCAAGGGGCCGACCGTGATGAAGGGGTACCTCGACGATCCGGAGATGACGGCCGAGACGATCATCGATGGGTGGCTCCGAACCGGCGATCTCGGGTATGTCGATGAGACCGGGCACGTGAAGCTCGTCGGCCGGGCGAAGAACATGATCGTCACGGAGGGGGGGAAGAACATCTACCCCGAGGATCTCGAGGCAACGTTTGACGGCCTCCCCGACACCCACGAACACTGCGTCTTTGCGGCGAACTACGTCTGGCCGACGCAAACGCTGACCGGGGAAAAGCTGATGATCGTCCTCCGCCCGAAAGAGGCGGAGCGACTCGAACCACTCCTCCGGGAAGTGCGGCAAAGAAACGGGCGGCTCGCCGACTACAAGCGGATCGCCGGATACGTCGTCTGGCCGGAGGAGTTTCCGCGAACCGCGTCTCTCAAACTGAAGCGTGATCTTCTGGCGGATGCACTCCGCAAAACGCACGGCCGCGACGAGGTCTGGAAGGAACTGTAGGAATGGAACGGTTGCTTGCCATCGTGAACCCGGCCGCCGGAGGGGGGGGCGGGAAGAAAGAGGGGGAGAAAGCGATCGGTCGCTTCCGGAGCGCCGGATTTTCCGTCGAGGTGGCCGAGACCTCCCGCCCCGGAGACGCCAGTCGGATCGCCACGGAAGCGTATGCGAATGGCGAACGGAACTTCGTTTCGGTCGGCGGGGACGGGACCGGGTTCGAGATCGTGAACGGACTTTTCCCGGTCGCGACGGAAAAGCAGGAGCGCCCCTCCCTCGGGTTCGTCCCGGTCGGAACGGGGAACTCGTTCCTCCGGGATTTCACGAACGCCGGCACCCAATACGCGATCGATTCGATCGTCAGCCACAAGAAACGGTCCTGCGACGTCCTCCGGGTTCGTCACACGGAGGGAACCCTCTATTTTCTGAACCTTCTGACGATCGGCTTCGCCGCCGAGGTCGCGGCACTCCGGAACCGGAGATTCACCGCGCTCGGAGAGTTCGGTTATATTCTCGCCACGTTCGCGAAACTGGCGACCCTTGACTCGCACCCGATCCCTTTCCGCGTCGACGACGCGCCGTTCGATCGGGAGCCGGTGACGTTCATCTCGATCAACAACAGTCGCTACACAGGGGGCCACATGCTCATGGCGCCCGAAGCGGACACCTCCGACGGATACGCCGACCTGATTCGCGTCGCCCCCCTCGGACGTCTCGCGCTCGTACGGGCGTTCCCGCGGATCTTCAAGGGGACCCACACCCTGTTGCCGGCGGTGACCTGCCGTAGAGTCAAGAGGATCGACTTCGACCTCGACCGGAAGGTGGTCGTTCAGATCGACGGCGAAACATTGACGCTTCAACCGGAACGGGTCGACGTGATGCCGAGCGCCCTGGAGGTCTGCGCATGAAACTGCTGCAGTACATTTTCTCGGCGGCCGTCTGGACCCTCTCGTTCGCCTGGATGTCGATCCTGGCGATCGCAACGTTGATCTTTTCAGCGATCTTTTCGTACCGGAGAGTCCACAGCTGGATCCCCGCCCCCGGCTTCGCCCTGATCCCGCGGATGACCTTAAGCCGCCTCAACATCACGTACGATCCGAAGCTCGACCGGAAACGCTTGAGCGTCTTCTGCTTCAACCACACGAACCTTCTCGACGCGCACGTCACCTCCGCATCGATCCCGCACGCCTTCTGCGGCCTGATGAACGCCTGGCAGTTCAAAATCCCGTTCTACGGCTGGCTGATGAGGATGTCGAAAGGGATCCCGGTCCATCGACGGAGCGGAACGAGCATCCAGGAGCAGATTACGCGCGAGGCGAAAAAGCGGAAAGAGATCGGGTTCTCGATCCTCGTTTTCCCGGAAGCGCACCGGACGCGGGACGGCCGAGTGCACACGTTCCATAAAGGGGTTTTTCTGATGGCGCGCGACGCCGGGTACCCGGTGGTCCCGTGCGCGATCCGCGGGAGCTATGCCGTCAACCGGAAGGGATCGTTTCTGTTTGCGCCGGGCAAGATCGACGTCTGGATCGGCCCGCAATACGAGACGACAGGGCTCTCCGATCCGGAGATCGGCGCGTTGGCCCGGGAGTTTCAGCAGATCATCACCGAGTACGTGGAGTACGAAGAGAAGGAGAAAGCGGCATGACCGAGATGGCAGTCGACAAGAGAATCACACGGGCGATCGACCAACGGAAGCAGCGCAAGGGGGAGATCGTGAAGGCGGCGCGCAGATTGATCAGCGAGAAGGGGTACGCAGCCACGTCGATCGCCGACATCCTGGAAGTGGCCGACATCTCGCGCGGCACGTTTTACACCTACTTCGAGAGTCGCGAGGCTCTCTTCCACGACCTGGTCGACGACTTCGCCCGCCGTTTGATGGCCTGCATCCAGCCGGTGAAAAAGAATGCCGGGGATCCGATGCAGCTCCTCGAAGCGAACGTCCGCCGCGTGATCGACCTCTTTCTCGAAAACCGGGATTTGACGGTGATTCTGCTTCGCGAGGCGGTGGCACACGATCGCCTCGTCGATCAGAAATTGCAGCACCTCTACGCGTTTCTGCACCACAACCTTGTCGCCGCGCTCGAGAACGGCGCCGCGTGGGGGTTGATCCGAAAGGTCGATGAGAAACTCATCTCGGTGGCTCTCTTGGGGAGCATCAAAGAGGTTCTGTATCAATACCTCGTCGTAAAAAAGGAACCGCTCCCGGACACCGCCGCCATCTCCCGCGAGTTGGTCAATTTCGGTCTCCGCGGCTTAGTCGCTTGACCGGTTCCGGTTGGGCAGTTTCTCGGCACAAACCGTCGCCGAGGGTCGCGATTATCGCTTAATATTCGGACACTTAGATTGGCTTAAGCGTTGGCCCGAGGCTTGCTGACACTAATGAGCATGACTCCCCATGATCGCCGTTTGGTCTCAATCGGATCGGCGCTTCTCTTCCTGGCGGCCTGCTCGACGCCGGGAACTCCGGATCGGAAAAGCCTTGTCCCCCAGGCCTTGATCTCTCAAGAATCCCTCACATTTCCAAAGAGTGACGGTACGTTCGGATCGCAGCGATCTCAGGCTCCGTTTTCGCCGACGCATGTTGTCGTCAAGTTCAAATCGACCATTGCACTCGCGACATCCAACGCTTCTCGGGGAATTGCCACAGCTCCGACTGCTTCGTTGAGTTCGCTATACTCCAAGTACGGAGTCCAACGCGCTTCGGCGCTCTTCACATTTGCCGCACCGGCGGCAACCAACGCTTTTCCGACGGTTCTCGATGCGGTCAAACGAAAATTCCCCAAACGGACCCTTCGCGCCCCGGCCAGCGCCGTCGCACCGGATCTGTCCCGAATCTACGTCCTTACGGTTCCGGACGGAACGGACATTCCTAGAACCGTCGCCGGCTTCGCAGCCGATCCCGCAATCGAATGGGCCCAACCGGAATATCGTTACACGATCTCCTCCTCGTCACTGCCAAACGACACGTACGTCGATCCCGATCAAAATGGAACCTGGGCCGTCGGCTCTCTTCCCGGCTTCAGTGCTCTCTTCGATCTTTGGGGACTTGAACGGATCGGAATGAAGGACGCATGGGCGATCACCCAAGGGGTGGGGGTCGTCGTCGCCGTCGTCGACACCGGCGTCGACTACAAACACAAAGAGTTCTTCCGCGACACGAACGGAAACGGGGTTCTCGATCCGGGGGAGCAATACAATATCTGGATTAACCCGGGTGAGGATTTAAACCACAACGGAACCGTTGATGGAACCGACACCTGTCCGATTCCCAACGGAGATTTCGACTGCGTCGACAACGACGGGAATGGTTTTGTCGATGACATCGCCGGCGGCAGCTTCGCGGGGGGTTCGAACGACCCGATGGATCCTCACGGACACGGCACCCACGTGGCGGGAACGATCGCGGCCGTGGGGAACAATGCGCTCGGTCTCGTCGGCGTGGCGCCGAAGGTGAAGATCATGGCGGTCAAGGCCCTCCCTTACGGCAACCTTGCCAACGCGGTTCTGTATGCTGCTTTGAACGGCGCGGACATCATCAACAACAGCTGGGGATGCGTCGGAGCGCACTTGAAAGACCACGCCCTCGAGGAGGCGTTCACCACGGCCTATTCTCTCGGCGTGGTTTCGGTCTTCGCAGCCGGAAACGACGCCGTCCCGGCGGATCTTTGCAGCCCCACCAATATGACGGATGCAAAACCGATCGTCGTAGCCGCATCGTCGCATGACGCCGGAGACGCGATCTGGGAGCATTCCGACTCGGGTGTTCTCATCGACGTCGCGGCCCCCGGCGTAAACATTCTCTCCCTTCGAGCTTCGGCCTACGTGGGCGGCGATGGAATGCCGCTCATCGTCGACAACGATTACCTGATGGCAACCGGAACTTCCATGGCCGCCCCCCATGTCTCCGGCATGGCGGCGCTGGTCCTTGCTCTCCACCCGACATTAACCAATGAGGAGGTCCGCCAGATCCTTCGGGTTTCCGCGCGCGACACCGGAACGCCGGGATTCGATCTCCGAAACGGAGCGGGGCGGGTCGATCCTACGGCCGCCCTTGCTCTTTCTTCGGCTCCGACAGTCAAGATCGACACACCTGTCTACGGCGCGAGTTTTTCGTCTCTTTCCGGGACCGTGTCGATCACCGGATCGGCCGGAGGGCCGGGTTTTCAGCACTATCAATTGTTCGTCACCGATCGGATTGAAACCCGCATGTCTTGGATCGCGCTTGGCCCGGTCGTTACGGCATCCGTGTCCAAAGGGAGCCTCGGCCAATTCGACCTCTCCCCCCTTTCCGACGGTCGGTATGACCTAATCCTGGTCGTGAAAACGAATGATGGAAAGGAGTTCCTCGACATTCACGAGCTGTTGGTCCAGGCGGCTCTTCCGCGTCTGCTCAGTGCGAGCGCAAGCTACGGCGATCCAGCCGTGTCCGGAAAGACCGTCGTCTGGCATGAGTTCGAGAACGATTTCAGCCGAATCCGCGCCATCAATCTGGAATCGAACGTCGCGTATTGGATCACACCAGCCAGCTCGGACATGGGCGCGTTCTCCCCTGCGATCGACGGTTTCCGAATCGCATGGATTCAAAGCGATTTCGCGACCGGGAACCAAACCGTTCACAGCTGCGTGATCGACCCCGTATCCGGAAACTGTCCGGAGGAGCTGATCCCACTCACGGGAATGAACGACGATCATCCCGCCATCTCCGGAAGCCGCTTGGTCTGGCTCGCGAAGCCGAGGACTCCTCCCGCCAACCCCACAACCGATCCGGAGAGCGACGTCTATCTCTTCGACTTCGCTAATAACGGCGCCGGTCTTCAAAAGATCACTTCCCACGCGACCGCCGTGAACCGCGTGTCCATCTCGGGAACCAAACTGGTGTGGGAAGATCTTCGAACCGGCTCGTCGGAGATCTATCTCTACGATCTCTCGGCTCCGACCAACGGCGAGGTGAGAATCACGCCGCAGGATTCGCCGGGAGATTTCCTCACACAAGGAATCGGCCTGAAACCGACGATTGTAGGGAATCGGATTGTCTATCAAATGCATCGTGGGGAATGGAACGGATTCTGGAAAATCTTTCTCTACGATCTCGATCGAGCGGAATCCGGAGAACAGCAACTCAGCGAAGATAATGTGGCCGCTAATGATCTGGCGTTCTCCGGCCGGTTTGTGATCTGGAGCGAATCGGACGGTCAAGCAGATCTCATCCGTTTCGATCTCTCGACGCACAAACGAGAATCACTTACGCATAGCTGGGAGGACGAGCTACTACCGACCGCTTCGGGGGATCGGATCGTCTATTTGAGAACGCCCCGAGAGGGGCTTGGGGGGAACAACAGCCTTTTCCTCTGGACCGCCGCAGCCAGGATCTCCGTTACGCCCGGGTGGAATCTCATCTCGGTCCCGATGGAAGATCTGATCTCACGGCAAAAGGTCGATCTTTTCCCCTCCGCGACTTCGAGTGCCTTCGAATACACGGTAAAGGGGTACCAGGTGGCATCAACCCTCTCCCCCGGAAGGGGGTACTGGCTTAAATTTGGGGCCGCCGAAACAATCGCCCTCGTAGGAACGCCTCTCTCCACCATCGACGTGCCGGTGGAAAAGGGGTGGAACATCGTCGGGTCGGTCTTCAATCCGATCGAGACCTCCACCGTGATGTCGCCGTCCACACCGCCGATCGGGATCCTGGGTTCATTCTTCGATTATTCCGGGGGTTACAACGCGAGAACGCAGCTCCAGCCAGGAACGGGATACTGGGTAAAGACCGACATGGCGGGGGTTCTGCGCTTTTCCAGCGGATCGACAACCGCGCCGCTCGCGCCCCAACTGCATTCTTCGACCGAAGTACCGGCCGCTTTCTAAACCTCCGCGGCTTAGTCGCTTGACCGCGGCACCCGTTCTTCGGCATCCTCCCCCCGTGCCACACCCGGGAACAACCGATTTCACGAAAACCCCCTTCCTCGTCATCTGGGAGACGACCCAGGCGTGCGACCTCACCTGCCGCCACTGCCGTGCCTCTGCCGAACCGCACCGGCATCCGACCGAACTGTCGACCGACGAAGGGAAAAAACTTCTCGCCGACATCCATCAGATGGGTTGCCGCATTGTCGTATTGAGCGGCGGGGATCCACTCAAACGCCCCGACCTCTACGATCTGATCCGCCACGGCCGCTCCCTCGGTCTCCGGATGGCGACGATTCCGGCTGCAACCGATCTCTTAACCCGCGACGTTTTGGTGAAGCTCAAGGAATCGGGACTCGAACAGGTCGCCTTCAGCCTCGACTTCCCGACCGCCGAGCTTCACGACAACTTCCGCGGAACCCCCGGCGCCTACGCGAAGACGCTCCAGGGGGTTGAGTGGGCCCATTCGGTCAAGCTCCCGAGCCAGATCAACACGACGATCACCGCCCTCTCCCTCCCGTATCTGGAAACGATGGGAGAGCTGGTTCAGAAGTTCGGGATCGTTTTTTGGGAGGTGTTCTTCCTCATCCCGATGGGACGGGGAAAGCTGCTGGAGGCGCTCGACGCCGAGCAATGCGAGGGGGCGTTCAAACTTCTCTATGATGTCCACAAACGCTGTTCGTTCGTCCTCAAGGTGACCGAGGCACCGCACTACCGCCGCTATGTCGCGCAGCGGGAAGGGGTGACGCAGGGACTCCCTGAGCGTCTCCGCCGCTCGGAAGGGCCGGGAGGGACGGTTGGGTACGCGCTGCAAGCGGTGAACTCGGGGAACGGCTTCCTGTTCGTTTCGTTCGACGGGAACATCTTCCCGAGCGGATTTCTCCCCTCGTCCGGCGGGAACGTCCGGCGCGATTCGATTGCCGAGATCTATCGGAACGCCCCGCTCTTCCTCGACCTTCGGAACCCGTCGAAGCTCAAAGGGATCTGCGGACGATGTGAGTACAAGGCGATCTGCGGCGGGTCGCGGTCACGCGCGTTCGCGACGACGGGGGACTATCTCGCGGCGGAACCTTGGTGTGTCTACCAGCCGCTCACTTAGCGGCTTTTTTCCCTTCCCCGGGAGGGGACGTGGCTATCAGATCGTCGAACTTCTTGAGCTGCTCTTTCGTGAGCACTTTCTTCTCGGTCAGCACCGTCCAGGTCCGGAGCTTGATCAGCTCCCCCTGTAACGACCCGATCTGATCCGCCTTCTGATCGAGCTTCCTCTGGCTCGGATCGTCGTCGCGGAGAAGCTCGTGCAGCGCAAGGCGCGCTCGGTAGAGATCTTTCCAGAGCTTGCGCCGTTTTTCCTGCGCCTCCATTCGCACCTTCTCGAGCTTCTTGACCTGCGCTTCCATCAGGCCGAGTTCGGTCGTGTACCAGAGATAGACCGAATCATGCGCATCCCCCAAGTCGGCCCCGATCCAGTCTCCCGGTTGTTGCATCGCCGGGGGTTCTGCCCGGGCGAAGAAGGGAGTGAATGCGAGAAAAACGAAGAGAGGCAGATATCGTTTCATGCGCTCATTTTCGGCCGCTTCTTCCCCATCCGTCAAGCGGATCGGAGCAGTCCGAGTTTGTCCGCGAGACGATATATTTGCGGACCTAAGGCGAAGGAACCGAGGATCAAAAGGGCAAGGCTCGTGTTGCCGACGATGCCGCGAATGACCAGGGCCCTCTCGATCGAATATTTCCAGGACACCCATCCATAAAATGCCGCCTTCGCGATGAAGTAGGCGACCCAAAGAACCGTGAGCCAGCGGAAAAAAAGGACCTGTTTCGGTTTCATCGGCTCCGTCAGGTTCTTCTTTCTCTCAAAGAACTCCTGAATGATCGATTTCTCACCGAAAATCGTGGCTCCGAAAAAAAGCCCCACGATGACGTTCGTCATTGAGGCTTCATATTTGAAGAGAAACGAGTCCTTCAAGGTCAGATCAATCAGCCCGAAGACGATTGCGATCGTGGCCGAGAACTTGAAAAACATTGTCGTCTTCTCGCGGCGGGTTCGTTTGTAGACAATCTCGCCGATCGTCCAGATCACCGCCATCGCGATCGCCGGCTTGAGCCCCCAGAAGTGGTTTGTCGCGTAGAAAACGATCAGGGGCCCGAAGTTGGCAAAGGCATAGGTCACAGTCGACAACAGCTTGCCTTTCACTCCTCTCCGCATATCCTTGCGCCGTGTTTCCGTCGACTTATCTCGGCGTCCGCCCGTACCGCGAGGTCTGGGAGCTTCAAGAACAACGCAGGGCCGCCATCCTCGCTGGGAAGGAGGAGGGGATCCTTTATCTCCTCCAGCACCCCCCAACCATCACGCTCGGCCGAGGCGAAAAAGGGACCAACCTCCTCTACCCAACGGAAGAGTTGAAAAAGCAGGGGTTCGACGTCGTCGAGACGAACCGCGGCGGGATGGTGACGTACCACGGGCCGGGGCAACTGATCGCCTATCCGGTCTTCGACCTCCGGAAACTGCACAAAGGGGTCAAACAGTTCGTCGACGGCCTCGAACGGACGATGATCGGCTGCCTCGCCCGCATCGGGATCAGCGCTCATCAAAGGAAGGGGTACATCGGGACCTGGGTCGGGGAGAAAAAGATCGGAGCGATCGGGATCCATGTCCGGCGGCAGGTCTCGATCCACGGTCTCGCGCTGAACGTCGCCACCAACCTGGATCATTTCAATGTCATTACCGCGTGCGGGATCGAGGGGATTCGGCTAACGTCGGTTCAAAAGGAAGGAGTTTCCCGGGACGTTCCGGGGATCCTCGAGCCGTTCCTCGAGGCGTTCACGGAAGTTTTCGGAGCGTAGCCATGTACAAGTCTCTCAAAGGAATGCCTGATCTTCTCCCCGGCGATAGCGAGCGCTGGCAGGGGATGGAAGACCTCTTGCGGAAGATCCTCTCGTCGTTCGGGTACTCGGAGATCCGGACCCCGTATCTCGAAGAGACCGAACTGTTCGCCCGTTCGATCGGCGCCGCGACCGATGTCGTCGAGAAGGAGATGTTCACCTTCCAGGACCAAGGGGGAAGCTCGATCACGCTGCGCCCCGAAAACACCGCCGGGGTCGTCCGCGCCTATCTGGAGAACAACCTCGGACACGGAAACCCGCTCACGAAGCTCTATTACATTGGACCGATGTTCCGTCACGAGAGGCCGCAGAAAGGGAGATTTCGTCAGTTCTCGCAGATGGGGGTCGAGGCGATCGGAAGTGCTCACCCGATGGTCGACGTCGAAGTGATGACCCTTCTCACCAACGTCGGGGAGGCGTTCGGTTTGCCGGGGCTCAAACTCGAAATCAACAGTGTCGGCGACAAGAACTGTCGTCCAGCGTATCGGAAGAAGCTCAAAGAGTATCTCGTGGCACATGTCGCCGATCTTTGCGATAACTGCTTCCGCCGCGTCGATTCGAATCCGATGCGTGTCTTCGATTGCAAGTCGGAAACCTGCCAGGGGATTCTGACCAGCGCGCCAAAGATTTCCGATCATCTCTGCGGCGACTGCCGCGATCACTTTGATCAGGTGAAACGAGGACTCGACACCCTCGAGGTCGACTATTCGCTTCGCCTCTCGATGGTGCGCGGTCTCGATTACTACACACGAACCGCCTTCGAACTGAACGCTCAAGGGCTCGGCTCCCAGAACGCCGTCGGAGGGGGGGGGCGATACGACGGCCTGATCGAAGAGCTGGGCGGACCATCGACTCCGGGGATCGGCTTCGCGATGGGGCTCGAGCGGCTCCTCCTCTCCGCGTCCAATTTCAAAGTTCCTTCCTCTTCCCGCCGGTTTTCCTTCATCCCGCTCGACAAAGACTCGGAGCCGATCGCCCTCGCCCTCTCGCAGGAGTTCCGGAAGAAACTCTTGACCGGGAACCGCTCTGCCACGGTCGAGACATCGTTCGGCACCACGAGCCTCAAGAGTGCCCTCCGTCAGGCCGACCGGAGTAAGGCCGATTTCGCCGTTCTGATCGGCGAGTCGGAGCGGATGAAGAAGATCGCGACGGTCAAAAATCTGGCCGCGCATTCGCAGAAAGAAATCCCATTTGAACAACTGACCGAACATCTGCTGAAGGAAACCGATGGAAGCGCTTTCTGATCGTGAACGGACCCACACGTGCGGTGAGCTGGCCCTGCAGGAGGTCGGCTCGAAAGTGCTGCTCAAAGGATGGGCGCACCGCCGGAGGAACCTCGGCGGCGTCATCTTCGTCGACCTCCGGGACCGGTACGGTCTGACCCAGGTGGTTTTCCGCCCCGAAGCGAACCCGAAGGCGCATGCCGAAGCGGACAAGATTCGGAACGAGTTCGTCCTGGCCGTCTCGGGGCGCGTGGAAGCACGACCGCAAGGAATGGTGAACCCGAAACTCCCGACCGGTGAAATCGAGGTCGTCGCCGACGGCATCGAGATCGTCGCCGAATCGAAACCTCTTCCGTTCGCGATCGACGAGGAGACCGATGCGTCGGAAACGACCCGCCTCAAATACCGCTATCTCGATCTCCGTCGCCCCGAACTCCAGCGGAACTTCATCGCCCGTCATCGACTCACGCAGACGATCCGCCGGTTTCTCGACGAGTCCGGCTTCCTCGACGTCGAGACACCATTCCTGACGAAGTCGACACCGGAGGGGGCGCGCGATTATCTCGTCCCGAGCCGGGTCCATCCGGGGGAGTTCTATGCCCTGCCGCAGTCGCCGCAGCTCTTCAAACAGCTCCTGATGATCGCCGGGTTCGACCGCTACTATCAGATCGTCCGCTGCTTCCGGGACGAGGATCTCCGCGCCGACCGCCAGCCGGAGTTCACCCAACTCGATATGGAGATAGCGTTCCCGACGCAGGAAGGGCTCTTCCATCTCGTCGAAGGGCTCTTCGCGCGGATCTGGAAAGAGGTGCTCGGGATCCGTCTCGAAACTCCGTTCCCCAGGATCCCCCATTCGGAAGCGATGGAGCTGTACGCCAGCGACAAACCGGACCTCCGCTGGCCGATCCCGCTCCGGAACCTTTCGAGCACCTTCGTCAGCACGAAATTCAAGGTGTTTCAGGAGGTGATCGGTCGCGGCGGCGAAATCCGCGGCATCCGACTGCAGGGCGGAAGCTCCCTTTCCCGGAGCCAGATTGATCAGTTGACCGAGAAAGCGAAAGGGTTCGGCGCCAAGGGGCTCGTCACCGTAAAGCGGGCGAGCGGAAAGATCTCCTCGCCGGCCGAGAAGTTCCTGACGCCGGAGGAACTCGACTCGGTCGCGACCAACCTCAAGTTGGGAGAAGGGGATCTCGCCCTTCTCGTCGCAGACCAGCCGTCGGTGGCTCGCGCCACGTTGAACGGCCTGCGCGACCACTGCGTCGCCCAGATGAAGATCCCGCCGGTCGCGTCGTACGCCTTCGCCTGGGTGATCGACTTTCCTCTCTTCGAATACGACGCCGAGGAGAAACGGTACGTCGCCAAACACCACCCGTTCACCTCCCCCCATCCCGACGACCTTCCCCTCCTCCGGGAGAGGAAGAACCTTGATTTGGTCCGGGCGCGCGCCTACGACCTGGTGGCGAACGGCTACGAGCTCGGGGGTGGATCGATCCGGATCCATCGAACAGAAGTCCAGCAGGTGATGTTCGACGCGCTCGGGATGACCCGCGAGGAGGCGCAGCGAAAGTTCGGCTTCTTCCTCGAGGCGCTCCAATACGGAACGCCGCCGCACGGGGGGATCGCCTTCGGGATCGACCGGATCGCCATGATTCTGGCCGGATCGAACGCGATCCGTGACGTCATCGCCTTCCCGAAAACCCAGAGCGCCGTCGACCTGATGGCGGAAGCCCCCTCCCCGGCCGACCCGAAGCAACTCCGGGAACTGTTCCTTTCGCTCGCGAAACCGGAAAAATGACGGCGCTCTTCGATCTCGACGACCGTCCCCTTTCCATGGAACGCAGTCTCTGGAGGGACGGCATCGGAATCGTGGCGGGAGTGGACGAAGTGGGTCGGGGGGCGCTGGCCGGTCCGGTCGTCGCGGCGGCCGTGATCTTCGACGAACGGTGTGCCGAGTTCGCCGCGCGGATCCGTGACTCGAAGCAGCTGACGCCGGAGCGGCGCGAGGAGCTTTTTCTCCTGATCGAGAAGCATGCGGTGTCGGTCGGCGTAGGTTCGGTCGACCCCTCCGAGATCGACGAGATCAACATCCTCCAGGCTTCCTTGAAGGCGATGAAGATAGCCGTCGCCCGCCTCGACCCGCGACCCGAACTCTGCCTGATCGACGGGAATTTCCGCGCCCCGATGAAGATCCCCCAACGGTGCATCATCAAAGGGGACGCCCGGGTCACGACGATCGGGGCGGCGTCGATCATCGCCAAGGTGACCCGAGATCGATTCATGACCGGGATCTCGGAGCAGTACCCGGCTTACGGTTTCGCCGAGAACAAAGGGTACGGAACCGAGATCCACCTTCGCGCCCTTTCCGAGTTCGGCCCTACCCCGATTCACCGCCGGACTTTCGCCCCCGTGGCTCAAACCGCATGACCGACGAGCGGCGGCAGCTGGGAAAAGAAGGGGAAGAGCGAGCTCGCGCCTACCTGGAACAAAAAGGATACCGGTTGATCGAGACGAACTACCGGACCCCTTTGGGCGAAATCGACCTCGTCATGGAGGACGGAAAAACGCTCGTTTTCGTCGAGGTGAAAGCGGGGGAGAGCGACCGTGATTTTTCCCCTCTCGACCATTTCGATTCCCGAAAACAACGGAAACTCTTAACGCTCGGGCGCGCCTATCTGGCCCGCTTCGGGCGCAGTCGGGACGGACGCTTCGACCTGCTCTTGGTCACGCGGGAGGGGGTGAAGTTCCGCATTGACCACCTCGAAGACGTCATCCAAGATCCGGGGCCGTGAAGGCGAGCAAGCAGAAATGGGCGGCGCTCAAGTTCCGGAAAAAAATCCGGAACGCATTGCTTCTGTATTACTTGACGCCGATTTTCCTGATCCTGACGACGTCGGCCTCCCTTTTCTACTACACGACCAAGCGAAACCTCGACGAGGAGATGGGAAAGCGGTTGGTCGCGATCGCCCATTCGGCCGCCTCGCAGGTCCGGGCGTTCCACATGACGGTTCTCGACCTCAAAGACGCCTCCACGGTCACGCATCAGACGCTTCTGCGACGGTTCGAAACAATCCGCGACGTGAACGGCGTGGCCCGGGTCTACCTCTTCAATTTCTCCGATGAGAGCCTGCTCGACACCGACCCGGCTTCGGCCCCCGGTTCGACCTACGGACGAAACCGCATTCACAGGACCGAGATCGAGGCGGCCCGGAACCAACGGCCGACCTCCTCCGTCCTGTTTCAGGGCTCCGACGGGAGTTATTACAAGAGCGCGTTCGCTCCGGTCGTGGACGAGGGAAAAGTGCTCGCGGTGATCGGGGTCGACGGAAGCGCCACCTTTTTTCAGAGTCTGCATCGCCTCGGCAGCCTGCTGATCTACTTCGCCCTGGCCTGCATCGCGATCATCGTTCTCGTCAGCATGATCATCTCACGCCAGATCGTCACGCCGATTCAGGGACTGGTGGCGAGCGCCCAGCGGATCGGCGAAGGACACTTGGAGGAACCGATCCCGATCCGTTCGGAAAACGAGATCGGGTTCCTAAGCTTCGTCCTGGACGAGATGCGGAAGAACATCGTCGCGCGCGACCGCGAGTTACAGGTCATGCTCCGTGGAGTGGCGCACGAGGTCCGGAACCCCCTTGGAGGGATGGAGCTGTTCGCAGGAATCCTGGCGGAGGAACCGCAGGTCACGAAAGACCCGAAACTCAAAGACGCCGTCACGAGAATTCAGAACGAGATCGCGACGCTCAAGCACCTCGTCGAGGAATTTCTCGACTTCGCCCGCGGCCCGACGCTGCAGTCCGTTTCGGTCGACCTGAAATCGTTCTTCGAGGAGATCCGCATCGCTTTCGCCAAAGAGATGGAGCAGAAGGGGATCCGCTTCGCCACTTCGTTCGACGGCATCGAGCAAGGCGAGTTCGATCCCGACCAGATGCGTCGGGTCTTCCTTAATCTCGTCGTGAACTCGCTTCAAGCGATGCCACGCGGGGGGGAGATCGCGATCCGCGCGCGAGGGGAAAACGGCCAGTTCGAGATTACCGTCTCCGACACTGGGATCGGGATCCCTCCCGAAAATCTGGAACGGCTGTTCGACCCCTTCTTCACGACGAAGGAACAGGGAACCGGACTTGGATTGTCATTCGCCCGTAAAATTGTTAATGCCCACGGGGGCGAGCTCCGCGTCGAATCGACGCCGGGGGCCGGAACGAACGTCAGCGTGGTTCTCCCGAGGTGATGGATGGCGCAGATTCTCATCGTTGAAGACAATGTGACGATGCGGGAAGGGATCGTTCAAATCCTTTCGCGTGCCGGGCACGATGTGCGTGCCGCCTCCGGGGGGATCGAAGGGGTGGAGCTGTTTGCACAGAGCACCCCCGACTTCGTCATCAGCGACCTCAAGATGGAGGATCTGGACGGGATCGCCGTCTTACGAAAAATTCGGGAACTCTCCCCGGACGCGCTGGTCATGATCATCACCGCCTTCGGAACGATCGAGGTCGCGGTCGAGGCGATGAAGCTCGGCGCGTACGACTTCATCACGAAGCCGTTCCCGCCGGAGCTTCTGCGCGTCAAGGTGGCCGGAGCTCTCGAATTCGCGCGGATGCGGGCCGAGAACCAGTATTTCCAGACCGAGAGCCGACGCGAACATCCCGATACAATGACGGGGCAATCGCGCGCGCTCGCCAACGTCCGGGAGCAGATCGCCCGCGTTGCGCCGGCCGATTCGACCGTCCTCGTGACCGGGGAGAGTGGGACCGGCAAGGAGCTGGTGGCCCGGGCTATTCATGCGCAGAGCAAGCGCTCCCACCGCCCGTTCATCAAGGTCGATTGCGCGGCTCTGGCCGAGGGGGTTCTCGAAAGCGAGCTGTTCGGCCACGAACGGGGGGCCTTCACCGGAGCGGTCCAGAGGAAACAGGGACGATTCGAACTGGCGGACGAGGGAACGATCTTCTTGGACGAGATCGGGGAGATCTCCCTGGCGATCCAGCTCAAGCTGCTGCGCGTCCTCCAAGATCGTTGCTTCGAGCGGGTCGGCGGAACCCGCACCTTGAAGGTGGATGTCCGCGTGATCAGCGCCACGAACCGGGATCTTAAGGAACAGATCCGGACGGGACGGTTCCGCGAAGACCTCTATTACAGGCTTCACATCGTTCCGATCGATCTCCCCCCGCTGCGCGACCGGAAAGACGACATCGCGGCACTGACGGCACACTTTCTCGACACCCTCGCGAAGAGAAACGGGCGAAAGATCAGCGTGACCCGGGAGGTTCTGGCCCATTTCCGAACGTACCGTTGGCCGGGGAACATCCGGGAACTCGAGAACCTGCTGGAACGACTCTATGTCCTGACTCCGGGAGACGTCATCGACGTAGCCGCTCTGCCGGACGAACTCAAAATCATCAATGATCGTGAGGGGATAGAGCTCCCGGACAAGGCCGTGACATTGGATCAAGCACTCGAAACCCTGGAACGTCAGCTGATCTTGCGGGCGTACGAGGAGGCGTGCGGGGTCAAGACCAAAACGGCCCAGTTGTTGGGAATCAAGACAAGTGCGCTATACTACAAACTGGAGAAGTATGGGATTGCGAAGGAATAAGCTTTCGGGGGTGTTGTTGCTCGCGTTGCTTTCGCTCGCGTTTGCATCGACCGCACTTGCGCTTCCCCCGGATCGTCTCGACTCCGCTCGCACAGTTGTCTCCCGTCTGACCCGATCACTGGTCGACCAAGACCGGAAGATCGCCGAAACCTCCCGGAACCTCGACCGGATCTCCGCGGAAATTCATTCCCTGAAGCGGGCGCAAACCAAGGAGACGACGGTGCTTCGCCAGTACCGGCTGCAGGCCCGGCTCCAGGAAGCCCAGGAGATTTCCGATCATCTGGCCGACGCGACCGATGAACGCCAGGCAGTGACACTGGAGCTTAGGCTCGCGCGTACGGCGCTTGCCGTTGAACTCGATCGGGCTATCGCGGTTCGGAGGACGATCGCCAACTCGAATGCCGAAAACTGGAAAACCCGGAGCGCTTCCGCGCACGAGCTCGACCGTCTCCTTCTCGAACGGATGCAGCTCTCGATCGAGCCGACAGAAGGCCGCCTTCCGTCCGACGCGACGCCGCTCCTTCGGGGAGAGAGCTCCCGTGAGGAAGCCGCCGATCGGCTGAACGCTCTGCGTGACCTGGAGAAGAGGATGGAGGATGAAATCTCCATACTCAAGGGGGAGGTAGCGGAGGCCCGCCGCCAGCAGTTTCTTCGGAACGAACTCAGCCATTTGATGGACGAGGAATCATTCTTTGCCGAACAAGGGTTCGTGCGGGGAGGAGCGGGCCGTACCCCCGGGGCTCTCGCCGCCCTGAAGACCGGCACCGCGGCTTCACCAGCAGCGGCCGGTTCCCCAGTTGCTGGAACCGCTCCGGGCCAGGATGTTCCGGTCGCGGCCTCGCCGGGAACAGCAGATGCCCGTTCCAAGGTCCCCCTCTCGCCGACCGACCTCGATCCGACCTCCCACGTAAGTGGACCGGCGGCCGATGCGCCCCTCTCGGACAAGGGAGCGCGCGACCCGCTCGCTCAACTTGCCAGCGAATTTGGCTTGCCTCTAGACCAGAAACGGGATGTACAAGGTCGAAACCCGGCTTCCACCGATCAGGTTCAATGGCTCGAGAAT
Organism: Pseudomonadota bacterium; assembly: GCA_043809315.1. GTDB lineage: Bacteria > Bdellovibrionota_G > JALEGL01 > JALEGL01 > DATDPG01 > JAZDDX01. The sequence goes on from JAZDDX010000029.1 coordinate 17,667, forward strand.
CGAATCTCCGTGATCCGTGCAATTCTGAACCGCCTTCATCAAAGGGCGCGGGAACTTGCACGCGAGGCAAGCCGGCTTTAGTCCTCCTTCTCCTCTTCGCGTCCCCACTTTGGGCACAGGAATCGCCCGAATTCCGACCGCCGTCTCTTTTCCGGATTCAGAATTCCGTCCAAGCGGGGTTTGAATACGATTCGAACGTCTTCAAGATGTTCGGCGGAAGCGACGGGGATTTCCTGGTGCGATCGTTCTTTCAGAGCCGCGGGCAGTACTCTCCCTCATCAGACCTGAGGCTCGGTTGGGATTACCAGGGAGGTGGAAAGCTGTTCTTCAGTCGGGGGGAGCGGGACGCCCTGATCCAGTATGCCGAGTTTCCGCTCGCCTGGCAGATTACGCCCGGCTTCGAGATCTCCCTGACCCCTGACTTCAAGTATCAGAACGAGCGAGACAAGGTCGATGCCACATTCCAGGACATCAACGAAGATTACCTTTCCACCACAACCCGACTCAATCTCCGTTTTCCCCTATCCAACGCATGGACGGTCGAGCCGTCCGGAAGCTTCACCTATTTCCGTTTCGAACCGACCCAGAGCTACGGGTTCTTCCGCGAAACGGGGGGAGCGACACTCCAGAAAACAATCGGAAGTGTTTTCGCCTACGGTGCCCACTACTCGTACACTTGGCAGCAGTTTGCTGCCGGCGGCCGCAAGGACCAGGAGCACCAGGTTTCCGGATTCCTTCAGTACCTCCGGGCACCGGTCCTTTCGTTGCGATACACGTTCGAACGGAACGATTCCTCCACGGCCGCTTATTCGTTCGACAATCACCGGGTCACGGCCCTCATCTCCGTCCCGATGTTCCCCCGCGACCCCGACGACGTTTCGGAGGACGAGCCGGGAATCCCGCCGGCGCTCATCGCCGTCCACGTCCTCGGCACCTTGCAGTTCAAACAGTTCCCCTCCGTCTTCGACTACACGCCGGAGGGGCAGCGCTTCCTTCTGACCGGGTCAGAAGACGAAAACTTCAATTCGTTCGTGGTAAAGGTTTCGGTCCATCCCTTTGTCCGGTGGGCGTTCGAGACGAAATTCACCCGTTACTCCAATGAGTTCTCGAGCCAGCAGGCCGCCTTCCGGCGATTCCTGATCTATGCCGGGGTCCGGTACACGTTCTGAATGGTTTGCACCCCCAAAACCGATATGGTACGAGCGGCCTTTAAAGCCAAAGGTTGCGCCAGCGCTAGATTCACTCTTCATCCACCCAACTCAGAACACGATATGAAGAATTCCACTCTTTGGCTTTTCAACGAATTCTCCGGCACGTGGTGTCGCCGGGGATGTTTCACAGCAACAAGCAACAAGCAATAACAGGAGGCCTCAAGATGCCAAAAGGATCAGTCAAGTGGTTCAACGAGAAAAAAGGGTACGGCTTCATCACCCGTGAAGACGGGGTCGATGTCTTCGTCCATCACACCGGGATCGAGGGGGAAGGTTTCAAGACCCTCTACGAAGGAGACAAGGTGGAGTTCGAGGTGAAGGAAGGTCCGAAAGGGCTGCAGGCCTCCAACGTTCGCAAATTAACGTAATCAAGTTGCCAAACTTCTGGGGGCACCGTCTCCGGTGCCCCCTGTTTTTTTCCCCATCAGAATTCGTCGTCCAAACCTTTCCCGGTGTAGCCGAGTTCGATGTAGCCGATGTCGCAGTAGTTCTGATCGGGGCGGGCGAAAAGCTGTGTGAGCGCCCGAAACACTTCTAAGTACTCTTTCCCGAGTTTCCGCCGGTCCGCCATCTGCCTCTCCTTGTACGTACGATGGCTGGCGGGGAGACTTGATTCCTCGTGTTCGAACATCCGTTTCGACTGAAACTGGATCTCGAAAAGTTGGCCCTGATTCTTCGCGAGGACTTTGTACACCTCGAACCCGCTGTTCTTCTTCCGCTCCCCCACGTAATCCTTCTCCTCCAACACGCTTAGACTCCGGACCTTCCGGATCTCCGTGAGAGCATCCCACATCTGCGTTTCCGTCCGAAAAACCGCCTTGACGCCATAGACATCCGCCACGATCTGACTGAACTGCCCGTGGAACTTGTCGTGACGGAACATCCGGTCGATGTCGAAGACCATATCGGTCACCTTGTAACAAAGGTTCGACGTCGTCTTGATCCGCGTGGAGAGGAGCGCGAGCCCCGACTTCGGGACCGGTTCCGGCTTGTATTGGACGAACGAGAGGATGTTCGTGCTCTTGAACCCGCATCGGGGGCAGACGGGGAGGTGCTCGATCGCGAGATCCGTATCGGCGCGGTCGTACAGTTCTTTCTTCGGATCGGTGATCGGGACCTGGTTTTTCAGGATCTCGACATGCTCCGGATGAGAACACTTCCCCCAGCCGACGTAGTGGGTCTTCAGCTCCGCACGCGGGGCGAATCGTGAGAGAAGAGCGCGCGCCAAGCGATGGAGCCGCCGCTCCCCCATCCGGATCCCGCGATGGAACGTCCGCCGGATGTAGTCGACCTCCCGGGGCGAAATCGTGATCGATTCCCCCTGCTGGACCGAACGGCGGATCGACGCCAGAATCTCATTGAAACGGCGGTCGCGGACGACCTCCGATAGGGGGGATTCCTTCACTTGCCTTTGGGGTTGGTTGCTTCCCGCATCTTCGCGATGGCCCCCTTGTAGTCCCGCGATCCGAAGATCGCGGTCCCCGCCACAAAAACCGATGCACCGGCCGCATGAATCTCCCCGACATTTTGAGGACCGATCCCGCCGTCGACCTCGATCAGGATCTTGGGTGCCATCCGCTCCGATTTCTTCTTGAGCGATTGGACCTTCGAGACCGAATCGGGAAGAAACTTCTGCCCGCCGAAGCCGGGGTTCACGGTCATGATCAGAACCATCGCGATGTCGCTCCAGACATGATCTAGAGAATAAAGCGGCGTCGACGGATTCAGGGCCACGGCCGGTTTCGCCCCCGACTCGCGGACCATGGCCAACGCCCGCTGAAGGTGGTGAGTCGCCTCGGCGTGGATCGAGATCCAATCGGAACCGGCGTCCCGGAACGCCTGGATGTATCTCTCCGGCTCCTCGATCATGAGATGGACGTCGAGCGGGAGCTTCGTCGCTTTCCGGATCGCCGCGACAACCGGCGGGCCGATCGTGATATTCGGCACGAAACGCCCATCCATCACGTCGACATGGATCCAGTCGGCCCCGGCAGCCTCGACCGCCTCGATCTCATCCTTCAATCGGGAGAAATCGGCGGAGAGAATCGAAGGTGCGATCATTGCCATGGGTATGTTTTCCTCCAGACTTCTTGACCGTTCAGCGTCACGCTCACCTCACTTCCAGGCATGAGCCAGACCGCGAATTCGGAATTGTTGCCGGGGGTCTGCAGGAAGTCAATCACGCTCACCCCGAACGGTTCGGGGCGATCGACCCGTAACACCCCCTCTTTCCGAAAAAAGGCCGGGGAGGCCGGGATCGTGACGAACACGAGCTGCCCCTCGCCGGAGGTACCCCCCTCCGGAGAGGGGGGCGCGCCCGCGACCGTCAGACGGATCTCATCCGCCGGGGAGACAAACGCGCCGACCGCCGGGTCCTGCCCGAGGACCGTCCCTTCCGGCTTGTCGGAAACATTCCCCGGAATCGAAGAGACGGTGAATCCCTCTTCCCGCAGAGTTCGCGCGGTCGCCGCGAACCCCTTCCCCGAATAGTCGGGGATCACGTATCGGTCCGAACAGCGCCCGGTCGAGAGGAGGGTCCGGACCGAGTCGGAGGTCGTTGTCTCCCCCGGCTGTGGGTCCTGCGCGATCACGAGACCCGAGGGGATCTCTTCCGAACAACTCCGGGAGACCGGTCCTGGAGAGAGCTCGGAGGAAGCCAACACCACGGAAACCGCGCGGGAGTCCAAACCGACCAACCGGGGGGCGCTTCGCTCCCGCGGCCCTTTCGAAAGAACCAGACCGACGCTCCTTCCCTCCCGCACCCGTTCCCCCGGCGAAACCGATTGTTGAAGGACATGACCGAGCGGAACGTCGCTGCTCGGCATCTCGGAAAACGAACCGGTACGCAGGCCCGCCGACACCAGCTGCTCGCGAGCTTCGTCCCGCCCCAGCCCCAGAACGGAAGGAACCGTCACCTCCCCTCCGCTCCGCACCAGAAGGCTCACCGTCACGATCGTCGCGGAGGCGTAGACGATCAGAAAAACGAGCCCGTACACGAGGCGGACGGGACGGATGTTCGAACTCAGCCCCACTGCATGCCCGGAGAGATCGGATAGCCGGGGAGAAAGCTCGAGATCCCCTGCCGCGCCTTCCCCTCCCGCTGAAGTTCCTTAAGTTCGAGCCAACCGTTGCCGGTAGCGACCCAGAGACGGTTCTTGAGCCACCGAAGAGACCCGGGGGAGGCCGTTCCGCTCGGCTCTTCCGTCGGGGCGGTCCGGAAGAGCTTGATCCGCTGGCGGCCGTCCGTCGTGAACGCCGAGGGCCACGGGTTGAACGCACGGACCCGGTTGGCAATCTCTTCCGAGGGACGTTTCCAGTCGATCTCCCCCTCCTCGGCCGTTACCGGCGGCGCGAGCGTCACGAGGGAACGATCCTGGGGGGTGAATTCCGCGGTCCCGGCCTCGACCTTCTCGAGCGCAGCCAGGAGCGCCCGGGCGCCGAGCCCGGCCAACCGCTCCGTCAACTCGCCGCACGTTTCCTCGGGACCGATCGCCGTCTCCTCCCGGAGCATCACGTCCCCGGCGTCCAATTCTTGAACCAACCGCATGATCGAGATGCCCGTGGTCCGATCCCCCGCCGCGATCGCCCGCGCGATCGGGGCCGCCCCGCGCCAGCGGGGAAGAAGCGAGGCGTGCACGTTCAAACTCCATTCGGGAATCGAGAGGATTTCGGGGGGAAGGATCCTCCCGTACGCCGCGACGACGAAGAGCTTCGCCTTGGTTTCGCGGAGCCCACTCCAAAGACTCTCGTCCCTCATTTTCGCCGGCTGGATCACATGCAGCCCGCGCGCCGCGGCCGCCGTCTTGACCGCCGGCTCCGATACCCTGCGTCCCCGACCCGCGGGGCGATCCGGCTGCGTCACCACGAGCGGGATCTCGTGTCCGCGCGTGACCAGCGCCTCGAGAGAGGCGGCGGCGAACGGCGGGGTTCCGAAGAATACGATCTTCAAAGCGCCTTCCGACGATCGTCCGGGGTTCCATCGGCGCGGACCCGCGTCTGCTGAATCTCTTTCCGGTACGCCTCCCGCCGAAGCGGGCTGACGTAGCTCACCAGGAGTTTCCCATCCAGATGATCGATCTCGTGCAGGAAACAGATCGCCAGAAGGCCCTCGGCCTCCAGGATGAAACGGGTCCCGTCCGGATTCTCCCCTTCGACCGTTACCTCCGCGGACCGCTCGATCTCGACGTAAAGGCCGGGGCAGCTCAAACACCCTTCCTCGATCTTCGCCTCTCCCGCGCGGCGCGTGATCTCCGGATTACAGACCGCGTACAGCTGCGCCGGAGACTCCTCCTCATCCGTTTTGACTTCCACGATGATCAATCGGATCGACTCCCCCACCTGAGGGGCTGCCAGACCGATCCCGGGGGCGTACCTCATCGTCTCCACCATGTCGGCCACGAGCGCCGCCAGCTTGGAATCGAACTTTTCGACCGGCTTCGCCACCCGCTGGAGGAGAGGGTCGGGATAGGTAATGATTTTCCGAATCGCCATCGCGGTGATATTAGCTGTAAAACGTGGCCGAAGGAACCCTCCCCGCCGTCCTGCGCTACTTCCGCCGAATCCTGCGCGAAGATCCCCCTACCCTGCACACCGGGGTGCGCGCCTTCCACTACCTCGTCCGTCTCGGAACGCACGTCGTCCTGGAATTGAACGAGGCTCAGTTCCTGCAACGCGCTTCTGCCCTTGCCTATACGACGATCCTCTCCCTGGTGCCGGTCACGGCTCTCTTTGTTCTGTATTTCAAGATGGCGGGGAAACTGGCCTCATTCAGCTCGTCGGCGCAGGACTGGATCCTGCGGACGTTCGTTGCCGACTCAGCGCAAGGGGTCGTCGACTACATCGACCGGTTCGTGGCGAACCTCCATACCCGTACCTTGGGAACGATCGGTGCGGCCGGGTTGATCTTCACCGCCTATTCCCTCCTTCGGACCGTCGAGAAATCGCTCAACGCGCTCTGGAAGGTCCGGAGACACCGGACGATCTGGGCCCGATTCCAGATGCTCTGCTCGATTCTCGTGGTGGTCCCGACGGCCCTGGCCGCCTCGCTCTATGTCTCCGGCCGAGTTCAGGAGCTGAAATTCTTCCACTCCTACCGGGACCTGACGACGATGGTGCGGACCGCGTTCGTGCTGGTGCCGATCCTGCTCACGACCTTCTCTCTTTTCATGCTGTTCAAGCTGATGCCAAACACGAAGGTTCGCTGGAAGCCCGCCCTCTTCTCCGCGCTGGTGGCCGCGGTTCTCTTCGAACTCGCCAAGGGAGGGTTCAATCTCTACGTTCTCAAGGTCATTCCGGTCAGCAAGGTGTACGGCTCGCTGGGATTGATCCCGGTTCTCCTTCTCTGGATCTACCTCAGCTGGGTGATCGTCCTCACCGGCGTGGAGCTCAACTATACGATCCAAAACTTAGCGGCGCTGCAACGGGAGATGCGGGAAAAATACACCCAGAGCCCGTTTGCGATTCCGGTTCACGAGGATTGGGGGATCCGGATTGCCGTCGCTCTCGCCCGACACTTCCTTCGGGGGGATGGGCCGCAGTCCGCCGTGATGCTCGCAGCCGACGTCGGGCTGCCGATCGAATCGGTGGAGGATCACCTGGGGGTCTTGACGAAAGCCCAGCTCGTCGCCCCCACGGCCATCGCGGAGGAGCCCTCGTACGTGTTCAGCCGCCCGCCCGAGAAGATCACGATCGGGGAGATCGGATCGGCCTTCCGGGCGCAACTGTCGCTTCCCGCCGAAAGAGAGACGGATCATCAACGAACGCTATCCGAGCTGATTCGTTAGTCTTTACCCCGCCGTTGCGAGGCGAGGATGCTCTTCAAGAAGATCGCCATGTCTTCGCGGCGGGCCGGTGTGAGATCGATAAACTGAACGCCGATCCCCTCCATGAAATCTTTCCGGATCCCCGATTCCCCTTTGCGGAGGTGAACCACCTCCACGTCGGCCGCGAACTTCCGCTTCGATGTCGGGTGGACTAGAACGATCGCGAGCCGGTCCCCCAGCGCGAACCCTTCGATCGACGTCTTCAGGAACAACCCGCCGTAACTCAGGTTGTCGGTGATCACTTTTCGGGCCATCGCTTTCGAGCGGATCTCGATCACGAGTTGCGTCCGCGCGCGGGGATATCTCCGACTCCCGATTCCGCGGGCATCGAGAAGCTGATCGATGAACTTGTCGAACAGCCGCGCCTGGCGCGCTTCGATCTTCAGGAAGTGGAACCCCATCCCGGGGGTTTCGGTCAGACGGTTCGGCGCGACGATCCGGGCCACCTTGGCGGTTACGCGGATCGTCTCGCCGGAATGCGGGATCTCGATCTGCATCTGGAGCTTCTCGCCGATCTTCGCGAACGGCTCCTTGGTCTCCAGAAAAATTCCGCTCTTGCTCAAGTTTCCGGTAAACGTCTCCGATTCCCCTTCGAACCCGCCGATCCGGACCCGGATCTTCGTCTCGACACGCGGTTTCACGCGACGTTCAGCAATTGCCAGTACTTCCATAGGCTTCGACCGAGCACCATCTTCCACGATCACCCCGGGGGCGGCAAGAAAAAGACCCGTGCGCGGCGTCTACAAACGGGAAAGGAACGAACGGAGAGCCCCCTTCCGCTCTCCGGTCCCCGGGCCGGTCCGCTCGAGAACCGCATCGGCGAGACGAAGGAACGCCCCGGCCTGAACCGACTCGGGGTTGACCGCAACGGTCGGCCGGCCGGTATCCCCCCCGCGCCGGATCTCGAGGTCGAGCGGGATCTCCCCCAGGAACGGGACCCCGAGTTCGTCGGCGGTTCTCTTCCCGCCGCCGGCGTCGAAAACTGGGGTCAGAGTATGGCAATGGGGGCATTCAAAGGAGGACATGTTCTCGATGATCCCCAGGACCGGAACCGACACCTCCCGGAACATCGCGAGGCCGCGCCGGGCATCGATCAACGCCATATCGTTCGGCGTCGTCACGATGATCGCGCCCGAAAGAGGAACGGTCTGGACGATCGTCAATTGAGCGTCTCCGGTCCCCGGCGGAAGGTCGAGGACGAGATAATCGAGCTCCCCCCAGTTCACGTTCCGGAGAAATTCCTGAAGCATTTTCATCACCATCGGCCCGCGCCAGATCACGGCGGTATTCTCTTCCACCAGGAAGCCGATCGACATGACCTTGAGACCGTAACGGGAGAGCGGCACGATTTTCTGGTCCGGGCCGAGCGTCGGCCGCTCGTTAAGCCCCAGCATGAGCGGGATCGATGGGCCGTAGACGTCGGCATCGCAGATCCCGACCGTCTTCCCCCTCCGTCCCAAGGCAAGTGCCAGATTGACGGCCACCGTCGATTTCCCGACCCCCCCCTTGCCGCTCGCGACGGCCAGGATGTTCCTGACCCCGGGGATCGGCTGCCTCTCGAGGGGGGCCGGTGCCGCCTTCGTGGGGGGCGCGGCCGTGGGGGGCTGAAACGTAGGAAGTTCGGTCGGTTCTTTCTTCATTTGCGTCCCAGAATCTTCTTCGCGAACGAAAGGAACCAACCGCTCGATTGCGATCCTTCGGTGTTCATCGCCACCTTCAAACCGTCCCGCAAGCTCGCCGGGGTCTGAAGGGTGATCATCTCGCTCATCGTCCGCTCCCCGGTCTCGACGTCACGCACTTTGATGGTCAAGAGGCACTCGGCGGAGAGATCGAACCGCATCTCCAGATTCCGTCCCCCCTTCTGCCCTTTCTTCGGGGCGGGGAAGCAGAAGGTGCCGAGGTACTCGTTCTTCAAGACGGTCGGATCCTCCCCCTGATAGATGTCGATCACCAGCATGTCCTCGCGGAACAGGTTGGCCTTATACGCCTTCGACGCGGGGATCGGGGTGTTCTTGTCCAGGATTACTTTGAACTTCCCGCCGGTCACCGCGATCCCGATCGGGATCGACAGAACGTCGTGGAGCTTCACCTCTTGCCGGATCGCCTTCGGGTTCGCGAGGATCGCCGCACCCAGGGCCACGACTTCGTCGGGATGAACCCCCTTCCGCGGCGCCTTCCCGAAATGGGCCTCGACTCGGTCCTGCACCAGAGGCATCCGGGTCTGGCCGCCGACCAGGAGGATCTCGTCCAGATCCCCCTTCTTCATCTTGATCGAGTTCAAAACCTGATCGGTGATGATCAACGTCCGATCGATCAGATCGGAGGAAAGACGGTTGAGCTGATCGCGCGTCAGCTTGAGCTTCATGTCGACCGGCTGTCCCTTCAGGTCGGCGATGTACGGAAGAAGAAGTTCGACCTGTTTTTCGACCGACAGCTCCCGCTTGGCCCGCTCGGCCGCCTGCCGGACCCGCTGCACCGAGACCGGCTCCTCGAGCAGGTCTTTCCCGGTCACCTCCTTGAACTTCTGGAGAGCGAGCCCGGTGACCCGGTTGTCGATGTCGACCCCTCCTAGAAACGTATCGCCGCCGGTGGCGAGGACGCGGAATTCGTTCGCCTGGACGTGCAGGATCGAGACGTCGAATGTCCCGCCCCCCAGGTCGTAGACCAGAATTTTTTGGTCGAACCCTTTGTTGAAACCGTACGCGACCGCTGCGGCAGTCGGTTCGTTGACGATCCGCTCGACCTCGAGTCCGGCGATCGCCCCCGCTCGCTTGACCGCGTGCCGCTGGTTGTCGCTGTAGTAAGCCGGCACCGTGATCACCGCGCGCTGGATCTTCTGATCCAGCATCCCCTGCGCCACTTCGCGGATCGCGCCCAGAATGTAGGCGGAGATCTGAGACAAGGTGTACGTCTTCTCCCCGAGCATCACGGCCGCTTCGCCGTCCGGTCCCTCGACGATCGGGTACGACATCAACTGCTTGATCTCCTGCACGATCATCGAATTGAATTTGCGCCCGATGAGGCGCTTGGCGCCGAAGATGGTGCAGCCCGGATCGACCACCATTTGATCCAAGGCGGGCTGGCCGGTGACGATCTCCCCCTTTTTGGTCAGGGCAACAACCGACGGGATCGTCGCGTACCCTTTTTCCGACGGGATAATGCGGGGTTGGCCGTCCTTCACGTACGCCGCGCAGGTGAACGTGGTGCCCAGGTCAATTCCGAGAATGATCTCCGACGGAGAGGACATGCCGACCCGACACGGTACCGTGGGCGACCCCCCTTAGCAACCTCGACGCCGATGCTCGCCGGTATTAGCGTCGGAAAACGGTTCGTGATAAAAGCCCTCCCGCGCGAAAGTGGCGGAATTGGCAGACGCGCCAGATTCAGGGTCTGGTGCCCGCAAGGGTGTAGGGGTTCGAGTCCCCTCTTTCGCACCAACCTAAAACAATTTTCCCGCGTGCAGCGTCCGCAGGAATTCCTTTACAGGGAGCACCGTGACCGCCCCGTCCTTCAATCTCTCCTTTCCCAGGTACACTCCGTAAGCTGCGCCGATCTTCCGGAGACCGATCAACTCGTTCAAACTTTTCGAGTATTCGGGCCGCCATTTCGGTCCGGATTTGATCTCCACACCGATGGTTTTGCCATGGCTTTTCCAGATCAGATCGACCTCTTTGTCGGACGGAAGGCGCCAGTACCCCCAGTTCTCGTCGTAACCGAGTTGTTGGGCGGCCACGCGGATTTCGTGCAACAACAACGTCTCCAGAAGCCACCCCTTGTTGGTCGGATCGATCGGCTCCCGAAGCGACCCGCGCAGGGCATTCACGACGCCGGTATCGAAGAAATAGAATTTCGGATGTGCCGCCTCGCGCACCTTCGTCTCGGTTTTCCAGGCCGGGAGCAGAAAGCTCACGAGCGTATCTTCCAACACCTTGAAATACCCTTGAACCGTGGGTCTCGCGACCCCGGCGTCACGGGCAACGCCTGCAATGTTGAGCGTTTGGCCGTTCAAGATTGCGGCAACCTCCAGGAACCGCGCGAAGGTGTCGAGATTCTTAACCGCGGCTTCCTGTTGAATCTCTTCCTTTAAGTACGTGATCACATAGGAGTTCAGGAAACGGGTCCGCTCTTCATCATCATTCGCCACGAACGATTTTGGAAGCAATCCGAAGCGCAATGCTTTTTCAAGATCCCAGTCCTCGCCCACTTCCGAAAAGGAGAACGGAGCGAATCGAACGACCTCCGCCCTGCCCGCCAACAGGTTCACCCCCTCCCGTCGAAGTTTCCGAGCGCTTGATCCGGTCAGCGCGAAACGAAGGGCCTTGTTCCGATTCATCAGGTAATGAATTTCGTTCAAGAGCGCCGGAGCTCTTTGAATCTCATCGATCACCACCCATTTCACCGGACGCTCGGCCAGAAGCTCGCGCAGGTACGATGGATTCTTGATGATCGCCAAGTAGAGTTCGTGGTCGAGAAGATCCAACCAGAAACCTTCGCGATACTCCTTCTGAAGCCACGTGGTCTTCCCCGTCCCCCGTGGACCGAACAGAAAAAACGTGTTGTTTCGGGGAGATAGGTTGCGTGTATAGTCCGTCATCACTTTGCATTGCAATCTGTTGTCGGGGTCTTGTCAAGTGCGTGATGGAAAGGTTGTCGGGGTCCAAGTCCCCTTACCAGGCCACGCCATCACCGGGGCCGGGGTCTGTCACGGGGTTACAGGAGGATCCTGCCCGGTATTGCGCCCAGATCCTCAGTTCATCGCCCGGCTGAAGCTCGAGGCGGTTCCCGAACGTCAGGCCGCCATCGAGGGCGGGGGCAATCGATCTGGAATCCGCGACGTCGAACGCCAACACGTTGAGCAGCTCACTGCAATTGGCGCCGGCCTGGTATTCGGCACAGTCGAATTCAACGGGGTTACCGTTCCGTACCACTGCGTACCTGAAGCTGGCAACCTGACCGAGCAAACCGGAGTCTCCTGTGACCTTTACCCACTCTCGTCCATCGTTCGATTTCAATAGCGTTGCTTTTGCTTGTGCGGCGAGTTTACAGGTGCCCGGAGAGACATCGCCTATCCAAAAAGGAGGAATAGAATCCTCGGTCCCGATCACGACTAGGTGATCGCCGCTAACGGTGGCGACCGAGCTGCTGGCGGACCCGGTTCCCAAACCCTCGTCATGGGTCGAGTTTTGGGGCACAAGGTCCTCGGGTTGGGACACCACGAGCGCTGAGGCAGTGTCATCGCCAGCAATCACGAGGTCAGAGCCAGCGCCGACATCAATCACCACGGACCCTACGTCGTTGTTAGTCGTCACGATCGGCACCATCCCCGAGTTCGCAAGACGATTCAGCTCGTCCTCCACCTTCTTGCCTCCTGCGCACGCAGCGAGCGAGAGAATCGCAATTAGGAGAGCTATCTTTCTTGCCGTATTCATCGGTTACGAATCCTTGCCCGGGGGTGTCCGGAATATTGCCTCGAAACACGCCGTTCCCTCGGCGAATACCTTGTCGATCGTCAGCACGTCCCCGTTGAATGTCGGAAAGCGGACCTTGAATTTTAAACTTTGGATCGTGATCGGGTCTGGCACCGTGATCGGGTCTGGCGCCATTACCAGATCCCGGGAAGCTCTCGTATACCCATCCGACGTTGTCTTAAACAAATGGTCACAATGCTTGCCGTCGGGGTTGCTCGTGTAATCGGCACACCCTCTCATTGGTGTCGGGTCCCCAAAGTGTTTCAATTTGTAGTCGAACTTCTCAATCTGAGCGAGCCAATCGACATTCCCCGCGATCGTGATCCATACCTCGCCATGTTCATCCAGCGATGCCGTTGGCGTTGCGTTGTTCTCGAAAACACAGAAATCTGGCTCCGGGTTACCGTCGCCAATTTCCGTGCCCGTCACGACCAAAGGAAGTGCGTTGCCCGGTGCCCGTGTCTCGGGAGATATCTTCTCGGTCGGACCCAAAGAACCGTCGGTGTTCAAACCGTCGCCCGTCGTGCCGCCCGTTTCCGTGCCCGCCTTCGCAAGATTATTCAGATCATCTGCAGCCTCTTTCATTCCAGCGCATCCGAAGAGTCCCAGAATCGAGATGATTGCGAACGCGTTCTTGAGTTTCGTCATCGCCCGGCCGTCCTTTCCCCGCATACGGACATCTGATGAATACGCAAGCTCCGGGCCAAGTATTTGTTTTGTAAAAACAGCCACATAGAAACCACCAGCCCCCAAACGGAACCTTCCTTCGGCAACTCAAGTTCCGGCATTCTTCCATGGATAGATGGTGGTTATTTTGCCTTGCAAATATACCGCGAGAGGTCGACTTCATTATGATCGCGGAGAAGTGAGGCGAAACCTTGAGGACGTCGAAATTCTCCCTTGGCCGTCTTGTTTACCGAAAAGCCGAAATCATGGACCGTCCGGATCGACAGGCTTCTCTCCGATGGGGGTACGCACCGTCAAGGTGTACGGCTGGACGGTTTCTGAAAAGCACCGATTTGAGACGTCTTCAGGTGTCATGATCAGGGTGAACCCGTCTTGAATCGTTTTGGGAATCCGAAACTTCACGATCAGATCCGAGGACGAGTTCCGGATCTTCTCCCATGGGGCACATTTGCTCCCCCCGGTCGCGGTTGCGCAACCACTGACTTTCACGAAATATCCCGGTTTCGTGCCGACATAATCGAATCGGCCGATGTTCTCGATCCAGATCGCGGCCTCGTTGCGAATGAAAAGCCACCTTTCTCCATTCAACACTTCGATCGATACCGTCGAGCCGGGTTGCGACCAGGAACAATCGATCATCGGAGAGCTGAGCGGAGGCTCGACTGTGGTCTCCGTTCCGGTCACCACAAGTCCGTTTCCAGGCGGATCGGCGTCGATTGCCGCGTCCGGTGACCTGTTCGAATCCGCGAGATGATTTGGATCGTCCGTAACGTTCTTGATTTCGGCGCACGCGGCGAGGGAGAAGATCGCGATCAGTAGAGCTATTCTTTTTGCTGTTTTCATCGTCTCATCTCCTCTTCGTCACGTGTCGCACCGTCTAGTTGTCAACCGTGAATTGGCTCCTGATCGCCTCATAACAAGGTGTTCCCGGCCTAAAACCCACAGTGACCGTCAGAAGATCGCGGTTTCGGAGCGCAAAGGGGATATCGAAGTACAGGCTCAGGACTGTAACGGTATTAGGAGCGGGAGGCGGAGGAGGAGGGGGAGGCGGGCCGTCGATTGGAACACCCCTAGTTGTTCCATCGGACCGTGTCTGGAACAGATGGGTACATTGACCGTCGTATCCAGGGATAACGTCTGAATCCACCCATGAGCTAGTCTCGTCGGCACAAGCTCTCAGTGTCGGGGGGGCTAGATAGTGGTCTAATGTGTACGAAACCTTTGAAATCTGTGCGAGCCAGCTGGGGTCTCCCGTGATGGTGCTCCGTTGATCTAATGTCTCTATCTCTCCGTTGTTAGCACTGGGCTTGCATGCGGCAGCACGTTCGGACCAATATTCGGATTCATCAAAGAAGCTGGGGATATCGATACCATGGGGTTCCACAACCAAGTCGGATCCAGCTGGCGAAGGAATATCGTTCCTGCTCCCACCTCCGCCACTGGGGTTGGTCGCGTTATTGTCGGATCCAGCATTCCCATTCGACGAATTCCCCCCCGGCGTTTGCGACGAACCGGCTGAACCTGTGTCGCTCGTTGCCAACCGCTGACTTAAGTCGTCCGCAGCCTCTTTGATTCCGGCACACCCGAAGAGTCCCAGAATCGAGATGATTGCGAACGCGTTCTTAAGTTTCGTCATCGCCCGGCCGTCCTTTCCCCGCATACGGTCATCTGAATACGCAAGCTCCGGGCCAAGTATTTGTTGTGTGAAAACAGCCACATAGAAACGGCAACTCCCCAACCGGAACCCTCCGCCGGTAACCCAGGTTCCGGCATCTTTCCTCGTTGTCGTCGTCGCTTCGCTAGAATAGTTTGAAGAACTCGAGCCGAGATGCCCGAACTCTGCACCAACTGCCGCCGCGCCATACCGGAAGGAGATCTTCGCTTCTGCCCCTATTGCGGCCTCCCCTTCCTCGCCCCGCTCGCCGAGCAGAGATACGCGGTGGTCGTTTTCGCTGACCTCGCCGGCTTCACCGAGCTCAGCACCTCCATCCCCCCGGCGAGCCTCCGGAAACTTCTCGACGACTTGATGCAGCGGTTCTGCCGGATCGTTTCGGACTACGGCGCGAAGGTAGACAAGATCATCGGCGACTGCGTGATGTTCGTCTTCGGAACCGAGCGGACCTCGACCCGGGACGCGACGCGCGCCCTCGAAACGATCGATGCGATGAAGAAAGAGCTCGAAGCGTTCAATCGCGAGAACCGCCTGACCCTTTCCCTCCACGCCTCGATCGCCAACGGCATCGTTTCGGTCGGTCGCGTCGGCCCCTCGCAGACCGTGATGGGGGAGGTCGTCAACCTCGCCTCCCGACTTCTCCACGTCGGAGCCAAAGACGACGTCATCGTTTCCCCCACCTTCGCCGATCTCCTCGACGAAACCGTCCGCCTCGAAGCGCTCACGCCGACCGAGCTCAAGGGGTTCACCGATCCGGTCGTCCCGTTCCGCTATCTCGGATTTCGCCGGGACGTAACTCCCCACGACCTTTTCTTCGGACGCGGACCGGAGCTCGAGAACCTCGACCGCCTTCTCGACACCTCCCGCGAAAAAAGAACTCCTCAATGGATCTTGCTGCAGGGTTCGGCCGGCATCGGGAAGAGCGGCCTCCTCCGGTCGTTTCTCGGACGGCTGTGGGGACGCGACCTGGCGACGGTCCTCGTTTCGTTTGAAGATTCCTCCTCCCGACCGATGGAGGGGCTCCAGGCGCTGTTCGGGAAGCTCTTGAATCGTTCCGAGCTGGATTCGGACGAACGCCGGAGCACGTGGAAACAGTTCGAACTGGCCCTCTCGATCTCCACATCCCTCGACAGCGAGCAGTACTCGACCCTCGTCTCCCAGATGATCGACGGGGTCGTGCGCAAGCGTCCGTTGGTCTTGGCCCTGGAGGACTTGCATGCGGCTCCTCCGGCCATCAAGACCATTTTCAATCGGATCCGCGAGATGGCATCGACCGGGCCCCTTCTCGTTTGCGCCACCAGTCGGATGGCGGAAGAGGGGTTCGACTCCACCGTCGCTCTCTCTCCCTTGCCGGAAAACGCGGCGAAAGAATTGTTCGCGCACTTGATCCACGGCCGCACTGTCTCGAACGACGTGTCCAAAAACGCGCTCGCCGGGTGTGCCGGGAATCCGTTTCTGATCCGGACCGTCGCGCGCGCGATCCAGCGTTCGGTCCATCCGTCGAACCTGTTCGGCGGAAACACCGAGCTTCTTCTCTCCTCCACGCTCGACACCTTCCCAAAGGCCACGCAGGAAACGATCAAGACCGCCTCTCTTTTCGGTCGTCACGTCCCGATGTTCTACCTCTCGAAAATGACGGGGGAGCCGGAGGCACACCTCCGAAAATCGCTCGCACCGGTCGGCGTCTTCCATGTCTCGGATCGGGGAGAGACGTTCGTCTTCGAGCACGTTCTCCTCCAGGAGGCGGCCTATCGGAGAATCGACACGACCCTGCTCTCCGACCTGCACGGCAAAGCGGGAGCCATTCTGGAGGAAGTGAAGGCTCCGGCGGAACAGGTGGCGTATCACTACGTCCGTTCCGACCAGAAATTAAAGGCGGTTGCGTTCGCCGTCCAGGCGGCCCGGCGCCTCTCCCGGACTCCGGCCTCGGAACAGGCGCTCGAGTTCGCCCGGAAGGCCGAGGAACTCGCACGTGAATTGGACGACCCCGCTGTTCTCGCCGAAGGATTGAGCTTGCGATTCCAGATCGAGAGCCGGAATCTCCCGACCGCGCGGGCGGTTTCGCTCTGGGACCGGTTCGCCAAGACCGTGCCGGCGGATCATCAACATTCCGTCCTCCCGACCTTTCTCTATGCCAAGGCAGAACTCCTTTGCGACCACCGGAGCGACGACGACTGCTGGAAAGCGTTGGGGGAGATCGAAGCGCTCGACCCCAAGGTCGACACGAGCTTCCTCAAAGCACGCCTCTTCCAACACCGGGAGCGACTGAAGGAGTGCCGCCAACTCGTCACCGAACAGCTCTCGGCAAGCGACCTGCCGGCCCGGAAGCGCGGGGAGTTCTTGAGGCTTCTCTGCGACGTTGAGGGGCTCGAGTACCACTTCGAAGAGGCGAAACAGGCGGGGTTGCAGGCCCACGCCGTCTGCCGATCGATCGATGACTTTCAGGGGGTTTTGAAGAGCAACGTCATGCTCGGGTGGCTTGCTTACCGGAGTAACCGGTACGAGGAGGCGAAAGATCATTACACGGAAGCTTCCGAACTCTCCCTGAAGCTCGGAGATCTCCTGGTCCACTGTCGCGTGCTCTTGAGTCTGGCCCTGGTCAATTTCCGGCTCCTCGATTTCCGGGAGTGCTTCCGGGCGACTTCTCAGGGTCTCGATCTTCTTTCCGGAGGGCTCAATCATCCCCTGCTGAACCGGTTCCGCCTCACGGTCGCCGACACCGCGTATCTCACGCTGGGGGAATACCAGATCGCCGAAAGTTATTTCCAGTTGGCTCACACCTATTTCAGTGAACACGGTCCCCCGGAATATTTGACGGAGGTGCTGGCGGGTCTGGCTCACCTCCGCCTCAAGCAAGGGCGATTCGAGGAAGGGATCCCGTTTGCGAATGAATCGCTCAACTGTTGTCCCAAGGGAGGGGATGCCGAACTCGTCTGTCGCCTCCTCCGAGCCGATCTCTTGAGCCATCTCGGAGCGGACGCAGAGGCAAAAGCGGAATGGAAGACGGTCCTCAAGTATCCCCACGCAAACCGGCTTCCGCTCGAACTCCGGACCTACTTCCGGATCGTCGCTTCCACGGTCACCGGCCGGAAAGACCGGAAACAGATCGAGGAGATCCTGCGCCATCTCGCCGACCCGGAGATCCGCCCTATCTCGTTCGACCGCCTCGATCTTCTTCGCGAAGTTCTTTTGTACGGTCCCGATCCACGGATTCAAAAACAGTACGAGGTGCTTCGGGACCAACTTCGGGAAAAAGTTCCCGAGAAGTACCGCGCGCGGATTGTCTGAACAGGACGGCCTACGGCTGCGAGGAAGCTGGGGGCTGGGCTCGCCGGCGATCCCCTTCCGTTTCGACGATCAACCACTCCGCCTTCCGGTTCCGTGTGACCGTGAGCCCCAGCGCCTCCCCTCCGTTCCCCTCGATCCGCAGGCCTTTAAACCCTTTGTCGATAATCTTCCGGAGCATCTCGTTTCCCTGTTGCATCCGAACCTCCGGCGGGATCTGATCCCACGCGGCGGGATCGACCTGTCCGACCCAGACGTTGTCCTGGACCCCCATGGGGATCACGCCGAGCTCCCGCCCAAGCTCTCGGTCCGATGTGAGGTAGATCATCCACCCGCTCAGCGAGTCCCATTCGTAGACCAAAGCTCCGATCAAGGAGATCGCCAGAAGTCCTCCAAGTAAAGCGCCTTTTCCGATCTTGAGCTGGACCTTTTTCTTTGGAGTTTCCTTTTCATCTTCGAATTCGGGGCGAAAGAAGAACGGATGGTCGTAGAAGCGCCTCGCACGCCCCAAGGTTTGTGGAAGAGAGGAGAGAAATGTCGAGAATTCGCCGAGGGTAGCTGCCAAATGCGACCGAGCCCGATCCAAACAGGCCAAGCGATCCCGCACTTCCCCTCTCGGCGCCGCCTCGAATCTGTTTCGGAGTTCTTCGCCGATCTTGAGCACCTCGCCGGCCAAGAACCGATACCCCGGCTGGATGAGTGCCAGATCCCTCGTGATCGGCCGGAGACGGAAGATCTGTCTCGCTTCGAATCCGGCCTTGAGCGTGTAGGCTTGCGCTCGTTCCAGCAGTTCCTGCGCTTCGGTTGGAAGGTCTGGGTGAGGCCGGACCTGTTTCGTCCAGTATTCCAGAAGCCAGGCGAGATCCCCCTCCGCTTCTGAACTCAGTACGGACGAAAACGATTTCGTTTTCTCATACTCCGCGTACGCGACTGCGGAAAGGAACTGGACGGAGAACGAGTCGGTCGGACCTTTTGTTTCCTTTCGTGTCGGTGGCGCCGCCTCGGCATGTTGCACCGGGTTTAACTCGTCCCAGACTGTGCGGAGACGGACCAGGGCTGTCAGAATCTCCTTGCGCGTGACGTGATCCGAGATCGGAAGCCCCGACACGATCGATTCCAGCTCCCCCGCGACCACCTGGAGCTCGGTCGCGAGCCTCCCATGAATGAATTGTCGCTCCACCCGATCGCTTTGCTCGGCCGCTTCCATCCCCGCCCGGAGATTCAGTTCGGTCATGAGCGAGACGCCGACCGCCCAATCCAGAAGGTTCTCCTTCCGCCCCCCCATCGCGAGCTTGAGACGGCCGAGCGATCGGGGATCGAGTTTCCGTACGAACGCCTGTCCCGCCGGAGTCTCGAGATTCTCCTCCGCTGCCTGCGCCGCCGAAACGGTGTTCTGTGCGCGGCTCCGTTCAAGATATTCCTGGATGCAGCGATCGAGCGTGCCGGCGGTCGTTTCGGGAAGCGTTTCGAACTCGACTCCGATCTCGAACCCGGGTTTCCCATCCAGCAACGGGATCTCCGCAACGCGCGCCACTTTTCCGTTGATCACGACGGACGGGAGCGAGCCGAACGGTGAGATGAGAAGCGTGATCTTCATTCCGGGACGGACCTTCTCGGATCTTTCATCCCTCGGCGCTTCCAGTTGAATTCCGGTCCGGGAGATGTCCCGGGCGAAACAGACGGCCGAAAAACCGCACTCCACCGAAACGCTGAACGGAATCCGAATCGCCGGCTTCGTCGGTCTTTCGTGGGCCCTGGTCATTCCGTGGGGTTCAGTTCGAATACGTCGGGGATTCCGAAAATCGATCCGTTTTTGAAATATACACTCCGCCCGATGATCGTGACGACGACCATTAATTCCAGGAGCGTGAATCCGGATCGAAGGCCGCGACGGGTCACGGAGGACTTATCTCCCCTTCTCGAGTTTGACGTCAAGAACGAGGCGTTGACCGCCCGTCACGTTGTAGATCTTGGTGTACGGCTTGTACCCTTTCCGCTTCACCATCAACTTGTAGAGGCCGTGAACGCTCTGTTTTTCCAGTACCGCCGGCGATTTCTTCGCGACGAGCCGGTCGTCGACGTAGATCTGGGCGTCGGCCGGCTCGCACCGGATGACGACCGTTCCTTCGACGAGGAGCGGGTTCTTGGAACGGTCCGGAAGAATCAACGGTTCGTACGGCTTTTCGACGACCACCTCTTTCTTGGCGAGGAGTTCGCCTCGGATCACCCGTTCGTACAGAAACGCCCCCGCAACAACGAGAAGACCGACGGCGGCGACGAAGCGGACCGCCGTCCCGACCGGAACCGGTGCGCTCGACTTGCGGATCGGGATCCCGCTCCCCGCCGGCAGATTCATCGGCGCCTCGATCGGCCCTCCCCCCTTGTCGGGGTAGGCCCCCG
This sequence comes from Pseudomonadota bacterium, assembly GCA_043809315.1. Classification (GTDB taxonomy): domain Bacteria; phylum Bdellovibrionota_G; class JALEGL01; order JALEGL01; family DATDPG01; genus JAZDDX01. Next base: position 38,212 of record JAZDDX010000029.1, read on the forward strand.
AAACCGCGACCTGGACGGCCGGTAGGGCCCAGCCGAGGTTCTGGTCGGTCGGCAGCATCAGACGGGTCGTGATCCGTTTCGCCCCTTCGATCTTGACCTCCGGTCCGGTCACCAGATCGATCGGTTCGCTCGCCAGCTGACGAACGGCGTCCGGCGTCAAGATCACCAGCTTCGGTTCGCGCCCAAACGCGATCGTCGGGAGGGTCCGGGGGTTCCCCCCCGCGTCGATCACCATCGGGGGGAGTTCGGCTCCGAACATCTGCGCCAGATCGAAATGAAACCGCATCGCCGCCTTCGCCGCCGCTTTGGTCGAGGGAAACCCGAGCAGGATCCCCGGGACGAAGATCTCGTCCATCTGGGTCCCTTTGTAGTCGCGGACGATCGTCGGGGCCGGACTCATCGCCCATTTTTCCCGGCTGATCCCCTGAACGAAGAGCCAGGCGGAAATGTCCGTTTTCGGCATGCCGGGGAAGTATAACGTTCACCGGCTCGAACGGCCATTTCTAGGCGCAAAACGGGTCGCGCATGACCTGCATCATTCAAATTGCCGTCGGATCGCGTTGGGTCTACAGGGAGCCAGGGAGAACACCATGGACATCGGAATCGTAAAGAATCTCGGGGAGAACGAACACCGCGTGCCGATCACGCCGGCCGGTGCAGAGAGCCTGGTGGCAGACGGTCACCGTCTATTCGTCGAGAGCGGAACCGGCCGTGACTGTCGTTTCGACGATCTGGAGTACCGGGATGTCGGGGCCGAGATCGTCTACAGCCATGAGGAGGTTTTCCGGCGCGGAAGACTGATCCTCGGCGTCCGCACCCCCGATCCGGCCGACGTTGCTTTCATGGATCAAGGGCAGATCCTCTGTGGCTTTCTGCATTTGACCGTAGCTCCGCGCGATCTGCTCCGGTCGATGATCGATCGCAAGGTGACGGCCGTCGGCTACGAATTGATTCAGGACAAGGAGGGGCGGACTCCGATTCTCGGCGCGATCGGTGAACTGGCCGGACAGATGGTCGTCCATATCGCCGCTCATCTTCTTCAGAACGAGAGTGGGGGGAGGGGGATCCTTCTCGGCGGCATCGCCGAAAACGAACCGGCCAACGCCCTGGTCCTCGGGGCGGGGAGCGTCGGAAAGACCGCGGCCCGTTTTTTCGTTTCGTCCGGCGCGAACGTGACGCTGGTGGATTGCGATCCGAATACGCTGATCTCCGCCGACCGGGATCTCCAGGCGCAGGCGAAAACCTGTCTGGCGGATCCGGAAACCGTCGCGCGATTGACTCGGGACGCGGATGTCGTCATCGGAGCGATCCGGATCCCGGGAGAGCGGGCCCCCTACCTGGTGACCCGCGAGATGGTGGCACAGATGAGACCCGGAAGCGTGATCATCGACGTCGCGATCGACCAAGGGGGGTGTGTCGAAACCAGCCGCCCCACCACCCTCAAGAACCCGACGTTCCTCGTGAACGATGTGGTCCATTATTGCGTTCCGAATCTCACGGCGAACATCGCTCGGACCGCTTCAAAAATTCTGACCCAGACTCATCTCCCGTACGTACGCAAGATTGCGGCGACCGGGCGAGTCGGCAAAGACGGTGTCTATCTGGAGAACGGCGTCGTGCGCTTCGCCGAACTGGCCGAGCACCTGGGATCGTAAGGAGGAAAGAACCATGAAGTGGATGGCTGATTACCGAAGCAAACTCACCACCCCGGCGGAGGCCGTCAAGTTGGTGGAGAGCAATCACCGCGTTTATTACAGCGGGAACGCGGCCGCCCCCGTTTCACTCATCCGGGCGCTCGTCGCCCGGAAAGACGAGCTGCGGAACGTTCAGATCAATCACGTTCTGTTGCTCGGCGAGGACCCGCTCGGGGATCCATCCATGGAAGGACACTTCCGGCACAACAGCCTGTTCGTCGGCCCGGCCGATCGGAAGACGGTCAACGAGGGACGGGCCGATTACGTCCCGATCTTCCTCTTCCAAATCCCGCGTCTCTTTCAGCAGAGGATCATCCCTCTCGACGTGTCGATCTTGCAGGTCTCCCCGCCCGACGAGCACGGGTACATGAGCCTGGGGGTCGAGGTTCTCGCCAGCAAAGCTGCGGCGGAGAGCTCCAAGAAGGTGATCGTCCTCGTGAACGACAAGATGCCCCGCATCCTCGGCGATTGTTTCCTTCACGCCTCCCAGGTAACGGCCATCGTCGAAGAGTCCTTCCCTCTCCCCGAACTCCCGCGACACCCGATTTCGGAGGTCGAGACACAGATCGCCGGCTTCATCACGGCGCTGATCGAGGACGGCTCGACGCTTCAACTCGGAATCGGGGGGATTCCCGACGCAGTTCTCTCGCAACTCGAGGGAAAACGGGACCTGGGGATCCATACCGAAATGGTGTCGGACGGCGGAATGGAAGCGATCGAGAAGGGGATCATCACCGGCACGAAAAAGACGATCCACCGAAACAAGGCGGTGATCACGTTCGCCCTCGGATCGCAGCGTCTCTACGAGTACCTCCACAACAACCCGCTCTTCGAAGCGCACCCGTCCGACTACACGAACAACCCGTTCGTCGTGGCTCAGCACGACAAGATGGTGGCGATCAACTCGGCACTCGAGGTCGATCTGACCGGGCAGGTCTGCTCCGACTCGATCGGAACGTACGTCTATTCCGGGTTCGGGGGACAGGTCGACTTCATCCGCGGAGCCGCACAATCGAAGGGGGGGAAACCGATCATCGCCCTTCCCGCGACCGCCAAGAACGGCACGACGTCTCGGATCGTCTCGACGCTCAAGCCCGGGGCCGGCGTCGTCACGAGCCGCGGGGACGTGCATTACGTGGTGACCGAGTTCGGGGTCGCGCATCTCTTCGGTCGAAACATCCGGGAGCGGGCGGAGGCGTTGATCAACGTCGCCCACCCGAAATTCCGCGAACAGCTCGAAGAGGAAGCGAAAAAGCGGAAGCTGCTGCACTAATCGATCTCACTTACACGGTTTCTGTCCGCCGAGGGCGACGTACGCCTTTGTCTTGGCGACGAGATTCCCGCCATCGGTCGAGGGGGTGGTCTGTCCGCCGATCCCAGCGCCGTACGCCACACCCAGAACATTCGACGCCGCCAGCTCGTCCATGTGCGCGAAAAAATAATCGAGCCGGTTGTCCCGGCTTCCTGTTCCGACCGGCACCTGCCACCAGAGAACCGGCCGTTGCATCTCCTCGCTCAAGATCGTCGCCCACTGGTTCGCCTGGTGAAAATCGGGGAGCTTCGTGTTCGTCGCGTTCCACCACCACCCCGCAGCCACCGCATCCCGATCGCTGATGTCCGCCACGATGAAATCGGCGTCACCGCACGCTTTCAGAAACGCCCCAAGCGCCTTCGTCGGTGTCGTGATATCGGCGGAGGAATCGGAGTTGCTGATTCCGTTCGGCCAGACCGCCCATCCGGAGGCGTGCAAGCCCACCTTGGCGTTCGGTGCGTATTTCCGGACCATCGCGATCATGCACTGACCCAACCCCGCGATCGTGTCCGGTTTGTCGGAACAATCGGTCCCGTTCGCCGACGCCACCGCCGCGGCGATCTTCGTCGGATCGGAGTTCACCCCCTGGGCGTATCCCCAGAAGTCCGGTTCGACGTGAAGAAACACGGGTTCGGTTCCGATCGTCTGGAGCAGGAAGCGCCAGTCTTTCAGATATCGGGCCATGAACACGGCGTCGGCCGCTTTCGTGACCAGCGCAGCCCCCTCCCCCACACCGGCCGACTGGTTGATTTGATAGTAGGAGAACATCGGGATCTGGTGGTTTGCTTTCGCGTTCTCGATCTGGAACAGCGCCGTGTGTCCCGGCGGGCTCTGCCAGCATCCCCACCAGTTCGTGCTGCCGCAGGGGCAGCTTCCACAGGGGTCGGACGTCGTGGCAATCCCTCCGGCGATATAGTTGTAACGAATGTCGAATGGCGCCGCCGCCGCGATGTCGTCTTCCATCGTGGCGCCGATCAGAAGGTGATCTTTTCCGAGCGCGGAAAGAAGAGAATCAGCCAGGGTCTTGCCACCGGAACAGGTGTTGTCCACCTTGACCGCGGTCCCACCGGATCCCCCGGCCGGCGAGTCACTTCCGCAGGCGGCCACCAGAAGCAGGAACAACCAAAATCTCTTGGACCGAGTCATGAGTTCTCCCGCACCTCATCTTGATTAGGCGCAATCTCCGCGCGATTTCAAGCTTTCCTCGGAGTGGGTCCGGCCGATTCGCTGAGGCGGATCATTCCGACCTGCCGTTTTCCAGGCTTTTCTGGTACGAATACGTCCCTTTTTTTAGGAGGCTTGAACATGTCGAAGCGCGTGTATCTGTTTGGTGCGGAAATGACCGAGGGGAGCAAAACCGACGCCCCCCTTCTCGGTAACAAAGCGGCGAATCTTTCCGAGATGGCGAAGATCGGGATCCCGGTCCCTCCGGGGTTCGCGATCACGACGGCCGAGTGCAACGCCTATTTAAAGACCGGCGGCCTGACCGACGAACTCAAGCGGGATATCGACGAAGCGGTGAAGAAACTGGAAACCGCAGTCGGCCGGAAGTTCGGCGACACGAAGGACCCTCTCCTCTTCTCCGTTCGTTCCGGCGCGATCGTTTCGATGCCCGGGATGATGGACACGATCTTAAACCTCGGTCTCTCCAAGAGAAACGTCCTGGGGCTGGCGGAGATCTCGCGCAACGAGAAGTTCGCCTACGACACGTTCCGACGTCTCGTTCAGATGTTCGGCGACGTCGTCTGCGAGGTCCCGAGCGAGGAGTTCGAGGAGATCCTCGACGCCAACAAGAGGAAGTACGGCTACAAGGTCGATTCCGAGTTCACGGCCAAGCAGCTCCAGGAAATCACCGAGCGGTTCCTGGGAATCTTCCGCAAGCACACGAAGCGGAATTTCCCGGAGGACCCGCGCGAGCAGCTGATGCTGGCGGTCGAAGCGGTCTTCAAGTCGTGGCATGCGCCGCGCGCCGCGAGCTACCGACGGATCAACGGGATCCCGGGGGACCTCGGCACCTCCGCCACGGTCCAGACGATGGTCTTCGGAAACCGCGGGGAGGACTCCGCCACCGGCGTTCTCTTCACGCGCGACCCATCCACCGGCAAGAAGGTCCTCATGGGGGAGTTCCTGCAAAACGCCCAGGGGGAGGATGTCGTAGCCGGGATCCGAACACCCAGCCCGATCCAGGGGAAAGGGCACACGCTCGAGGGGTTGTTCCCCCCGGTCTACAAGGAGTTGATGGCGATCAACGACCGGCTCGAGAGTCATTTCAAGGATATGCAGGATGTCGAGTTCACGGTCGAGAACAACCGCCTCTGGATGCTCCAGACACGGAACGGAAAGCGGACCGCGCACGCCGCGGTCCAGGTCGCCGTCGATCTCGTCAAGGAGGGGCTCATCGACGAAAAGACCGCCGTGCTTCGGGTCAAGCCGGCGCAACTCGATCAGTTACTGCACCCGGTCTTCGATCCGAAAGCGAAGACCGAGGTGGTCGCGAAAGGGTTGCCCGCCTCCCCCGGCGCCGTTTCCGGGAAGTGCACCTTCACGGCGAACGACGCCAAGGCCTGGACCGAGCGCGGCGAAAAAGTGATTCTCGTCCGCCTCGAAACCTCCCCGGAGGACATCGAGGGGATGCACGCCGCACAGGGGATCCTGACGGCGCGCGGAGGTATGACCTCCCACGCGGCGGTCGTCGCTCGCGGGATGGGGAAGTGCTGCATCGCCGGCTGCGGCGACATCGACGTCCACCACGACGAGAAATATTTCGTCACGAAATCGGGACTGAAGTTCAAAGAAGGGGAGATCATCAGCCTCAACGGCTCGACCGGCGAGGTCTTAAAAGGCGAGGTGAAGACGATTCAGGGACAGGTCGAGGGGCCGTTTGAGGTGTTGCTGGGATGGGCCGACAAGTTCCGGAAGATGGGGGTCCGCACGAACGCCGACACGCCGGCCGATTGTCGTACCGCCCGGAAATTCGGCGCGGAAGGAATCGGTCTCTGCCGGACGGAGCATATGTTCTTCGACAAGACACGAATCGACGTCGTCCGCCAGATGATCCTGGCGAAAACCCCCGAAGAGCGCGTGAAACCGCTCGAGAAGATCCAGCAGATGCAGCTCGAGGATTTCAAAGGGATCTTCGAGGTGATGGACGGACTTCCCGTCACGATCCGCCTTCTCGATCCTCCGCTTCACGAGTTCCTGCCCGCGAATCATGAGGAGATCAAGGCTCTGGCCTCGCGCTTGAAGATCGACGCGAAGGAGCTGGAGACGCGGGTGGAGGGGCTCAAGGAGTTCAACCCGATGCTCGGCCACCGCGGTTGTCGCCTCGGGATCACCTTCCCCGACATCTACGACATGCAGATGCGGGCGATCATGCTGGCGGCGTGTGAACTCGACACCAAGACGAAGGTCAAAGTGCTTCCGGAGATCATGATCCCGGTCGTGGCCGACCCGAAGGAGTTCAACATTCTTAAGACCCGCCTCAGTAAGATCGCGGACGAGATCAAGGGGAAGTACGGCTCGTCGCTCAAGTACTGGGTCGGGACGATGATCGAACTGCCACGCGCTGCACTCCTGGCCGGCGAGATCGCGAAGGAGGCGGAGTTCTTCTCGTTCGGGACGAACGATCTGACGCAGACCGTGTACGGACTCTCGCGCGACGATGGGTTCCGTTTCGTTCCCGAGTACATCGAGCAGGGGATCTTCCCGAAAGACCCGTTCGCGACGCTCGATCCGAGCGGTGTGTTCGAGTTGGTGCGGATGGGAACCGACCGCGGCCGGGCGACGAACCCGAAGCTCAAGGTCGGGATCTGCGGCGAGCACGGAGGAGACCCGGACTCAATCAAGCTGTTCTACGAGGCGGGACTCAACTACGTCAGCTGCTCGCCGTTCCGCGTTCCGTTGGCACGGCTGCAGGCGGCGCAGATCTCGATCGAAAAGCCGCGAAGTTAGAAGCTGAACCCGAACGCCAGGAGCGGGATCCCCAGCGGGGCGTATTCCAGAATCTTGCTGGTCTTTCGATAGACCGGGATGACGAAGCTCACATCCCCGAAGAAACTTCCGCCCGAGCCGAAAAAGCGAAGGCCGTAGAGGACCGCCCAGGCTTTCCCCCAACGGTCGCTCCTCGGGGCATTGAACGAAAACATCTCGACGTTGAACTTCATATGTTTCGCCATCGAGACACTCACCCCAACATTCGGGACCACCGCATACCCCGACCGGCGACCGGTATGGCCACCATAGTTCAGCATCGCGATGTTGATCGCGGCGCGATGGTCGCCGATGGTGAGGATCGGTCCGCCGCCGTAATAGTAGGCTGAGTCATTCGAACTCTTGAAGAGGTACGAGACCATTCCTCCTTGGCCGTAAACCCCGAGATGTAGTTTCGGGTTGATGGAGGTGGTGAAACGGAATGCCGTGCCCGCGACCAGAATCCCGAACGGCGGAACCCCCTGGAGGCCGATCGTGGCCTGATCGTTCACCTGGAACCCGAAATCCCAAAGACCCAGGTTGAATGCCGTCGCCCTCACCCCTTTCCGGACATTCGGCAGAGCGGTCGGCCCCCAGATCACCCGGGAGGAGGCGGGGTCGACCGTTTCGGTCCGGGTCGGCGGCTCGATATCCCATTCCGAGACGGCGAGGGCCGGTAGGGAGGTGGAAAGAGTGAAAAGAACGATCGCAACGGTTCGTTTGGTCATGCTTCTCCCCTCAGCAATCACCGTGCCAACCCTTTCCGTGCGGCGGACGCTGTCAAAGTCGAGCTTTCTGACATCCGGTTGACAGTCCGTCGGTTCGTCCTAACGGACACATTTCGGCGGATCCGCCCGGTCGCAAATTTTCATGTTGTCGTTCACGTACCGGGTGATCCGCTCCGCATCCTCCGGCGAAAGCTTGATTCGGGGAAGCTGGTACCGGATCGCGTAGACGACGTCGTTCTCCCCGTCCACTACGAGCAGCACGCCGCTTTCGACCTGCATCGGGCACTGGTACCGGATCGTCGACCGTTTCCGGTCTTTCGTCTGGGAGATCACTTCCGTCTTGCACTTTCCCAGCCGATACGCCTTGAGGCGCTCCTCCGCCAGCTTGGGTGCCGTGATTTTCATCGTGGACTTGGGGAGATATTCTTCCACGATCATTTCCGTATACGTAGACGGCGTCTCGCCGACCTTCATGAACATGGTCTCGCCGTGGTCCCTAAAGTTCGTGTGCTGCGCCGCCCGCCAATGAGGCGGCAGTTTCATCATCAACTCCGGTTTCACACTCTCCACACCGAGACCGACCGAAGACGTAAGAAGGATCCAAACAAAAAGAGAACCGCGGAAGAGTCGCATTGTTGAATCGTACCCTCCGGAACCGACCGGGACAAAAAAGTTCGCATTTCGGCCCGTTCCGTGGAGAAATACCCCTTCGGAGGTGTCATGAACAGGCAACTAGTGGTAATTGCGGTCATCGGATTGGCGACCGTCGCGACGGCCCAACCGGCGAAGCATGCCCGTCACCGGCAGGTGAGGCAGCAGGAAAGAATCCATCAAGGCGTAAAATCGGGGGAACTGACCCCGGAGGAAGTCCGCAAACTCGAACAGGAACAACGCTTGGTCCGGCAGGCGAAGAGAGCCGCCCGCTTGGACGGCGTCGTGACGCCCGAGGAAAAGCAGAAGATCCATCAGATGCAGGAAAAGACTTCGAAAGACATCTACGACGAGAAGCACGACGCGGAAAAAGCTCCGAATACCCCGTAGCATCGCCTGCGCGGCCCTGTTTCTTCTGGCCTGGACGGCGTTCGGGACGCTGGGCCGGACACCGTTCCTTTACGACGATGTCGTCACGATCCGGGACAACCGCCTGCTCGCCGATGCCGGCGGCCTTGGAAAAATCTGGCGCGGTCAGGTCGACCTACGCGGGGAGATGAACGGCGTCTACCGGCCCCTCCTGCTGACCTTCTTTTCCGCCCTGGGGCGCCTTGCAGGGTTCGAACCTCCCGTCTTCCGACTCGCCTCCCTCGTACTCCATGCTTCGACCGCCTTTCTCTTCTTTCTCCTGGCCCAACAGCTGTTTCGTCTGAGTTCCCTCGCGGCCGCAACCGCGGCATTGGTCTTTCTTCTGCACCCTCTTCAAACCACGAACCTTGCCATCGCCTGGAAGCAGAGCGATCTTTGGGTTTCGCTCCTTTCCCTTTCCTCTCTTCTCCTTTGGAACCACAAGAAGGGAATCGTCCCCGCTCTCTTTCTCTTCCTTCTCGCTCTCGGATTCAAAGAAACAGCGCTGATGATGCCGTTCCTCTGGCTCGCCACCGAACCGTTGCGGGGCCCGGAGGGAAGAAGCAGTAGAATCACCGCGGGCGTCGCGGGCGCCGTGACTGGCACAATCTTCTTTCTGTTTCTCCCTGCGCTCGTGCGCCCCTCTTCCACCCCGGGCAGTTTCCCGGGAAGCGGCTGGAGCTACTTCCTCACGCAGCTCGGAGTCTATCCGTACTACCTGAGAGATCTCCTGTGGCCGCCGAATCTTACGATCGACCGGACGATTCCGCTGGCTTCGTCCCTTTCGGTTTCGCTCTTCCTATCCCTCGCGATCGTATCGAGCCTCTTGGCCGGCCTGATTGCGGGGACTGTCCGGAAGAATGCCGCCGCGATCTCGATCCTTCTGGCAGCCATCTGCTTCCTTCCCTCTTCGTCCCTCCACCCGCTCTCGCTTCTCTACGACGAGACGCGCCTCTACCTGGCTCTCGGCTTTCTTTCGATCGGACTCGTGAAACTCATCCTCTCCGTTTTGCCGGACGAGAGGATCCGGCCGGTCCTTAGAGTTTCTCTCTCGGCGAGCCTGGCGCTTCTTCTTCTCGTTTCCGGCCGACTCGGAACTTTCCGCTGGCGGTCGGAGGAGGCGCTTTGGGCCTCCGCCCTCGCCGTCGATCCAACATCGCTCCGGGCGCATTACCAGCTCGGGTACCTCGCCCAAAAAGCCCGCGCTCTGGATGACGCCGAACGGGAATTCCGGAACGCCCTTGACCTCAACCCTAAGTTCCCGAACGCGCGTCTTCATTTGGGGATCGTTCTGGGGCAGAAGGGGGATCTCGACGGAGCCGCCCGGGAGTTCCGGCAACTCCTCTCGGCCGAGCCGTATTGGGCGTCCCAAGCCCACTTTTACCTGGGGTTGAATGCGGTCTATCGGCGCGATTTCGCCCAAGCGAAAGAGGAGTTCGCGACGGTCCGGAATTTCTCTCCCGGATCGGTGGAGGCCGAGCGGGGAGAGGCGATCTTGAACCGGACACGGGCGTACGCTACTCTCCGCAAATGACCGAACCCAGCCCCCCGCACCCGACCCGCGCGCGCCGGATTCCGGTCCGGATCCCGATCGAGCGCTCGACGCTCCCGGTCTTTCTCGACAGCGAGATCATGAACCTCTCGAAAGGAGGGGTCTTCGTCCGGACCGACCTCCCTCTCCCCCCCGGCAGCTCGATCGATTTCGAGTTCACGATCCCCGGTTCCGAACGGGTGATCCGAGCGGAAGGGATCGTCGTCTGGGTCCGGAAACGGGACTCGAAGGACCGGGTCTTTCTCCCGGAACACCCCCCAGGAATGGGGGTTCAGTTTTCCAAACTGGCATCGGGGGATGTCGAGGCGATCCTCGATGAGATCGAATCGCTGATCGAGATTTCCTAAAAAATTCAAGCGGTTGATTGTTTGCGGCTGATCTGATAAAAAAGCGGGTCAATTTATGGCGCCCCTCCCGGCCAATTTACATAAGTTCAAAATCGGAGAAAAGGCCGTCTATCCGGCTCACGGCGTCGGCGTCATCGAACGGATCGAGAATAAGGAGATCGCCGGGGCGATCCTGTCGTTCTACGTGATCCGGATTCTCGACAGCGACGTGACGGTCATGATCCCCACGAACAACATCCAGACCGCCGGTCTCCGGGAGATCATCCAGCCCGAGAAGGTGAACCAGGTCTATAAGATCTTCCAGAAGAGGGACGTCGTGATCGACACGACCACTTGGAACCGCCAGTACCGGGAGTACATGGAGAAGATCAAAACCGGGTCGGTCTTCGAGATTGCGGAAGTCATGCGGGACCTCTACGTCCTCAAGAGGACGAAGACCCTCTCCTTCGGGGAACGGAAAATGCTCGACACCGCCCGGAACCTCCTGATCAAGGAACTGGCCCTCGCCAAATCGGTGAGCGAGGACGAGATCGAACTGAACATCAAAAAGATCTTCGAAGTGTGAAGGCGACGGCGATCATCACGGCGGGAGGGATCGGAACACGGATCCTGTCCCCCGTCCCGAAGCAGTTTATTCCGATCGCCGGCCTCCCCCTCATCATCCACACGCTTCGCGCCTTCGATCAGGCGCAAACGATCGATCACGTGATCGTCGTACTTCCGGAAACCGAAAGCGATCGGCTGAACCAGCACGAGCTCAAACGGTACGAGATCCAGAAGGTCACCGCGGTCGTCTTCGGAGGGGAGACCCGGCAGGTCTCGGTCGGGAACGGCCTCGAGGCGATCCGCTGGGGTGCGAAATATGTCGCGATCCACGACGCCGCCCGTTGCCTCGTCACGCCGGAATTGGTCGACCGAACCGTCGCCGCCTGCAATGGATGGGACGGAGCGATCGCCGCCCTTCCCGTCCGCGATACGATCAAGCTCGTCGAGGGGGAAACGATCCTCAAGACCGAGCCGCGCGAAAAACTTTGGGCCATGCAGACGCCGCAGGTGTTCCGCTTCCCCTTCATCCTCGACGCCTACCGGAACGCAAAGGCGACCGGTTTGGTGGCGACCGACGACGCCGCCGTGGCCGAGAAGGCTGGGGGGAAGATCCGGGTCATCGAGGGGAGCAGCCGGAACCTGAAGATCACGTTCGAGGAGGATCTCCGCCTCGCGGAGACGATCCTTAAAGCGGGGGGAAAATGAAGGGAGAGATTCGAATCGGGCAGGGGATCGACTTTCACCCGTTCGCCGAGGGGCGGAAGCTCGTTCTCGGTGGAGTTGAGATCCCGGGGGCGAAGGGGCTTGCGGGCCACTCCGACGCCGATGCCCTCTCGCATGCGATTGTGGATGCTCTCTTGGGAGCGCTGGCGCTCGGTGACATCGGCATGCACTTCCTCGACACCGATCCGAGGTGGAAGGGGAAGTCGAGCCTCCACTTCGTCGAGTTCGCCACGATCCTCGTCGCCGAAAAGGGGTGGACCATCGGGAACGTCGATTCGACGATCGTGACGGAAGAGCCGATCTTGAGGCCTCACGTCGAACCGATGCGGAAAAAACTGGCCGGAGCGCTCGCCCTCGAACTCGATCAGGTCAGCGTCAAGGCGACCCGACCGGAGAAACTCGGAGCCCTCGGTCGAAAAGAAGGGCTCGTTGCCCTCGCGACGGCGATCCTACATCGATAAGAATGTCAGCTTGAGCCCGACCTGACACGATCCTCGTCCCCCCTGACAGCACCAGCTCACATCATTCCGGACAGTTAGCTTCTTCTCCTGCTTGGTACGGAGATTGCTCATCCGGAAGGCAGGAGAAAGAAATGTCGATTCGAAAAACGTCCGTCGTCTGCTCGATCTTGATCCTCTCTCTTGCCGGCTGCTATTTGCCGGAGGACGATGAACACGGAGCCTGGGGAGAAACTTCGGGCGGATACGGAGGGGGGGTCTGCGGTAGCTCGTACTCGGGTCGGTCACTCACCACGGCCCCGGACGCCGGCTCGGTGACCTATAACCAGATCTTTTCGGCGGTCGATAACGCCACAATCGAAGGGGAAGGGTTTTTCGTCGATTTCGGAAACGGGACCGAGATTTTCGTCTCGAGCCACTTCACCGACAATCCGCACGACATCTCGAACGTCCAGAGGAAGTTCCAGGCGATTCTGAAAGGGGTCAACAAAGTGACTTACCCCACCCCGCAGTCACTAGAGGTCTTCGTCGAGAGCAAAGCGGTCCTTGGATCGGAAAACCGAGTTTTGACCGTCGACGAATACGAGGCGCTGGCCCGACAGGTTCGAGAACTCGGCCATAAGAAGACGATCCAACTCGTCTACTACAAGGATCTGACGTTCGAGTTCGACACGGTTCGTTTCTCCTGCGCGAAAATCACGGAAATCGCCTCGACCACGGAGACGACCGGCGGAAGCGTCTATCTCTTCACCGTTTCTTTTTCGGACGGAACCGATCCCTTAAGCGTCGTCGCCGGCACGTCGGAGTCCAACTCGCTCGGCCTCCTGGCTGGGATTCAGTCTCAGATCGAAGGGTGCAAAGGGAGTAACCGATCGATCGTAGCGACTGGACTTCAATTCCAGGAGCAGATTTACACCTGTGACGGAACCCGCTCCGGCTGGACGACGTTCCACACGGAAGTCCGGGTGGAGTAGGATCATTTTTTTTGATTAAAAACGGTCTTCAGCACCTTTGCGAGCGCCGGCAGATCGCTCCGAACGGTCTCCCAAACAATGTCGATATCCACGTCGAAGTATCCGTGGATGAGTCGGTTCCTGGCCCCCACCATGTTGGCCCATGGGATCTCTTTGTGTGCGACCTGAAAGCGCTTCGAAACTCTCCCTGCCGCTTCCCCGATGATTTCCAGGTCTTTGATCAGCGCCAGGGTCAGCATCCGATCGTCGCGGAGATCCTTCCTCGACTTCCCCCTCGCGAATCGAAGCGCCTCCGTGACCGCATCCAACATATGCCGAAGCCGGATCCGATCGGCGCCCCTCTTCGACTCAGGCGGCATAGAGCTCGAAAGCCTCTCGCGCTACCTCGTTCCGAAAATATCGGCTCAATTCCGACGGCGTCTTGAGATCGACTTTCCGGCCTCCCAAGAGGCCCGATAGCTCGGTGGCCATCCCGGACATGGCAAAAATGCCGGGTTCCTCCCCCTTTCGGAATGCCACCAGAACATCGACATCGCTGTCCGGACGAAAATCCGATCGTAAGACCGACCCGAAAAGCGCCAGTTTCCGGATGGCATGTCTCCGACAGAATTCCGCCAACGCGCTCCGCGACAGAACCAGGTTCTTCCGGACGGCCTCCGGGCCGAAACCGGCATGATCGATCTCACTCAACCCCAAGATCGTCGACAGCAGGTCACTCCGGCTTACGCCCCGCCGTTGACTCTCTTTCCCAAGCCACCTCGCCTGCAAGGGGGGAAGGGTGAACGAAACGCGCACGCGCCGCTCCTCCCCTTTCAATGGCCGTCCCACCCGGGCTCGCGCTTCCGATGGCATGCCTATTATGTATTACATAATTGGCAATTTGTCAATATCTATTAGATCCGCTTTAATTCCTGCTCGAGAATCCGCTGACCACCGCTCGGGTAGGTATAATAGACCCCCAGCCGCATCTTTCCGCTCTCGAGTTTAAAAACCCACACCCCCGAACGATCGAATCCGGCCGGGATATCCTTCCCCGGAAGGCACGGCCCACCGGTCTTTTTCACGGTCCCCTTCAGATACCGGTAGGCGAGAAACAGATCGGACGGTTTCAGGTTGAGCCGCGTCGCCACCCAGGGGGGGATCTCTTTGAACGAAGCCCGCTCCCCGGTCCAGGTGATCGTACCGTCGTCGAACGTCCAGGCCTGATCGTCCGCTAGGACGGTTTCTTTCTGCGATTCCCCGGTCTCGACCGTTCCGATCAGCCGTCCCTTCGTTTCCCGAAGTTCCATCGCGATCCTTGTCCCGGCGCCGTCCCCCTGCGGGTTTCCCCCCGCGGTCGTTTCCCTCAGATTGACCGTGATCGCCCCTCTCCAGCGCCCTTCTAGTGATCCGAGTTTCATGGTTCCCCCCTCTTTATCAACCTTGTTGAGACGTCCATCGGACGTTTGGGCCAAAATCATGACCAAAAAAACTACCATCATCGTGATCATTCTCTTCATGACTTCTTCTCCGATTGCCCGCGCTGGCGCCGCCGGATTTCTTCCCAATACTGTTTCCGCTCGCCGAGTTCCTTCTCTTTCCCCTGATCGGTCGGCTCATAGTAGCGACGGTTCCGCAGTTTCTCCGGCATGCACTCGAGCGCGGTTGTCTTTTCCTCGGTCTTGTGCGCGTACTCGTACCCCTTGCCGTAGTCGAGTTCCTTCATCAGCTTCGTCGACGCGTTCCGGATCGCGAGCGGCACCGGATAGACGTGCCCATCGCGAAGATCTTTCTCAACCCGGCCGTACCCGACGTAAAGTGCGTTCGATTTCGGCGCCAGCGCCAGATAGCTGGTGGCCTGCGCCAATGCCAACTTCCCCTCCGGCACGCCAAGAAAATGGATCGCGTCGCGCGCCGCGACTGCCACGACCAGCGCCTGCGGATCGGCGTTCCCGACATCCTCGCTCGCGAACCGGATCAACCTCCGCGCGACGTAGAGTGGGTCTTCGCCGGCCTCGAGCATTCTTCCCAGCCAGTACATTGCCGCATCCGGATCGCCGTTCCGCATACTCTTGTGAAGTGCCGAGATGACGTTGTAATGCTCCTCCCCCGTCTTGTCGTAGAGAAGCGCCGCTCTCTGATTCGCCCGATCCACCACCGACCGGTCGACCGTCTTCCCCGGCTCGACCAATTCCGAGGCGGTCTCCAATAAATTGAGAGACAGTCGTGCGTCCCCCGGCGCCATCATCGCCAGATATTCGAAAGCGTCGTCGGAGACGGCGAGATTCTTCCCCTTGAGCTTTGGGTCCTGGGCGAGCGCGCGCTTGAGCAGCGAAACCAGATCGGGAAGCGAGAGAGGATCGAGCGTGTAGATCCGCATCCGGGAGAGAAGCGCGCTGATTATTTCGAATGAAGGGTTCTCCGTCGTCGCCCCCATCAGAATCACGTCGCCCCGCTCGACGAACGGAAGGAATGCGTCCTGTTGCGCCTTGTTGAACCGGTGGATCTCGTCGACGAAGATGACCGTCTGTCGCTTCCCCATGCGACGGCTCTGCTCCGCCTGGAGCATCACCTCGCGAACTTCCTTGATCCCCGAAAGAACCGCCGAGAACGGCACGAACCGGTACCCGCTCTGTTCCGCGAGGATTTGGGCGATCGTCGTTTTGCCCGACCCCGGGGGACCCCAAAGGATGAAGGAGTGGAGGGTTCCGGTCTTGAGGGCGCTCGTCAAAAGCCCGGTCGGGCCGACCAGGTGCTGTTGCCCGACCACCTCCTCCAGCTTTTTTGGGCGCATCCTTGCGGCGAGCGGGGTGTCGCCGGACCGTTCCAGCGGCTTCTCCGTCGTTGTGGAAAAGAGATCCATCGGCTACGGTGCCGTTCTAGCCCCGCCCCGGCGCGGAAGCAAGGAGCCAGACGATGAAAGGAAAACCCCCCCGACTCTCCCACGTGGAGATGATCCAGCAGGTCCTCCCGGGCGACACCAACCCGCACGGCACCGTCTTCGGCGGAAAGGTGATGCAGTGGATCGACATCGCCGGAGCGGTCTCGGCAATGCGGCACGTGAAGGGGCCGGTCGTGACCGCCTCGTTCGACCGGGTCGATTTCCTCGCTCCGGGAAAATTAGGGCACATCATGGTTCTCAAGGGGCAGGTGAACTATTCGGGAAGAACCTCCCTCGAGGTCGGAGTGGAGGTGCATGCGGAGGACCCGATGACCGGCGAGCGTGTGATGACGACGAAAGCGGTGATCACATACGTGGCGATCGACGCCAAGGGACGTCCGGTCCCGGTTCCGCGGGTTCTGCCGGAGACGGCCGAGGAAAAGCGAAGGTTTCATGATGGCGAGGTGCGCCGGAAAGCACGGAAATGAAGCGGCACGCAGCGCTGATTCTGGCGTTGTTCGTTTCGGTACCCGGCTTTGCCCAGACACCGACCCCGACCCCGGGTCCGGAGCACCCTGATTTCGAAGCCTGTTTCCGGAAATGTACCGAAACTCGTTGTCCAAGGTTATCAGCCAGCCAGAGCTGCGAAGCTGTTTGCTCGTCCAACTGTTCCTTGGGGGGGATTATCCTTGGTCCGCATTCGGACCGACAGTCCTCTCTCCCCGGAGCCAAGACCGATGCAGGAAGCAGCCGCCCATCGAGCGACGACTCCGACGTAGATCCGCTCGCTTTGGTCGCGGTCGCCGTCCTCATGGTCACGCCGATGTTCTATTACGCGGTCGATCGTCCCCCCTCGGAGTCCCAAGAGGACGCGTTCGGACGATTCAAGCTATCCATTCAGGGCGGCTTGGGTGCGGCACTCCCCGGAAACGCGTTGTTCCGGGCCGGGGGAACCGCTCGCTATGCGTTCGGTTGGCTCGGCTTCGACTGGATCGGCACTCGGGGAGGGGATGACCGCTTCAACCGCGCGAGCTTGATCGCCGGAGTCAGTCTCCCCCCGAAACGGCACATCGAGATGGCGGTGGTCGGCGGCCCGATGTGGGAATGGGGGAGCGGAAGCCAGAGCCTCGGGGGGTTTTTCGGGCTTCCGTCCCGGTTCCTTTTACCGAGCGATTTTCAGATCCGCATCGACCCGAGGATCGGACGGGTATCGAACCGAACGACGGCCGACTTGGGCGGCCATTTCGGAATTCCGCTGGGAAGGCGGACACAAGCGTTGATCGGGGGACAAGTGCTGTTCCGCGGCAAGGACGCGAGTGGCGGACCCCAGCTTCTGATCGAGACCAATCCCTGGAACTAATGAAATCTGAGGCTGAAGGCGGTGAGCCAGTCAAGGGTCACCACGGTCCGGGGGGGACCGACCGGTGAGATGAACAAGCTCACGCCGGTGTTTAGTTCGTAGCGATCGCCCAAAGGAAGCACGATGCCGCTGCCGAGACGGAGGTCGAGAGCGTTCTGTTTGTCGTATACCCCGTATCCGGCGCCGAACAGGCCGTAGATCGCGGCGGGACCGAGGTAGACGACGTCGTACCGGAACTGCGGCATCATCTGGAAGCGGAACTCCTTGCTCGCCCCGAAGAGCGCCATCAGCCCGAACCCCATTCGGTATCCGAGGTCGTAATTGAACTCCCCGCCGACCCGCACTTGGTTGTGCCAATTCTTCAGGTTGAACGATGGCCCCCCTTCCACGCCCAAGGAATAGTCCCCCGGGCCCGCCCATGCGGGAGCGGCCCCGACAAAAAGAACGGACAAAACCAAGGCAAAGACGGTCGTTCTAAGCTTCAACATCGTACGAAAACCATAGCTTAGGCTTCTCTCGTTGGGAAGAAACGGACGCCCCACCGGGGTCTCAATGCCATTGATCTCTCTTCATTCTTTTGGTAGACGCACTGAATCATGACCAAAACCGCCTTGCTCTGCGCCTTGTACTTGGTTCTTTCCGCCTCCGTCGCCCAAGGGGCGACCTGCAAGTTCATCTATTGGGGTCCTCTGGCCGGCCAGTCAAATTCCGACGCTCAACCGGTGAGCCTTGATGGAGAAACGAGGACGGTGGTTACACAAGAGGATTGTGAAACTCTCGCGCTCAAGGAATTGACCAATTCGTTAAATGAAACGCGCTCTACCGGCAGGATCGTGAACAGTAACCGCCTAGAGACCACGACGATCGTCGTGAAAGACCTGGAATATATTTTTGAGGTTCGCGAGCACATCATGAAATAGATTTCCCCGGAGGCCCCCCAATGACCCGACAAACATTTCGTTCCATCCTGCTTCTCTCCATTCTCTCCCTTTCGGTAAAGGTCTACGCAACCGACTGTCGTCTGCTGAAACCGGGCGAACAGGTCAAGAGCGCGTTCGTCACGTTGCATACGATCCAGGGAGACATCGGGGTGACGGTCACGGTACCCGATCTGAATGAGACGATCGGCAATTGCTCATTCGGCAGAGGGGGGATGATGGCCGGCAATAAACAGACCTATCACTTCACGGAAGCACCGTTCCCTACGGTTAAGATTCAACCCTGGGTGAACGAGATTCTCGGCTCGGCAACTCAGGTTGTCACGTACACGGATGTGACCGTGGATGTGTCGACAAGCCCGTCCGTCCCGAGCTTGTTGTTTTCCGGACCCTCCAAAAAAGTGCTCGGATTGCAGGTCGAGAGTGTCTCGGGGGTATCCGGTCATGGCGTGATCGGTTTGACTCCGGGCGTTCAGGCAAACAGTGCCGATGCCAGCGCCTGGGTATCGTACGGTACATTTTCAGCGAATCATTACGAACTTCGTAATTAGATTTCGATAATCCAAATCCCGCGCTCGGTTTTTTCATCCTCGTGTTTCTTTGGCCGTCGAGGATCGAGCATCGGGGGTTCCGGAAGGGGGAGGTGGAGCGGCAACGGCTGCTGGTACCCGTCGTGACGGTTCCTGTCGTCTTTGAAGTCCCGTCTCTGTTTCGGCAGCATTTTCGTGCTCTCCGACTCCTATAAATCGCAACGGACGTGCCAGGTTTCGAAGCACCTAACTTATTGATAACATGGATTTACGCCGCGCGTCAGAGACCCGCACCTGAGCTGAATTTGAGCAGGGGTGGAACTTTAAAGCCGCACCGCTCTAGGGCTTGCTGGTCGGCGTGACGAACCGGTTGTAGAGCCACATCAGAATCGTCGTCAGCAGACCGACCGCCCCCACGACGTACCACATCCGTTCGGGGGCGTGCTGAACCTCTCCGAAGTAATGAAGGAGCCGGCCGGCGAGTCTCCCCCCGACTAGGTACCCGATCCCGATCGGAAGAAACGCATACCCCATGAACAGCCCTTGCTGTCCCGGAGGGGCGAGCCTCGACACATACTCGTAATAGCGTGGAGCTTGCGTGACCTCTCCGATCGCAAGCAGAACCAGCGTTGCGGCGATCAACCCCGTGCTGCCGCCGAACGTCAGGAAGAGAAAACTCAAGCTCGAGATCAAGACGCCGACAATCATCGCCGGGAAGGCTGGGATTTTCCGTGTGAGATAAGTCACCAAGAATGTCGTCGCGATGACCGTCACCGCTTCGATCGCCAGCAAGCGGTCGATGTCGGCGTTCGGATCCACGTAGTCGCGGATGAAGATCGGCAGCGCCAGGTATTGCTGCCAGAACATCACCCAGAATCCGGAGAAGATCAGAAGGAACGTCATGAACTTCACGTTGCCGAGGACCTTGAACAGGTTTCCGAACGCCACTCCGAGGCTCGCGACCTTCGGCTCGTTTACGCGCGGAGGTTCGCGGTAGAAGAAAAACGTCACGAAGGCCATGGCGAGACAGGTGGCGGCGCTGACGCGGAAGACGTTCTCGACCCCGACTGATTTTCGGACGACCGACGCGACGATCGGGCCGATCGCGGCGCCGATGTTCACGACGGTGTAATAGATCGAGTATCCGATCGAGCGGACGTCGTCCGCAGCCGAGCGGGCCGTCGTGCCGACGACGACCGGCTTGACGACCGCCGGCCCGATCGCCGGAACCAGCATCAGAATGTGCATCAATGCGAAGAGCGGGAGGATCTCCCGGATCGGGGCCATCCACGAAGCCGAGAGCGACCCCAGCAGGAAGTTTCCGATCGCGAGGATCACGAACGCGCCGATGAGTGTCCGGCGGAAGCCGAAGCGGTCGGCGAGGGTCCCGCCGATGATCGGCATGAACCAGACGATGAAGCCGTAATACCCGATCAGCCAGGTGGATTGTTCGCTCGAAAGCCCCAGGTGCTCATGGAGGTAGATCGCGAGAACCGCCTGCGGGCCGTAGTACGCGAGCCGTTCGAAAAGCTCGGTGAAGTTCGCGATCCAGAACGTGCGGTGAAACCCTTTTCGAATCCTCTCAAACCAGCCTGCGGTCATCGTGATCTCTCCTTTTCAGCTGAATGTTCTACGTCTGGATCCTCGGGAACAAGGGCTTGGAAAGAGCGGTCCGGAAGAGCGCTTGCTCCCCCGCCGGCGGGGAGAGGGTTTCGCCGGCACCGATGGCGGCGAGAAGCTCTTTCATTTTGACCGGCATCATCGGAAGGAGGCAGAGGCCGGCCCAACGGAGACTTTCAAGAAGGATGTACATCAGTTCGGCGAGCTTCGGTTTGTTGGCCGGATCTTTCGCCATCGTCCAGGGCTGCCTCCGGTCGATCAGTTGGTTCGCTTCCGTAACCAACTTCCAGGCCTCTTCGAGAGCCTTGTCGATGAAGAGTGAATTCATATGCCCGTGGTAGCGCGTGATGATTCTACGGATGTTCTCCAGTTCGACGGTTAGGGTGAACTTCTCGGGCTTGCGGAGTTCCTTGCCGAGGTATTTCTCCGCCATCGAGATTGTGCGGCTCAGAAGGTTCCCCAGGTCGTTCGCCAGGTCGGCGTTGTAACGGAGGGTCAATCTTTCTTCCGAGAAGTCGCCGTCTTTGTCCCACGGAACCTCGCGCATCAGGTGATACCGGATCACGTCGGCTCCGAACTGTTTTGCGAGCGCGCGCGGGTCGGCGATCACCCCTCGGCTCTTCGACATCTTCTCCCCCCCCATCGAAACAAATCCGTGCGCCCAGACCGACTTCGGAAGGGGGAGCCCCGCTGCCATCAGCATTGCCGGCCAGATGAGACAGTGAAACCGCGTGATGTCCTTGCCGATCACATGCAGGTCGGCCGGCCAGTACTTCCCGTATTTCGGTCCGCCGATCGGGCCGACGGCCGAGATGTAGTTGATCAAAGCGTCGAACCAGACGTAGGCGACCGCCTTCTCGTCGAACGGGAGCTTCACCCCCCAGTCCTTGTTCGCCCGCGAGATCGAGACATCCTCGAGCCCTAGCTCCAGGACCCTGAGGATCTCGTTCCGCCTCGTCTCGGGACGCAGAAACCCTGGATTCTTCGCGAAATGGTCTTTGAGCTGTGCCGAGAAGGCGCTCAAACGGAAGAAGTAGTTCTCCTCCCGGATCCACTCCGGCTTCGTCTTGTGATTCGGGCAGAGCCCCCCTTCGAGATCTTTCTCCTGGTAGAACGCCTCGCACGAAACGCAGTAGTGTCCCTCGTACGGCGCCTTGAAGATGACCGCCTGTCCTTGGGCGTCTTTGGCGGCGTGAATCCGCTTTGCGACCTCCCGGACCGTCTCGTGATGGATCGGTTCCGAGGTCTGAATGAAGCGATCGTTCGAGACGTGGAGTTCGGCCCAGGTCGCCCTGAACTCCTCCGCCATCCGGTCGCAGTAGGTCTTGGGATCGAGTTTCAGCTCGTCCGCTTTCTTCCGGACGTTCTGGGAGTGCTCGTCGTTCCCCATCACGAAGAGGACGTCGTCCCCTTGCAAACGCCGGTACCGAGCGATGACGTCGGCACCGATCTTCTCGTACGCCGTCCCCAAGTGCGGGGTCGAGTTGGCGTAATCGATCGCCGTCGTAACGTAGAATTTGGGCATGAACCCCGATTACTTCTTCTTGGTCGTCTTCGGCTTGACCGAAGACGGGGGGGCCTGCATCCCGCCGAACGACATCGTTTGCTTGGTGTAATCTTTCGGAATCTCGAATAGGGCGTCCGCCAACTTCTCCTCTTTGTACTCTTTGAGCTTCATCTCCTGTTCGACCGTGTTCGTCGGATCGACCGCTTTCTTGACGGTGAACTCGATCGGAAGGCCGCTCAGGCCGCTCGGCAGGCCGGAGCCCTCTCCGCCCGGACCTTTCGGCGTGCTCTTTTCCAGTTCCGTCAGCGCCTTCGCCAGCTCTTTGGAGGTGCAGGCTTCCTCCTTACGCCCCTCGACGCTCCTCTCGAAAACGTCGCAGGAGTATTTCCCGATCTTCTTCGTCTTCCCCGTCGCCTTAAATGGGACCTGTTTCGTCTTCGCTTCGGCCACCGCTTTGGCGTCCGGCACCGGCATCTCCATGTACGACTTCTGCCCCTCCATCAGCATGACGAATCCTTTCATCTTGGGGTTCCGGACCATCACCATCTTCCCCATCGGCATCATGGAGCCGGAGCTCTCGAACCGGACCGACTGGTCCTGCAGCATGTAGGAGGATTCGATCGTCGCGGTCTCACCGCCGTTCTTCACGGTGACGTCGTAGACGATCCGATAGCCGGTCCCGGCCCAAACGGTCGAAGAGGCTGCCAAAAAGAGGATTCCGATCAGTTTTTTCATAGCGACCCCTTTCTATCTGCGCGCTTGCGTACGATCCAGAAGAATTTAAGATGGCGCCACCTATGACGCGCCGAAGTGTCGCCCGTTACGAACCGCTCAAGATCGAACCGAAATGGCAGAAGGCCTGGACCCGCGCCAAGGCCTTCTCCGCCAAGGACGGCAAGGGGAAGAAGTCGTACATCCTCGACATGTTCCCTTACCCCTCCGGCCGGATCCACATGGGGCACGTCCGGAACTACGCGATCGGCGACGTCGTCACCCGATACCGGTTGCACCTCGGCGAGAACGTCCTCCACCCGATGGGGTTCGATGCCTTCGGGATGCCGGCGGAGAACGCCGCGATTCAGAACAACTCCCACCCCCGGAAATGGACGTACGACAACATCGAGTTCATGGAGACGCAGCTCAAACGGATAGGCTTGGCGATCGACTGGGACCGCCGCGTCGTCACCTGCGACCCCGCCTACTACCGCTGGGAGCAGCAGCTCTTCATCCAGATGTACGAGAAGGGACTCGCCTATCGGAAACGGTCGGTCCAGCATTGGTGCCCGACTTGCGAGACGGTGCTGGCCAACGAACAGGTCGAAAACGGGAAATGCTGGCGGTGCGATTCGGCTGTCACGAAGAAAGATCTCGACCAGTGGTTTCTGAAGATCACGGCGTACGCCGACGAACTGCTCGAGGGATTGAAAGAGCTCGCCGACGGGTGGCCGGAGCGGGTCCTCACCATGCAGCATAACTGGATCGGGCGGAGCGATGGGGCGTACATCGACTTCGAGATCGAGGGGATGCCTGGGGAGAAGCTCCAGGTCTTCACCACCCGCCCCGACACGCTGTACGGCGCGACCTTTCTCTCGATCGCCCCGGAACACCCGTTGATCGCGAAGGTCACAAAGCTCGTTTCGAAGGAAAAGCGGGAAGAGTTGCTCGCCTTCGCCGAGAAGGTGAAGAAGACCGACGTCTCCGCCCGGACCGAAGCCTCGCTCGAGAAGGAGGGGGTCGCCACCGGGATCTTCGGACTCCACCCGTTCACGAAAGAGCGGCTCCCGATCTACGCCGCGAACTTCGTCGTCATGATGTACGGAACCGGCGCCGTCATGGCGGTTCCTTGTCACGACCAGCGCGACTTCGAATTCGCCGAGAAGTACGGGATCCCGCGAGCACTCGTCATCCAACCTCCGGATCAGAACCTGACCACGGAGGAGATGGAAGCGGCGTACGAAGGGCCGGGAACGATGATCCGGTCGGGGGAGTTCGACGGACTGGACAACGAACAGGGGAAGAAAGAGATCGTCGATGCGCTCCGGAAGATCGGCGCGGGGAAACCGGCGATCACCTATCGGCTTCGTGACTGGGGGATCTCCCGCCAACGGTACTGGGGGACTCCGATCCCGATGGTTCATTGCGATTCGTGCGGCACCGTCCCCGTGCCGCTCAAAGAGCTTCCTGTCGAACTTCCCTCGAAAGTCCCGCTGACCGGCGAAGGGGGTTCCCCCCTCGCGCGGATTCCGTCGTTCGTCAAGACGAAGTGTCCGAAGTGCAGGAAACCGGCCCACCGCGAGACCGACACAATGGACACCTTCATGGAGTCGTCCTGGTATTTCCTCCGGTACTGCTCCCCGAAGTTCAAGAAGGGGTTGTGCGATCCGAAGGCGGTCGACTATTGGATGCCGGTCGATCAGTACATCGGAGGGATCGAACATGCGATCCTCCACCTCCTCTACGCCCGGTTCTTAACCCGTGTCCTGCGCGACCTCAAGATGGTGAAGGTCTCCGAGCCGTTCCAACGCCTCATGACGCAGGGGATGGTGATCAAGGACGGGGAGAAGATGTCGAAGTCGAAAGGGAACGTCGTCGACCCGGACTACCTGATCCAGAAATACGGCGCCGACACACTCCGCGTCTTCTCGCTCTTTGCCGCCCCGGCGGAGCGGGATCTCGACTGGAGCGACCAGGGGGTCGACGGGGCGTTCCGCTTCCTCGACCGGTTCTGGCGTTTTGTCCTCAATATCGACGCCGTGACGAGAAAGCTCCCGAAGCTCTCGGACGTTGAGATCCGAAAAGACCCGAAGGCGGAAGAGGTCCTTCGAGGTTTGCACAAGACGATCCGGGCGGTGACCGAAGGGATCCGACGATTCCATTTCAACACCTCCATCAGCGCCGTCATGGAGCTGGTGAACAGCATTTCGGGAGAGCATCCCGACTTCTGGAGCCTAGCTCTGGAGCCGGAGAAGGGGTCGGATCTCTCGACCGAGCAGCTGGCGGCCTGGAGGGAGGCGGCCCGCGCGACGGTGATCCTGATGTCGCCGTTCGCCCCGCACATCACCCAGGAACTCTGGAAGGAGCTGGGGAACAAGAAACTCCTGGCTCGCCACCCCTGGCCGGCGTTCGACCCGGCGCTGGCGGCCGACGAAATCGTGACCCTGGTCGTCCAGGTGAACGGCAAAGTCCGGGGGAAGGTCGAGATCGAGCGGGGGGCGGCGGAATCGGCCGTCCTGGCGGCCGCCCAGTCAAACGACAACGTCCGACGGTTCCTCGAGGGGAAACAGATACGGAAGACCATTGTTGTTCCCGACAAACTGGTTAATCTAGTGATCGGGTGAAGATCTCTCCGGTTGTATTTGTCGTAGGCGCGCAACCCCTTCAGCAGAAGCTGTTCGTGGAGGAGGTGCGGAAGAATCTCTTTCCGAACGGATCCGGAGGTTTGAACGACGACACGTTCGACGCGAAGGAGAAGAACCTCGTCGAGATCCTCGACCTCGCCAACACTTTCCCGATGCTCGCTCCGAAACGCCTCGTGGTGGTGACCCTCGCCGACGATCCCAAAGAGGCGGATGAGACGCGCTGGATCTCGTACGTCGAGAACCCCTCGCCGAACACGGTGTTGGTCGGCCTCGCCGCAAAGTTGGACAAGCGAAAACGGCTCTTCAAGGCGTTGGACAAGATCGACGCGATTGTGACTCTCCCCGATCCGAAGGCACGGGAGATTCCGGTTTGGGTCGAGCAGTTGGCGCGCCATCATGCCGTGACGTTCACGCCAAGAGCTAAGTTGCTCCTGGCAGAGGCAGTCGGGACCGACCTCACGCTTCTCGACCAGGAGATCGCGAAGCTCGCCCTCTACGCCCACCCGGCGACGACGATCGACGAGAAGATGGTTGCAGAATTGGTTCTGGAGACGGCCGAGGCGAACATCTTCGAATTCACCGACCAGGTGGTCGAACGGCGAACGGGCGAGGCGCTCCATACGATGGACCGGTTGATCGCGACCGGTACCCCTCCCCTTGTTCTTTTGACCATGCTGACCCGGCACCTTCGGATCCTTTGGAAGGCGAACCACCACACGAAATCACGAACCAATCGAAATGAGCTGCCCGCCATACTGGGTGTGCCCCCATTCGCCGTTTCACGATACATGGATCAGGCGAGAAGCTTTCAGACCCCGACGTTGAAGCAGGCTCTGTCGGAGTTGGGAAATCTCGACCGCGATCTCAAGTCAAGCGGTCTTCCGGCGAAGCTCTTGATGGAGCGATCGCTGCGAACGATAACGGCGATTTAACCTTTCCCACTCTCCGGTTTCCGGTCGAAACGTCCGATTACGGACCGGATTACGAACTCACTTGAACCCCCTTGCCCATTTAGGGGCAAACGGGTCGGTATCTCTCTTGCAATGTCTCAATTCACGAATGAAGCGTCGGGAACTCGAGAGGAAGCTCAAGGCTATGGGCTGGCGTCTCCTTCGCCATGGCAGCCACCATGATATCTGGACGAACGGGGAAGATCAGGTCGAGGTCCCGAGACACCCGGAAATCCATGAGAAATTGGCTCGATACGGAATCCTACGAATCGCCAACGCGAGCCCAGGCTGGAGGGGGGATTGATGTCATACAAATATGTTTGTATGATGAAATCGGGCTCTGCGGAAAGGAGTTCATATGCTCACGTTTGAGGGACAGATCATTGAGGACGGTCGTTATTGGCTGGTGGCGATTCCAGCCCTCAATCTGGCTACCCAGGGCCGGTCGAAAAGGGAGGCGTATCGAATGGCCCGAAACGTTGTGATCGACGCCAGCGGAAACGACCGATTGGAGGTAACCCTGATGAAGGGGCCCGGGAACACTTTTCTATTAACCTCCTCCGATCTCGAAACCCTGATTCCCTTGCTCCTTAAGAAACAGCGCCAAAAAGCAGGTCTCTCGGTGGCGCAAGCTTCGCGTAGGCTCGGGTCGAACTCGTCGAACGCCTACGGGGTATACGAGTATGGCCGCGCAAGACCGACACTACGAAAGCTGGAACAGCTCCTTCGGGCGATCAACCCCGCACACCGGGTGACGCTCAAGTGCGCCTAAGTTGGTGGGATATCTCCTAAAGGGAGGAAACGAGCTTGGAGAGGCGGCCGACCCGGCGGGCGGCGGTGTTGCGGTGGAGGGCCCCCTTGCCGCGGGCCTTGTAGATCTCTTTGGTGGCGAACGACAGAGCCTTCGACGCGGAATCCTTGTCCTTCTTGGTCACGGCCTCGACGACCTTCTTGGAGGCGGTACGGACGCGGCTCTTCCACCAGCGGTTGCGGGTTTGGGCCTTCAGGCTCTCGCGATGTCTCTTCTCTGCCGACTTGTGTCTCACCATAAGAGGGCGGCCTGATACCGCGTCCGGCCCGCCCCTGTCAAGAAAAAGCCTTTGACAATCGCGCCTTTCATTCAGTAAGTAAGCCCGCCTATTAGGTTTCCTTGGGGCTGGAGCCTGGGGATCCCGGAAAGAAGTCGAATTGAACCAAATGGAAACGAATCACGAGAGTTTTGAGAAACTGTTTTTGGCCTCCGTGGCGGACGAAAAGGAAGTGCGCGAGGGGCAGATCGTATCGGGGACCGTCATCAAAGTCGGTCGCGAGGCGGTCACGATCGACATCGGATACAAGTCGGAGGGGCAGGTCTCTTTGGGCGAATTCCGCCACCGGGACGGATCGATCACGGTCGCGGTCGGTGACAAGGTCGACGTCTTCCTCGAGAGCACGGAAGACGACGAAGGGCTCGTCATCGTATCGAAAGAGAAGGCCGACAAGCTGAAGATCTGGGACGAGATCGCCGAGGCCTGCGAGAAGAGCGAAGTGGTCGAAGGACGGATCGTCGAACGAGTCAAGGGAGGCGTTTCCGTCGACATCGGCGTCAAAGCGTTCCTCCCCGGCTCGCAGATCGATCTCACCCCGATCCGCGATCTCGATTCGCTGCTGGGAAAGACGTTCCAGTTCAAGATCATCAAGTTCAACAAGATGCGGGGGAACATCGTTTTGAGCCGCCGAGTTCTTCTGGAGAAGGCACGGGAAGCCCAACGCGAGAAGACCCTCGAGGTTCTCGCCGAAGGTGCGATTCTCCAGGGAACGGTCAAGAACCTGACCGACTACGGTGCATTCATCGACCTCGGGGGAATCGACGGCCTCCTGCACATCACCGACGTGTCGTGGAAGCGGATCAACCACCCGAACGAGGTGTTGACCGTTGGAAGCACGATCACGGTGAAGGTCCTCAAGTTCGACCAGGAGAAGGAGCGCGTTTCCCTTGGCTTGAAACAGATGAGCGAGGATCCGTGGGCACAGGCCGACATGCGGTATCCGAAGAACGTCCGGGTCAAGGGGAAGGTCGTCAACCTCACCGATTACGGTGCATTCATCGAAGTGGAGGACGGCGTCGAAGGGTTGATTCACGTCTCCGAAATGTCGTGGACGAAGCGGATCAAACATCCTTCCGCGATCCTGGCCCTTGGGACCGCCGTGGAAGCTGTGGTTCTCGACCTCGACAAGGACAACCGACGGATGTCGTTGGGGCTCAAACAAACCCAGCCGAACCCGTGGGACGACCTGGTGAAGAAGTACCCCCCGGGAACCAAGATCAAGGGAGAAGTGAGGAACGTCACCGATTTCGGCCTCTTCGTGGAGGTCGAGGAAGGGATCGACGGGCTCATTCACGTCTCCGATCTTTCCTGGTCGACTAAGGTCAAGAACCCGCACGATGTCTTCAAGAAAGGGGACGTCGTCGAGGCGGTGGTCTTGAACGTCGATCCGTCGGCGGAGCGTTTCTCGCTCGGGATCAAGCAGTTGTCCGACGATCCGTGGCAAGCGGCAGCCGATCAGTATTCGATCGGAAACGAGGTCGAAGGGGAGATCACGAAGGTGGCGGAGTTCGGCCTCTTCGTGAAGGTGGCGGACGACATCGAAGGTCTGGTCCACGTCTCCGAGATCGCCGACGAGAAGATCGAGGACCTGAACACCCGCTTCAAGGCCGGGGAGAAGGTCAAAGCGATGATCATCTCGCTCGACCCGAACGACCGGAAGATGAGCCTCTCGATCAAAGCGACCCTCCATCCGGAGAAAGCGGCCGCGGCGATCAAGAAGGAGAAGAAACCGTCTCGCCCGACCCTCGGCGACATCATGGACGAAGGGCTCAAGAAGAAGGGGCGCAAGTCGAAGAAGGAGCCTGAAGAAGGCGCGGCTTGAGGCGGCTCTACAAAGTCCTCCTCCTCGTACTGCTCGTCGGAATCTTTCTCGAGCTCGGTTCGATCGTTCATATTCTCTCGGGGGAGGAACATCCTCGCGGGAACATCGCGGTCGTCGACGTGAAGGGGGAGATCTCCGATTCGCGGGAGACGGTCGCTTCTCTAAAAAAGTACGTGAAAGAGGAGGATGTCAAGGCGATCGTCCTCCGGGTCGACTCGCCGGGAGGAACCGTCGGTGCCTCCCAGGAGATCCACGATCAGGTTCTCGAGACCCTAAAGAAGAAACCGATCATTATATCGATGGGGGATGTCGCCGCTTCGGGGGGGTATTACATCGCGGCGCCGGCCACGAAGATCGTCGCCAACCCCGGGACGATCACCGGATCGATCGGCGTGATCTCCCATTTCTTCGTCGTCGAGAATCTTCTCAAGAAATTCCACCTCAAGTGGGAAGTGATTCAGGGGGGGAAGATGAAAGATCTCGGATCCCCCCTGCGCAACCTCACTCCGGAAGAGAGGAAGCTCCTTCAGGTAATGACGGACGACGTCCACGCCCAGTTCATTGAGGCGGTCGCCAAGGGAAGGAAGCTCCCGACCGAGAAGGTGAAGGCGCTTGCCGATGGCCGCGTGATGAGCGGCAGACAGGCGAAAGCCGCCGGACTCGTCGACGATCTGGGGGGCCTCGAGCATGCGATTGACGTTGCGGCAAAACTCACCGGGGTCGCGGAACCGGACGTGATCTATCCGAAGGAAAAACGATTGGGGTGGCTGCGGCGCTGGGTGGAGGGGAAAATGGATGCGCCAGCTCTCAAAACGGAATATCGTTTTCTCCCGTGAACCTTCTCTGGGCCCCCTGGCGAATCCGTTTCATTCTGGAAGGTCTCAAGGAACCGGGGTGCGTTTTTTGTAAAGCGATCCGTTCGAACGACGACTCCAAACATCTGATCCTCCACCGCTCCGAGCATTCGTTCACGATTCTCAACAAGTATCCATATAACAGCGGGCATTTGATGGTCGTCCCGAACCGGCATACCGGGAACTTCACCGACCTTTCGGTCGAGGAGCTGTCGGACATCCATCAGGAGATCCAGCGCGCGGTCCTGGCCTTGACCGATTCGATGCGCCCGCAGGGGTTCAATGTCGGGATGAATATCGGTGAGGCGGGGGGGGCCGGAATCCGGGACCATCTCCACTATCACGTGGTCCCCCGATGGAACGGCGACACGAATTACCTCCCTGTCTTAGGCGAAACGAAGGTCCTCCCGGAGGGGCTAGAAGAGACCTGCGCCCGCATCCTCCAGGTCTATAAGAAGACCCGCTCCTAGCCCCATCCGGTGGGCACCGGCGCCTCACCTTGGGCACCCCAATCTGCCGATCTTCCCACCCGTACGTTTGAACTAAATAACAATATTAGTATCTTCACGCGCAACCCCGGGCCTCCCCAATGGTACGATCCTTGCTCATATCCCCCGTGAGAGGCTACAAACCAAATGCTGTATAGCGTCACATATGGCTTGACACAAACTAACGCGACGTGTTACGTGCGCGAACGAGCTAGCAGCTTTAGGAACTCGAAAGAGGTGAAGAACATGTTCTATCGGACATCCTGGGTTTTCCTTTTAACAGCCCTCTTTGTTGGTTCGGCAACAGCCCAACCTCCCGCCGAGGTGAGCGCCCCCGCCGCCGGAACTGAAATCCAAGCGGTTCCTTCGGCGCAAGCGCCCGCCGCCGTCGCCCCGCAACCTCAGGTCGTTCCCGTAGCCGCCCCGCAGGATCTGCCGAAACCGGCGGCCGCCCCGGAGGAAAAGAGGATCAAGGGAATGTCGTTGTCCCCCTCGCTCGGGGTTTATCCGATTGGATACGACAACGTCGGAATCCAGGGGCCGGAAGCAAGACGATATTATTTCTCCCTAGCTCCCGAACTCGCACTCGCGGCTTCGTTCAAAACGTCGACCGACAAGACGATCGACCTCTCCCTCAGTTACTCTTTCGAGTGGCGCGAGTACTACAATAAAGGGGACTCGCGACGGGACTTCACAAACGTCTTCGGCGCCTCCCTTTCCGTTCCTTTTAGCGACCGTATTTCCACGAAGTTGCCGGCTCAATTTCTCTACTTTTTCAAGACAGGGACCGATGAGGATGGGGACGCCGCGTTCGACTTCGTCAGCGAACCCCAGGTCTCGTTCAAGACGAACGATCAGCTGAGCTTCCGGCTCGGGTACTGGTTCCGCTTCACCAGCTTCCCTACGAGCCTTCTCGGGCCGGGGGATCTGATGTCTTCCCCGTTGGATCTGGACGCTATGGATCGGGGTTCTCTGTGGTCCGACGCCACCCTGGACCCCAATTACGACACGTCTTCGTACGGCTATTTATCCGAGAGCACCGCGAACGATTTCGACCTCCAAAGGAAGTGGGAACACCTTCAAGGCGTAAGCACGGGTGTTTCTTACACCCCGATCAAGGGAACGAATCTCGGTCTTTATTATCGCTATGTCTTCCTGTCGTTTTCGAACAGCAGCGGAAGCATCGCTACCGCCCATTTCATCACGCCGAGCGTTTCACAGGACCTCCCCTGGGCAGGCGGAACGATTTCGCTCACGAACGAATTGCGCTTGAAGAGCTGCAAGTATGCCACGATCACCGATGGCTCGGCCCTGAAAAAGACACTGCGGAACCGCCTCGTGGTGACCGTTTCACAGGAGATCACGAAGTATCTTACATTCGACGCCTACTACCGGCTGGAGATGAACGGAAAGAACGAGACCGATTACGACCTGAGCAACTACAACCAGATCTTCGCAGGGGTGAAAATCGGCTTCTGATTTCGGGAGGACGAGGAGATGACTATGAAACGAACTGGACAATACCTCATCGCAACAACGGCCCTCTTGGCTTTGATCGGCTGCGGACAGATGAGAGGGGTGCAAAAATCCGCCGCCGGGAGTCGGGTAGTCCTGAAGGACGACCTCGCTGCGGATTACGCGGATTGTTCCCGCGGCCTCTTCGACGTCGCAATCCGCCAGGATTACTTGAATCACCGCGGAAAGGTCACGGTCTGGGGAAAGGGCTTTATGACTGAAGCCCCCCTCCCGCAGGGAGTGACCGCGTCCAACGTCATGGCCGAGAAGTTGGAGCCCGGAATCCAGAAAAAAGCGGCGGCCGTTACATATGCAAAACTCGGGTCGGTGGTCAGCGTCTACTTCGGCTCCCAACCAATGAAACAAGGGGTCTCGGCACAGATGGCGGAAGGAACCCTGATGCGCTCCGCCAGTGTGGTCGATAAAACGAAGGCGGGTGCGAGCGTTCCGCCCCCTTTGGTCCTCGAAAAGAAGAAGAACCTCTACGTCAGCGAGGAAATCCCCCTTGACGCGGATGAGGCCGCTTCGATCAAATCCATCGTTATTTCCAGCGCCAAACTCAAAGAAAAGCAGGCAATGGCGGTCAACATCCCCGAGACGGTCGACAAAGACGCCGAACTCGAAAAGGGGGTCGACGCGGTTTCCTCGGGTGGGGAGATGAAGATCAAGGTAAATGCGAATCCGAATCCGAGCACCGGGGATTTCTTCATCGTTCAGATCCGGACGATATCCAAGAAAGGGCCGAACTGGGTCGGTTACTACCGGGTCAAGGACGAGGGACAGTCGGAACTTGCCGTACCAACGAAGGGAACCGACATGCAAAACAACGCGAGTGCCTCCCTCCCGGCGCCCAAAGAAGGTTCCGAGGACCTGGAGGTTACGGTCGCCCGCTCCCATCTCACGAAGTTCGCTACGGCTGACGGCGGAAACGTCTGTGTTCAGGCCGATGCGGCCGTAAGGACGCTCGGTTCCGTCGCCGCGGCGAAAGCCAAGGAATAAACAGAGTTGCTCGACCAGGTTAAGCGCCACTTCGTCAATTGCCTGAATAGACTCAACTTCTGGACATCCACCCTTCCGGGGTATAATTGGTTGGAAGGTTTTTAAGAAAGGACCATCCCTCATGGTTCGCAAAGCTCTTCTCTCCGGTATCGTGTTACTTGTCTGCTCGCCGTTCGGTGCATCGGCCCTAGAAATCGAAGGAGTTCCTGTAAAAACCATCGCGTTCGAGAGAACGGGTGGAATTATGAGATCTCACGTTCAGGGGATCATCGATGTCGACTCCTGTAGTTTGGCGATCAGAAAAACCCCTGGGGATCCCCCCGTTTCGATTCTACTTTCCCCTAGTGAGATTCAATCCTTGACGCGCTTGCTTAGCGCGATTTCCTTCGAAACACCGGATCAGTCGTACATGTGTCAGCGCTGCCGGGATACGTTCCTTTACAAACTCGTGGTGAAGGACGGAGAAAAGACGTATCGCGTCAAGTGGAACGACTGGGATATGGTGCCGAAAAAGCTGGCGGATTTCGGGGCCTTATTCGAACGATTGATCTCGGACGGGTTCAAGGCGATCCGGGCTGCGGCCGATTCCACGAAGAAAAAACTCTAGGATTTCGCCCTCTTGACACACTATCGGCCATCAGTATAGTGACGCGTTTTTCGTATGCGCGTGCGGATTCGGAGCATTCCTGTGAACGGCGGTCTGGACGTGAATTTCCAGATCGTTCCGTCGGTCATGGGAAAAGCAACGGCCGAAAAGGATGACCTCCCGACGGTCTTCGACCTTCCGGTCGACTGCGACCTTCATCTCGAGATGATGGGAAGCGACGTCTTCGTGACCGGGGATTCCCGGACCACGATCCACCCGCTTTGCGCGCGATGCGGCGAGCCATTTGCCCGGGAGATGAAGGTCGACACTTCGCTGACTTGTCGGCCGGAGGAGCGAAAGGTCCCCGGAACGGATAGTTATCAGGAGTCGGAGGACGGCCTGGTCTATTTCCGGCGCGATGAGTTGGACCTGGATGAGATCATCCGGGAACAGGTTCTTCTGGCGTTGCCGATGAAGTATCTGTGCGAGGAGAATTGCCGCGGCCTCTGTGCGAGCTGCGGGGCGAATTTGAATCTCGGCCCCCATGCTTGTACGGTGAAAACCGCGGTTACGAAGTGAGGAGTGAACGATGCCCGTACCGAAGAAAAAAGTATCGAAGTCGCGGAAAAAAATGCGCCGCGCGGAAGACCGGATGACCGTCCCCGACCATATCCGGAAATGTCCCCAGTGCGGAGAGCCGGTCCTGCAACACAGGGTCTGCACCGCGTGTGGTTTTTATCGGGGCAAAGAGGTCATCGAAATCCCGCTCGATTGAGCGGGTCATCCAGAACTTGACTCCCGAGCCGAAGGAAGATTTGCTCAGGAGTCGTTTCGCCCCACCGCGCCCGGTGGCGGTGTGGATCTCAGTAAAAACGGAGGTATGAAGATGTCGGCAGATAATAAAGTGAAAGAGATCATCGCGGAACAACTGAACGTCGAGATCTCGGAGTTGGAAAATTCAAAGTCTTTCATCAATGATCTCGGGGCCGATTCCCTGGACATCGTCGAATTGGTCATGGCGATGGAAGAGGAGTTCGACGTCGAGATTCCCGACGAGGCTGCGGAGAAGATCCAAACCGTCGGCGACGCCATCAAGTACATTTCCGAACACAGCTGAACGGGGTTTTGGGGGATTTGGGGCCCCCAACAAAGCGTATGGGCAAAAACCGTCAACGTCGCGTGGTGGTGACCGGACTCGGGCTTGTGACGCCGCTCGGGATCGGGGTCGAAGCGAACTGGAAAGTCCTCATGGCGGGGGAATCGGGCGCCGGCCCGATCACCCGTTTCGACGCCACCGATTACCCGGTCCGGATTGCAACCGAAGTGAAGGGGTTCAATCCGGAAGAGTGGATGGACAAAAAGATCGTCAAGCAGATGGACACTTTCATCCATTACGCCTTGGCCGCCGCCAAGATGGCGATGCAAGACTCGGGACTCGTGATCGACCCTTCAAACGCCGAGCGTGTCGGTTCCCTGGTGGGGGCCGGCCTCGGAGGACTCCCCGAGATCGAGGCAACGCACAAGGAGCTTCTCGAGAAAGGGCCGAAACGGGTCTCCCCGTTCTTCATCCCTCGCCTGATCGCCAACCTCGCTCCGGGCCAGATTTCGATCATGTTCGGAGCGAAGGGGCCGAATTCCTGCACCGTGACTGCCTGTGCGACCGGAACCCACTGCATCGGCGATGCCATGAAGATCATCGAGCGCGGCGATGCCGACGCAATGATTGCCGGCGGTACCGAGGCGACGATCACCCCTCTTTGCGTCGCGGGGTTCACCAGCATGCGAGCCCTTTCGCGCCGGAACGAAGAGCCGAAGCGTGCCAGCCGCCCATTCGACAAGGACCGGGACGGCTTCGTGGTCGGCGAGGGATCCGGCATCGTGGTCCTCGAGGAATTGGAGTTCGCGAAAAAGCGTGGAGCCCGGATCTACGCGGAAGTGACCGGCTACGGAATGTCGGGGGACGCTTATCACGTTTCCGCTCCCGCTCCGGAAGGGGATGGGGCACAGCGCTGCATGAAGGCCGCGCTCCGGGACGCGGGGTTGAACCCCACGGAGGTCGGGTATGTCAACGCCCACGGCACTTCGACCCCCTTCAACGACGCCCTCGAAACGCTGGCGATCAAGCGAGTGTTCGGCGACCACGCGCGAAAACTCAAAATCAGTTCGACGAAGTCGATGACGGGGCATCTGCTCGGTGCGGCCGGAGGGGTCGAGGCGATTTATACCGTTCTCGCACTCCACCGGAACGTTCTCCCCCCGACGATCAACTACGAGACCCCCGATCCGGAATGCGACCTCGATTACGTGCCGAACCAACCGCAGGAGGTGAGGGTCGAAGCGGCGATCTCGAACTCCTTCGGCTTCGGCGGCACGAACGGGACGCTCGCCTTCGGTCGGTTCCATGGTTGAAAGTTGGGAGCGGCAGATCCGCCGGATCGCCCTTGGAAGCGACCACGCAGCGTTCGAACTCAAGGAAGCGCTGAAAAAACACCTGCAATCCAAAGGGATCGAGGCGATCGATTGCGGCACACACACCCGCGAAACCGCCGATTACCCCGACTTCGCCGAAAAGGTGGCTTCCCTCGTCTCGACCGGCCGGGTCTCGGAAGGGATCCTGGTCTGCGGCACGGGAATCGGGATGTCGATGGTCGCCAACAAATATCCGAACGTACGGGCCGCGGTCGTCTCGACACCGTTCACCGCCAAGTCGTCCCGCGCCCACAACGACGCCAACATCCTCTGCCTTGGTGCTCGCGTCGTCGATGAAAAGACCGCTCTCGAACTGACCGACATCTTCCTTGCCGAACCGTTCGAGGGAGGGCGCCACGCCGGCCGCGTCGAGAAGATCAAACAACTCGACAAGGGGATCGTCCCCCCCTCCAAATTGGAGAACGACAAATGCTGAATCTGAACGCTTCGCTCAAGAACGCCGACCCGGAACTGTTCCGAATCATCCAAGCCGAAACCCGAAGACAGGCGGACCATCTCGAGATGATCGCCTCGGAGAACTTCGTGAGCGTCGCAGTTCTTCAAGCGATGGGCTCTTCCCTCACGAACAAATACGCGGAAGGGTATCCCGGCAAGCGCTATTACGGCGGGTGCGAGTTCGTCGATCAGTCGGAAACGCTGGCCAACGAGAGGGCGAAACAGCTGTTCGGGGCGTTCTACGCCAACAGCCAGCCTCATTCCGGATCGCAGGCGAACATGGGGGTTTATTTTTCTGTTCTAACTCCGGGGGACCGGATCCTGGCGATGAACCTCTCCCACGGTGGGCACTTAACACACGGGAGCCCAGTCAACTTCTCCGGGAAGTTCTACGAGGTCGTCCCGTACGGCGTGAAGAAAGAGACCGGCTTGATCGACTACGACGAGGTCGAATCACTGGCGAAGGAGAAAAAGCCGAAGATGATTGTCTGCGGGGCGAGCGCCTATCCGCGTCACATCGACTTCGCTCGCTTCCGAGCAATCGCCGACTCGGTCGGGGCGTTTTTGTTGGCCGACGTCGCCCACCCGGCGGGGCTGATCGCGGTCGGGCTTCACCCGAGCCCGGTTCCCCACTGCCATTTCGTCACCTCGACGACGCACAAGACCCTCCGAGGCCCGCGGGGAGGTCTCATCCTGGCGCAGGAAGCGGTGGCCAAGAAAGTCTCCAGCACGATCTTCCCCGGGATTCAGGGGGGACCACTCTGCCACGTGATCGCCGCGAAGGCGGTGGCGTTCGGCGAAGCGCTCCAGCCGGAGTTCAAGGCGTACGGCGAGCAGACGATCAAGAACACGAAGAAACTGGCCGAGGGGTTGGTCGCAAAAGGTTTTGACCTGATCAGCGGCGGAACCGACAACCACTTGGTTCTGGTCGATCTCCGGAACAAGAGCCTCACCGGCAAAGATGCCGAGATCGCGCTCGAAAAAGCGGGGATCACGGTGAACAAGAACATGGTTCCGTTCGACGACAAGTCCCCCTTCGTGACAAGCGGAATCCGGATCGGAACGCCGGCGATCACGACGCGCGGAATGAAAGAAAAAGAGATGATTCTAATTTCCGACTGGATCGACCGTGTGATCCAAGCCCCGACCGACGAAACGGTGATCGCGAAAACCCGCAAGGAGATCGAAGAGCTTTGTAAGAAGTTCCCGCTTTACGCCGAGTTGCTCGGCTGACATTCTTGGGGTCAATTTCCAGGAGGCGTTATTTCTTTTTCCGGAAGAGACCGTGGATGTAGCTCACGGTAAGTTCGGCGAAATCGTTGACCTTGCTTCGAAAACAGGTTGCATGTTTTTCGATGAGATCAACGTTTTTGACGAAATGTTCTTCCCAATAGAAGATCCGGTCGAATCGATCGGCTTTCTGGGACCAGAGATCCCGAAACTTCCGGAGAGACCACCGGTTCACATCCGTGAATTCCACCGGTCCCCTCCCTTTGTTCCGACAGAACTTCTGAATGACATCCTCCGGAAAAAGGTGGTGACCATATGGAACCGCGAACTTCCGCGAGCTGTGAAGTCCTTTCGCAGAATTGTACAGCGGCCCGAATTGGCAATACAGGAACCCGTAGGGGCGCAGAACGCGTGACGCCTCATCCAGGGTGAGCTCTGGCTCCGCGTAATGCTCAAGCCCGTCGAAGGAGAACACGTAGTCGAAACTGTTTTCGCGGAATTCAAGTCGAGCGACGTCCATTTTCCGTAAAGATACTCCGCGGCGGATGATCGCCTCATCGAACTCCTCGGTCCGGAGATCGATTCCGGTCGCATTTCTTCCGATCGTCTGAAGCGCCGAACAGACCGCTCCGTTCCCGCACCCCAACTCCAGAAAATCCCGCAACCGATTACGGTCCCACCTCCCGATCGCCTTCAGCAGCTGGGTTGCTCGAATTCTTCCCATCTCCACCCGCGTTTCAGGATCGATCGTCGCGCTCTTTTTCGGAGGATACCGGGCATCCAGCTCTTCAATTAGATTCGGATCCAACCATTCGGGTGAAGTCCCCGCCCTCCTGAACGTTCTTTGGGCCCGATTCGATCGAACCCACTGTCGGGTCTTTTCCCATCGTGCGCGGAGGCGATGACAATACGAGAACATCAAGCATGAAATATGTATCAAATACGAGTTGAACCTGGCACTAAAACTCTCCAGGAGATGTCGCTCTTTCGTTCCGAGAAATCCATGAACCACAAAGGCTCTTACACGTTTTTCGTCACGAATATGGGCGGGGGAGGCACGGAACGGACGATTTCAAATCTCCTTCGCGGATTCTCATCCGATGAATGTGCCGTCGATCTCGTTTTGCTTCAGGCAACAGGCCCGTACCTTGACGATCTTCCACCGAACGTATCGGTCTTCACACTGAACCGACGATCCCGTCTTTTCGCTCTCCTGCCTTTGGTGAAGTATTTCAGAAAACGTCGCCCCTCTTTCTTCATTTCTTTTTTCACACGGAACAACCTTCTCGCCATTGTGGCACGGAGGATCGCCCGCGTCCCGAGCCGACTGATCGTGAACGAACGACAAAATCTCAAAGGCTGGCTCGCCCAAGAACCGTTCTGGCGACGGCTTCATTATCGTTTACTAATTCGCTTGCTCTATCCCCGTGCCGATCGACTCTTCACGAACTCCAGAGGAGTCGCGGAAGATCTGGCCCGCTTCCTACCGGAACTCTCCAGCAAGATCCGGTTCGTCCCGAACGGTGTTCTGACGCCCGATTTCCAAGAAAAAACCGCCGAGCCGATCCCACGTTCGGATCTTTTTCGGAACGATCGACCTGTCATCCTCGCCGTCGGACGGCTCTACGGCATAAAAGACTTCCCCACGATGATCCACGCCTTTGCAAGAATTCGGAGGGAGCAGACAGCCACACTCGTCATCCTGGGTGACGGACCCCGACGACGCGAACTCGAAGAACTCGTCCGAAATCTCCGCTTGGAGAACGACGTTTGTTTTCTTGGATTCGTTCGAAATCCTTTCAACTACATGGCGCGCGCCCGACTGGTTGTCATTTCGTCTTTGATTGAGGCCAGCCCAAACGTCTTGATCGAGGCTCTGGCATGCGGCACCCCCGTCGTCTCGACCGATTGTGACTACGGGCCTCGCGAGTTGCTGAAAGATCGCCGGTTCGGCACGCTCGTCCCGGTTCGAGATCACAGGACGTTAGCCCAGGCAATTCTCGAGCGTCTTCGGGCGGCTCCAGAGCGCGTCGACGCCGGAGATGCGTTGCGATGTTATGGGTTTGAAGAGGCCACGAAACGGTTCCGGGAAGCCCTTCTGGAAGCATGACTCCCGACGACGTGCTGAGGCGCCTTGAACTTCGGCATCTTCGGTGATAGACGTCTAAAATCAGCCCCAGGAAAGCTCTTCCGGGAGAGGGAGTTTTTTGATCGTGATTGCCACTCCACGACGTGTTCAGAATTCCGTACGGGCCTTCATCAGCCGACGACTGAAACTCACGCGGGCCCTCAGCTATCCGGAGTATCTGTTCGTTGAACCGACCAACTTCTGCAATCTGAAGTGCCCCCTTTGTCCAACGGGTGCTGGATACCTCGGTCGGGTTCCGCGCGGTTACATGAATATCGAACATTACAGGAATTTGATCGACGAGCTGTCGCCCTATGCCCGGCGGATCGAACTCTGGGGATTCGGCGAACCGATGATGCACCCGGAGATCCACACGATGATCTCCTATGCTTCGACAAACGGGCTCCGCACAAAAATCAGTACGAACGGCCAATTCTTTGAAACCCGGGAGGATGCGGAGCGGATCGTGGCATCCCGGCTTGACAAAATGAAGCTGTCCCTGGACGGACTTTCCCAGGAGACGTTGTCCGTCTATCGGAGAAACGCTTCGTTCGAGAAACTCATCCACGGAATCGAACTGATCAACGAAGCGAAACTACGGGCGAACTCGAAAACACCGCGCCTAATCCTTCAGTTCATCGTCATGAAACACAACGAACATGAAGTGGATCGAGCCCCGGAGTTCGCTCGACGAATGAACATGACGTTGAAGATCAAACCGGTCGGTCTCAGCTCCAGCGACGAGGCCGACGA
Organism: Pseudomonadota bacterium; assembly: GCA_043809315.1. Lineage (GTDB taxonomy): Bacteria > Bdellovibrionota_G > JALEGL01 > JALEGL01 > DATDPG01 > JAZDDX01. The sequence continues at coordinate 79,086 of JAZDDX010000029.1, forward strand.
ATTCCTGCCCCAGAGTGATCGATACAGCCGATTCAGCTACAGCAAATCGAGAACCGCTCTGGAGCCCAAGTATTCGCAACCATCGGTCTGTCCGTATCCATGGAATTGGGCTCACCTGAACTGGGACGGAACGGTAGTCGCCTGCTGCAAGGATCCCCGCCGGCGTTACGTTTTCGGCAACGCGTTCGAAGAGGGGGGGTTTACGAAAGTCTGGAACTCGCCGCCCTACGTTCAATTCCGAAAACAGTATCTCGCCGACCGAACCGCATTGGACCGCTGCCGAGACTGCGTTTTACCTCCCCATATTTGATGACCGATCCGGGAGCACAGAATCGCCGGGACGTGCTCTTCTGCATTGTTCCGAGCATCACTCTCTGGCGAACCCACCCGTACATCGAGCCCTCTTATGCCCCTTCGTTGGTGGTCGGCGGACTAGAACGCCGCGGCTTCAACGTAAGATACGTCGACCTCAATCTCTTGATGAATTCGTGGCAGAGGGAAGCTCCCCAGCTTTCACGCGATACAACCGAGTTTCTCCATGACTGGCCGGAGACGCTTCTTACGACCGAAAACTGCCCTTCCGACTTGGACGTCGTCCTGACACGGATGACGTCGTATCTGAGCGATGCACGGCCGAACTACCTCGCGTTTTCCATCGACCGGATCACGACCATTTACGAGATCTTTCATGCACAGTTCGGTTTTGCGATTGCCCTTTCCCGCCGGCTGAGGGAGCTCCACCGCGTACCCGTGGTCTGGGGAGGCCAGATCGTCCGCCGAATCGGGTACGGAGCGATTCGATCGCATCTCCAGAAGACACCGGAGCCGTATGTCGATTTTCTCTTTTTCGGTGACGGAGCGCTTTCTCTGCCCCTTCTCCTCTCCGCTTTGGAAACCGACGATCGGACCTTCTCGGCTCTTCGTGCCCATTTGAATCGCACCCGGGAACCGGTGGTCTGGATCCCGTCGCCACGGACATGGGTAGACCTGGAGGAACCAACGTCTCATGAATCCCCCCCCGCGGAGGATCCGGCTTCCCGTTTTCAGGAGTTCGAACTACTCCAGATCCAACCGTCGTTTCGTGCGGCAAATCGCCAGCTGTATTTGACCTCCTTGGGGCGCCTGTTTCCCACTGTCCGGACCGGGGCCTGGGGCGAACAACCGATCGCGCTTTACCCCTACAAGTTCATGTACGGCTGCAGCCACAAGTGCGCTTTCTGTAAGTCGGCGAATCAGTCGTTGGTGGTCCGGCCTGTTCGGGAGGTGGTCGACGACCTGCAACGATTGGTCGAAGAACAGGGGATCGACTGTTTCCGGTTCTTCAACGCCCAGATCAATTATTCGGCCCAGTACGTCCGGGAGTTCTGTCGCGAGATCATCCGACGGCGACTGAAGGTGTGCTTTTCCGACTCGGCCTCCCTTCGGAACCTCGATCAAGAACTCTGTTCACTCCTGCGGGAAGCGGGGTGTGTGAAGCTCTGGTTCGGCGTCGAATCCCCGGTCGAGAGGATCCTCGGTCTCATCCACAAGGAAATGGCGTCCGCCGATGCAAGATCCGCCTTGCGTACAGCCCACGATGCCGGCATTTGGGTCGGCGTCAATATCATTGTCGGTTTCCCTCACGAAACAGATTCCGAATTCGCGGAAGTGTGTCGTTTCGTGGAGGAGCAAAAGGAGATCGCGGACTGTTGGCAGTTCAGCGCGCTGGAGGTGCACAAGAACACGCCGATGGCAGATCGACCGGCCGATTACGGGATCGAACTCCATCACCCCTACACGCAGGCCGACCCTTTGTACGGCTACGCGTTCTCGGAGATCGGAGGACTCAATTGGAAGGAGCGGGAGCTTCGTGCGGTCGAACGAGAAGGTGTTTTGGGAAAACTCGTCAACCCGAAGGTCCACCGATTTCACCTGAACGACTACCTCGTTTTCGCGCTCTACCGCGAGTACGGCGACAAGAGCGTCGTCCGCAGGGAACTTACTCGCTACGTGAACGAGATCAAAGATCGCATCGGCCTGGGAACCGCCAGCCGGTGGCTCACACCTAAACGGGTGTTCGATGAGGATCTCCCCGATCTCATCCAGCGGACATTGAACTCCGAACGACCCCGGGAGAGCGGCAATGCCTCGTAAGGAGCCGAGAGTCTTGATGTACTGTCAGGCCTTGCTGGGAATCGGACACTTGGTCCGTTTCTTGAACATCGCACGGGCCCTTCCCGGAGAGGTTCTTCTTGTATACGGGGGAGAACCGGTGCCAGGACTTACGGTCCCTTCGAACGCTCGGGTCTGGCAACAGGAACCGGTCCGATCGGATTTGTCCTTCCAACGAATCTACTCCGTAACGGATCCCGCCCGTTCTCTTCCCGAGCTCCAGGAGACCAGACGCGTTTGTCTGGAAGAGGCCTTCGTCACATTTCAACCCGACGCCTTCCTTCTCGACACATTTCCGTTCAGTCGGAACCGCTTTGCGCCGGAACTCACCCCCCTCCTCAAGAGGATTCGGAAAGGACTGACGAAACCCTGTGTCGTCGTCACGTCGGTTCGTGACACGCTGATCACAAGACCGGACCAGGATCGATACGAAGATCGCGTCGTCGAGAAACTTCGAAAATATGTAGATTGTGTTCTCATCCATTCGGATCCGACCTGGCAGCGCTTCAACGACACGGACACGTTCCATCGGACGGTTCCGGTTCCCCATCACTACACAGGATTCGTTGCGACCTCTTGCCTTACGAACGCAAACTCCGAGCGCCCCGCCGATGACTGCCTTCGGATTGTCGTTCAGATCGGCGGCGGACGCGTGGGAAAAGAGATCATTCGGACGACCGCCTCGGCCGTGTCGCGAATCCGAAAACCGGCGCAGATACGAGCATTCCAGGGCGCGTTCCCTTCGGAGGACGGAAACGACTCCACCCAAATCGGTGGATCGCTTCAGATCGAACCTTTCGGTCCCGCCTACTACCAGACGTTGGCTTCTGCGGATCTCCTCATCTCACAATGCGGATATAACTCGATGGTAGACGTTCTTGCGACCGGCATCGAGTGGATCACCATCCCTTTTGGGGTCAATGACGAACAGCCCCGGCGTGCTCTCCGGTTGATGGAACATGGCGTGGCCCGAGCGGTGCTTCCCGCTTTTCCGTCCCCGGACGAGCTGGCAGCCGGCATCAACGACTTATTGGTCGCTCCCAAGTCGGAGGGCCGCCGGAAATTCCCGTTCGACTTGAACGGCGCACATCGATCCGCCACACTTCTCTCGCAGCTGGCCTGCCGAGAACTCCCGGAGACCGTCGGATGACCCGCCTCCTTTTTCTCGTCGACGCCTTCCCGCCGATTCTCGGAGGGGTGGCAACTTCCTCCGCCCGCATCTGCAAGGAGCTTCAAGGCCGCGGATTCTCGATCACCGTCCTATCGCAGAAAGCATCGGAGGATGCCGCGGCGCTCGACGAAATCGACGGGCTCCAGGTGCGACGCTTTTCAACCGCTCATTATCCCTGTTCCAGCCGAAGTTTCGTGACGCTCGGCCTCCACCATCTTCTGGAGGACACGACCCCCTTTGACGCCGTAATCAGTTTTCAAGCCACGGCCGCGGCCTCCCTCGGCAGCCTTTTCTCCCGGATTCGCTCGATTCCCCACGTGGTTTGCTGTCGGGGAAGCGACATCAACCGAAAAAGCGTCGATGACCCGGAGGTTCGATTCCTGACACACTCTTCCCTGGTCCGCGCGGATCTCGTTTTTTCCGTTTCCCAGGAAATCGCTCAACGCGTGATCGCTCTCGGAATCGCCCCGGATAAAGTGCTCGTCGTGCCAAACTCCGTCGATACGGATCTCTTCCATCCCTTGGACAGCTCGCCGGCGTATGACTTCCTTCTCACCGGGCCCGCACGTGAATTCAAGGGGTTCGACACCGTTTTCGAGGCGGCTGTCGAGTTGAAGCGTCCGTGCAAGATCCTCGCGGTGCTCTACGATCACCCGTCGCACCCCGGTCACTTGCCCCGACTCCGCGAACTCGCCCGTCGGTGTCCGGATCACGTATCCACCGACTTCGTCCCGGCGGTACCTCACTCAGAAATGCCCGATATCTACTGTCGCGCCCGCTGCCTCATCCAGCCTTCACATTCCGAGGGGTGCTCGAACGTCGTATTGGAGGCTCTGGCTTGCGGGCGTGATGTCATCGTGCGGTCGATCCCATCGTTGACATCCATTCTCGACGACACACCGACCGGTTTTTCGACGACGGCCGACCTCGTCGTGCAAATGAACCGACACCTCGATCGGCACTGGCGGGTGAACGACAGGAACCTCGGTCTGGTAAAGGCCCGCTTCAGCCGGGAGGTGGAATCCACCGCGTACGCTCAACCGATCGAAGCTCTGATCCGGAGATCCCGTTGAAAGGTTCGAAAGTCACAGCCGGTTCGGTTCTGACAAGTCTCCGGAGCGGACTCGCAATCCTCCGAGCTTATCCCCGGAAAGCCGCCGTTCTCGGCCTTCTCATTTGTTCCGGCGTGGCCGTCGGAGCCGCGATTCCCCAGATCAGCCGTTTCGTCATCAATGCGCTCCGCGCGAGAAACACCTTCTCTCCGCTTTGGTTCGTTGGGTTTGCACTCGTCTTTTTCGGTCTCCGCTGCACCTCCCGAGCGACCGAGTTTTTTCGTTCCCTGTTGGCTCTTCGTCTCGAGGACTTCGAGATCCGGAACCTTCGCAAGCTTCTCTATCACTCCCTTCTCCAATCCTCGGCGGCTACCCGGGGAATCTTTCGGTACGGAGCCCTGGCGGACCGGATCTCTTCCGACCCCTCCGCCGCCTCGGGTGCGGTGGTTACCCCCTTGGTCGAGCTTTCGTTCATCTTCTTGACGCTATTTGCATCCCTGTCTTTCGGCGCTTTCATCGACCTTCGTCTTTGCCTTACGGGATTCGTGGGATCGATCGCCGCCATTCCTCTTGTCCTCTGGCGCTCCTCCAAGCACCAGGAGGAGGTTGCCCGCTGGAAAGAAGTGGAGTCGGACTATTCCGCCTTCCTGGTCGAAAGCCTGACGGGAGCCCGGGACATTCAGCAGCTCGATCTCAGGTCGGAGCGCGAAGCGAAAAACGCTCAGTTTGTCTCTCGCCTGGAACAGGCCTCGTGGAGCAAGGCCACTCGCGTGGATTCGCTGGAAGAGCTGATGTATCTCGAGTTCGTGATCCTGGAGGGGATCATCTTCGCCTGGGGATGGGTTCGTGTATCCCGTGGGTTGCTTCCTCTGGGAGACCTCTTCGCGATCGGCGGATACTTCGAGGCGATGTTCTATCCGATGTTTTACTTGACCAAAAGACTGTCGTCCCTGCATCGAGCGACGGTCTCTTTACGTCGAATCGATTCAACTGTGGCCAAACTCGTGGAGCCCGGTTCCGAAGAAGCCCGTGAACGCTCCGGCTTCCCCGATCGGACCAACACGTTGACCGTTCGACGTCTTTTCTTTTCCTACCCGAATTCGTTGGGAGAGCCGAAAATCGTTCTCTCCGGTGTCGATTTCCACGTCCGGGAAGGGGAACGGGTGGCTCTCGTCGGACCCAACGGCCAAGGGAAAACCACCGTGATCAATCTCCTCACTGGCCAGTACAGGCCGGATCAGGGGGAAATCTGGGTCCGTGGAAGGGAGATGGGCAAGCTCTCACTCTTCGACCGGAAAAATGAATTCGGTATCGCCTCCCAGGATCCGCATCTCTTCTTCGGCACCGTCCGCTTCAATCTCGGGCTCGCCGACCACCCGCGCTCCAATGACATCCTTCGCTTATTCCAATCCCTCGGCATCGACGAGATCTTCGGGCGTCTCCCCCACGGGATCGACACGGTCATCGATCCGTCGCAGCGCAAGATCTCCGGGGGCGAGCTGCGAACCATCGCTTTCGCTCGCAGCCTCGTGAACGGGGCTCCGATCCTCTTGTTGGATGAACCCACCCTCGGCCTGGATATCGATAATCACGAACGAGTCGTCTCCGCCATTCGAAAAGCTTCGATCGGAAAGACGCTCTTTTGCGTCACGCATGATCCCGCGCTGATTGCAATCTGCGATCGTATCCTCGAGCTCGACGGCGGCATGGTCACGGAAATCACATCTCAAGAAATCGGGTCTAAAGGGAGGAAAGAACATGCGAATTATGCTTGAGCTCACATCTGAAGAGAGTCAAAAAGTGCTGGCGACGATTCTCGTCGTCGCGAAAGAGAAGGCCGGGGTGCGCTTCGCCGACACCCTTGAAAACATAAGCCGAAAGGAGCTTCGTGAGATGTTCACGAAGGCCATCGCCAAAGCAGTGAGACATTTGAGTCGAGATTATTTCGAAGGGGAGATTCTGGGGTTGGTACAGGGGATTTTGAAAAACGGGGTCCACCGGCGCGGGCGCCCTGTAACCCGTTCCGGGAGTTGCAAACGTGTGTAACGAAGGATCGTGACGATTGATGAACTCTGCGCCGCTCGCCATTGTAACGGTCCACGTCGAGAGTCATCCGAAGTTTGATGACCCGTGCCTTGGGCAGACGGCGTTCCTCGAACTCCTCAAAAAGGAAGATTACCCTCCCATGTCGCTCCATTGGCTGCGGGAAAAGGACGATCCACGCGATTTCCGGGGGCTCTTGCGCGCGGTCGATCCGCGCCACGAGATCGGACTCCATTTCCATTCCATCATGGATTATCCGGAACGTGGGGAAAGAATTCAACGGCTAAAGAAGGAAAAAAAACTCCTTGAAGACGCTCTCGGCCGTCCGGTCAACGTTTTTTCCTCGGGCCATTTTGGAATGACCCCGGATGCTCCGACTGATCTCCAATCGGTCGGGTTCGACGTCGATTATTCCGTGACTCCTGGCATGACGATGATTTCGTCCAAGTCTTCTCACTGCCGATATCGCCCTGGACTCCCCCCGGTTTTCTGGTGGCAGTCAGAGTCCGGGCACCGGATTCTTGAGGTGCCGGTCACCACCAACTCCACCGACACGCTTTTAGATGCGGCGATGGTCTCCCTCCGGGAAACCCTACCGATGATTCGGAACTGCCTTGTCAACGGAAGGGTCCTACATCTCACGGCACACTCTTATCATTTCGTGAGACGGGATATGCGTCCGGGACATGGCGCCGTTCTTCATCGCAACCTCTTCTCTCTTCTCGCGGAGGCCGGATTTTCGTTCGTGACGGCACGAAATATTTTCGATCATCTCGATGCGGACTCCCTTCCGGTGCTCTCCTCAGATCGGGTGATCCAGGAGAATTCCAGAGATCGGTGACCCATGTCTGAGAGGCAACCGGAGATCGCGTTCTTCACCTCAGACCTACGAGTCGGCGGCGCCAAACATTGCTTGATCAACCTGATCGAAAATCTTTCCGGTCGCGGGCTTCGAATCGACCTGGTGCTTCAGCGAGCCGAGGGCCCGCTCGTGGCGGCCGTTCCCGAATCGGTCCGGGTGCTGTCTCTTGGGACAACCTCCGCGAGTTCGGGTGTGGTTCGTCTCGCCGCCTACCTGGAGCGCTCCCGACCCGAGCATGTCGTATCGATGTTGATGGAGCCCAATCTGATCGCTCTCCGGGCCCGGGCGAAATCGGGCCGGTCCGTTTCCGTCTTCACCTGGGAACACGAGAACGTCGGTTTTTCCCTGTCGCATGAACCTTGGTATCGCCGCCATTGGATCCAGTGGTCGATTCGTCGTTCATATCCCGCCGCGGAACGGGTGTTAGCCGTAAGTCAGGGGGTAGCCGGAAATCTGCGGAAGATTCTCGGACCGGACTCGGGCAGAATTCATGTTCTTCCCGGCGCCCTCCTCCGCCCCGATTTGGTCGAACGGATGGCCGAAACGCCCGACCATCCTTGGTTCCGTGACGGAGGCCCGCCGATCGTCCTGGCGGTCGGCCGCCTGAATCACGTGAAAGGGTTTCCGGTTCTTTTGCGGGCTTTTGCCCTCGTTCGACGCTCCCAGAACGTCCGGCTGTTGATCCTCGGCGACGGACCCCGCCGTTCCCGGCTGGAACAACTGATTCGGCGACTGGATCTTTCCGAACACGTCGCCCTTCCCGGATTCGCGGCGAATCCGTTTAGTTACATGTCACGGGTCCGAATGCTCGTGCTTCCATCCTACTCCGAGGGTCTTCCGGGCGTCTTGATCGAGGCGTTGGCCTGCGGGTGTCCCGTGGTATCGACGAATTGCGATTACGGTCCCAGGGAAATCCTTCAGGACGGCCTTTTCGGGGAACTCGTGCCGCCGGGCTCGCCTCGATCATTGGCGGCCGGGATTCTCAAGGCTCTCTCCGCTCCCGGGCGGAGGGTCGAACCCGACTTGCTCTCGCCGTATCGAGTGGATCGAGTTGCAGACCGGTTCCTCGAGCTGCTACGACCGGAACGATCCGATGACGGAGGAAAGACTCATGGAAAATGATCGTCTCCAAGAACGGAGAGTCGACGTTCTTTTTTCCGTTGTTCCCGGCGTCACGATGTGGCGTCGGTTCCCGATCATCGAACCCCCGTTCGGCCCCTCCATGGTCGTCGGTGCACTTCGAAACGCCCGTTTCTCCGTGGAATATGTCGACCTGAACCTCCAGCTCAACGTCTGGCAGCAGGCCACGATGCTCTTGTCCCCGGACACCGTCCGATTCCTCCAGGATTGGGAGCGCGTGGCCGCGAATCTCGACAAGCTTCCCGCGGATCTTGATGCTCTTCTCGATCGATTCATCGAGTTCCTCCGGCCCTTGACGTTTCGCCACGCGGCTTTCTCTCTCGATCGAATCACCACCCTCATCGAGATCTTCGAGGCCGAATATGGTTTCGCGATCGTCTTTGCCGATCGCTTCAAGAGACATTTCAACTGCCCCATCTCCATGGGGGGAACAGCTCTCGGCAAAGTCGGCCGTCACGAGTTGATCGAAAATCTGGCGACGGCAAAGCGAAAATTCGCGGACTATTTTTTCTTCGGCGAAGGCTCCGTTTCTTTTCCGCTCTTCCTCCAATCGCTCGACGGAGTCGATCCGACCCTGACTCGGCTAGGCGAGCATCTTCGGACCACTTACTTGACAGCCTATCGATGGAACGACGATTTCACGGCTACCCCCTTGCACGGGTCGATTGACCCGGTCGACCATACCGAAAGCTCGAACACCCACGACCGGGTCGAACTCGCCATCATCCGGATCCCGCCCTCTTTCTCGATCGCTAATGCCGAGCACTACGCCGTCCGTTTCGACCGAATCTTCCCCTTCGTTTCCCCCGAGCCCTGGATGGCCCGGCCGATCACGCTGTATCCGTTCAAGTTCATGCACGGATGCAGCCACCGTTGCGCCTTCTGCAAGGAGGCCAGCTATCGATTCACGGCCCGTCCGCCGGCCGAGGTCGTTGAGGATCTCGCGCGACTCTACGAGACGGAGGGAATCGATTCGTTCCGTTTCTTCAACGCCCAGATCAACATCTCGAACCGGTACGTCGAGCGTTTCTGCGCCGAAATCCGGCGGAGAAACCTCAAAATCCTCTTCTCTGATTCTTCGTCCTTGCGGGACCTGTCCCGGGATGCCTGCCAGAATCTTCGCGACGCGGGTTGTATCAAACTCTGGGTGGGACTCGAGTCCCCCATCCCCCGAATTCTAAAACTGATCAACAAGGACCTCGAGCTTGACGACGCCCTTGTCTCGCTTCGGAACATCCACGAGGCCGGCATCTGGGTTGGAATGAATTTCATTTTGGGATTTCCGGGTGAATCGGACGCGGAGTTCGAACAGATCTGTCAGTTCATCCGGGATCACGGGGAGACCATCGACTGTTGGAACTTCAGTCCTTTGGAGGTCTACACGGGAACTCCGATGCATCGGAATCCCGAGCAATTCGGAATCGTTCTGGAACATGAATACTCCGGTCTTCGGCGACTCAATGGCCACGCTTTCTCGGAGATCGGAGGACTGGATTGGGAAGCGCGCCTCGCCCAGGTAAAAAAACGCGAGGAGATCTGTGCCGACCTCATCCGATCCAGCGTCCACCGTTTTTACGTGAACGACCATCTCGTCTTTTCTCTTTTCCGAGAGTTTGGCGAAAAGCACCGGGTTCGGGAGAGTCTCCGGCGATATGTGGAGTCTCTCCAAAAGGCGATCCCGTTGAAAGATGCCGGCAAGTGGCTCAGCGCGAAGAAGGTTCTCGATTTCGATCAGGATCGTTTTTTACGGGCCTTCCAGGGGCCCGCCTAACGCGCGCCGTTTAAGGCACGAAGCAGCGGATCCTTGACGGTCGCATCCTTCAGCCAACCGTCGACCAACGAGTAGATCATGATCCCGCCCAACCCTTTGGTTTTGATCCAGTTGATCTTCTCGATGATGCTCTGCTCGTTTTCATACGTGAAATAGAACTTCTCCCCGGCTGGCACGGTCTGCCAGTACGTGGAGATCTGTGACGTCGCCGTTCCGGCGACCCACGGAACCTTCGCCGTGTCGTCCCAGTGTTCGACCCCACCCCTGGTCAGAGCGTTCAGAACTTCTTGATACGTGGCCCAGTGGTTTCCGTACCGATTCCCGACCCGCGTCTGCCCCGGCGCATCGTTCCCGATCCAGAGCTTCGCGTAGAACGGGATCCCCGGAGCGATGATCGAGGCTTTCATCCCGGCTTGGACGAACATCCCGGGTCCATCGACCTCCGCCATATCCATCGGATAAACGTTCCGGGTCGAGATCCCGTCGTAGTTGTGCTGGTACTTGTACAGGTTCGGGTAGAGCGTTTGGTCCGGTTGGTGTAGCGGCGCATTGAAGCCGATCGTTTTCGTCTCCGGGTACGCCGTCGCGTTCCAGCCGCTCTCGACGTCGTCCATGTCGTACATCATGATGTTGAACTGATCGACCGTCCGATTGATCGTCTCGACATCGTACCGACCGCAGCAGCTGTTCATCGCCGCAACCACCAGATCGCCGCGAGGGGTGCGGTCCGTCCAGGCATCCAGCTGCGTCCGGAACTTCGTGATGATGGCGTTGAACGCCTCCGCGCTGACCGGAGGCTCCCAGTCGATCTCGATCCCGTCGTACCCGATACTCTTGGCATACCGGGAGGCTTCGTTGACGAACTTGTCGAGACTTTGCGGGTCGCTGGCCGGAAGGACGATTCCATTGCAATTCACCGTGTTGGTATTGTTGGTCACCACGGCGCACATTGTGTTCGACCCGCTTCCCCAGACACCGCCGACGCTCAAGACAACCCGAACCCCGGCGGCATGAGCGCGCGTGATCAGGTCGGCTTGCTGGCCCCGGTAGTCCATCTCCGACGTGTCGATGTAGTTTTTTGCCGGATCGGTCAATGGTGTGGCGCAAAAATGTACGAGGTGTGTCAGCCCCTCATAGTTCATCGCGGACGGCGGCATCGTATCGGCCGACCAGGTGGCGTAGTACGCGTTGACGAAGATGGAGGCTCCGGGCCCAGGAGTCGGAGTCCCCCCCGCGCCGGTTCCCGTTCCGTCACACCCCGCGGCAAGAGCCAGAACCGTTACGATGCTGAGCCAATTGTCTTTCATGGGATCGAGACGGCCGACGAATGCGCGTTCCCCCAAGCGGTGAACGTCGTCCAATTGATATTACTGTTGATATACGCCCACGGCCAGATTCCGGCGTACCCGTTGCTCAGAAGCGTGTCGTACTGCCCCGAGGTCAGGCTCGGAGACTCGCCGACGACCATGGGGTGGTCCAGGCCGAGGTCGCTGTATTTCTGCTTGAACGGAGATACGCAGACTGTCCCGAGCTGCGGATCGTTGGTCAGACAATGGGGATCCATCCAGGAGTAATAATGGGTTTGGTAGAAATCGAGATTGAGTCGGGGGAACCCCTTTTGATCCGCGTACGCGTTGGTCCAAACCTTGTACCATTTCAATGCAGCGGAACCGATCGTCACGTAGGCGTTCGTGTTGACGTGAACGGCGGTGCTGATTTGGGAAGCGACATTGAAGAACTGAGCCATCGTGATCGGAATCGAACCCCCATCGACGTTTGTACCCTCTTCGCCGGCCGGCATCGGAAGGTTGCTGATAACCCATTCCGGTTCGTTCATGATCTCCCAGGCGAGAATCGTCGACTCGTTCGGATATTGTTGGAGAATCGGCGTGATGACGTTGTTCATGAGAGCCGTGCTCTTCGCGGCATCGGTAAATATGTTGGTATGACCACCGGCATGGGCCGTGCTCTTGGGTTTATAGAGAAATTGGAAATCGAAGAAGGTCAGGACCAGATAGATCTTGGCGGCCTTGGCAATTTGAATCCCCTTTTCCATGTTTTGGAAGAACGTGGAAGAGAGACCGGTCGGCGTGCCGTTGGCGTCGTATTGAATCCCCGCCCAGCCGTCACAGAAGATCCACCAACGGGCGACATGGACCTGCTTGCTCTTCATGTCATTGAAGTCCGCCGTGATCGCGGAGACGTTCGAGTTGATATATCCGGCGAAATCACCCCCGTACTGTTTCCAGGGGTAGTTCACACCCAGGAGATAATAGTCCCCTCCGTTCACCCGGATCGTCGACCCGGGGGGCACGCCGACCGGCGGACCTCCGGGAGTCGGTGTCGCCGTCGATGCAGCGGTTGGCGTGACGGTCGGGGTGGCGGTGTCCCCTGCCTGTTGATCGTCGTTCCGGTCGACAACGATCGGGGAATCCCCGCAGGCTGAAACCGCGAGCATCGCGATAAAGAGGTACCCTGAGAAAGGTCTTGCCACAGCAATGGGTATCGCAAAGGACGTGCCGATTCTTATCCCTGTTGTTTCAGCACGTTACGGCCGCGCTGGATCCGCCAACTACGAAATAAAGTCAGCGCGCGCTGTTGAGAGCACGGAGCAGCGGATCTTTGATCGCCGCGTTCGGCAACCAGCCGTCGACGAGGGAGTAGATCATGATCCCACCCAATCCCTTGGTTTTGATCCAGTTGATCTTTTCGATGATGCTCTGCTCGTTCTCGTAGGTGAAATAGAACTTCTGTCCGGCTGAAACGGTTTGCCAGTAGGTCGAGACGGTGGTTGTCGCCGTTCCCCCGACCCACGGCACCTTCGCGGTATCGTCCCAGTGCACCACTCCACCTTTGGTCAGGGAGTTCAAAACTTCCTGATACGTGGCCCAGTGATTTCCGTATCGGTTTCCGACCCTCGGTTGCCCGGGGGCGTCGTTCCCGATCCAGAGCTTCGCGTAGAACGGGATCCCCGGAGCGATGATCGACGGGTTCATCCCGGCTTGGACGAACATCCCGGGGCCGTCGACCTCGGCGATATCCATCGGCCAAACGTTCCGGGTCGTGATCCCATCGTAGTTGTGTTGGTACTTGTAAAGATTCGGGTAGAGCGACTGATTTGGTTGATGGAGAGGGGCATTGAAGCCGATCGTCACCGTCTCCGGATACGCCGTTGGGTTCCAGCCGCTCTCGATGTCATCCATGTCGTACATCATGATGTTGAACTGATCGACCGTCTGGTTGATCGTCGCGACATCGTATCGGCTGCAGCAGCTGTTCATCGCCGCAACCACCAGATCCCCTCTCGGCGTGCGCGTCGTCCAGCTGTTCAACCGGACCCTAAACTTCGTGATGATGCTGTTGAACGCGGCCGCGCTCCACGGAGGCTCCCAATCGATCTCGATCCCGTCATACCCAACATTCTTGGCGTAGGTGGAGGCTTTGTTCACGAACTTGTCGAGACTTAAGGGATCGCTCGCCGGGAGAACGACGCCATTGCAGTTCGCCGTATTGGTGTTGTTGGTCACGATTGCGCACATCGTGTTGGCGCCCGGCCCCCAAATTCCGCCTACACTCAAAACCACGCGAACGTTCGCTGCGTGCGCCAGCGTCAGGAGCTGTGACTGTTGTCCCCGGTAGTCCATTCCGGTGACGTCGATGTAGTCGATTGCCGGATCGGTCGTCGGATCGGCCGCGAAGTGAACCAGGTGCGTGAGCCCCTGATAATTCATCGCGGACGGCGGCATCGTATCGGCCGACCAGGTGGCGTAGTACGCGTTGACGAAGATCGACGATGTTCCGCCGGGAGTGGGCGTCACGGTTGGCGTGGCCGTGGCGGTCGGAGTCGGGGTAACCGTCGGTGTCCGTGTCGGAGTTGCCGTTGCGGTCGGCGTGGGGGTCGGTGTGGCTGTCGATCCGGCGGGAGCGGTCGGTGTGGCCGTAGCGGTTGGGGTCGGTGTGGCGGTCGCGGTCGGATTTGCGCCCGAGGCCACGAGACGAACGTTGTCCACATAGAACGTGCCGGAAGCGGTGTTCGTCAAGATCGCGAGACGATTGAACTGCGCGGAACCCGGATTGAGCGTCGTCATGGGAATGGAAATCTTCTGCCATGAATCCTTCGTCGGATACCCTTGGTCGACCTGTTTGATCAGTGTCGCCCCGTTATAGATGTCGACCAGAATCTGCTGTGAAACCGACGCGACCCGAATCTGAAACTCGAACGCCGAGTAGAGGGACGGGTCCAGTAGAGATGCCTTCTGAAGAGCCAGGGCCCCCCAACTGGCGGAAGAGACGAACTTGATCGAGGAACTCCCCTGATAGATCTGCTCTACGCTGCCGAGGCCGATCGACGAAACGGACCAGGAGGTGGTGGTATTAAAGCCGGACGCCAGACTGTCTCCGTAGATCAGAAGATCCTGATTCGAAGGAAGCGGAGTCGGCGTGGCCGTGGCGGTCGGGGTCGACGTGGGATTCTCGTTCGGTCGCGGCGTGCGCTTGTGGCGCAGATCGTTCGGGTCGGTCGTCGCAATCGTATCCGGATTCGCTCCGGTAATTTGAGAATCTCCACAGGCAGCTAACGAGAGGAGAAGGGCAGCGGTATACCAAAGACGGTTCATACCCCCCAACAAAGCAAGTAGCGTTCCAGCGACACTCGCCAGTTAAAATGCATATATATTAGCTTGTTAACGGCCGCGTCGACTCTTGTCGCTGCGCATAAAAGTCATAGAAAGGGCTTCGAGGTCGCAGTTATTTCATGACAACCAGGACTTGCGGATTACGACTTGGCCTTCATTCGGGCGCCGTGATCCTTGAGAAGGCCGGTGATCGTCGTGTCGCGCGTCGAGCAGATGTTCCCCCCCGATTCGCTGCATTTCGTGGCCGCGGTGAACTGCCAGACGAGATCGGCGCCGATCGAGGCGTTTCCCTCGATCGTGCTCCACCAGGTCGTGTAAACGTCGTTCTTGAACGTGCTGTCGGCGGTCCATCCGTCGTTCCAACCCGACCCGTACTCCCCGACGATCATCGGTTTTACGGCCGCAGCGGCGATCGCCGCGTGATCCGTAATGTAGGTGCTTCCATCGGCCGCCCAGACCCCCACCGGGTTGAAACCGAAGACGTCGGGGTAAACGTGCATCCCGGCAAAATCGATCTCCGGAATCGCCGTGTTGGCGATGTAACTCGTCCCCTCGCCGGCCCGCATGAAGTACGTATTGCTGTACGTCGTGGCATAAGCCGACGGGCTTCCCTCATCAAATCCTTCTTCTCCCGTTGCGACCATGTGATTTGTGTCGATCGACTTGAGGTACTTCGCCATCTCTTGATACCAATCCCGAAGGATCGACTCGTTCGCGCCGGGATTGCGCGCTTCGTTCATCAGTTCCCAAGAAAAGATCACCGGTTCGTCTTTGTACGCCACCCCCGTGGCCGTGTTCACGCGATTCGCCAACATCGAGAGATACGCCTTGTACCAAGTTTTGATCTGCGCGCTCGTGAAGAAGTGGTTCGCCTCGGCGGCGGTCGGGTTATGCCCCCCCGCTCCCGCGAACCCGTCCCACTTCACGTACTGGCAGACCCCGCCGAGCTCCTGCCAGTAGTTGGCGGCGGTCAGGATCACGTAGAGGCCGCGATCCTTGATCTTCTTGACCACCTGATCGAGGTACGTGAGCGCTGTCTCGTCGTAAACTTCGGCCGCGGTCTGGATGACCGGTTCCCCGGCGAGCGTCCCGCAATCCGATCCGTCGTAGAACGCCCAGATCCGGATGACCCGGACATCGTTAGCGGCAAAAAGATCCAGGGCGGTGTCGACGACGTTGGAATTCAGTTTTTGATAGACCTGAAGATAGTAGGCGTTCGTCCCCGCGGAGTAGAAGTTCGCCCCGCTCACGCGGAACTTTCCCTCGGAGGCACGCATAATCGGAGGCACGCATAAAAGGACTTGAGTCGGACGGCGTGGCGGTCGGCGTTGCCCCCGTACCGTTCGACGAACTACACCCCGCGATCAGGGCCGAGACAGTCAGAATTCCGAGCCATCGTCCCTTCCTATTCCGGTCCACCGAAGAGAAGAATACCATGTGCAGGTGCTTCCGGCTCGCAGTGAGACGTGAATGTCTCCCCGCTCCGACCGGTAAATGCCTGAATCTAAAGCCACAAGTCTGGCACGTGGCGTGCAGCTTTCTCGGGAATATGGGGTGGACCCGTCTGGCCACGGTTTGCGCGCTCTTCGCCTTCCTCGTTCCGTTGCGAAGCGAGGGGGGCGCGATCGGGCGCTGCCTTTGCCACGCGACTCCCGACAAGGAGGTTCTCCCTAACGGTTTCAAAGGATTGACGGTCGATGCTCCTCTCGTCCACGAGATCGGGGAGAAGACCGTCGATTTCTATGGCATGGAGAGGAAGATCCAGATCGACCGCATCGTCTATTCGGACACCTACCCCTTCCCGTCGATGGATCTCTGCTTGGCCACCATGCCGGGAATGTGCGACCAGCAGTGTACCGTCGGAATCACCGGAAAGATTTTCGCAAAGGCGTCCCCCGAACTGACCGCCTGTCGGGACGACCCCTTGAGCTGCATGAAGATCATGTCGTCTCACATGTGCTTGAGCACCCCCGACGAACCGACCCAACATATGGTGCCGTGGTCGATTGGCAAGGAGGTCACGCGGGAGCTGTACGAGAAATACCGG
The DNA here is from genome assembly GCA_043809315.1 of Pseudomonadota bacterium. Classification (GTDB taxonomy): domain Bacteria; phylum Bdellovibrionota_G; class JALEGL01; order JALEGL01; family DATDPG01; genus JAZDDX01. The sequence goes on from JAZDDX010000029.1 coordinate 95,957, forward strand.
AAGATTCAGTTCTCATTCCCCACCGTCCGGATCCCCTGGGCGCAGCTCGAAAAGTCGTTCGAAGAATCGGTAGTAGGAAGCATCGTCCTCGGAGCAGCTCTCTACCTCGGAAATTTTGTGAAGAGTTGTCTTGCGGGAGGATTTCTCGTCTTCCCGACACCAATGTTCGAAGAGTTCAAACGGAACCTGGAACAGAAGCCGGTCGATGCATGTAATTCGCCCCCGAAAATAGTCGGTCCGGATGATGTCACGTGTCGGCCGACGGAGCGGGCTGAGGAATATCTCTGCGATCTCCCCCACGACGGAAGGTACCTCATCCGAACGCTCGACGAGGGGGTCGAAATTCTGAGGATCCGCTCCTAGGAGCTAGGCGACAAGTTGGGCGATAGTATCAAATGATACTATCACTCAGAGTTTCTTCTTCGGCCGGAGAAGAACTTCCAGATCAGCAAGATCCTGCAGTCGTCCAGTCTGTTTCGAAAGGATCAGATCGTCGAATCCGACGAACGGAAGTCGTACTCCCAAGTACGTCTTGGCTCTTTTCCCTTTATTCGCTTTCTCAAAATTGATTTTCCCCGCCACCATGAGGATGTCGACCCGCGGATCATCTCCGACGATGGTAAAAGGTTTGGACATCAATTCTTCAACATCCATCTCCTTTGCAATGCCGTAAGGAAGTTCGGAGAGCGCCGACAACAATTTCGCCATATTTGCGCGTTCCTTCGGTACCAGGATGTCGATATCTTTCGTTGATCGGAGTGTGCCATGTAAGTTGGCCGCCACGCCACCCACCAACAGGTACTTGACCCTGTGGTCGTTCAAGAGCTTGCAGAGCCGAAGAACGCGGTTATCTGTACCAGGGGTTTTTTTGGACACGCCGCCACCGCTCGTACGCGTAAAACGAATGAAACGATTTTACAAACGGGTGAAATGGATAGGGGTTCAGTTCCCGCGCTTCCCGGAATAATTTTTCGGCTTCCAGAAGGCGTACAATCGCGGGATCTGTCTTTCGTTTCCCCTTCACCCCTTAAATCATAACACAGGACCCGCAGGCGAACGAACCCAAGTCGATCCTTGCAAGAGCTGTTGTTTCGGCGTACTCCGAATCCTCTTAGATGAACGATGCCTATTGGATGAGAAGGGCCCTGGTGCTGGCCCGGCGGGGATGGGGGACGACCCAACCGAACCCGTTGGTCGGCGCGATTGTGCTCGATTCCAAGGAGAAGCAGATCGGAGCCGGATTCCACGAGAGAGCCGGCGGGTTGCACGCCGAAAAGATCGCGTTCGATCAAGCCGGAGAGAGGGCCCGAGGCGGAACTCTTTTCGTCACGCTCGAACCGTGCGTCGGATTCGAGGGGAAACGGACCGGCGCCTGCGTCGAGCGGGTGATCTCGTCCGGTGTCCGGCGTGTCGTGATCTCCTCCCTCGACCCGAATCTTCCGGTGAACGGCAAGGGGGTCGCGGCACTCCAAAAGGCGGGAATCGAGGTGTCGGTCGGCTGTCTTTCCGAGATCTCCGACTTCCTGAACCTCCCGTTCCGGACGTTCGTGACCGAACAGCGTCCATTCATCGTCGCGAAGAGCGCTCTTTCCATGGACGGCAAGATCGGCGCGCGCGGACAACGGGTTCACCTTACCGGAGAAGTCTCCCTCCGGAGAACGATGCACCTCCGCGCCGGAGCCGGCGCTATCCTCGCCGGTTCCGAAACGATTCTCTCCGACGATCCGATTCTGAATGTCCGCGGACGGAACTCTGATCGGAAACCGATCCGCGCGATTCTCGATCCCGAACTCGTCACACCACCGACCGCGCGGATCCTCAATTTGGATGGCGGGCCGGTTTGGATCTTTACGAAGAAAGGGCAAGAGAACACGGAGCAGATGAAATTGCTGAAAGCTCGGGGGGCCCGTGGGGTTTTCCTTGAAACTGGTGACGACGGTTTGTTTGGCGTTCGGGAGGTGGTTGCTTTTTTCGCGGCGGAGAAGATCACTTCGATCCTTATAGAAGGGGGGGCCAACACGATCTCCCACTTCGCGGCGGCCGGCTTGATCGATCGATTCGTCTTTTTCCTCTCCCCGAAGCGTCTCGGAGCCAACCTGGATGCGGCCCCGACCGTCCCTCTCGACCTCGGAAGCGGCGTTGCGCTCGAGATCCTTTCTGTTATAAGGCGGGGCGCCGATTGGCAGGTCGTGGCCATACCTAAAAAAGGTCAATGATTTTGAGGGACTAACGTGTTTACGGGAATCGTCGAAACAGCGGGAAAGCTCCAAAGGCTGAATCACGGGAAGATGCGGGTTGCGACCCCGTGGAAGGGGAAAGCCCTCCACGTCGGTCAGAGCATCTCGGTCGACGGCTGTTGTCTTACGATTGTCGGGATCCGGAAGAATGAGATCGCCTTCGATCTCTCCCCCGAGACGCTCGACCGGACTGTTTTTGGTGTCAAGAAGCGGGGCGATCTCGTCAACCTGGAACGGGCGATGCGGATGAACGGGTCGCTCGACGGTCACCTCGTGACCGGCCACATCGATACCCGCGGGATGATCCGAAGCGCGGCCATCCTGGACGACGGCACCTCCTGGGAAGTCTGGATCGACGTCCCGAAACGGTTCCATCACTGGCTGATCGAGAAAGGGTCGGCTGCCGTCGACGGCGTCAGCTTAACCGTCGTCGGGATCGATCGGAAAGGGTTCTCGGTCGTCCTGATCCCTCACACGATCGAGATCACTTCGCTGCGGAAGTGGAAGAAGGGGGCGGTCGTCAACGTCGAGTTCGATCTGATCGCCAAATATATCGAACGGCTGGTCCGCCGATGAAATCGGGCAACGTCGAGAGAGCGATTGCCGGTCTGCGTGCCGGGAAGTTCGTCATCATCGTCGACGACGCCGACCGCGAGAACGAGGGGGATCTGACCTGCGCTGCCGAGAAGGTGACCCCGCACGCGATCAATTTCATGGCGAAGCACGGCCGCGGCCTGATCTGTCTTGCTCTGACCGAAAAACGGTGTGACGAGCTCAGGCTCCCGCCGATGGTCGAGAACAACACCTCGAAGTTTGGGACGGCGTTCACCGTCTCGATCGAGGCTAGGCACGGCGTCACGACCGGGATTTCGGCCCACGACCGCGCGAAAACGATTCTGGCGGCAATCGATCCGGGCGCGAAACCGACCGACCTCGTTCGCCCCGGCCACGTCTTTCCACTGCGCGCCAAAGAGGGGGGGGTCCTCGTCCGGAGCGGGCAGACGGAAGGGTCGACCGATCTCGCGCGTCTCGCTGGACTGCAACCAGCCGCCGTGATCTGCGAGGTGATGAAGAGCGATGGCACGATGGCCCGGCTTCCGGAGCTCCGACGTTTTTCGAAGCGCCACAAGATCCCTCTCGTCACGATCGCCGAGATCATCGCCTACCGCCTCCGCCGGGAGACGTTGATCCGCGAGGTCGCCGCTTCGCACCTCCCGAACATGTTCGGCGAGGAGTTCGAGCTCCGCGTCTTCGAAAGCTGGATCAACGAGTTCCAGCACGTGGCGCTGATCCACGGCACGATCAAGCCGACCGTCCCGACGCTGGTCCGCGTTCACTCCGAATGCTTCACCGGCGACGTCCTCGGGTCGCTCCGCTGCGATTGCCGCGATCAACTCCACCAGTCGCTCGAGATGATCGCTCGGGCCGAACACGGGGTTCTGCTCTACCTGCGCCAGGAGGGGCGCGGAATCGGGTTCGTGAACAAGATCAAGGCGTACGCATTGCAGGATCAGGGGCACGACACCGTCACGGCGAACGAGAAGCTCGGCTTCAAGCCGGACCTCCGCGAGTACGGTGTCGGCGCGCAGATCCTCCACGCGCTCGGGATCAAGAAGATGAAGCTTCTGACCAACAACCCGCGCAAGATCGTCGGCCTGGAAGGATACGGCCTGGAGGTGACCGAACGGGTCCCGATCGAGATCGCTCCGAATCGGATCAACCTCCGGTATCTAAAAACCAAGCGGCGGAGGATGGGTCACATCCTCCGGGCGGTTCGATAGATGAATACGAACGACAAGACGAAGGTTCCGGCGCGTGCCGTTTCCGGCAAGCCGGTGGCGCTCGTTGCCGCCCAGTGGCACCGATCGGTCGTCGACCGCCTGATCGAGGGGGCACGCCAGACACTTCTCAAGGCAGGGCTTCCCTCCGACGGGATCGAGCTTCACTGGGTTCCGGGGAGTTTCGAACTCCCCCAGGCAGTTTCGGCTCTCGCGAAAACCGGGAAGTACCAGGCGATCATTCCGATCGGCTGCATCGTCCGGGGGGAGACCGCCCACTTCGATTTCATCGCTCAGTCGGTTTTCACGGGGTTGGATCAGGTCGGACGCGAGACGGGTGTCGCGGTTTCTCTGGCGGTTCTGACGGTCGAAACCCTCGAGCAGGCGATCGAGCGGGCCGGCGGCAAGTGCGGAAACAAAGGGGAAGAAGCAGCCGACGCCGCTCTGGATCTGGCGCGGCTTCTCATGGAGGCAAGGAATGGGAAGCCGGTCGCGCGCGCGTGAGCAGGCGCTTCAAATCCTCTACTTCATCGACCTGACGGGAACCGCGGTCGACGAGGCGCTCCGGCTTTTCCACGCCAATTTCGAAAGTGAGGAGGAGGAGTTCGAGTTCGCCTGCACCCTCGTTACCGGGATCACGGGGAAACTGGCCGAGCTCGACCAGAAAATCGAGGGGTGCTCCGAGAATTGGCGCCTCTCCCGGATGCCGCGGATCGACCGGAACATCCTCCGTATGGGGGCCTTCGAGATTCTCTTCGCCCCGGAAATCCCCCCCGCCGTCGCGATGGACGAGGCGATCGAGCTTGCCAAAAAATACGGCGAGGAACACTCCCCCCCGTTCGTCAACGGGATCCTCGACCGGATTTCGAAGAACCGGGAAAAGGGGATATGATCGGTCACCGATGAGGGCCGAGAAGTTCACCAAACCCCTGGACGACCTTCAGACCGATCTGATCGTCGTCACCCTTTACGAGAACGAACGGCCTCCGCGCGGCGTCCACGGCCTGATCGACTGGCGCCTGCACGGCTTCATCTCCCGCGCGATCCTCTCGGGAACGGTTGCCGGAGTGGAGAACGAATCGGTTCTGATGCCGCTCGGCCGGAAGCTTCCGGCCCGCCGCCTTCTCGTCCTGGGTCTCGGCAAGAAAGAAACCTACGATCTCGCACGGGCCCGACACACCGCGTACCGCCTCGGGAAAACGGTCGCCCAGCTCTGCGCGAACGACGTCGCCGTATTTTTTCCCCCCGCCATCGACGAACGGATCTTCGGGGAGACCGAGCGTTCGGTCTTGAGTTCCATGGAGCAGGCCGACCTTCCGAAAGACCTTTACGTCCGCTGGCTCGATCCTACCGTGGCTGAGCAGTAGCCCACCATTCGCCGCCACCTGAACCGATGAATCCCGCGACCGTGTGCGGGCCGATGACCGCGGGACCCCCGGTCATTGGTCCGGCGTCAATGGATGACACGCGTCCGCCGGATTCACGGACGCCCCTGCGGAGTCCGCTGGCTCGATCCTACCGTGGCTGAGCAGTAGCCCCGGGACGGAATTGACCGCATCCCCTCGAAACGACTATATTTAATCGTTTTTGAACCCTAAGGGAGGTTTCAAGTGAATCGTACCGAAGTATCTCCGATCATCGGCCTGATCAAAGAAAAGCAGGATCTCGAGCGTTTCCGCGAGCTCCACTGGGAAGGATCGTTCCACGACTACTTACGCCTCATCGAAAAAGATCCGAAACTGACGCGGACGGCGTTCCAGCGTTTGTACGACATGATCCTATCGTACGGGACCGAGGAGTACGTCGACGGGAAGAAGAAGATCACCCGCTTCCACTTCTTCTCCGATCCGATGGAGAACGGGAAAGATGCCGTCTTCGGTCTCGACCTCCCCCTGCAGAAGATGGTGAACATCTTCAAGAGCGCCGCGAAGAACTACGGCACCGAACGCCGCGTGCTTCTCCTGCACGGCCCGGTCGGTTCCGCTAAATCGACGATCGTGCGCCTGCTGAAAAAAGGACTCGAAGAGTACGCCCGGAAGTCGGAAGGGGCGCTCTACTCCTTCAAATGGAAGATCCCGAAGGCGGACTTTCCGACGATGATCCTCGACATCGAGGAGATGGCCTGTCCGATGCACGAAGAACCGCTCCACATGATCCCGGACGTCTTCCGCGGTGAGGTGGAAGGCCAGCTGAACAAGGGCAACAAGACCGGCTTCAAGGTGAAGATCCAGGGGGACCTCTGTCCCGCCTGCCGCCAGATCTACAAGGAATTGCTCACGCATTATCTGGGAGACTGGTCGAAGGTGGTCGACCACCTGGTCGTTCGGCGTCTTCTTCTCTCGGAGCGGGATCGCGTCGGGATCGGCACGTTCCAGCCGAAGGACGAGAAGAACCAGGATTCGACCGAGTTGACCGGCGACATCAACTACCGCCGGATCGCACAGTACGGGTCGGACTCCGATCCCCGGGCGTTCAATTTCGATGGTGAGTTCAACATCGCGAACCGGGGTTTGGTCGAGTTCGTCGAGGTGTTGAAGCTCGACGTGGCGTTCCTCTATGACCTCCTGGGCGCTTCCCAGGAGCACAAGGTCAAGCCGAAGAAGTTCCCGCAGACCGACATCGACGAAGTGATCATCGGGCACACGAACGAGCCGGAGTACAAGAAACTCCAGAACAACGAGTTCATGGAGGCGTTGCGCGACCGGACCGTCAAGATCGACATCCCGTACATCACGAGAGTCTCCGAGGAGATGAAGATCTACGAGAAGGACTACAACATGAAGAAGATCTCCGCGAAGCATATCGCCCCGCACACGATCGAGATGGCGGCGATGTGGGCGGTCCTGACCCGCATGCAGGAACCGAAGAAGGCGAACCTGACGCTCGTTCAGAAGATGAAACTGTACGACGGCAAATCGCTGGCCGGCTTCACGGAAGAGAATATTCGCGAGCTCCGCAAGGAGTCGGAGCGGGAGGGGATGGAGGGGATCTCTCCGCGGTACATCCAGGACAAGATCTCGAACGCCCTCGTCGACGAAAAAAGCGCCGGCTGCGTCAACCCGTTCCTGGTGTTGAACGAGCTGGAGTCGGGGCTGAAGCACCACTCGCTCATCTCGACCGACGAGCTGCGAAAGCGGTTCCGCGAGCTGATCTCGACCGTCAAGCAGGAGTACGAGGACATCGTGAAGAACGAGGTCCAACGGGCGATCAGCGCCGACGAGGACTCGATCTCCAAGCTATGCGCCAACTACATGGACAACGTGAAGGCGTACACCCAGAAGGAGAAGGTCCGGAACAAGTACACCGGCGCCTCCGACGAACCGGATGAGAGGTTGATGCGTTCGATCGAGGAGAAGATCGACATCCCCGAGTCGCGCAAAGAGGACTTCCGCCGCGAGATCATGAACTACATCGGCGCTCTCGCGATCGACGGGAAGCACTTCACCTACAAGACCAACGAGAGACTCTACCGGGCTCTCGAGCTCAAGTTGTTTGAAGATCAGAAGGACTCGATCAAGCTGACGAGCCTCGTCTCCTCGGTTGTCGACAAGGAGACGCAGGAGAAGATCGACGTCGTCAAGAAGCGGATGATCAACAACTACGGCTACTGCGACGTCTGCGCGACCGACGTCCTGAACTTCGTCGCTTCGATCTTCGCGCGAGGGGATATCAAGGCGAAGGAGTAACGGGGCACCCGGGAACCCGAGATGGCCCTCAGAATCGACAACGACTACACCCGCTTCAAGCAGATCGTCCGCGGGAAGATCAAGCAGGACCTGCGGAAGTACATGTCGTCGGGTGAGATGATCGGGAAGAAGGGGAAGGACCTCGTCGCGATCCCCCTCCCACGCATCGATCTCCCCCACTTCGTCCACTCCCCGCGAAAGCAGGGGGGGGTCGGGCAGGGAGAGGGAGAGGTCGGAACCCCGCTCGGATCCGGGGACCAGGACGGAGCCGGGAAAGCCGGATCGGCGCCGGGGCACCACATTCTCGAAGTCGACATTCCGCTCGCGGAGTTGGCGAAGATCCTCGGGGAGGAGCTGGAACTCCCGAACATCGAGCCGCGCGGGCAGAAGAAAAACATCTCCAGCGTGAAAGAGAAATATTCCGGGATCCACCGCGCCGGTCCGGAGTCGCTCAAACACTTCAAACGGACGTTCAAGGCGGCGCTTCGCCGGCAGATCATGACCGGCGGGTACAACCCCGACAACCCGATCGTGATCCCGATCCGGGAGGATCGCCGGTACCGCTCGTGGAAGCTCGTTCCGCAACCGGCGTCGAACGCCGTCATCATCTACATCATGGACGTCTCCGGATCGATGGGGACGGAGCAGAAGGAGATCGTCCGGACCGAGAGTTTCTGGATCGATACCTGGCTCAAAAGCCAGTATCGCGGGATCGAGTCGCGCTACATCATCCACGACGCGACCGCGCGCGAGGTCGACAGCGAAACGTTCTACCACACGCGGGAGTCGGGCGGGACGATCATCTCCTCCGCCTACCATCTCTGTCTCAAGATGATCACCGAGGAGTACCGGCCGGAGGATTGGAACATCTATATCTTCCACTTCTCCGACGGCGACAACTGGTCGAGCGAGGACACCGCGCTCTGCATCCAGCTCCTGAAAACAAACATCGTTCCGCGCGCGAATCTCGTCTGTTACGGCCAGGTCGAGTCTCAGTACGGATCGGGGCAGTTCCTCAAAGACCTCCGCGAACAGGCGGAAGGGATCGAGAACCTGATCACGTCGAAGATCGACAGCCGCGACGACATCTACGACTCGATCAAGACGTTCTTGGGCAAGGGGAAGTAATGGCGAACCTCCCGATCGAACTTGCGAAGGCGAAGGAGGAGATCCTCAAACACGCGAAAGCGTTCGGTCTCGATTTCTATCCGACGATCTTCGAGATGGTGGAGTTCGACCAGATGAACGAGATCGCGGCGTACGGAGGATTTCCGACCCGATACCCGCACTGGTCGTTCGGAATGGAGTACGAAGGACTTTCCAAGGGGTACGAATACGGCCTCTCGAAGATCTACGAGATGGTGATCAACAACGACCCCTGCTACGCCTATCTCCTGAAATCGAACCCGATGGTCGATCAGAAGATCGTGATGGCGCACGTCTACGGCCACTGCGATTTCTTCAAGAACAACTTCTGGTTCTCGAAAACCAACCGGAAGATGATCGACGAGATCGCGAACCACGCGACCCGGATCCGCCGCTATGTCGACCGGTACGGTCTGGAGGAGGTCGAACGCTTTCTCGACGTCTGCATTTCGATCGACAACCTGGTCGATCCCCATCTCCCGTTCACGGGGCGCGGCCTCGAAACGCCGAAGGTCGCGACCGGTGGGGAGCACAAAGAAGAGGAAGAGGGGCGTCCCGTGGTCCGAAGGCTCAAGAGCAAGGACTACATGGACACCTACATCAACCCCCCCGAATTCCTCGAGGAGCAGAAACAGCGGATCGTGGAACGGCGAAAGGAGAAGCGGAACTTTCCGGCTGAGCCGACCAAGGATGTCCTGGGATTCTTCCTCCACCACGCTCCGATCGAGAACTGGCAGCGCGACATCCTCTCGATCGTCCGGGAAGAGGCGTACTACTTCGCCCCGCAGGGAATGACGAAGATCATGAACGAGGGGTGGGCCGCCTATTGGCACTCCACGATCATGACCACGAAAGTTCTCAAGGCTTCCGAGGTGATCGACTATGCCGACCACCATTCGGGGACACTCTCGACGGCCGGCGGACGCTTGAATCCGTACAAACTCGGGATCGAGCTGTTCCGCGACATCGAGGACCGCTGGAATAAGGGGCGCTTCGGGAAAGAATACGACGAGTGCACGAGCCTCGTCGCGAAACGGGACTGGGACAAGAAGCTCGGGCTAGGCCGGGAGAAGATCTTCGAAGTCCGCCGGGTTTACAACGACATCACGTTTCTCGACGATTTCCTGACCCCCGAGTTCGTAATCGGGCAAAAGCTGTTCGGCTTCGACTACAACCCGAAGTCCGGAAATTACGAGATCGTCACGCGCGCCTTCGACGAGGTGAAGCAGAAACTTCTGCGGATGCTCACGAACATGGGGCAGCCGATCATCCATGTCGAGGACGGGAACTTCGAGAACCGGGCCGAATTGCTCCTGCGGCACCGGCACGAAGGGGTCGATCTCCGAATCGACTGGGCCAAAGACACGCTGGCCAACCTCTTCGGGGTCTGGCGGCGCCCCGTCAATCTCTTGACGGTCGTCGAGGGGAAAGGGAAGCTCCTGACCTATGATGGGAAGGAGCACCACGAACGTTCGACCGGGGACGATGTTCCGGCGAGCAGCTAGCGCCGCCGTCACCCTTCTCTTTTTCGCCGGAACTCCGATCGTTCTAGACCGCACGCTCGCGATCGTCGGCCACCGCGTGATCACCTTGAGCGAAGCCAAGACGCAGGCCACGATCACCTCGATCCTCGACCGAAAGAGAACCCCGGACCCCGAAGCCTCCCCGGACGAGATCGAAGGCGCCCTTCAAACCCTCGTGCGCCAGGCCCTGATCGACCACTATCTCGACAATCTCGGTTTGGTTTCCGAGATCCCGGTCGACCGGGTGAACCGCGTGAACGAAGAGCTCCGGAACAACCCCGGCGCCAAGGGGCTCCCCGACGCGATGGTCGGCCGTCTGCTCAAGAGCCGCGTCCGGACCGAGATTTTCCTCGAGCGGCACCTTCCGTTCCGGATCACCGTGACGGAAGGGGAGGCCCTCGCGCATTACCAGACGGAAAAGAACCGCCGATTCCTTGGAAAGCCGTACCGATCGATCGCGGCGATCGTCCGGGCGGATCTTGCGAAGGAGAAGACGCAGAAAGAGTTCGAGAAATGGCTGGAGACCGAGACAAAACGGACCGAGGTCGTCTACCTCCGATAGGGTTTTCCCCCCTTCGGGCGGACGATCTCCGCAGGGTTCTGGAGATCGAACGGAGCTGTTTTTCCGAGCCGTGGTCGGAAGACTCGTTCCGCGAGGTGGTCGCCGGAGGGACGTTCGGTTCGCTCGCCGCCCGCTCCGCCGAAGGGAAGCTGATGGGATACATCGTCTACTCCGAGGCGGCGGATGAACTTCACATCCTGAACGTCGCTGTCCATCGGGAGTTCCGGAGACTCGGGGTGGCGAGCGTCATGCTGAAACGGATCCATCAGTTCGGCGCGGATCGGGGACGCGCCTTTTCGTACCTCGAGGTCCGCGAATCGAATCGCGGCGCGCAGGAGCTGTACGCGAAGTTCGGTTACAAGCTCCTGACGAAGCGGAAAGAGTACTACTCCGACAACCAGGAGAACGCGATCCTGATGGTCGCCCCCTTGAACCCGAAAAAAAAATGGCGCCCCTGAATCTTTATCCCCTCCTCCGCCCCCTCCTCTTCTCGCTCGATCCCGAAACCGCGCACAACGTAACCGTTCGGTTGTTACGGATGGCCCGCCGGATCGGTGCGAACCGGCTTCTCTTCCCATCCGTCCCCGACCGTCCGACCCAAGTGATGGGGCTCGCGTTTCCAAATCCGGTCGGTTTGGCAGCGGGAATGGACAAGGACGGATCGTCTGTCGACGCCTGGTCCGCTCTCGGGTTCGGCTTCCTGGAGATCGGAACCGTAACCCCCCGGCCACAGCCGGGGAATCCGCGGCCAAGAATCTTCCGGATCCCGCGGGCGAAAGCTCTCATCAACCGGATGGGGTTCAACTCCCCCGGTGTTGATGCAGTGGTCGCAAACCTCGAGAAGATCTCCTACCGGGGTGTTCTGGGGATCAACATCGGAAAAAACAAAGAGACGCCGATTGATCGGGCAGCCGATGACTACCTGGCCTGCTATTCGAAGGTTTATCCATTCGCATCCTACGTCGCGGTTAACATCTCGTCGCCCAATACGGAGGGACTTCGCGAGCTTCAGCTCGTGGAGAATTTACGGTGTCTGCTCAGTGCTCTTTTTGAGGCACGGGAGAAACTCCTGCGGGAGTATGGGCGGTGCGTACCACTCGTTGTCAAGATCGCTCCCGACCTCGACGAAAAACAGATGGAAACGATGGCGGCGGTTTTTCGCGATCTCAAGATCGACGCGCTGATCGCGACGAACACCACGGTCCAGCGTCCCGAGGTCGAAAACGACCCCCGAAGCCGTGAAGCCGGGGGGTTGAGCGGGACCCCTCTTCGCCCCCTTTCCGATCGCCCGATCCGGTTCTTCCATGAACGGCTTGGGACGATCCCGATCATCGGGAGCGGCGGAATCCTCTCCGGAGCCGATGCCAGGGATAAGATCGACGCCGGCTGCTCGCTGCTTCAGGTCTATACGGGCCTCGTCTATCGGGGCCCCGGCCTAATCCGGGAAATCGTGAAATTTATTGACGGGAAGGCCGAATCACCGTTAAAAAATAGATAGTTGGCAGCGGGAGGCATGTAATGGCGATCGGTCGAGTGAAGTGGTTCAACGACAGCAAGGGGTTCGGTTTCATCGTCAACGACGCGGGGAAGGATATCTTCGTCCATTTTTCCGCCATTGCGGGAGAGGGATACAAGACACTCCGCGAAGGGCAGCCGGTGAACTTCGACTGCGTGGAGGGGCCGAAGGGGCTTCACGCGCAGAACGTCGTGAAGAACGCCTGACCCGGCGTGCGCACCGCCAAGAACTTCAGGATCGTTTTTTCCACCGTCGGAAATCAAACCAACGCGCTCAAGATCGCCCGGGCGCTCTTGTCAGCAAGGGCGGCCGCTTGCGTGAACATGGTCCGCGGACTCCGTTCGATTTACCGCTGGAAAGGGAGAATTCAGAATGACGCTGAGGTGTTGCTAATCGTCAAGACGACGGTTAAGAAGCTCCCCGACGTCGAGAAGATCATCCGGAAGACGCACACGTATGAGGTTCCGGAGATCGTAAGCCTCCCCCTCGACCGGGGATCGGAACGGTATCTCCGGTGGGTGGAGCAGGAAACAACGAAGAAAGGAAGGTCGTAACTATGCCGCGAGTTGGAATTCTGACCGGTGGCGGGGATTGCCCGGGACTGAACCCTGCCATTCGTGCGGTGGTTCGGACCGCTGCGCTCTACAACTACGAGGTCATCGGTTTCCTCGGCGGATGGCGAGGTGCCCTCAAGAACGAAACGCGACCGATCACACTCGATCACATTGACGATCTCCAGATCAAAGGAGGCACGATCCTCGGAACGTCGCGAACGAATCCATACAAAGAGAAAGACCCGGTCGGATCGATCAAGAAGAGCCTCGCGGCGAACCACCTCGAAGCGTTGATCGCCGTCGGCGGGGAGGACACGGTCGGCGCCGGCGCGAAGCTGTTCGCCGATGGCGTTCCGATCGTCGCGATTCCGAAGACGATTGACAACGACCTCGATGCCACCGAGTTCACGCTCGGGTTCCCGACGTCGGTCGAGATCGTCTGCGAGTGCATAGATCGCCTCAAGACGACCGCCGAGTCGCACGATCGCGTGATCGTGGTGGAGGTGATGGGACGGCACGCGGGATGGCTCACGACGTACGCCGGGATCGCCGGCGGCGCCGACGCGATTGCGGTGCCGGAATTTCCGATGAAGCTCTCGGAGATCATCGGGGCGATCGAGAAGGCGCGCGCCCGCGGGAAGAAGTACGCGATCGTCGCCGTGGCGGAAGGGGCAAAAGTGGTCGACGACAACGGGAAGGAGCTCGAAAAGGCTTCGGCCCATGCGGTCGACTCCTTCGGTCATGTGCAGTTGGGCGGCGTCGCCGATCTCGTGAGAGACGCGATCCAGAAGAAGACCGGGTATGACGTAAAATCGACGATCCTGGGTTACATCCAACGGGGCGGAAGTCCGAGTGCGTTCGACCGGATCATCTCGACCGCCTTCGGCGTTCGCGCCATGCAGCTCGTCAAGGACAAGGAGTACGGCAAGATGCCCGCTCTGGTCGGCGGCAAGATCCAGGTCGTCAAACTCTCCGACGCAACGGGGAAGCTCAAAACGTTGTCGCCGGAACTGTACGATCTGGCGAAGGTTTTCTTTGGTTAGCTGGTTCGCCGAGCACCGGCAAACCGTTCTCATTACGCTCGCGATCACCGCGGTGGTCCTGCCGCTTCTGCTCGGCATGGCATTGGGTCAGATCCCGAAACAGTTGTTCGTCGGGGGGGCGATACCGCTGGCCGCCGCAACCTTCGTCCTTGCGGTCGGGATCAGTCTTCTCAATCGGTATTTCAGTCCGTTCACGAAGCTCGTCGTCTCGCTCGTCTTCGGCCTGCTCTGGATTCTCGCGGGGATTCAAATGCTCCGCCTCGAACGCCGTCATGAAGCGGATCACCCCGAAGCGGTGCGGGGGAGAAAGATTATCAGCCTCCTGTTCATCCTCTTCGGCATCGCCTTCTCCGCAGTCGCGATCTATCGGCACCTGAGGTAACCGGGTGACACCATACATATTTCGGTCTCGGCAGACCGAAATACGGACCGTCCAATTGCTAAGAACCGGAAATCCGGCCTTCCAAGCTTGGCACGTCTCATGCTCAGCCATGCGACATGCTGCGCCTTTTACGTGTCGTGATCCCCGGATTCCCGCATCATGTCATTCAAAGAGGGAACCGCCGTCAGGCGACCTTCTTTCAACCCAGCGATTACAGAGAGTATCTCAATCTGTTATCGACGTGGTGCCGACATCACGACGTTCAGATCTGGGCGTACTGCCTCATGACCAATCACGTTCACCTGATCGCCGTTCCCACGGATGTCGCGGGTCTCCGGAAAGCGATCGGAGCGGTTCACCGTCGATACAGGCATGGGTATCTCTTTCAAGGACGTTTTTCTTCGCGTCCGCTGGAACCGGCACACGTTCTCCGCGCCGCCCGGTACATCGAGCGAAACCCCGTTGACGCGGGGATCGTGAAGCACCCGGGGGACTATCTGTGGAGCAGCGCTCGAGCGCATAGCACCGGTCAAAAGGATCCCTATCTGGACCCGTCACCCTACTTCGACGACCTTCCCGATTGGAAAAGCTATCTCACACATCCGCTTTTCGCCTGCGGGGTGTCAGGCGACGCACGAGTTCCCGAAGAGGGGGGGCCGGCTTGCTGTGCAGATACAGACTCAGCCCTTTCAGCAGATCTTTTTGAAGCCCCGTAACCTGCTTGAACACTTCAGCGCGCGACACGAGCGGATCGAGGGCGAAACCGCACGATTCCTCCCTGAGCGTCGCTCCGGAGATTCCGATCAAGAGCCCCTCCCCCGTCACGCCGGAGTCGATCTCGCCCCCCAATTGGATCAGATCCGCGT
>JAZDDX010000030.1:0-23790 GCA_043809315.1 Pseudomonadota bacterium
ACTTTCAGAACACCGAGAACATCCCGCCACTGTCGGTCGGATACCGACCCACCCTTCTTGAACCAAACCAGTTTGCTCACGATGAGATCTTCCGGGGAAGCCATGAACAGCCGGATCCCCGGCCGAATCTCCATGGAACGCCGGCGAGCCATCTGTTCTTTCTCGAATGGCGAATTCCTCGAAACAAAGATGTCGATCTTCTGAACCGACGGGATGTGGATGAGGTTAAACGACCCCCCCTCCGCCACGGCCCTCCTGGCCGCATCCTCGCTGATGTAATAGTCCGCACCCAAAGACTGAACCAGACTGCCAAGCTGCGATAGGGAGAGTTCCGCCACGAAATCGACATCGTTCGTGAACCGGTATTCCCCCAGGAGCGAGCTGGCGATCGAGCCACCGATAAAATAGGGGACGCCGACTTGATCAAGAATCAGCCCCACGCTGTTGGATACGGAGATCGGATCGATCGGCGGGTCAGTAACCATTTTTTCGCGGATCCCATCCGAAAGCTTCGATCATCAATTCACGAGGAATCCTTCGCGAGGCGACGCGGAGCTTGAGTTCCCTCTCCGAAATCCCCGGATGCCGGGAACGGATCCCCGCCTCCCCGAGAGACTGCGCCGTGTGCCAGAGAGCCACGATTTTTTCCGCCTTTTGTTGCGGCGTCATCTTCCGATACAGATCGAAGAGAATCCGGTTCGTTTCCGGATCTGTGTCGTGCGGTTGAAAAATCGGTGGAGCCTTCATATACGCTCAAAACCCTACCACACGCCCGCCGATCAGCGCATCTTCCCTGCGTTCATCAGCACCGTGACCTTCCGATTCCCGGCGGAGCGGCGATCGTAGAGGACGATGTCGCTCTTCCCGTCCCCGTCCAGATCCCCGACGCGCCACAAACGCGAGACGGGAACCTCATAGACCGCGGACGGCACACTCGGGAACGGCTCTTTCGCCTTCGGATTCTGGAGCAAGACCGTGATCCCCTTCCGGTCGCGCGCATACAGAGCATCCGGATACCCGTCGCCGTTGAAGTCCCCCTCGAGCGTCGGGAGCATCCCGTCGATGAAGAGATCGAACAGATCGAACCGGAACGAGATCTCCCGCTCGTAATCGGGCTTGTCGAGGTGATACCCGTCCGGGTGGAGCGAATAGAACGCGAAGTTCACGTCGGTCGTCCGCTGGATCAGCGCCTTCACCACGGCCCAGGCGTTGAACGTCGACGAAGCGACCACCAGCGTCTTCTTCCCGCTGCGGTCGAGATCGATCGGAAGGGCGCCGGCCGCGCGATTCCCTCGTGGCGCGAGGTGAACCCCCTTCTCCGGAATCTTCCCGTCCGACCCCGTCATGAAGACCTCCGTATCGGCGCGCAACGACGTCGTCTCCCCCTGGAACTTCGTCACGACGAAATCGGTTCGCCCGTCGTTGTTCAGATCGGACGGAATCGCTAGAGCATAGCTCTGCCCGTCGTCCCGTTCCTCTTCCGACAGCTGATGAAAATAATAGGTCTGAGGAGCCGAGCCGCCCGAAAGAGGGGTCATGGCCACTTCGTCCATCCAAGGGAAGAAGAGGGAATCGGCCGGTCTCGCCCCGGTCAAAGTTCCCAGGAAGAACCCCGGATACCATGCGGAACTCCGGAGCCAGTAGGGAAGTTCCAGCTGCATCCGTTCCGTCGCCGTCTTGTGAAACGCCCTCGGCGAGACCGGAAACTTCTGCTCGACCTCGAACCCCTTCGCCTTGATCGCCACCAGTTGAAAACCATCGCGGGCCGGAAGCAGAATCTGTTTCTCCTCCGATCCCGGGACATCCAGTGTCGGATCCAAAGGCTCCGCATTCCCCAACTGAGGAATGAAAAACGGCGAATCGATCGCAAGGGCAAACTTCTTGTCCGCCTGCCAAGTAACTCCGTGCTCCGAACGAGCACACCCCCACAACTCCGCCCTCCCGCTCCGCACAAGAAACAACGACGAATTCGTCACGAGCTCAGGTCGCAAAAAACTGTAGAAGATGACGTCTTCAGGCAGCCATACCTCGCCGAATAACGTCGGCTTCCCTTTCGAGATCTCCCAGACCGAGAGCTTGAGCTTCCAGTCGGGATAGTTCCCCTCCCGTAAGAGAATCACGACCTCCTTCCCGCCGCCGGGAGCAACATCCTCCAGCGTCAACTGCCGGAGACGCCCGCCGAGGTTCAGGTCGCTCCTTCGAAAGACAGGGTTGCTCCCCAGAAAGGCTTCCTGAGCGGAGGCGGTCGTTACGAGGAACAGAAACAAGATCGAAAAGAGAAAAGATTTCACGAGTTTGACGCTACCTTAAGCCAATGTTAGGACCGTTTCAAATGGATGATGAGCTGATTGCCGCGATTACCAAGCGGGTGAAGGAGGTTCTCGAGAAGGAGAAGTCCCAGGAGAAGCCGAGGGGCTTCGTCGAAGGACAGGCGTGCAACGCCACCTCGTCCGACTGCGCCGGCCACGGGAAGTGCGCCAACCGCAAGGACCATACGATGAAACGGATGATCGAGATGGGGGCCGCCCGTTTCGGCGCCGCCCCCGGGCTCGAACGCCCCCCGCACGACATCGCCCGCCGGATCGACCACACGCTGCTCAAACCCGACGCCACCAAGGAGGAGCTCGACAAGCTTTGCGACGAGGCGATGAAGTACCACTTTGCCACCTGCTGCGTGAACGCCGTCAACGTCGCCCACGTCGCCAAACGGCTCAAAGGGAGCGACGTCAAGGCGATCGCCGTCGTCGGCTTTCCCCTCGGCGCCTCCACGACCAACGCCAAGGTCTACGAGGCGATCGAGGCGGTCCGGAACGGTGCGCAAGAGATCGACATGGTGATCAACGTCGGCGCGCTCAAGTCGCAGGATTACACGACCGTCTCCGAAGACATCCGGAAGGTGGTCGAAGCTTCGGCCCCGAAAAAGGTGAAGGTGATCCTGGAGACCTCGCTCCTCAATCAGGAACAGAAGATCGCCGGGTGTGTTCTCTCGAAGGCGGCCGGCGCCGCGTTCGTGAAGACCTCGACCGGGTTCGGGCCCGGCGGGGCGACCGTCGACGACATCACGCTGATGCGCCGGGTGGTCGGGGAAGATATGGAGGTCAAGGCGAGCGGCGGGATCCGGACGCGCGAGGACGCCCTCAAGATGCTCGACGCCGGCGCCGACCGGATCGGCGCGAGCGCCAGCATTGCGATCGTCGAAGGGAAGAAAGGCGGAGGTGGGTATTGACCAAGGACTCGGCAACAACGATGTCCGGGAAGGACAGGAAGCAATACCACATCGGCTGTAAGCCCGGAGACCTGGCCGAATACATCATGCTCGTCGGCGATCCCGGCCGTGCGGCGAAGGTCGCTGCCCACTTTGAGAAGATCCGTTTTCAAAACCAGCACCGCGAGTACGTGACCGTCACCGGAAAATATAAGGGTATGGACCTGACCGTCATGGCCACCGGGATGGGTCAGGACAACACCGAGATTGCGATGGTCGAGATCTGCCAGATCACGAGGAACCCGACCTTTCTTCGATGCGGGACGACGGGCGCGCTCCAGCCAGCGGCAAGGCTCACTGACCTTTTGGTGTCGAGGGGGGCGGTCCGCCTGGAAAATCTGACTTCCTTTTACGTCTTGGACGGATATCCGGCCGTTGCTGATTCGGACGTCCTGATCGCAATCGGCCGCGCATGCAAGAAACTCCGAATCCCGTTCCATGTCGGGATCACGGCCAGCGCCGTCGGTTTCTTCGGACCGCAGGGGCGGGAACTCCCGGGATTCCCGATCCGGTACCCGAACCTTCAGGCCGATCTGGCCCGGATGAACGTCATGAACCTGGAAATGGAAACCTCGGCGCTCTTCATTTTGGCCTCTCTCCGTGGACTTCGTGCGGGCGCAGTCTGCACGGTGGTCGCGAGTCGCCCGCGCAACGAAAAAGCGGACCCTGAGGAGATCCTTCGCGGCGAGAAGAAGTGCATCGAGGTCTCCCTCAAGACGTTCGAGTACCTTCGCAAAATGGACGCGGACAAAAAGAAACGGAAGCTCCCGCTCTGGCTCCCCGCGTGACGACCCCCGCCCACTACAAAGGAACGATCACGAAGGGGCTGAACGCTCTCACGAAGACGTTCGGGAAACAGGTTCCGGACGTGGCGGTCGTTCTGGGCTCCGGCCTGGGAGCTTTCGCAGAACGGCTGGAGGCATCCAAGAAACTCCCGTATCAACGGGTCCCGGGATTCCCGAAGCCCAAGGTTCCCGGTCACGCAGGCGAAGTCGTCGTCGGCAAGCTCGGCACGAAGCGCGTATTGATCTTCCGCGGACGTTTCCATTATTACGAGGGGCATTCCCTCTACATCACGGTCCTTCCGATCCGTCTCGCCGGGGCCTGGGGGATCAAGAACCTGATCGTCACGAACGCCGCCGGAGGGGTGAACCCGAGTTTCCCTCCCGGCTCGCTGATGCTGATTCGAGACCACTTGAATCTGATCGGCGCCAACCCGCCCCGGGGACCGAACCTCGACTCGTTCGGCACGCGGTTCCCCGACATGACGAACGCCTACGACCCGGAGTTCCGGGCGCTGGCGAAAAAGACGGCCGACCGGATGGGGTTCCGGATCTTCGAAGGGGTCTACGCGGCCGGTCCCGGCCCATCGTACGAAACTCCGGCGGAGATCTCGATGCTCCGCACACTCGGCGCCGACGCCACCGGGATGTCGACCGTGCCGGAGGTGATCGTGGCCCGACAGCAGGGAATGCGCGTGTTGGGGGTTTCCTGCGTCACGAACCACGCCGCGGGGGTCTCGACCCAGCCGATCACGCACGACGAGGTGATCGAGAACTCTAAGAAAGTGGAACGCGATTTTTGCGAATTGCTCGAGCGCTGGATCGCCGCGTATTGAAAGACAGAACGATGACAAAATCCGAAATCAAACTCCTGGTCGAGATGGCGAAAAAGGTCCGGAAGAACGCCTACTCTCCGTATTTCAAAGTCTATGTCGGAGCGGCCCTTCTCGCGCACGACGGCACGATTCACGTCGGCTGCAATGTCGAGAACGCCTCCGGCTCCGCGATCGTCTGCGCGGAATCGAACGCGATCGCGGCCGGCGTCGCCGCCGGTTACCGGAAGTTCAAAGCGGTGGCGGTCGTCGGCTTCCCGGACAAGCTGCTTTTCCCGTGCGGTGTTTGCCGCCAGAAGCTGGTGGAGTTTTCGCCGGACATGGACGTTTACGTTGCGACCACCAAAGGAAAGATCAAACACCTCAAGCTCGGCAAGCTGATTCCCCACATGGTTCGTCTCTAACGGGGATCGAGAACGAAACTTAGGCAATAAAGCGGCAGTCCATCATCCAGGACCGGGTTATCCAGCCAATAACATTTCCCGTCGATCCTATCTTTCGGCGTCAGATCCTCGACACGCTCGCAGGAAAGAGCGGTTCCGCTTCGGATCGGTGACCCCGCCTCATCGAAGTAAAAGATCAACGCGCGAAACAGGAGCGCCCCTTCCGGACTCATCCATGCTGAACCATCTTTCATCTGCCTTGTGATCGCCACGATCTTTCCAACATTCATCCAAACTCCATTGGAAGACTCTTTCTGCAACCGATAGGGCGTTTGGACGAAATCAGATCGATTCAAAGCCAAATCTTGATCTTCCAAAAAATAAGTGAACGAGGACTGGTTCCAAAGATGCCAGCCGAATGGTTCCGGGAGATCAACCTTGGAAACGGGAGGATGGTCGATGTCTCCATCCCACCGCTGTTCCCCGTGGCTGTACCGCATGAAGATTTCGTGACACGTATTTGTCACTTGGATCCCGAGGGCTTTCTCCGCCAGCCCGCCGGATGAAACCCCGGGTACAATGACGAGCGACAGAAGCACGCTCAGGACAATTCCTCTTCGGACCCCTTCCCGCACGCCACCCCATAACGTCGCGACGCGTTACCGTCAACCAAAAGTTCACTTTCCTTGCCTGCCGCGGAATCCCGTCTATCATGCCCGCCATGCCGGACCGCCAGTATCAGGAACTCCCGTACCGACTGAACGAACGGCCGCACAAATACGGGCCGAACGTCCACTTGATCTCCGACCCCTTTCTCCTGACCCGCCTCGCACGGTTGTGCAGCGTCGACTGCGTCCAGCCGGAGGTGAACTCCCTATTCCGCGCCCTCTACCGTTCCCTCGGTCGTGACGTCGCGAACGCGGAGTTGCCACGGTATCGGGCCAAACTCCCGACGCGGATGTCGGCCAAACATCCGAAGGAAGCGATCTTCGAGGGGGAACTGCTCGCGACGCAGACCAAGGTCGTGATCGCCTCACTCGCCCGCGCCGGGATCCTCCCGTCGCTCGAGCTGTTCGAGGTCTACTGCAACTTCCTCGACCCGAAACGGGTCCGCGTCGACCACATCTTCATCAACCGTTCGACCGACAAACACCATCACGTTACCGGCGCGCCGATTCACGGATCGAAGATCGGCGGGACCGTCGATCACTCGATCGTCATCATCCCCGACCCGATGGGGGCGACCGGAAACTCCACGTCGAACACCGTCAGTTATTACAAGAAGGAGATCGAGGGGAAGCCGAGCCGCTGGATCTCGATGAACCTGATCGTCACGCCGGAGTACATCCGGAAACTGAAGGCGGATCATCCGGAGGTGGTGATCTACGCGATTCGGCTCGACCGCGGTTTCAGCAGTAAACGAGCGCTGGAAGCGCTCCCCGGCGAATTCCCCGACGAAGAGCGGGGATTGAACGACGAACAGTACATCGTCCCAGGAGGAGGAGGGTTCGGAGAACTTTCGAGCAACGCATGGGTATGAAGAAACTCCAGACCCTTTTGAGCGAAGAACAGATCCGGGACCGCATTGCCGAACTCGCGGAACAGATCACCACGGATTACAAAGGGAAACAGCCGGTTCTCGTGGCGGTTCTCAAAGGCTCGTTCCTTTTCTTTTCCGACCTGATCCGCAAAATCGATCTCCCCCTTGAGGTCGATTTCCTCGGCGCCTCGTCGTACGGGAACAAAACGGTCTCCTCCGGCGTCGTCCGGATCACCCTCGACCTCTCCTACCCGATCAGCGGACGTGACGTGATCCTGGTCGAAGACATCGTCGACACCGGAAATACGCTTCACTACATCCTGGAGGGGTTGCGCCTCCGGAACCCGGCATCCCTCAAGGTTTGCACGCTTCTTCTGAAACCGGAATGCATCCAGAAAAAGGTGCCCGTCAGTTACATCGGCTTCAAGATCCCGAACAAATTCGTCGTCGGCTTCGGCCTCGATGCGGCGGAGAAATACCGGAACCTGCCGTACATCGCCATCCTTCCCGGGGAACACGAATGACCGACCGGATCATCTCGACCGACCAAGCTCCCGCCGCCATCGGCCCCTATTCGCAAGGGGTCGTCGCGAACGGATTCCTCTTCACCGCGGGACAGATCCCGATCGATCCCGCGACGCAGGAGATGATCGGAGGGGACGTCAAAGCCCAAACCGATCGCGTATTCCGGAACCTTCAGGCGGTCCTCGCCGCCGCCGGCTGTTCGTTCGATGACGTCGTCAAAGCGACCGTCTTTTTGACCTCGATGACCGATTTTCCGGCCCTGAATGAGGTCTATTCGACCTATTTGGGAAAACGGAAGCCGGCCCGCTCGACCGTGGCTGTAGCGGCCCTCCCGAAAGGGGCCCGGATCGAAATCGAGCTGATTGCCAAAATTCCCAACAATTAGGGGTTCTTGACACAGCTGCATCAAACGTGAGAATAAGAGTTGATCTAGCTGACGCGGCATGTTAGTTACCGTAGTCGCGAGAGAAGGGTCGTAGTACGTGAAGGATGAAGAAGAACGCTTAATCGAGGGAGCCATGTTGGGAAACGAAACCACAAGAATCATTAAGAAATACCAGAACCGGAAACTCTACGACACGAAGGACAGCTGTTACATCACTCTTGAGGAGATCGCCGAGCTGATCCGAAAAGGGGAAGAGATCAAGGTGATCGACAACCGGACCAAGGGGGACGTCACGTCGATCATTCTGACTCAGATCCTGGTCGATCAGGAAAAGGCCGCGAAGTCGATTCTTCCGCTCACCATGCTCCGCGAGATCATCCAGCGCGGGCAGGGTTCGCTCTTTGATTTCATCCAGAGGTACGTGCTTCTGGGCGTCGAGAACGAACAGGAACGGCAAAGCGAGGCGACGCGGTACATCGACCGTCTCGTCGTGCGCGGCGACCTGACCAAGGTCGAAGCGAAGAGCCTGCTCAAAGAAGTCCTCGACACCCCCGAACAGGGGCGGGTCGACTTCGACAACTACATCGGCGAGCGGGTTTCGGCGAGCGTCCGGGATGTGACAAAACTCTCGGAGATCGAGCTGAGTATCAAGGGGCTGAACGACAAGCTCGATTCGATCGAGCGAAAGCTCAGCGACTACGAGCACCGATAAGCCGGACTCGATCCATCATTGAACCGCCGCCTTCGAACGGTCCGTGCCGTACTTTGGGGGTTTGCGCTTTTCTCCGGAAACGCATTTGCGAATCCGCTTCTCGACACCGCCACATCTGATTCGCTGACCTTCCCGAAAGGGGACGGCCTCGCCGGCATCCAAACCTCCTATCGCAGGTCGGATCACTTCTTCATCGGAACGGACCGGCGAAGCACGGCGGCGGACGGCAGCTCCCTCGCATTCGACGACTTCATCTTGAGTTTTCGCGGAGCCTACGGCCTCACCGATCGAATGACTCTTTGGCTGGAGCTTCCGGTCGTCTACCGGAGCGAAGGAGAAAAGTACGACGCCCAGGATCAGGGAGTGGGGGACACGACCGCCGGCGTCCGTTATCTTCTCTTCGGAACGAGCGAGAAGACACAGGGGGCGTTCGACCTGAATGGACGATTCCCTTCCGGCGACACAGGGGTCGGATTCGCCGATCCCGCGACCGGGCGAAAACCGAAGCTTCCACTCGGCACTGGTTGCTCGGAGATCGAACCGGGACTCTTCCTCCGCCACCGTTTCGGGAAAGTGCTATCGACCGATCTCGGCGCCTCCTATGCCTTCCGCCTTTCCGCTCTCGTTCAATACCTTTCGACCTCCAACATCGCCCTGACGGCAAGTGATGGAACGACCATCTACCAACTGCCGGCCGGAAATCTCAAAATCGACTGGGGGGATCAGCTCACGCTCAGGGGACGGGTGGGGTTTGAGGTCACGCCGTCGTTCCACCTGGAAGCGGGGGCCGTCTGGTTCCACCGCTGGCCGACCCTGGTTCATTCCTTTGCGCTGACCCAGGCTGGGAACACGATCACGTCGGCCCCGCAGGATCTAGAGTCGGGAGCTTCCCGGCTCCTCTCCACCGAGCCGGCCCTCTCCCTCCGAATCAGCCGGCGTTGGCGGATCCGCGCCTCGGCTTCGATCCCGATCCTGGGGGACAACTACCCGGTTCTCCCGGTCGTCGAATCAGCGGTGGGGAACAGCTATCGACTGGAGGCGCACTATGAGTTTTAGGCGCGCGCTCTTTCTCCTCGTTCTCCTGACGGTCACCGGACCGGCGCAGGCCGACAACTATTCCGACATCTCCTGGCGCACGATCGATACCCCGCACTTCGTGATTCACTACTACACCGACGTGGAATGGACCGCCCGGAAAGTAGCTCTGGTAGCGGAAGAGATCTATCCGAAGGTGACCGGAATCTACAAACAGGAGCCGACGCATCGAACGCACATCATCGTGCGGGACGACGAGGACACATCGAACGGTTTCGCCGTCTTCAACCTCGGGGCGATCACGATCTGGGCCTCGCCGTCCGACCTCCGGCTGCGGGGCCGGCATGACTGGATTCAAGGTACGCTGACGCACGAGTTCGCGCATATCGTCTCTCTTCGCGCCGTGAGCGGCGGGGGATGGCTGATCGAAGGGATCCGGTTCGGCGGCGTCCGGAACACCGAATCGAACTCGAATCTGAAGATCGGGGGCACGGTCGTAATTCCCACCAACCCGTATTCCCGCTGGTGGGCGGAAGGAACCGCACAGTTGGACGATGCGGCCGTCGGTTACGATCTCTGGGACTCGAACCAGGACATGATGCTCCGAACCGCCACGCTCGGGGGAACGCTCCTCTCGTTCGACCGGATGCGGAACATCTCGGTTCGCGAGCAGTACGACGGCGAGATGGTCTACAACCAGGGGTACGCTTTCCTCCTCTGGCTCCAGGAGAAATACGGCTCGGATGCCAACTTGAAAATCGCGCGGACGGCCGCTTCCAGCTGGAACCTCGATTTCGACCGGAACTTCGAACAAGCGATCGGGAAGAACGCCCGGGACCTCGACGCGGAATGGAAGTCGTTTCTCAAGGAGAAGTACGAAAAACAGACCGCAGAAATCCGCGCCCACCCGATCGAGGGGGAACGAATTCCGCTGCTCTCCTCCAAGGAACTCTCGACCGGAGACCCTGCAAATCACCCTTACAAGGACGGAATCTCCGCCGCCCTCCCGAGGTTTTCCCCCGACGGGCACTGGTTCAGCCGAGTGGAACGTTCGACCCTCCGTCTCCGATATCTCGACGAGCCGTTCGTTCTCAAATCCCCCGAACCGAACGAGGCCGACCCTGCCCCCTTGACGCTTTCCTTCCCGGGTCGCTCCTACAGCTGGGCTTCCGATTCGCGCCGTCTCGTCACATCCGAACGCCGCTCGAACGTACAGGGCGGTTATCCGTATCACGATCTTTTCATCGCCGATTTGGGTCGCGTCACCGATCTTCGAGCGACCTATCTTGCGGAGTTCCGAAATGCGCGCACGCCGAAAGAGCGGCAGAGATCGACCGACCGCTACACGTGGAAGCTCCAAGCGATCCGGGTTGAGCCGGCCCGGATCACGCGCAAGGCCCGCGCCACACGCCCCGCCTGGTCGCCGGACGGCAGTTGGATCGCTTTCTCGGAGAACCGAGACGGGCATCGTCACCTGCGGTTGATCCGGCCCGACGGGACCGGTGCGAAAGACGTCGTCGCAATCGGCGGGGACAGCGAGGCGCTCGATCCGGCTTGGTCCCCCGACTCGAAGCAGATCGCATTCACCCTCTTCCATCACGATCAGTCGGACATCTGGATCGTCTCCCCCGATGGTGGGGAACCGAGACCGCTCACGCTCGATTTGGCGGCGGATCAGGAGCCGACCTTCACGCCGGACGGGAAGGAGATCGTCTTCGTCTCCGACCGGACCGGGATCTTCGACCTCTACCGGATCCCATCCACGCCTTCGCAGGAGCTCCTCAAGCCGGAGCCGGTGACACGGGTCACCACCGGGGCGTTCATGCCGTTCGTCGCCCCGACGGGGAAAGAGTTGTTGTTCGTCGAGTACACCCCGTTCGGATTCAAGCCATACCGCCTGGCGTTCGGACCGCCAAATGCAACCCCGGAAACGGCAGGGCCCGTCCAGGAGGAACAGGTCCGCCGACAACTAACCCAGGAAGTTCTCCCTGCGCCACCACGCTCATCCAAATATTTCCCATGGCCGCGCCCGGTCCGCTTTTTTCCGACGTTCATTTTCGAGGGTCAGTTCAAGGCGGGGGCGGCCCTCCAGCTCTCCGACTACCTCGAGCAGCATCAGCTCTCGGCGTCGGCGATCTTCGGGGAGGATCAGGATTATCAGGTCTCGTACTGGAACCGGATGTTCAGTCCCGACATCTCTGCTTCGTATACCGCGTACATTCGGAACAATCCGTTCGCGTACCTTTCGTCCAACCCGGCTTTTCCGGTCGGGGTCATGCGCGACAACATCCAGTTCGTGAATGCCGGTCTCTCGCAGGAGTACAACGTTCACCGCGGACTGGCCGGCACACACGGCATCTCTCTTTCCTACAACCGCCGCTGGGTCGACCGGAGACTCGGATTCCCGGTCCTGGTGAACGACAAACCGGAGACCGATTTCCGCCTCGTCACCAACGACGGATTTTCTCTCGACTGGTCGTACCGCCGCGTCCCGTCGGTTCCCGGTCGGGACTTCGACATCAACCCGAGGAACGCGACGTACGCGTCGCTGGGGTACTCGTTCGTCCGGACGCGCCTCTTCTCTCCCGACACGAACATCCCCTCCCCCAACCAGCGTTACTCGTACCACGAGGGGATGTTCTCGTTTTCGAAATACGTCGCTATGCCCTGGACCGCTCCCTGGTGGTGCTGGCACACCTCCTGGCTGCGCCTCGTCGCGGGGATGAAGTCGCGGCAGGTCTCGGGGATCGACCAGTTCTACCTGGGGGGACGGATCAACTATCGGGCGTTCGGGCAGATCTCGAGCAACACGCTTTTTTACGGATACGAAGCGTTCGGAATCTCAGGGGACTCGATGCTGCTCCTGACGACCGGGTACACCTTCCCGATCGCCCGCGCGATCGACAAGAAGAAGGGGTTCTTCTATTTCGACAGCCTCTACGCCTCGATCTTCGGGGAGGTCGGAAACGCCTGGGACTTCGGCGAGATCAAGAACTTCCGGGAGAACCCGACACACGACCCGAAATTGGGGCAGGGGAAGTTCCTCCTCGAGGATGTCGGCGCCGAACTCCGGATGAAGTCGTTCCTCTTCAACGACGGCGGAAAATTCAACTCCGTCCTGCGCGTGGCGTACGGGTTCCAGGACAGCGCCGACTACGGCTTCGCCGCGGGAAACATCCCGATCCGGATTTATATCGGGATCGGAACCGATTTCTAAACGATCGGCTTACTTAGCCGGCCGGATGGCCGTCGAGGTGCTTAAGAAGAGCTCTCCCTTTGCCAGGGGAGTTTGGTCGTTGTCATGAACGGTCAGCTTACCGAAGACGTCCGTACCCGACCCGAACCAGCTCCCCCGGTATTTGGCGTCGACTTTCATCTGCATCAGGATCGGCCGATTCAGTTCGACATGATCCTTGGCCGGAACCGAAAGATCCGCCGGAAGTTTGTGGGGATCCACGACAGCAAAGTTACATGCAACCGTCGAGCCTCCATCAACCGGAACATTCTTCACCTCGAACACACAGGTGAGCGGGCCGGAAGGGCCGGTGTGAGGAACGACGGCCGCTACATCGACCGCGGCACGAACATCGTAGGTGTTGTTGTGACGGGTCACGAGATCTTGGTAACAGACCGTTACAGTTTCTCCGGTCGGCTGAACCACCATCTGCATCTTCGGATTGCTTTCGCAAGCCAATGCGGCCCGCGAACCTGAGAGCAGAACCCCCGATAACGCCAGACCCACCAAAAACCCACATCTAATATTCATGCATTCCCCCTGTATATTTATGCGCCGCTTTATAAAGGAAATGACGCTCGAGGTCAAGAAACAATTAACGGGTCCGGATTATTCGACCGTGACCGATTTCGCCAAATTCCGCGGCTGGTCGACGTCGGTCCCGCGTTTGTCGGCGAAATGGTACGCCAGAAGCTGGAGCGGGATCGCTTCGATGATCGGCCGGATGAAGTCCGCCACGACGGGAATCTCGATCGTCATCGTCGAGAGCCGGGCGAGGTCCTTGTCCCCCTCCGAAACCACGGCGATCACTCGCCCCCCCCGAGCGCGTACTTCTTCGATATTGCTCATCATTTTAGCCTGAGTCGGCCCCCCGGTGGCGAGCGCCACGATCGGCATCTTCTCGTCGATCAGGGCGATCGGGCCGTGCTTCATCTCCCCTCCCGCATACCCTTCCGCATGGATGTACGAGATCTCCTTCAGCTTGAGCGCCCCCTCCAAGGCGATCGGATAACTCGACCCTCTTCCTAAGAAGAGGAAGTGACTGACGTTCAGAAACTTGGTCGCCACCGCCTGTGTCGCCGCATCCGACCTGAGCGCTGCTTCGGCCATCTTCGGAAGGGTTAAGAGAGCGCGGATATGATCCGTCAACGCCTCCCTCCCGATCGCATCCCGCATCTTCGCGAAGTGAAGGGCGATCAGCGCCAGAACGCAGAGTTGTGTCGTGAACGCCTTCGTCGAGGCGACGCCGATCTCCGGACCCGCATGGGTGTATAGAACGCCGTCCGACTTGCGCGTGATCGAGCTGTCGACCACGTTGCAGATCGACAATATCTTCGCCCCGCCCCGTTTCGCCTCTTCGAGCGCGGCCAGCGTATCGGCCGTCTCCCCCGATTGGGAGATGACGATGAGAAGTGTGTGCGGATCGACGACCGGTTTCCGATACCGGTATTCCGACGCGAGATCGACCTCGACCGGGATCCGGGCGAGCGACTCGATCCAGTACTTCCCGACCAGGGCCGCGTGCCAGGATGTGCCGCACGCGACGATCACGATCCGGGAGATCCCATTCTCTTTTGCAAGCATCACATCGTCGAGAATCACCTCACCGGTTGATTCGACAATCCGCCCCCGGAGCGTGTCTGCGAGCACGCCCGGCTGCTCGTGGATCTCCTTCAACATGAAATGTTTGAACCCTTCCTTCTCCGCCATCACCCGCGACCAGGTGATGTGCTTCGGTTTCCGCTGGATCGATTTCCCGTGGAAATCGCAGAGCCGGACCCGGTCTTTCTCAAGAACCGCCATCTCGCCGTCCTCGAGAACGATCACGTCGCGCGTGTGGTCGAGTAACGCCGGGATGTCGGACGCGAGGAAGTTCTCCCCCTTGCCGATCCCGAGGATCAGAGGACTCGCGTTCTTGACGGCGATGATCTTGTCCGGCTCGGTGCTGCTCAAGACGGCGAACGCAAACGCCCCCCGGATCTCCTCGATCGCCTTCCGGACCGCTTCTTCCAAGGGGATCCGGCTTCTCATGTGGAATTCGATCAGGAATGGAACGATCTCGGTGTCGGTCTCGGAGGCAAACGTGAACCCCTCGGCCGTCAGCTTTTTCCGGAGGTCGAGGTAATTCTCGATGATCCCGTTGTGGATTACGACCACATGTTCGGATCGATGCGGGTGAGCGTTCTCATCCGACGGCTTCCCGTGGGTCGCCCACCGGGTGTGCCCAATTCCAACATTTCCTGCGAGATTCCGTCCGAAAAGCTTCGCCTCGAGGTCGCTGAGCTTCCCCTTGGAGCGCTCGATGGAGAGCTCGTTCCCGCGGCAAACGGCGATCCCGGCCGAGTCATACCCCCGGTATTCGAGCCTACGAAGCCCTTCGATCAGGATCGGCGCTGCCTCGCGCCCCCCCACATATCCCATAATCCCGCACATCGTCCGTGATCCGCCTTCCTTTGAGTTTCGAGAGTTTAGGGGAATCTATGGTTGATTGGCAAAGGGTAAGTTCGTCATAATAGGGGTCCCCCGCATGGAGTACAACTACCCCGTAAGATTTGGGAAATATCTTCTGACCCGCCGCCTCGCGGTCGGAGGAATGGCGGAGGTCTTCAAGGGGAAGTTGATCGGCCCGAAGGGATTCGAGAAGACGCTCGCACTCAAGAGGATCCTTCCGGAGTTCGGCGAGGACGAGGAGTTCGTCCAGATGTTCGTCGACGAGGCGCGGATCTCGTCGAACCTCCATCACAAGAACATCGTCCAGGTCTTCGATTTCGGTGAAGTGGCGCGCTCCTACTACATCGCGATGGAGTTCGTCGACGGCCCGAACTTGAAGAACCTTCTCCAGCGTTGCGTGAAGGACCGCGGGCGCTTCCCCCGCGACTATTCCCTCTACATCGCTCTCCAGATCGCGGAGGCGCTGGAGTACGCGCACAACGTCCGGGTCGAGGGAAAAGATGTCCTGAACCTGATCCACCGCGATGTCAGCCCGCAGAACGTCCTGGTTTCGCGCGACGGAGAGGTAAAGATCACCGATTTCGGGATCGCCAAGGCGACGATCAAGCTCTCGCACACCCAACCGGGAAAGATTCAGGGGAAGCTCTCGTACATGTCCCCCGAGCAGGCCGTGGGGCGCGCGCTCGACCGGCGCTCCGACATCTTCTCCCTCGGCGTGATCATGTTCGAGCTCTTCTCGGGGGTGAAGGTCTACGCCGGAGAGGACACCATTCAGCGCTACAACGAGGTCCGCGAAGCGAAGATCCCGCGTCTGGCGACCCTCGTTCCGGACCTCCCTTCTCAGGCGGAATCGCTCGTCATGAGGATGCTCTCGAAAGATCCGGCGGATCGGCCGCAGAGCTGTGCCGAAGTGATCCGGGAGCTTTCCGACGTGATGGGGGGGATCTCACTCGGCCACCTTCCGGGGGACATCGGAACTCTCATCAGCGAACTTTTCCCCCAGGAACCGAGCGACTCCGGCATCGGGCGCCGGGTTGCGGAGATCGCGGAACGGAATGCGCACGACCGGGAGGGGGCGACCGACGTCGATCATGCCCCGCCCCTGGAAAGGTCGCGCCGGGAAGGGGTCACGAAACCGGCGATCGGGGATGCGACGATCTTATCCGGTGCGACGGAAATTTTCGGCCTGAAGCGGCAGACCTGGCGGCCGGTGATCCTCCTTTCGCTTCTGGCGGCGGTATCGGTCGTCTGGTTCCTCTTCCACGAGCGCCCGGATCGCGAGACTCCGATCGGAACCCCGGAAAATGCTTCGTCCGGGGATCTTCCTCTCGCCGCGGCGAACCGACGGGGGCCGGTCGACGCCGACCTGATGTCCCAGATCCAATCGGCGGAGGCGCGCGCCCGACAGCTCGAGCAGGACGTTCAACAGGCGAACCGGGAGGTGGAGGAGGCAGGAAAGAAACTCGAACAGAAGGATCGGCAGATCGAGGAACTGGCCGAGGCGGCCAGCGTCATCAAACCCCCCTGCCCGTCCGATATGGTCCTGATCCACGGCGGAACGTTCTACTTCGGATCGGACCGGAGCGATTCCGACCGGAACGACCTGGTCGAAAAAGAGGCGGAGCAATTCCCGGTCCAGTCGTTCTGCATCGACCGGTACGAATACCCGAACCGGAAAGGGGGAACGCCGGTCGCGGGGGTCACCTGGGCCGGGGCCCAGGCCTCCTGCACGAAGCACGGGAAACGCCTCTGCGCTCAGGAGGAGTGGGAGCGGACCTGCAAGGGACCGCTCACCGGGGGACGGAACCGCCGGTACCCGTACGGGGAAACAGGCGATCCGCTCATCTGCAACACGAAAGGGGACAAGGAAGGGGGTGTCGACGGAGAACGCGCCGTCGCAGGATCGGGCACTTTCGAACGGTGCGTGACGAAAGAGGGGGTCTTTGACATGAGCGGAAACGTCGACGAGTGGACCCTTTCTCCCGGGCAATTCAATTCGGAGAGCCGCGTGACGAAGGGGGGTTCGAGCCATCGCCCCATCTATCAAGCGCGCTGTCCCTCGGTCCGGGAGGTGATGGCCTCCACCGGCGAACCGGACGTCGGCTTTCGCTGTTGCAAAGACGCGATTTAACCTACCATAGGCCCCCATGAGACCCTGTTTCCGTTTGACCCTGTTGGCCGTGGTTTGCTTGGCCACGACCTCTTTCGCCTCGGCCATCGTCGTGATCCAGGGGAACAACTCCCCATTCGGGCGGAAATATTTCTCTGGCTTTTCCTCCCTGGCAACCGACCGCGTTTCGGCGTTCCAGTACGATGGGAAGAAAGAGAAACCGCTCCTGGCCCAGGTCCAGAAGCTGGCTCCGGATCTGGTCCTGACGATCGGGGAGGTTCCCCTCTCGCAACTCGTCGCGCTCCTGCCGGCCACGCCGTTCATCGTCGGCGACTACTACCCGAGCAACCTGGCGAAGCGGGCGAACATCGTGATGATGGAGAGCGAGCTGCCGGTCGGAACCGGGCTCACGCTATTCCAGGCCCTTTTTCCGAACCGGAAGACGATCGGGACGATCTACGATCCGAAGTACTCCCAAGGAGCGGTCGATTCTCTGGTTGCGTACGCCGGGAAGCTGGGGCTCAAGGTGGCATCGATCAAAGTCGATTCACCGAACGACGTCGCCTCCTACATCCAGGCGTTTGCAGGGAAGGTTGATCTTCTCTATTGCATGCGGGATGCGACGACGTCGAACGAGGGGGCGACGAAACAGATCTTTGCCTTCACGGAACAGAACAACATCCCGGTGATTTCGCTCGATCCCGATCACATCGTTCGCGGAGCTCTGATGACGGTTGCGGTCGATCCGTTGGAATTAGGCGAGCAGGCTTGGGGGGTTGCCCGGGTGATCCTCAAAGAGGGAAAGATCCCGCAGCTCCCGGTCTCGGTCGATCCGCACGAGATGACGGCCGCGATCTCGATGAAGGGACTGGCGCGCTTCGGCGTCGGCGCGGATGCGCTCTTCGGGTTCCTGCAGAAGGGTGTGAAGGACGGCTATTCCGTCCGGATCGAGCCGTAGACGGACGATTACTTTACGATCTTAACGCCGCCCGGAATCGTCACGATTGTTCGGATCCAGACTTGGAGCTTCGCCGTCTTATCGTACGGTCCTTCGTAGCCGGCCGTGCAGATCGTCTGCCCGGTCGCCGACGTGACACCGGCGTCGATGAATTTTTGAAAGTCCTTCATTTCGGAGTCAGACGGAGAAAGCTTCCATTTTGAATCGGACTCGACCGCAAGGGTAAGAGCCGGGCCCATTACGCTGATTTCTTTTAAGGCCTTCAGCTGGAGCACGCATACGGCATCACCAAGATGCCATGAGGCCTCTTTCGGTGCCGGCTCGGTCGAACGGAACAACGAACCACCGGTGAGCGTTACCTTTCCCGCTTTGTCGACCTTGATCGTCAAACCGGCACCCTCAACGTCGTCGTACTTCGGTAGAGCAACGTCGCCTGAACTGTTGAGGGAAAAAATCGGATTGGGAACCGCTATCGGCTTCGTGAGGACCTCACCTCCCTTGAAGTGAATCGGATTGGCGGTGAGCATGTACCCGGAATAAAGCTGATCTTCCCCGACTTCCAACAGGTTTTTGTCGCTCGTTGCAAACTTGAAGATAGCCACTTTCCCGTCCGAGACGAAATCGCCGCTCGCGCTGCTTCCCGATGTTTTCACCTGCTCGAGCTTCACGTTGATCGTCGGATTATCGCCATCTTTCACCTGATCCAGCGGTGCCGGGGCCGACTTCTTCGGATCTTTCGGATCGGGGCCGGTGACTTGCGCAATCGATTGATCACTGATGACCACGGTCTTTTTCGCCGGGTCGATGTTGATGATCGTGTTGAGTGAATACCCCACGCCCACGGACGTTGCCGTATCGGGCTTCGTGTCAGGCTTCACCTCTTCCTTTTTCTTCTGCGATTTCCCGCAGCCGACGGAGAAGGCAACCAGAAGGGCTAAAACCGATATCGAAATCTTTTTCATAGTTTCCTCTTTTTAGAGATCCGCCGTCATAGACAGCAACTCTCGTGCCGAACTCTTTTTCTTTTTTCTTTTAATGAAAACAGGTAGTTATGTTTTCGGCGGTCGGCCGAGGCTGGGCATCGATGCCCCGATGTTGGGACATCGACGTTTCACCCGGCGGATGTTACCTAGACCCGATCAACGGAGAAATTGTGGCGAAAGAAATCTCAGGCGTAATGGACAAACTCGTATCTCTCTGCAAACGACGCGGATTCATCTTCCCGTCAAGTGAGATCTACGGGGGCCTCAACTCCTGCTACGACTACGGTCCTTTGGGCGTCGAGCTCAAGAACAAGGTCAAGGCGTTCTGGTGGAAATCGATGGTCCAGGTCCACGAGAACATCGAGGGGCTCGACTCCTCGATCCTGATGCATCCCAAAATCTGGGAGGCATCCGGCCACATCGCCAACTTCACCGACCCGCTCGTCGACTGCAAGAAGTGCAAGAACCGCTTCCGGGCCGACGAGGTGGAAACAAAGAAGTGCCCCAAGTGCGGCGGCGAGCTGACGGAGTCGCGCAAGTTCAATCTGATGTTCAAGACGTTCATGGGACCGGTCGAGTCCGACGCCAACATCGTCTACCTCCGCCCCGAGACGGCGCAGGGGATCTACGTCAACTATCAAAACGTCCTCACCTCCTCGCGCCAGAAAGTCCCGTTCGGGATCGCTCAGATCGGGAAAGCGTTCCGGAACGAGATCACGCCGGGAAACTTCACCTTCCGGACCCGCGAGTTCGAGCAGATGGAGATGCAGTACTTCATCCGCCCCGAAAACGACGACGAGGTGTTCGAAACCTGGAAGAAAGAGCGGATCGCCTGGTACGAGAAGCTCGGGATCAAGAAAGAGAATTTACGGTTCCACGAGCACGGGAAGGACGAGCTGGCTCACTACGCCAAGCGCGCTTTCGACATCCAGTACAAGTTCCCGTTCGGCTGGCAGGAACTCGAGGGGATCCATAACCGGACCGACTTCGATCTGAAACGGCACCAGGAGTACTCCGGGAAGAACCTCCTCTATTTCGACGAGGAGAAAAAGGAGAAGTACATCCCGTACATCATCGAGACGTCGGCCGGATGTGACCGGACCACGCTGTGTATCCTCTGCGACGCGTTCGCGGAGGAGGCGGAGCGGACGGTCTTGCGGTTCGCCCCACACCTCGCCCCGATCCAGGTCGCGGTCCTGCCGCTCGTCAACAAAGACGGCCTTCAGGAGATCGCACACAAAATCGTGGCGACGCTCCGCCCGTTCTACTCCGTCTTCCACGACGACAGCGGGTCGATCGGCCGGCGGTACCGGCGGCAGGACGAGGCGGGAACGCCGTTCGAAATCACGGTCGATTACCAGACGAAAGAGGATCACACCGTGACGCTGCGCGAACGGGACAGCATGCAGCAACACCGCCTCAAGATCGAGGCGCTGCAACATTACCTCGGACTGCGATTGGCCCCTCCCCTCTGATGTCGTTCCGCGGCCCCTACACGCTGGTTGCAAAACTCGGTGAAGGGGGGATGGCGGAGGTCTTCAAAGCGGTCAAGCAGGGGCCAGAGGGGTTCGAAAAACCGATCGCACTCAAGCGGATCCTCCCGTTCTATGCCGATCATCCGACGTTTCTTAAGATGCTCGCCAGCGAAGCGAGGGTTCACGCTCATCTGGATCACCCGAACATCGTCCAGATCCTCGACTTCTTCCGACAGAGGGATCATTACCTGATCGCGCTCGAATACGTGCCGGGAAAGAACCTCCGCCAGATCGCCAGCGACGCCCGACGGAAACGCGATCCGATCTCCTGGCAGGCCTCCGTGTATATCGTCTCCGAGGTGCTTAAGGGTCTGGAGTTCGCGCACAAGAGGCGCGGCACCGGCGGGCCGCTCGGGATTGTCCACCGGGATGTGAGCCCGCAGAACATTCTGGTTTCATACGAGGGGCTGGTGAAGCTCCCCGACTTCGGGATCGCAAGGGCTCGGATCGAGCAGGAGGATACGAAGTCTGGGGTCTTGAAGGGGAAGGAACGATACGCCGCCCCTGAACAGTTTCGGACGAGCAACGTCGATTTCCGGGCCGATCTCTTCGCCGCCGGAATGGTTCTCTACGAACTGGTGACCAGTCGCATCCCCTCGCGTGAGGAGATCACTCAGGGAAGAGTCCGGCCCCCCAAGGAGTTCCGGCCGGAACTCCCGGCCGGGATCGACGAGGTGATCCTCCGGTCGCTTACGGCTGATCCGTCCGCGCGACATTCGTGCGCCCAGGAATACCGGGACCAACTTCTTTCCGCTGCAGACCCCGATTGGCTTTCTCACGGCACCGAACGCTTACGCGACTGGCTGACCTCCCTCTACCCGATGCCGGCCGACCGCCAGGAGGGGGCGATCCATGACACACCGGTCCTTTCTCTCGACGGAACCCCGCTTCCGGTCCTGATCCATCCGACCCGCTCGTTGATCTCGGGTGTAGCTGAGATCTCCTGGCGAAATGTACGAAGGGTAGGCTTGCCCCGCCGTCCGGTCTGGGTCGTCGCCACCCTCCTGCTCCTTTCCCTCGCCGCGGTGGTCTTCTCCGTCGGGAGATCGGTTCGTCCGAAAGAGTCACCCCCTTCTCGAACTCCGGCTACGACGACCGACGCCGTTCTCCGCTTTGAGGGACCGGACGGAGCGACGATCTTCGTCAACGGACAAGCGGTCGGACATCTCCCGAGCGCCGACCGACCGGTCCAATCGGGAAGTTATGTCGTCCTCCTACGAGACCGCAACGGCGTTTCGTCGATGACGAGAATTCAGCTGAAATCCGGAGACAACTATCTCGTCCGCTTCACGCCGCCGAAACGGAAGAAATAATGAAATCCTACCTACCCGCCCCTTATCCGATCCTGCCGATTCCGGAGATCCTCGCCCTGTGCGCGACGGCTCTGTTTCTCTGCCGGTCGAACTGGACCGGGGCATTCGCTTACGAATTCTCCTCTCTGCTTGCCGTCGCTTCGTTCCTGGTCTTCGCGATCGGAACCGTCGTCCGTCTGTCCGCCATCGAAGATGCGCGCCCCTTGACGTCTGCGGATCGGGTTCGTGCTGCCTTCGGAAGCTTTCTGTCGCTTTGGGCACCGCTTGTGATGGTTCTCCTCGCATCGATCCGGATCCCGACCTGTCGTTATGGAGTCGGGTTCGTTTGGTTCCTCCTCCTTCCCGTCCCCTCTGCCCTGTTTGGCGCCGCTTCCGGGATCTGGGCAACGACCCTCCGGACCACGTCGGTCAAACGGGCGTTCGCCGCACTTCTCCCCGCTCTCGCTTTTTGTCTTCTCACGGCCTGGGAACTCTATCTCGGTCCAGGGCTTTCGTTCCTGAACCCGGCGATCGGATATTTCGCGGGACCGATCTACGACGAGTGGATCCCGATCCGGACGCCGATCGTCACGTACCGGATCTTCACGCTGTTTTTGTCTTTGATCCTCATCGTAACGGCAACGCGTCGATCCGATCTCGTTCGATTCGGTTCGGCCTTCGCCGTTGCAACGCTCCTGATCCTCCGCGGCCCACTCGGCTGGAGTCACGATCAACAAACCCTCGATCGCGCTCTCCCCGCTCGTCTTTCGGGACGGACGGTCGAGCTTCATTTCGCCCCCTCCTCGTTTTCGTTTCAACGGGCTTATTCGTTGTTGCGCACGTTGGATGATCGGGCCGACCGGATCGCCTCCGAGATCGGGCTCAACGCGCGAGAACGAAGTCAGGCGATCCTCATCTATCTCTACCCCAACCCCGCGACCAAATACCGTCTGACGGGCGTCCGCCACACGGCGATCGGGAACCCGATCCGGCGCACGGTTCATCTTCTCGCCTCGGAGTCGCTAGAGTTCGTTACGCACGAGATGGTACATGTCGTGGCGGGGCCGTTGGGGGTTCCGGGACTCCGCCTTTCGCTCCGGGTCGGCCTCCTGGAAGGTCTCGCAACGGGGGTGCAACGGTATCAGGACGATCTGTCGGTGCACGAGTGGGCGCGCGCGATGCAAAAGCTGAATCTCCTTCCTTCCATGGCAAAGATGATGAAGCCGACCGGGTTCTGGGGGGAATCCGCGGGACGCGCGTACCTTGCGGCCGGATCGTTCTGCCGTTGGCTTCTCGACAGCCGTGGCGCGTACCTCTTCCAGAGGGTCTATCGCGGAGCTGATTTCGGTGAAACCTATCGGGTGCCACTCGCTTCGTTGGTTGAACAGTGGGAACAGTTCCTTCGCACGGTTCCTCTCTCCGCCGGCGCGGTCCGGATCGCCGACAGTCACCTCCGCGCGAAGCCGGTGACGGAACGGCGTTGTCCGCACGATGTCGCCGATGCGGTCGAGCGCGGGTACGGATGCTGGGGGAGAAAAGATCTTCCCGGCGCAATCGGGTTCTTCGGTGAGGCCTGGAGGTACTCCGGAGAGATTCCTTCGACCACCCTCCGCCTCGCGCGGGCGGAAGCTCGGAGCCGGAATTGGGTTCGGGTGGAAGAGCTGGCCCGCCTGATTCTCTCGAAAACGGAGAGCTCGACCTCGGAGAGGGCCTCGGCACGAGCGCTCTTGGGGGATTCAGCCGCCGTTCGGGGGAATCTCGTCGCC
>JAZDDX010000031.1:0-5102 GCA_043809315.1 Pseudomonadota bacterium
CCCGGCGGCGTCACTGTTCGCATACTGGCGGAGCACCGAGCTGAACTTGAGGAGCGGATGCCCTGAAATATAGAAACCGAGCGATTCTTTTTCCGCCTTGAGGCGATCGATCTCCTCCCATTCTGGCGCGTCTTCATAAGCAAAGGCCGGCGAAAGCTCCGGAGTCACAGAGCCGAACAGGCTCGCCTGCCCCGTTTCGCGGTCCCGCTGTGTGCGCGCGGCCCCCTCGATCGCCTTCTCCATCGACGCGATCATCTGGGCCCTTCTTCCACCGGTCGAATCGAACGCTCCGGCTTTGATGAGCGACTCGAGAACTTTCTTGTTCACGTGCCGGTGGTCGACCCGTTGACAAAAATCGAACAGATCTTTGAACCGCCCCCCTTCGGTCCGCGCCGCAACCACCGCCTCGATCGAGTGATCCCCGACGTTCTTGATCGCCGCCAGGCCGAACCGAATCTTCCCGTCCGCGACGGCGAAGTCGAGCTGGCTCTCGTTCACGTCGGGCGGCAACACCTCGATCCCCTGGAGGCGGCACTCGTTCATCTGAAGGACGATCCGATCGGTGTTCCCCCGATCGATCGACATGCAGGCCGCCATGAACTCGATCGGATGATGCGCTTTCATGTACGCCGTCTGGAGGGAGATTAACGCATACGCGGCGGAGTGCGACTTGTTGAAACCGTACCCGGCGAACTTCGCCATCAGATCGAAAATCTTTTTCGCCTTGTGCTCCGGAACGTTCTTCTTCCGGCATCCCGCGAGGAAGCGAACTTCCTGCTTCTCCATCTCCTCGGGAATCTTTTTTCCCATCGCCCGACGGAGCAGGTCGGCTTCCCCCAGGGAATAGTCGGCCAGAGCGGAGGCGATTTGCATCACCTGTTCCTGATACAGGATGACCCCGTACGTATCTTTAAGGATCGGCTCGAGCTGCGGAAGGTCGTAGGCGTTCGCCGTCCGGCCATGTTTCCGGTTGATGAAGTCGTCGACCATCCCCGACCCGAGCGGGCCGGGACGGTACAAGGCGACGAGAGCAATGATATCCTCGAACGTCGACGGCTTGAGGCGCGCGACGAGATCCCGCATCCCCGACGATTCGAGCTGGAAGATCCCCTGCGTGTCGGCCGATTCAAGAAGTTTGAAGACTTTCGGATCTTTGAAGTTGAGTGCGAGAAGGTCGATCTTCTCCCCGGACCCTTCCTCCACCAGCTTGACCGCCCGAGCCAGGAGGGTCAGGGTCTTGAGCCCCAGGAAGTCGAACTTCACCAGCCCGATCTTCTCGACCCCCTTCATATCCCACTGAGTCACCACCTCGTCGTGCTGCCCTTTCCCGAGCGGCAGGTGGTTGACGAGCGGTTGGTCGTCGGAGATGACAACCCCGGCCGCATGGACCGACGCGTGGCGAGTCAATCCCTCCAGGGATTGCGCGGTCGTCAGGAGTTCATCGACGCGCGGGTCTTTCTTCCGGAGTTCCGCGAACTTCGGCTCCTGCGAAAACGCATCCTCCAGCGTGATGTTCAAGACCGCGGGGACGAGCTTCGCGATCCGGTCGACCTCGCCGTACGGCATCCCCATGGCGCGTCCGACGTCGCGGATCACCGCCCTCGCCTGCATCTTCCCGAACGTCGTGATCTGCGCGACCCGGGTTTCATCGATTGTCGCCGATCCGCCGTATTTGTCGGCGACGTACCGGATCACCTCGTCCCGGCCGTCCTGACAGAAATCGACGTCGATGTCGGGCATCGAGATCCGTTCCGGGTTCAAAAACCGTTCGAACAGGAGATTGTACGGAATCGGATCGAGGTCGGTGATCCGCGTGGCATATGCGACGAGGCTTCCGGCCGCGGACCCACGCCCCGGGCCGACCGGAATCCCACGCCCCTTCGCGTAGTTGATAAAGTCCTGTACGATCAGGAAGTAGCCGGAAAATCCGGTCTTCTGAATCATCGTCAGCTCGCGTTCCAGCCGTTCGACGTACCGCTCTCGGATCCCTTCCGTCGCCGTTCCTTGCCGCTGGTAGAAGTTCAAGATGGCCGGCATCCGTTCCTCGAGACCGCTCTTCGCGAGCTCCGCCAGATACGCCTCGAGCGTCGTATCGACCGGCATCTGGAAGCGCGGCATCCGGTAGGTCTCCAGATCGAGCTTCACCTCGCACTTCTTGGCGATTTCGAGCGTGTTCGAGATCGCCTCGGGGCAGTGGGCAAAAAGAGTCTTCATCTCCTCGGGGGTCCGGACGTAGAACTGATCGGTGTCGAACCTCATCCGCTCTTTTTCCGCCACCGACCGTCCTGTACCGATGCAGAGAAGAATGTCGTGTGCCTTCGCATCCTCCCGATTCAGATAATGGCAGTCGTTCGTGGCGACGACCGGGAGGGAGAGACGTTTCGCGAGGTCGATGAGCCCCGGGTTGATCGCCCGTTGTTGGGAGAGCCCGTTGTCCATCAGCTCGACGTAGTAGTTCCCCTCGCCGAAGATCTCCCGGAACTCGCACGCCGCCTTCTCTGCGACATCTTCGCGGTTTTCCTGCAAGGCCCGGGCGAGAACGCCGTTCAAGCAAGCCGACATCCCGATCAACCCGGCGCTGTGATTCCGGAGCGACTCCCGGTCAATCCGGGGTTTGTAGTAGAACCCCTCGAAGTTCGCGATCGTGACCAGGCGGAACAGGTTCTTGAGCCCTTCATTGTTCCTCGCCAACAGAACAATGTGGTTCGTCGGAAACTGGCTCGACCGGTCCCGTCGATTCCCCTGCGTGAGATACGTCTCGATCCCGATGATCGGCTGGATCCCGGCCTTCACCGCCCGCGCATAGAAATCGAGAGCGCCGTATAGGTTCCCGTGATCGGTGACCGCCACCGCCGGCATCCCGTCTTTCTTCGCCCGCTCGATCAGGCGCTCGGCGGTGATCGCACCGTCGAGAAGCGAGTACTGGGAATGAACGTGGAGGTGAACGAAACTCATTTCAGCGCCCGAGATCCCATTTCGACGAGCGCCAGAGGGCCGAAAGGATCAGCTCGCGGACGAACATCAGCTCCTTGGGGAGTCGGTCGTACAGTTTGATGAACAGCTCTTCGTGCGAAAGAACCTCATCGAACCACGCCTTCTGATCGACCGTCATCAGCTCGTAGAACTTCTCCTTCGTGAAGTATTCCATCCCGGTCCAATCGAGATCCTCGTATCTCGGCATCCACCCGAGCGGGCTTTCGAGCCCCCTCGCTTCCCAGTTCGCCCGCTGAACCATCCACTTGAGCACCCGCATGTTCTCGCCAAACCCGGGCCAGGCAAACTTCCCCTCCTTGTCGGTCCGGAACCAGTTGACGCAGAAGATCCGCGGGGGTCGAAGGATCGATCGGCCGATCTCCAGCCAATGGTTGTAATAATCCCCCATATGGTATCCACAGAACGGGAGCATCGCGAACGGATCTCGGCGGACAACGCCGACCTGCCCTGTCGCGGCCGCGGTTGTCTCGGAACCGAGTGTCGCCGCGAGATAAACCCCATAGGCCCAGTTGAACGACTGATAGACGAGCGGGAGCACCGAACTCCTTCGCCCACCGAAGATCAATGCTTTGATCGGTACTCCGTTCGGGTTCTCCCATTCGGGGTCGACGACCGGATTCTGGGACGCGGGGGCGGTGAACCTGGCGTTGGGATGTGCCGCCTTCCTTCCGCAACCGGGAGTCCATTCCTGCCCCTGCCAATCGGTCAGCTTCGGCGGCGGCGTTTCGGTCATCCCCTCCCACCAGACGTCGCCGTCCGGGGTGAGCGCTACGTTCGTGAAGATCGAGTTTTTCGAGATCGCGGCCATCGCGCTCGGGTTCGACTTTTCCGACGTCCCCGGCGCCACGCCAAAATAACCCGCCTCCGGGTTGATCGCGTACAGCTGCCCATCCTCCCCGGGGCGGAGCCAGGCGATGTCGTCGCCGACCGTCGTCACCTTCCAGCCTTCGAACCCTTTCGGGGCCTGAAGCATCGCGAAGTTCGTTTTCCCGCAGGCGCTCGGGAAGGCCGCCGCCACGTACGCCTTCTCCCCTTCCGCGTTCTGAACCCCCAGGATCAGCATATGCTCCGCGAGCCACCCCTGATCGCGCGCAATGACCGACGCGATCCGCAGCGCGAAACATTTCTTTCCAAGAAGGGCGTTCCCTCCGTACCCGCTCCCGAACGACCAGATCGACCGCTCCTCAGGGAAATGAACGATGTATTTTTGCTCCTTATTGCTCGGCCACGGGACATCTTTCTTCCCCGGCTCCAACGGCATTCCGACCGAATGGAGGCACGGCACGAACGCCCCGTCTTTGAAGTACTCCCAGACCTTCATCCCCATCCGAGTCATGATCCGCATGTTCACGACGACGTACGGGGAGTCGGTGAGCTGGATCCCAATGCGGGAGAAGGGAGAGCCGTGCGGCCCCATCGAGAACGGGATGACGTACATCGTCCGTCCCCGCATCGAACCGTCGAAAAGCGAATTGAGTTTCCCCTTCATCTCCACCGGGTCGGCCCAGTTATTGGTCGGCCCCGCGTCCCCCTTGCTGTGACTGCATATGAATGTTCGGTCTTCGACACGGGCGACATCGCTCGGGTCGGAAAGCGCGAGAAAGCTGTTCGGGCGCCTTTTCGGGTTCAGGCGTACGAACGTCCCCGCTTTCACCAGCTGGGCGCAGAGTTTGTCATTCTCCTCCTGCGAGCCATCACACCAATGGACGTTGTACGGCTTGCACAGAGTGACGGCCTCCTCCACCCACTTCTTGACTCGTCTTCCATGAAAGTAACTCGGAAAGTTCATCTCGTTTTCCTATTCCCACTCGATCGTGGCGGGCGGTTTGGACGAAATATCATAAACCACGCGGTTGATCCCGCGCACTTCGTTGATAATCCGATTCGAAACTTTTCCCAAGAAATCGTGCGGGAGGTCGGCCCAGTCGGCCGTCATCCCGTCATGGCTCGTGACCGCCCGGAGGGCGCAGACGTTCTCGTACGTCCGCTCGTCCCCCATGACCCCGACCGAACGGATCGGCAGGAGAACCGCGAACGCCTGCCAGGTCTTGTCGTAAAGCCCCGACGACCGCAGCTCGTCGATGAAGATCGCGTCCGCCTCTTGAAGG
>JAZDDX010000032.1:0-2715 GCA_043809315.1 Pseudomonadota bacterium
GACGGAAGAAACGAAGAGAATCCCGACCTCAGC
Source organism: Pseudomonadota bacterium (assembly GCA_043809315.1). Classification (GTDB taxonomy): domain Bacteria; phylum Bdellovibrionota_G; class JALEGL01; order JALEGL01; family DATDPG01; genus JAZDDX01. Next base: position 34 of record JAZDDX010000032.1, read on the forward strand.
CCTGACCGTGATTCTGGCCGTCTATGCGGGGATCGACAGCGTCTTCGGCCTTTCGCAGGAGTATATTGAGGATGCTTACGACTATGTTACGGAATATCGAAGGAACAACCCCTACTTCAACAAGTGTTACAAGGAAGCCTATGGACGTGCTGTCGTGATGAACAAACGGCTTTTTAACAAAGATGTCGAAAAAATATTCCCGCCTGACGATAAAAACTTCGATCCACTGAACCTCTTAGCATCATTCACGGATGATGCATGGGATCGAAGCGGAAAGATCCATCAAGTATTTCGGATGGCGTATTTCAACGCCCTCTACAAGACCGACCAATTCCTGAACGAGGAAAACTTGGAAACGTTCGGCAGGTATCAAGAAGCGACGGATTGGTCCGCGATGGATCGTCTGTTCCAGAGAGTGATCAACGAACGATACGGATTGCCCACTTATACGTTCTAGCGGTTATCGGATCTTGCCAGCTACTTTTGAGGCTGCTTCCCGGAACGCCGCGATGTCGGCCCGTACATTGTCATAGGGGAGATCGAAGATCGCGCCGCCGTCGGCATGCGAAACCAGCTTCACCTGCTGTGTCTGGTGGTTGATGCAGGTGACTTTGGCATTGGAAGCCTCGTGGTTCCCACTCAAATTGTTCACGTCGATCATCAGACGGATCTCTTCGAACGGGCGAACGCTCTCGCAGATGAGGTCATCCAGAGAGTCAGGGAGTGAACCCGGCACGACGAGAACGCGATCGAGCGAGCCGTCCTTCATCCAATCGGCGTAGACGACCGTCTCCTTCGCCCGTTCCTCGCCTTTCCGTTCGAATGCAATCAGCAGAACGCTACTCCCGTCGATGATCGTGTAATTCCCGACTCTTTTTTCCGAGAGTTCGTTTCCCAGACAGGCCACGCTGAACTCACGGTCTTGGTCCTTCTGTACACCGTTCGAAATCGCCGCGACCACTTCGGCAGAATCCTCGGCAGCCGCGACGCTCGGCGCGATGAGCGGCAGAATTAAAGCCAAGCTAAGTAGTGTCCTCCTCATGATCGAACTCCTTCGAGATCCATAAGAGCATCGGGTGTGCCATCCCCAATCTTCTGTTTTTGTCCCTATATTCAATGACTTACGATATCCCGAGGTGCCGAAAAAGAGCCCAAACGTAACCGGCGCCGGTACTCCAGTTCCTGCACGTTGCGTGATTTCCGAATCGAGGGTAGTTCCATCCGACACACTTTTAAGGAGATGCGGATGCTGGAAAAGACGGCGAAGGAGATTCTCGAGAAGTTGGGGCTCAAGTCGGAGAACCCGGGCGGGTTTTGCGGAGAGTGGTTGGGAAGCGGAAAATCGCTCGATGTTTTCTCCCCGATCGACGGCGGAAAGCTGGCAACGGTCCGGCAATGCACCGCTGACGAATACGAGAAGATCGTCTCCCGAGCGCATGATGCTTTTCTCGCCTGGCGTAACATCCCCGCCCCGAAACGTGGAGAAGTCGTCCGCCAGCTCGGAGAGGAACTCCGTGCGAATAAGAAAGCCCTCGCCGCCCTCGTAACCCTCGAGATGGGGAAGATCCGCGCGGAAGGAGAAGGGGAAGTCCAGGAGATGATCGACATCTGCGACTTCGCCGTCGGTCTTTCTCGACAACTCTACGGCCTCGCAATGCATTCCGAGCGCCCGGGGCACCGGATGGCGGAACAGTGGCATCCTCTCGGGGTGGTCGGAGTGGTGACCGCCTTCAACTTCCCGGTCGCGGTTTGGGCCTGGAACTCCGCCCTCGCTTACGTCTGCGGCGACGCGGTTCTCTGGAAGCCGGCGAGCAAAACGCCGCTCACGGCGATCGCAACCACGAAGATCGCCGCGCGCGTTTTCGAAAGGAACGGATACAATCCGGCGCTCGCAAGTCTCGTGATCGGCCCCGGAAGCGAGATCGGCGACCGCCTCACGCGCGACAAGCGGATCCCGCTGGTGAGCCTGACCGGCTCCTGCGCGGTCGGATACCGGACCGCCGCCGTGGTCGGGGAACGTCTCGGACGGACCATCTTGGAGCTCGGAGGGAACAACGCAATCATCGTCACGCCGTCGGCCGATCAGGAACTCGCTCTTCGAGCAATTCTCTTCGGCGCGGTCGGAACCGCGGGGCAGAGGTGCACGTCCACACGACGGGTGATTGCGCACGAACAGATTTTCGACGAGCTCCGCGACAAACTGGTCGCCGCCTACAAGCAGGTCCGGATCGGGAACCCGTTGGAGGAATCGACGCTGATGGGACCGCTCGTGGAACCGAAGGCGGTGACCGAGATGATGAACGCGGTCGAGCGGGTCAAAAAAGAAGGGGGAAAAGTGATCTGCGGTGGGGAGAAACTCTCCGGAGACAAGTACCCCGGCGGTTGTTACGTCACTCCCTGCATCGCGGAGGCGAAGAACTCCCTCGCAATCGTCCAGGAGGAGACGTTCGCGCCGGTTCTCTACTTGATCCGATACAAGACGCTCGACGAGGCGATCGCCTACCAGAACGGCGTTCCGCAAGGACTATCGAGCTCGATTTTCACGAACGATCTGCGCGAGGCGGAGCAGTTCTTGAGCGCTTCGGGAAGTGACTGCGGAATCGCGAACGTGAATATCGGGACGAGCGGCGCCGAGATCGGCGGGGCGTTCGGCGGGGAGAAGGAGACCGGCGGCGGGCGCGA
>JAZDDX010000033.1:0-35132 GCA_043809315.1 Pseudomonadota bacterium
GTCTTTACGATCACTCCGTGCTCCACGAGACTTCGAATGGCGGGCAAAAGAGCCCGGCGGGAGAGGCCGACACCTCGGTCGAGGCGGACGCCGTCCCTTCGGCGGATCCCCCCGAGCATTTGAGACAGGGCAATCGCGTCCTCACGTTTCTTGAAACCGAACGTCCGGCGGCAGATGTAGAGAAGGACACGCAGCTCCGCGAGTGATAGATCGACCATCAATTGGTCGAACAGCTCGTCGGGAACCGGCGTGTACGTCGGAACCGAAAAACCGGTGAAGGGGGTTAGAGCCTGGTCGGCACTCATCGGCATTTTTCGCCCCCAGGGATAACATCTGGATAACAGGTCCCCGGAAATCGCGGGAAAATCGCCTAATGCGTACTAATCGGGAGGTGGCTATCTGCTTGTTATTTCATTAAAAGCCAGATCTACTCTGGCCCGGCGAGGCGACGCCTGCATTCCCGTCCGCCCCGCCAATTTCCAAAATCGCGGGCCATCTTGGCTCACTCCACCCCGGGTCGAACTCCCCTGGTTTTTGCCGCCAATCGCGCTACGCTAGTTTCCAAACAGCCTGACCACGAGTTAGGAGAAACCTATGAAGACTTGGATTTCTTGCGTCGCATTTCTCGGCATGGTGTTCGCGCTTTCCTGCGGAGGGGGAGACGGTAGCGGCGGGAACGGACCGTCCATCGAGTTCACGAAAGGGGCGATGGGATCGCTCCCTTCGGTGTACAGCAGCACGGCGCCAACGATGTCGCTCCAATCCCATGCCCTCACCGGGACCATCACGGCCTACTCGTCGCTGGTGAGTCTCTTCAAACAGGAATGCCAGCTCGGTTCCACCGAGAACTACTGCCCCCCGACTCTGCACCCCGACTTCGAAAGCCTCATGGACCCGACCCGCTTCGAGATGGGATCGCTGATCGGGATGGTCTACCACGCACAGATGTACACCGGCATTCTGGACGAGACGTGCGAGGGGACGGGGCACACGCCGATGACGGTGACGGCGGCTTCCTACAAGGCCGCCAGCACCGATGCGAGCGCCGATCCGACGCGGTTCATCCTGGATAATTATTCTCTCTACACCTGCCGCGACACCAATCTCGACAATCCGAGCGCGCAGACCCGCATGATCTCGACCGCAGCCGACGGCTCCTACCAAGCGGCGCTCACCACCCGTTACAAATACAACACGGGGACCGGCGGCGATCAGACCGATTTCTTCCAGGTCTACGTTTCGATCGACAGCGCCGGAACCCCGACATTTCTGGCGTTCAACTTCGCATCGGCGGAACCCCACGCCTCGCGGGTCATCCTCCTCACGAATCTCACAAACCATAAGTTCGCCCTGAAGTATTACGTTCCGTCGCAGACGGACAACAACGGCGGGGGGACCTCACCCGTGTTCTACGCCGTGGCCACGGGGATCGGCGGCTACGATTACAAGACGGGGACGTGGTATCCCGGGCATTACTACGTGAACTCTCTGGACGACTTCCACGCCGCCATCGCGCTTTGTGTCGACAATGAGGCAAAGACATTCGACACCGACCTGGCGGCCTGTGATACGGCGGGCGTACCCAGCAGCTGGACGGCTTCCGACACCGACAAGATCAAGACGTATCTCGAGATCTCGGCTACGGATGCGGGAAGGATCGGGCCCTTCCTGGAGAAGTTCGCGACGAGCGATCAACTTTCCGACGCGGACGATTCGACGAGCGCCGACCTCTATTTTCCGGCGTCACTTCCCTGACCGAAGCATCTCTCGATACGAACCGGCAAGTAATGAATCGGGCTTAACTCCAAACTCCGACAAGAGCCGATTCACTTTGGTCCGCTCGCTTTCCTCTTCCTCCGGGCGGTCATAAACGGCTTCGAACTCGAGAAACGATCCGAGATTCTTCACTTCATCCAGATGAATTCGCACATTCTGAAGCAAGTAGATCGAGCGTTGCTTTTCGACCACCACTTCGATCCCGAGAATCTCGTCGAGCAGCGCCTTCACGGCCCGAACCTCCGGGATCGGAATCATCTGGTAGTCACTCACCTTCGGTCCGGTCGTATCGGGCCGAAGATAGGGGATCAGCTGTGCTCCCTTCCCTTCAATTTCTCTAATCTTGAGCCGCCCGGACCGGGTGGCGAAGTACGTGTCGATTTGATGCTGTACACTGTCGAAACGGGCTCCCAACCTTTCCGCACAAGTCTTTCCCCTCTTGAGGTCGGGATAAGTACACTTGATCTCAACGTTCGGCACGACGCCGGTCGGCCTTCCTTTCGACAAACTCAATTCTCGGTGGTCCTTCTTTGATCAACTCCCCTTGCAGTCTCTGCTCGCGGGCCGCTTCCTCCTGGGCTTTGCGAACTTCCTCATCCTTCCGGATCGCCCCGATCATGGAGAGAATCTGAAGGGGGATATGTTCGTCGTACCGGTTGATGATGGTGTAGTTGAGCTCCAAACGTTCCAAGATCGCCAAGGTCTTGAAATGGAGATCTTCGGCCTGCTTCTCATCTTCGTTTCGCCCGAACGACTCGAAGCGGGTGAGTTTTCGGGAGACGAGGTAGTGCGTGTAGCGGTGCTTCTCCTTTACCGCCAAATCAAAAAGCGTTCGCGCGATCTCGCTTTGGTCTCCGTGATAAAAGGCCGAATAGACCGCACTGATGACGAGTGGGGCCTCGCAGATGAGAATGTCGAACTCTGAAGGATAAATATCCTCCAGCTCCTTCTGCTCCCGGAATTTCTGCATTTCGAATTCGGGAGGGGAGAAATCGGTCCCCTTATAGAAATGCCACTTCGCCACTTCCGGAACAGAGTCCGCGTGAAACGAGAAGAGCTTGCTGAAGTAAAGAAGCCCCGAAGCCAACGTCGATTTTCCCGACCCGGGGGCGCCCAAGATCGCCAAGCGCAAGTGTTCGGTATCATTGGGAACATAGCCGCCGGTCAGATGGACAAATGGTCTCATGAGATTCCTTTTGGAAGACGCCCGGAGCCTCTTATTGCATGCCCATTCTCGAATGCAAAGATCAGATTTGCACTTTTGAATTTTTAGCTATCGGCTTCGATTTGAGCGATCTTTTCGAGATGCGCTGGAAGCTCTTCTTGCTCGGTTTTTTGACGCTGTTCCTGGAGCTGATCCTGATCCGTTACCTGGCCGGGAACGTTTGGAACCTGGGTTATTTCTCGAACCTTGTTCTCCTGGCGGTCTTCATCGGGATGGGGGCCGGCTTTGTCTTCCACCCGAAGATCGACGATCGCCGCTCGCCGTTCTTTTTCATGCTTTCGACCGTCGTCCTTTCGATCCTGCTCGGATTCGCCTATCTCTTTCATCCCGCGATTCCGGGATTCGACCAATCGTCCGGAGTGATCGGCAACGAGCTGTACTTCAGCGACTCCATGGCCGAAAGCGGTCCCTTAAGCTACTGGACGTTCTTGTTCTGGTTTGTGGCGACCATCACGGTTTTCTTTTTTCTCTGCCAATACAAAGCCAAGATCTTCCGGTCGCTCGCCCCACTGACCGCTTACACGCTGGATATCGTCGGGGCCTGCTGCGGGATTCTTCTCTTCATGCTGCTCAGCTGGTTCCATTTTCCGGCTTGGAGCTGGCTGCTCCTGGCGGCTCTGACCTATGCGTCGATCCTGGCCCGGTCGCGCCCTTCCGTCCGCCTCGCCGATTCCTAGGACCGCGCTTCGATCCCGCCCAGGCAAAGGTATTTCAGTTCCAAGAACTCTTCGATCCCATACTTGGAACCCTCGCGACCGATGCCGGACTGTTTCATTCCCCCGAACGGAATGACTTCCATGGAAATGGCCCCCTCGTTGATTCCGATCATTCCGTACTCCAACGCTTCGGAAACGCGGCAGACTCTCCCAACGTCGCGGGTGTAAAGATACGCGGCCAAGCCATACTCCGTGGCGTTGGCCAACTCGATGGCGTCCCTCTCCGATGTAAAACGGAACAACGGAGCCACGGGACCGAAAATCTCTTCCTTGGCCACCCTCATGTTCCTCGTGACGTTGGTTAGAATCGTCGGTTCAAAAAATGTTCCGCCCAGCGGATGACGTTTTCCCCCCAAAACAATCTTGGCCCCCTGGCTCGTGGCATCCGCGATGTACTCTTCCACCTTCTCCACGGCGTTCCGATCCATGAGTGGACCTTGCTGGCAGTCGGGTTCCAGACCGTTCCCCACCTTCAGCAACTGCACGGCTCTGGTTAGCTTTTCAGCAAAGAGATTGTAAACCTCATCCTGAACGAGAAAGCGATTCGCGCAGACACAGGTCTGGCCGGAGTTCCGAAACTTCGAAGCCATCGCCCCAGTCACGGCCGCATCCAAATCGGCGTCCCCAAAGACGATGAACGGAGCATTTCCTCCAAGCTCCAAAGAGATCCGCTTCACCGTGTCGGCGCATTGTCTCATCAAGAGTCTTCCCACTTCGGTCGAACCGGTGAACGTGAGTTTTCGCACGAGAGAATTGCCCGTGAGTTCGCCCCCGATCACTTCCGGCACACCGGTAACCAGATTGATGACCCCCTTCGGGAAGCCGGCGCGCTCCGCCAGTACACACAACGCTATAGCCGAAAACGGAGTTTGTTCCGCCGGTTTGATGACGAGGGTACAGCCGGCAGCCAGGGCGGGTCCTGCTTTGCGGGTCAGCATCGCGGATGGGAAGTTCCACGGCGTGATCGCAGCGCAAACTCCAATCGGCTCCTTCGTAACGATGATCCGTCGGTCAGAAAAGGGGGATGGGATCGTATCGCCATAGACTCGTTTCCCCTCTTCCGCAAACCATTCGAGAAAGGAGGCGGCATATGCGATCTCGCTTCTCGATTCCGTCAACGGTTTCCCTTGTTCGACGGTCATCAGAACGGCGAGATCTTCTTGATTCTCCATCATGAGTTCAGACCATCTTCGTAAGAGATGGGCTCTTTGTCGGGCCGTTTGAGCCCGCCAAAGTGGAAAGGCGGTCCCCGCCGCGTCGATCGCTTCCCGTGTTTCCGTAACGTCTACGCTTGGGACGGTTCCTACCGTTTCCCCAGATGCCGGATTGGAAATCGCCAAGGTTTTTCCGTCCTCGGCATTCCTCCATTGTCCGTTGATGAAACATTGTTGGCGGAAGAGGCGAGGATCTTTGAGTTTCATGCGACGTCCTTCCTTTGAGTTTGAGGATAACCAGAGTATTAACAACAAGTTAAGACATTCGACTGCAATTGTTTACAAAATCCTGATCCGGGACCTTGACCTCCTTGGCCCGGGTAGGTATGCGGGATATCATGGAAACAACCACATCCACTCGCTACAAGACGAATACCAAGACCACGTATCCGAGAAGCACCAAAACGACGTCTACGAACCTTCTGACGTCGGACCAGCGTGAGCGCCTGATCCGCGAACTGGCTTACTCCTTGGCGGAGCGGGACAATTTCTGCGGCAACCCGACCGAGTACTGGCTGGAAGCTGAACGTAGGGTCGACGCGCGGCTGTAAGGCGCGTGGTTTAGTCTCTCGCCGGTTGATTCCGGCGCCACTTGAGGACAACCGTTGCCAGCGGCGGCAGGTTGACCGTGACGGAGTGAGGCCGTCCATGCCACCATCGCGGCTCACTCCAGGTTCCCCCCAGGTTCCCGATATTCGATCCCCCGTAGACTTCGGAGTCGCTGTTTAACAGCTCCTCCCAGTGTCCCGCCTCGGGTACGCCGAGGATGTAGCTGTATCGGGGGACCGTTGTGAAGTTCGTCACGAAAAGGAGAATCTCCTCGCCGATTTCATCCCGGCGGATGAGGGAGATCGTGCTTTGCTCCGCGTCGTTGCAGTCGATCCACTCGAACCCGCGCGGTTCGAAATCGAGAACGGACATCGCCTTTTCGGTCCGATAGAGATGGTTCAGATCCCGGACCCACTGGCGCAATCCGGCGTGGTGCCGGTATTGGAGAACGTGCCACTCCAGGCTCTCCTCCACCACCCACTCCCGGAATTGCCCGAACTCCCCCCCCATGAAAAGGAGTTTCTTGCCGGACTGAGCGTACATGTACCCGAACAGCGCCCGCATGTTGGCGAACTGCTGCCATTGGTCCCCCGGCATCTTGCCGATCAACGAACCTTTCCCATGGGTTACCTCGTCGTGGGAAAGAGGGAGAACGAAGTTCTCGTGGTAGGCATAGAGCATCCGGAACGAGAGTAGATTGTGGTGGAATTTCCGATAGATCGAATCCTTCGACATGTACTTGAGCGTGTCGTGCATCCACCCCATGTCCCATTTCATGCCGAACCCCAAGCCGCCGACATGGGTCGGCCGCGAAACCATCCCCCAGGAGGTCGACTCCTCGGCGATCGTCTGGACGTCCGGGTAGTTCCGGTAGATCTCTGCGTTCAACGTCCGGAGGAACTCGATCGCCTCGATGTTCTCCTTCCCGCCGTACTGGTTCGGAATCCACTCCCCCGCCTTGCGGGAATAGTCGAGGTAAAGCATCGACGCGACGGCATCGACCCGGATTCCGTCGGCGTGGAACCGATCCAGCCAGAAGAGGGCGCTGGAGATCAGGAAGCTCCGGACTTCGTTCCGGCCGTAATTGAAGATGTAGCTCTTCCAGTCCGGATGGAACCCTTTCCGGGAGTCGGCATGTTCGAATAGGTGCGTCCCATCAAAATCCCCCAACCCATGCCCGTCACAGGGAAAGTGGGATGGAACCCAATCGAGGATGACTCCCACACCCGCTTGGTGTAAGCAGTCTACGAAGTAGGCAAAATCTTCCGGATTTCCATACCGACTGGTAGGGGCGAAATACCCCAAGCTCTGGTACCCCCAGGAGAGGTAATAGGGGTGCTCCATGATCGGGAGGAGTTGGACATGGGTGAACCCCATCCACTTGCAATAATCGGCTAGTTTCGGACCCAGCTCACGATAGGTCAGTGACCGGTTCCCTTCCTCGGGGACCCTCATCCACGACCCCAGATGGACTTCATAGATTGAAATCGGAGCTTTGTGGGAGTTCTGGGTCCCCCGCGTCTGCATCCAGCTTCGGTCGCTCCAGCGGTGCTCCCCTTGCCAGACGATCGAGGCGCTTTTTGGCGGGGTCTCGAACATCCGGGCGAACGGGTCAGCCTTTTCCGCCTCATACCCGTGGAACTTCGACTTGATGAAGTACTTGTAGCAGGCACCGGTCGTGATCCCGGGGATGAATCCTTCCCAAATCCCTGACGAGCCGCGGTGGTGAAGAAGGGTGGCATACCGGTCCCACCGGTTGAAGTTCCCGATGACCGAGACATGCGTCGCATCGGGGGCCCAAACGGCAAAATAGGTTCCGTTGATACCGTTCACGCTGACCGGGTGGGACCCGAGCTTTTCGTAGAGACGGAAATGCCTTCCTTCGTTGAAGAGATGGATATCGTCGTTCGTCAGAAGGGAAAAACCTTCGCTCGTCCGACTGTCTCGTCCTTTTTCCATTGTCATTTCCATTGGTTCGGTCCCCAAGCGTGAATCTGGCAGTGTACGCTTCGCTCGCCCGTTCGCAAGTCGAAGAGAGGCGCCCGTGACACGATCCGTCATCAACCTACTGAAATTGTTTTGTTTTTTCTTTCAAAGACCTCTGAAAACGCTACATTCCGGCCCGATTTCGCAATGCGGAGGTAGGTCCGGCATGTACGTCACGATGATCGCCTCGGAGTGCGCTCCGGTCGCCAAGGTCGGCGGCCTGGGGGACGTCGTCTCCGGTCTGGCGCACGAGTTGGAGATCCGAGGCCACGCGGTCGAGATCATCCTCCCGAAATACGACTGCATGCGGTACGACCAAATCTGGGGGTTGCAGCAGACCTTCCAAGATCTTTGGGTCCCGTGGCACAACGGGCAGGTCCACTGCACCGTCTGGTTCGGCTTCGTCCACGGCCGAAAGTGCTTCTTCATCGAACCGCACTCCCAGGATCAGTTTTTTAACCGGGGAAGCTTTTACGGGTTCTCGGACGAGGCGAAGCGGTTCGCTTTCTTCAGCAAAGCGGCGATGGAGTACCTCCTGAAGGCGGGAAAACGCCCCGACATCATCCATACGCACGATTGGCAGACCGCCCTTGTGCCGGTCCTCCTCTTCGAGATCTACGCCCACCACGGGATGGAAAAACAGCGGGTCTGCCACACGATCCACAACTTCAAGCATCAGGGGACCGCCAGCGCCGACATCCTGGTCGCCACGGGCTTAAACCGGTCCGACTACTTCTTTTCGACCGGCCGGATGCAGGACGACTTCAACCGGTCGGCCCTGAACTTCACGAAAGGGGCGATCCTCTACTCGAACTTCGTCACGACCGTCTCCCCCCACCATGCCTGGGAGGCGCTGAACTCCGACCAGGGGCACGGCCTCGGCCACACGCTGCACCTGAACCGGGCCAAGTTCGGCGGGATCTTAAACGGCCTCGATTACGACACCTGGAACCCGGGACTCGATCCGCACATCCCGCACCATTTCAGTGCCGGCCGGATCGACCCGAAGTACGGGAACAAAGAAGCGCTTCGCGACCGTTTTTGGCTCCGGAAGGAGTTCAAACCGATCATCTCCTACGTGGGACGCCTCGACACACAGAAGGGGGTCCACCTGATCCGCCATGCGATCTACTACTCCATCGCGAACGGAGCGCAGTTTGTCCTCCTCGGGACCAGCCCGGAAAGCGGGATCAATGACTATTTCTTCCATTTGAAGCGCCACCTAAACGACAACCCCGACTGCCACTTGGAGCTCGGGTACGACGAGGAGCTTTCGCACCTCATCTACGCCGGTTCCGACATGGTGGTGATACCGAGCATGTTCGAGCCTTGTGGCCTTGCTCAGATGATCTCGCTCCGGTACGGAACCGTTCCGATCGTGCGCGCGGTCGGCGGGTTGGCCGACACCGTCTTCGACAAGGATCACTCCGACCGCCCCCCCGAAATGCGAAACGGTTTCGTCTTCGACCATTCCGACCACGCCGGTCTCGAGTCGGCCCTGACGAGGGCGATCGGTCTCTGGTACCTCCATCCGGACGAATTTCGAAAACTTATGGTCAACGGGATGCGGGCCGACTATTCCTGGAATCAACCGGGACAGCATTACATCGATATCTATGAGTTTATCCGGCACAAATAGCGCCGTCGCGATCGCGCTTCACATGCACCAACCGCTGATTCCCGCGGGTGGCGGCGATCTCCGGACCGCGGCGATCATCGGGAACTTGCAGTACATGATGGAGCACCCGGGAGAAGGGGACAACCACAACGCGCCGGCTTTTCTCCGCTGTTATCAGCGGATAGCGGAGTTCATTCCGCAGCTCGTCGCGGAGGGAAAACAGCCGCGGATCATGTTGGAGTACTCCGGAACACTCCTTTACGGCTTGAAACAGATGGGCGCCGGATATGTTCTCGACGATCTCCGGAAGATTACGTGCGACCCCGCCTTTGCTCCATCGGTGGAGTGGCTCGGAGCCCCGTGGGGGCATGCGGTGGCACCGTCGACACCGGTCCAGGACTTCCGTCTCCACGTCCAGGAGTGGCGGCGATATTTCTCTGAACTGTTCGGAACGGAGGTGCTCGCAAAAGTTCGCGGGTTCTCACCGTCGGAGATGGCGCTCCCGAACCATCCCGACGTGGCGTACGAGTTCGTCCGGACGCTTCGCGACTGCGGATACACCTGGGTTCTGGTGCAGGAACATACGGTCGAGCAGCCGCACGACGGCCGGACGCCGGAGCGCCGCCACCTCCCTCATCGGCTCGTCTGCCGGAATTCGTCCGGACAAGAAGCCTCGATCATCGCGATCGTGAAAACGCAGGGGAGCGACACGAAGCTGGTCGCCCAGATGCAGCCGTATTACGAGGCGAAAGGTCTTTCCCCCTGGGAGGTGGCCGGGAGACAGGTCCCTCCGCTCGTGACCCAGATCGCAGACGGGGAGAACGGCGGGGTCATGATGAACGAATTCCCGGGGAAATATTTCGAGGTGGTTCGTGAGAGCGCCGGCTCGCCGTGCCGACTTGTGAACGTCGGCGAGTATCTCGACCATCTTGCTTCGCTCGGAATCACGGAGAACGATCTTCCGCCGCTCCAGCCGCTCTTCCAGAAGGCAATCTGGGACCGTTTCAAGCCGGGTGAGGAACCTGAGAGATTGGCCAGCGTCATCGAGGATCTTCGAAAAGAGAACCCCAAGTTCCACATGGAGGGAGGGAGCTGGACGAACAACCTCTCCTGGGTGCGCGGATATGAGAATGTCCTCGGTCCGTTGGACGAGGTGAGTTCGCGGTTCTACGAAAAGATCATCCTGCCGGGTGTGCCGCGGTCCGATCCGCACTACCAAAACGCGCTCTTTCATCTGCTCGTCTGCCAAACCAGTTGTTACCGGTACTGGGGGCAAGGGCTCTGGACCGACTACGCCCGTGAACTCTGCCGCCGTACTCTTTCGATATTGGAATAACTGGGGACACACGATTGGACTCGATCTCCGACTTGAATTCGGGGTTCAGTCGTGTGTCCCCAATTCCAAAGAGCCTCAACCGGGACAACTTCTCCCCAATCCGGGGAAAAGATCCTCGCTCGCATGAGAACAATCAGATACTTAGCCCCTCTCGACTTGGTATCCCGTTTGCGAGAGAAGACTCGTCGAGTTCTCATGCGCAATGTCCACATAACCATCGCGTTCATGGCCGCGCTTTCCGTGTCCACAGCCTTCGCTCAGTTGGTCGAAGTGCGCCGCCTCCAATCTGTTCTGGGATCCCAGGCAAAAGAACAGTACGCCCTTACGCTGCAAGCGATCGATGACTTCGATGGCGACGACCTCCCTGATCTTCTTGTTGGCATCCCGAAGGTGCACCGGGTCGAACTGCTGAGCGGCAAAGAGTACTGCGAGATCGTTCCCTTCCAATCGGACCTGCCGGATGATCTCGGCTGGACTCTGATCCCTCCTGTCGACGTCAACGGTGACGGCAAACCTGACTTCATCTTCGGCATTCCAGCTAACGTTCCGACGGGCGCCGAGGAAGACACACGGGGCGCGATCGCAATCTACCGTTCGGACGTCCAAGCCGATGGCGTCATTCGATATAACTCTCAGCGAATCCGCAGTGACGTGCCCGGAGCATTCCTTGGCGAAAGTGTCGTCTGGCTCGGCGGTCCGAAGAAGATCTTCGTTGCAACCTCCCCGAGCTTTACCGGAGGAACCGCGTATCTTTTCAGTGCTCTCGATGGAAAGCGCGTCGGTGAGGTCGATTTCGATTTCGCGTTCGCGCACGAGAACGACCGGAAGGGGTATCTCGCGTGGGGAGCTCCCGACATCGATCACGATGGGTTCCGCGACTTCGCCATCGGTGCCGTCGGCCAGGACCCCACGAACAACGTCGACTTCGAATCGCCGGGATGGATCTATCTGTACAGCGGAAAAACGGCGCGGCTCCTGACCGTTCTTCAGGGAAGCAGACCGACCAGCCATCTCGGGATGAGTTTCGCATCGGTCGGGGACCTCAATGGTGACGGGTGGGAGGAGTTCGCGGTGGGCGTTCCTTACCAACGTTGTGCGGGTGAAAACCGATGCGGTGCTGTTTACATCCTGGACGGACACTCTCTCCGGCCACCGACTGACAAACCGAGGCTCATCACGATCGATGAGAGGGAGCCGGAGGTGATGTTCTCGGCTTTCGGAACGAACAAGAACGAACTTCTCGGTTTTCAGGTGGCTCGATTCGCGGACGTCAACGGAGACGGAATCCCGGAAATCCTTGTGGCGGCCCCGGGATCCGGGAAGTTCCGCGGCCAAGTACAAATCCGAAGTGGTAAGGATTTTACGGTTCTGAAGATAATTGATGGAGACGCGGACGGGGAATGGTTCGCCAGCCGTCTCGAAAGCGATCCCTCGCTCAAGCGAATCTTCGTCGGTTCCCCCTATTTCAGCTCGGAAGGGCTTCCGCTTCGCGGACGGCTCGATGTGTATGAAGTGAAGTAACGGAATTCCCGTTCAGAAGTAGCTCGGCTCGTTCCCGCGGCGCCACTTGATGTTGCAACCGATGCTCGGTTTCTGCTCGACGGTAACCGTCTTTCCCGACAGCACTGCGTCGAGGGCTGCGCGCAGGTCTTTCCCGTTCACCGGCTTCGAGTTCCCCGGACGCGCGTCGTCGAGCTGCCCGCGATAGACGAGCTTCGTCGAGCCATCGAAAAGGAAAAAATCCGGAGTGCAGGCCGCGCGGTACGCCTGAGCCACCTTCTGCGTTTCGTCCAACAGGAACGGGAACCTCCATCCCTCTTTCAGAGCGAGTTCCCTCATGGGGGTCGGACCGTCCTGCGGGTAGGAGGTGACATCGTTCGAGTTGATCGCGACGATCTTGACCCCTTTGGAGAGGTAGTCGTCTTGCAGTTTTTTGAACTCCGGCATGATGCGCTGAACGTATGGGCAGTGATTGCAGATGAACATCACGAGAAGAGCCCGGGCCCCCTTGGTGTCGGTCAGTGAATACGGCCGATCCTCCATGACGTTGCGTAGAGAGAAATCGGGCGCGCGGGTTCCCAGGGAAAGCATCGTGGAAGGGGTCTCGGCCATCGGTCACCTCCAAAGGTTTTGGGAAGCTACTTCTGGCCGGCGGGGAATGTCAACCGCCCACTTGAATTCCTCTTCTTCCGCATCTACCCTCCGCGCATGAAAAAACTGTTGTTGCTCCTATCCCTGCTGATCCTTCCTTTCTCCTCCATCGCGGCCGGAGGAGATCCGTTCGGGCTGTTGACCGTCGATCAGGTTTCCGACCGTCTGGGAAAGACGGAGGTCTACGTCTTCGACGCCAACAACGTCACCCGATACAAAGAAGGGCATCTCCCGGGCGCCTCTCACGTCGAGTTCAACAAATACTCCGAGAAAGCCCTTCCGAAAAATCGCGAAGCTACGCTGATCTTCTACTGCTACAACCCGGCTTGCACGGCGAGCCATGAGGCGGCCAAACGGGCGATCAAGTTCGGGTACAAGAACGTCTTCGTGATGTCGGCCGGAATCGAGGGGTGGAAGAACGCAAAGAAGCCGGTTCAAAGCGGAACGAACTGAGTGACGACCTGCCACGAATGCCCGATTCGGCGGTTCACACCGACCGTATCCCGAAGAACGAGGCTCTTCCTGGCCGCGTTTCTTTGGTCCGCGGTCGGAACCGGCCTCCTGTTCGCCGGGGTCCACTGGCTGTGGGGTACGGATAACCATCTTTGGCTCGCTTTGTTCCCGGTTGCGGCTGCAATCGGATGGGCGAAAGGACGTTTTGTTCTCGGTTCCCGGGCGGAAGCGAACGCCCAGAGGATCCTCGAAACCACCGACGCGCGGTGCGTGGGAGGGATCTTCAGCTGGGGATCGTGGTTCCTTGCCGTCGGGATGGTGGCGTTGGGGATTACCTTGCGACACTCCGCTCTTCCCCGCCCCTGGCTTGGCCTCCTCTATTCGGCGATCGGGACCGCCCTCCTGACCGCCTCCCTTCGCGCCTGGCGATACGCCGGCTCCAACCCGCCTTGACCCGTCGCGTTAATTCGGATAAGAGCGCGTCTATGCTTATGCGACCATTTCTTAAGACCGCTCTCCCAGCACTTTTCTTAACCATTCCATCCCTTTCCCCGGCTCAGACAATCACGGCCGAAGACGTTTGGAAGCACGTCACCGAGGGGGTGCAACAGAAGCTTCAAATCGCTCGGGAGCCCGGCTCGACGGAATTGCAGGGTCTGTCAGGACCTGAACGTTCAAAAAAATTGTACGAGATCTTTGACGAGACGTTTGCAGCTCAACGCCTCGCCATGTTCCGCAATATGACGTTTGCCGAGATGACGACGTTTCTGGTTCAGAGCGCGACGCTTGACCTGATCTCGTATCCGGAAGCGGACAAATTCTATCGTCTCTTTTCGAACGACCCCGATTTCGGTGGGTACTCGGAGCCACTTCGGAGGATCTATTTCGAAGCCCTCGATCTATTGGCTTCCACCAACACGTCGAAAGGTTGGGCTGCGATCGGCTTAGCGACCGCCTTCGACAAAGCCTTCAGCCCCGAGTGGGGGATTGCGGCTCGGGCTCAGGAGCTTCTCAAACGTGGTTTTACGCCGGAGAAGTGGAAGGGGATTCAAGATGCCATCGGGTATCTTAGAAGTCGTTCCGACGAGGGACCTCGGTTTGAACAGGCATTCTCGATTTTACAGAGCGACGTCGTCACAACGCTTCGTGCTTTGGAACGCCGATCCCAGGCGGAATGCCTTCGGGATTTCTGGCAGGCGGCCCGGCGCGAGGGGTTGATCACTTTGAGCTCCGAGAAAGCACCCTCTCCGGCAGACCCGTCGATTCAGATCTTCCGGATGGAGGGCGTCGAGTTCTGGATGAAGCGGCCGATCACCGATCCGCTTTTCAATCTGGCCCAGCTCGCGATCGAGGTCGGGATATCGAAGAACAACCCGACCCCCCATTTGTTTGAACTTTCAACGGACTACACGGGAATCGAAGACAACGGATACAAAAAGGCGGTCGTCTGGTCCGAAGCGGGCGAAAACACGGCCGGGAGAACCTCGATCCTCAAACACCTGACCGAGTTGGGGGCTCCGACGGAGGTGCTCGTTCCGGAGTTCTCCGGCAAGGTTGTTTCGACCGGGGCCCTGTTCGAAGAGACCGTACGCACCATCAAGGGAACGATTGAAGACCGTCTCACCGCTTTGAGAGAGGTTGCCAGACTCGGTGAAAAAGGGGGAGATCCGACGTTGAGGGACCGATTCGAAGCCGCCCGCAGATATCTTCATGTTGAAAGGGCAATGGGAACTCTTCGTTCGATCCGCCCGTAGTCTGTCTTATTTCGTCGCTGTCCAGCGGTTGAGCCAATCGAGGACCGTCTGGTGCCAGAGACGCGAGTTCTGCGGCTTGAGGACCCAGTGCCCCTCGTCCGGGAAGTAGAGAAGCTTGCTCGGGATCCCGCGCCGCTGGAGAACGTTGAACGTGGAAAACCCTTCCGTCTCGACCACGCGGAAATCTTTCCCGCCATGGATCACGAGCGTCGGCGTCTTCCACTTCGCAACGTTCGCCATCGGCGAGTTCTTCCGGTAGACCTCCCCCTTCTCCCACGGCGGGCCGGTCATATCCCACTCGGGGAACCAGAGCTCTTCGGTGTTGTAGTACGAACTTACCGTGTCGAAATCGCCGTCGTGGTTGACGAGGCAGGCGAACGGATGATCCTGGCCGGCGATCCAGTTGACCATGTACCCGCCGAACGAAGCGCCGAGCGCGCAGATCCTCTTCTTGTCGATGAACGGATACCTCTTGAGAACTTCCGCAAGTCCCGCCATCAGATCGGAGTACGGCCCCGGCCCCCAGTTGCCGCGGATCGCGTCGGTGAACGGCTGGCCGTACCCGGTCGAACCGCGGAAGTCGATCGCAACGACCGCGTATCCAGCCCCCGCGTAGAACTCCGGATTCCACCGGTAGTGGAAGCTGTCTTCCCACGAACCTTGCGGGCCGCCGTGAATCAGGAACGCCAGCGGATAGCTCTTCCCCGATTGGAACCCCGCCGGCTTCACGAACCAGCCGTGCAGTTTCCTGCCGTCGTTCGAAAACCAAAACTCTTCCGTTTCACCGAAACGGATCTGCCCCAGCCGTTCTCCGTTGACCGAACTGATCTGCGTCTCTTTCGAGGTTGTGGGGTTGAAACGACAGATCTCTTTCGGCTGGGTCATTCGTTCTTTCAGGAATAGAAGCGACCCGTTCTTCAAGACACGGAGAGTACTGTTCGTTCCGACCGAGACCAACCTCCGGACGTTGCCGCTCGAAAGCTCGATCGAAAAGATCTTCCCGCACCCCTCTTCTCCCGCCGTCACGAAAACCGTCTTTCCGTCGGGGGAGAAGACCATCTGGTCGACCGACCGGTACCACGACCGGGCCAGGTCCAGCTTCCGCCCGCTTGCAAGGTCGTAAAGGACGATCCTTCGCTGATCCGCCTCGTACCCGGGGCGATCCATCATGAGATACGCGAGCGTCTTCCCGTCGGGGGAGAAGACCGGGTTCGTGTCGAAGGCGAGGTTCTCCGTCGTGATCGACTTCGGCTTGGCGCTCCCGTCCGACGGCACCAGATAGATGTCGGTGTTCGTCTTCCACGCCTCCCCTTCGGCCGCCTTGGAGGTAAAGGCGATCTGTTTCCCGTCGGGCGACCAGGCGATCTCCTCCGATCCGCCGAACGGCTTCGTCGGACTGTCTTGATCGATCCCCGCCATGAGATCGATCGGTTTTTTCTCGTCGAGCGCCATGACGAAGAGATGATTCGGCCGCCCGTCGTTCCACTCGTTCCAATGACGGATGAAGAGGGACTCGAAGATCTTCGCCTTGACCTTCGACTCCTCGCGTTCCTTGATCCTTTTCGCCGTGCAATCGAGGTCTTTGCAGTCGACGAACACCGAACTCCAGAACAGGATCGTCTTCCCATCCGGGGAGAGTTCGAAGCCGTCGATATCGACCGGGAGATCGGTCACCTTGATCGGTTCGCCGCCGGAGAGCGACATCCGGTAGATCTGAGACGATCCGCCGCGCGCAGAGAGAAAGAGAATTTCGGATCCGTCCGGAAGCCAGCGACCGTTCGAGTCGGATGCGGGATCGACCGTCAGGCGCTGGAGCGTCTTCCCGTCGGCTGAGATCAACCCGAGGTCGGTGTTCGACTTGTTCGCCTCGACGTTGTTCTCCCCTCTCGCGAAGAGGATCCGGGTCCCGTCGGGACTCGGCTGTGGATCGGAAACACGGATCATCGAGATCAGGTCGTCCCAGGCAAACGGATGAGTTTCCGCCCAACTGTTTCCCGTCACGAAGAGAAGGGAAAGCAGGGTGAATGGAATCCAGGTGTTCCTTCGTTTCATTAGATCAGCCCTCCAGTGGCCCGACGGTTTCTTCGACCGCCTTTAAGATTTCGAGGCTCTTGACGAGCGCAGCCATCGTGTTGTGGTCCTTGAAGAGGGGGCGGTCCTCCTCGAGATGGGTCACGTGTTTTCGGATCACGCCGTGCGCCGCCTTCGTCCCCTTCCCGACCTTGAACTCGCGAAAATCGATCGCTTGCGCAGCCGCCATAAATTCGATCCCCAAGACAGCCTGGCCGTTCTCGAGGATCCGGTGGTTCTTGTGTGCCGTGTTCATCCCCATGCTGACGAAATCCTCCTGGTCGGCCGCCGCCGGGATCGACTGGACGAACGCCGGCTGCGAGAGGGTCCGCTGTTCCACGATCAGCATGTCGGCGGTGTACTGGCTCAGCATGAAGCCGGAGAAGAGCCCCGCATTGCTCGTCAAGAACGGCGGGAGCCCCTGACTTAAGGCTTCGTTCAGAAGGCGGTTCAGACGCCGCTCGGAGAGAACCGAGACCATCGCGACCGCCGCGCCGAGCGTGTCGAGCGGCATGCTGATCGGCGTGGCCTGGAAGTTGGCGCCGGTGTAAACGACATCCTCATCGGGAACGAAGAGCGGGTTGTCGGCCGCCCCGTTGAGCTCGATCTCGAACTGTTTCCGGGTGTGGTGCAGTTGATCTCGCACCGCCCCGATCACCTGCGGGGTCGAGCGCATGCTGTAGGCGTCCTGGAGCTTCGTCTTCACCTTGGCGATCAGGTCACTCCCATCGATTATGGTGCGAAGATTCTTCGCCGAGGCGATCGCCCCGGGAAAGCCGCGCTCCTTGTGTAAGCGTTCCTGATAAGGACGCATGTTCGCCTTGAGCGCCTCGAGACTCATCGCAGCCGCGATCTCTGCCTGTTTCAGCCACCGTTCGATGTCGTAGCACTGGAGGCACCCGATCCCTAAGATGACGTTGCTCCCGTTGATCGACGAGAGGCCGTCGCGCGGCTTCAAACCCGGCACCGGAATCCCGGCTTTCCGAAACGCCTCTATTCCTGAGAGCCTTTCCCCCCGATAAAACGCCTCCCCCTCCCCGAGCATGACAAGCGCGAGCTGGCTCATCGGTGCAAGGTCCCCGCACGCTCCGACGGAACCGTGCGTGCAGACGACGGGGGTGACCTGCTTGTTGAGCATCTCAACGAACGTCTGTGTGATTTCCGGGCGGCAGCCCGAAAGTCCGATTGCGTGGACGTTGGCCCGGCTCAGCATCGCCGCGCGGATGATCTCCAGGGGAAACGGTTCCCCGATCCCAGCCGCGTGGTTGTAGATCAGGTACTTTTGAAATTCGTCCTGCTGGGCAGGGGTGAGGATGACGTCGACCAGGTTCCCGATCCCGGTGTTGATTCCGTACATCGGGGTCCCCTTTTGGATCCGGGTTTCGACCATCTTCCGGCAGGTCTTGATCCGATCGAGAGCGTCGGAGGCAAGTTCCACCTTCTCCCCGAACCGCGCCACCGCAACGACATCGTCCGCTCTGAGCCCTTTTCCCCTGATCTGAATCGTCATGATTTACTCCATCCCCCGTTGTAGGCGGGGAACATATCATCGGGACCGGAAAAGGGAATTTCGGAGGGAAGATCTTATTTGGGCGAAGCAATCAGCCGATTGAGGCGCTGCGCGAGGGTGCGAAGTTCTTTCGGGACATCGCTCCCATCCCACCATGTGACCTCGTGGTCGGCCCCCTCTTCGCTCACCTTCAGCGTGTATCGGAACGTATCGCGACCCTTATTCACCGTGCGAAGACTGTCCAAGCTTTCGAGATCGAGTGAATCCAAAAGACTGATCAGGGTATCGACGGAGCTGCTCGGAAGTTGGAAATAGATCCGAGCCGCTTTTTCCTTCTTCAGGGAGATCCCGCCGCGGGGGAGATCGACGGTCGCCTTGCGATCTACCTTCAGTTGTCCGCCGTGTTGTTCGAACGTCAGGATGCGCGGCAAGATCGTGCTGCGTTTCTTGGTCTGCTGTGCCAACGCGATGGAAATCGTCCCCACAAGAACGAATGCGATCAGAGATGGAACGATGGTTCTTCTCATAAAGCCGGTTCCAAGAGTTCGTCGTTCGCGATCCAGGCGGCGAAATACGCCTTGAGCCCCTTCGGGGTCTTCTGAGCAAGGATCACCAGGAACGGGGGATCGAACTGGTAGTTCCGCGGTCCCCCCCCTCTTGTCACCATGATCGTCCCGCTCGACTTGAGCAACGCCCCTTCCTTGTTCAGAACGAACTTGATGTCGTGGATCGCCGCCGCGATCGAATAGTCGGAGTGAACGATCGGCTTCACCATTTCCGCGTAATTCTTCCGGATGTTCAGGCCGATCACGGGAACGCGCAAGCCGCTGTTCGGAACGAAATCATCCCCATCCCCTTTCACCGAGGCAACCGCTTCATCGATCATCTCTTTCAGGGTCGGCTTCGCGTCGTTGACTTTGAGGAGGATGATCGTGTCGTACCTCTTCGCGTAATCCTTGGGACGCAATTCCACGACGGTGTGGGAGTACGAACTGTCGTGGATCCGGATCTGCGAAGCGATCGACGCCTGCCCCTTCGATCCCGCCTTGAATAGGCCGATTCCGAAGCTCTTGATCGGCGCCGGCACGTGGGTTTTCTCGTCCCAGTAATCGAGATCGACATCTTCGAACGGTTTTGCAAACTCGAGATTCTTGAACAGATACGCGTAGGCGAGGATGTCGTCCGGTCGTAAGAGATTCACCGCGACCTTGGGCGCGTCGCTTCCAAATTTACCTTGTAATCCCTGGTTGATCTTGTCGACGATGTCGTCTTTTTTCATTCCCGCCATCGCGAAACGATCGGGGGATGGCACGTCGAAGAAATACGGGTCAACGTCGTTGAGCGCGTCGGACCAGTTAGACTGTCCTTTCAGCTTCAGCGGAAGCGCCCGGTCGAAGACCTTCACCTCCCCCAAAACATTCCAGGCATGAGCCATCGTGTCGCAATAGATCTGGTTCCTCTCGGCGTTGAACTTGAGCGTCGGAGCCGGCACTACGTCGGTTCGTTTGAAGTCGTTCGCATCTTTTGGCGTCTCGGCTGCAGAGGAGGTCCCGACAACGACCAATGCGAAAAGAAACGGAACAACTCTTCTTGGGAGGGTCATGAGGCGGATTCTAATCCCCTTTTAACTGTTTGCATCAAGACTAATTCGGAAAGCGCTGTTAGGATCAAAACCCTCGTGATTTCCGAGAGTTCCAAACCTCCCGTTCGCGTGATCGACAGTCTCTGGACGTTCGTCCTCGCCGTCTGCGTCGTCGGACCGCTTGCGCTCCCGCTCTTCTGGCGGAACCCGCGCTTCTCCCGTCAGACGAAAGTGATCGTTTCGATCGTGGTGATCCTATTTACGGTGCTGTTGACGATCTTCGCGGGAGCGTTGATCGGATATCTGACCGGTCAGCTCGCGGATTTCGCGGGCTAAGGTTTTCGTTCCACTTTCGGCATTCGCGGACCCCTGCCCGGACCCTGAGGTCCGCGTCCCGGCGGCCCACCCCGCCCTCCATCCGGCCTCGGCCCTCGCGGACCTTGCGGAGGGCGTCCCCCGGCAGCAGTTCGCGGCGGTCCGTCCCCGCGCGGCGGGCGCGGGGGGAATCCTGGACGGTCGGGACGCCCGGCCCCTGCCCTGGGAGCCCCTCCTCGCGGACCTTTCCGGTCCCCACGATCGTCCCTTTTTCCCTTGCCCCCTCTTCCTCGACCACCTCGTCGATCATCCTCCCGGGGAGGGGGTTCCGGTCGATAGAGATATTCCAGCACGTAGACAAAATCGCCGATCTTCCGGCCGAACTTCGGGAGAGGTTCATCCTCTTTGTCCGGTTTGAACAGGACGACGCGGCGGAGGCGATCGAGGTTCTTTGGATCGATCAGATCGAACACCGTCATCGCCTGCGCGATCCGCTCGTCGCTCCACTGATACTTCTCCTTGATCTTCGCGGTCAGCGGCCCTTTCACCGCCTCGAGAAGCGCGAACATCTCCTTCTTCCGGCGCTCGAAATCCCTCTTCTTCCGCTCCTCGAACTCCGCCATCCGCTGCTCGACGCTCTTGATCCGCGGATCTTGATTTGGATTCGCCTCCTGTGGAGGTAGAGCTGGCGGTTCTTCGACCACCGGTTCGGCGGGAGCGGCATCGACTGGCACCTCTTCGGATGCCGGAGCCTCGGGAGCGACTTCCAGAGGAGGCTCGGGGATCGATTCGACGACCGGTTCCGGCTCCGCCGGTGGAGCGGTCTCCTCCGACGCGGTCTCTTCGGGAGGGGATTCGGGTGCAGCCGTTTCCTCGGTTGGCGGGGGCGGTGAGTCCTCTGGGACCGGAGCCGCTTCCGCTACCGGCGCACTCTCCGGTTTCACGACCGACTTCGGCGGCCGCTTGAGCCACTTCTCCTTTCGCGCCGTCTCGACCAGCTCGGCACACCATCGATAGATTTCCCGGAGAGGAATCCCCGGAATCTCGGTGAAGGTTTTCACCGTCGCTCCTTTATCCAGCCCGCTCGGCGGGCGGTTTCACGTCAGTAACTGAACCCGACTCCACCCAAAATGCCGTACACGATCCCCTTTTTCGAATCGGTCCCGGTTGCGGAGAGCGGGCCCGCGTCGACGAAGTATTTCCTCCAGAAATCGTAATCCAGCGCCATCGGCGTGAAGCTGACATGGAGGCTCTTCGTGATCTTGTACTGCAAGGCGAGGTTAAACTGCATCCCGAGCTCGATCACGTGCCCCGTAGACCCGGTGGCACTCAGTTTTTGATAATTCACCACGAGTCCGACCCCCGGCCCGATCCACAGTTTCTCCAACGCCGAGATCGGCGCAATAAAGTACTGGAACCTCGGCTTGATGCCGGCCATGAAAATCTTCTGACCAAAGGAGATCGACAGGGGGAAGGCGAAGAAGCGACTTCCCGGCTCGAACTGGATCTGAAATCTTGCATCTCGTCCTGTGCACGCTGCCCCACTGGCACAAAACAGCGCACCGACGTTCCCGTCGATATACGATCCGAACGATCCCGCTTCTGGAGCAACCGTGGTCGCCCCTTGCGCGAATGAACGACCCGTGGAGAGAACCAGACCTAACGAAAGAATGGCTAGAAAAAGGGGTAGTTTTTTCATGCGGCGCAGCTTAGCCGAACCGCGAAAAGCTTCAACTTGTTACGCAGATCTTCCAGACGGCGTCGGCCGCGCTCCGCGCCCTCGCCAGAAGCTCCTCCGCGCGTTTTCCCAGCCGGTTGGCAACCGCGCGGTCCTTGAGGGTGGCGATGTTGATCTTGACGTTCAGGTACGCCCCTTCCGCCCCGGCACGTGCCATCGATGCGGCCACACCGGCATCACTTCGAGAGGAAGGGTTCCCTTTTTCCGCCACGACCTTCGCCAAATCCAGGATCGCCGGCATCTTCTCGAGAACGGAAAGCGGAACTTCAGCGGCCCCCCGCGTCGCCTCTTCGATCGCGGCCAAACGGACGCTCTCCTGCTCCGATGTCCCTTTTGGCAGGCGAAACGCCTCCATCACCTTATCAAACGCCTCAGTATCCCGATCGACGGCGGCAACCAACTCGTTCTTGAGCTCCTGCCCCCGAACGGCGACTTGGACCATCTCCTCGTGAACCGCGGCGAACTTCTTTTTCCCCTGCGTCAGGTTCGCAACCATCGCTGAAAGTCCGGCCGCGAGAGAACCTGCGAGAGCCGCGACGCTCCCCCCTCCAGGAGTCGGGGTTTCGGTCGAGCACTCATCCACGAATTGCGAAACCGGCATCGAAACCAAACGACCCATACGACCCTCCAATCGGTATTCGATCACTTTCTCTTTCGGTACGAACGGCGACAGCTCACGCAGACCGAGCGACTGAACGGCCGTCTCTACCAGATACGACTCGGGGACTCCCCATGATCGCCGCTGTTTTTTCAAATAGAATTTTCCGGCATCGAGAAGCGCATCGAGCGGAATCAACCCGACCAGTTCGCTCCCGGTCACGCGGACGCCGAGCTTTTCCGCCTCCTCGCAACAGGTTTCGAATGCAACGTGCGGCGGGGTCGCACGGAAATCGGTCAGGTTGATCGAGATCTGCGCGCGGTTGTACGCGTCGATGTACCAGCCGGTCGCCTTGCACGCCTTGAGCCGCCCGACCGTCCGCAACGGTTTCCCGTCCGGTCCATTCACAGGCTGACCGTTGACATCTTTCACCGGCCGGCCGCTCTCCCGGATGTTCCCGGAGATTTCGTTGGCGATCTTCGTGTCGCGTGTGTTGAGGTTCACGTTGTAGGCGATCAGGAACGGGCGGACGCCGATCACCGTGGCCCCCGACTTCGCTTGAAACTCTTTCGGGCCGAAGTCCGGTTTCCACTTCGGATCTTTCATCTTCGCCGCGAGCCCTTCGTATTCGCCGGCCCGGATGTCGGAAAGGTTCCGACGGTACGGGGCCGATGCCGCCGCCTCATAGAGATAAACTGGAATCGAAAGCTTTTCCCCAACCCGTTTCCCCAGACGCCGGGCCAACTCCACACATTCTTGTTCCGTGATTCCGGAGATCGGGACGAACGGACAAACGTCGGTCGCCCCCATTCGGGGGTGCGCGCCATGGTGCCGCCGCATGTCGATCAATTCGGATGCCTTTTGAATCGCCCGGAACGCCCCCTCGACGATCGCATCGGGAGATCCGACTGCGGTCACGACAGTCCGGTTCGTATCGGCCCCGGGATCAACGTCGAGGACGGTTACGCCTTGAACCTCCGCCATGGAGGCGACGATCCGGTCGATCTTCGCACGGTCCACCCCTTCGCTGAAGTTCGGAACGCACTCGACGATCGCTTTCTGAACTCCGGTCACCGCGCGAATTAATCCCAAATGAACGCCTATTTGGCAAGCCGCTTCCACAGGAAGTAAACCGGGATCCCGCTCAAGACAATCACCAGCCCCGGCCAGGTGGTCTGCGTCTTATAGAGCGCGAGGACGACGATCAGGATCGAAGCCCCCCCGATGTAGAGCGCCGGAAGAAACGGGTAGCCGAACGCTTTGTACGGCCGCTCCGCGTCCGGGCGTT
This sequence comes from Pseudomonadota bacterium, assembly GCA_043809315.1. Taxonomy (GTDB): domain Bacteria; phylum Bdellovibrionota_G; class JALEGL01; order JALEGL01; family DATDPG01; genus JAZDDX01. Next base: position 23,880 of record JAZDDX010000033.1, read on the forward strand.
TTTTCCGAAGGATGAAGAGGCCGATGATCGTCAGGACGTAAAAGATCAGGACCGAGAAGATTACGTAGTCGAGGAGGTTGCTGTAGAGGTTCCCATACGTCACCGTACCGTCCGCTCCGTGAATGATCGTTCGAGGAAGAACCAGGAGGACCGCCCAGATCCCCTGCAGCACCAACCCAGCCGCCGGGACATGGTTCTTGTTCAGCGTGCCGGTGGCGCGGAAGAAAAGTCCGTCCTTCGCCATCGCGTAATAGACCCTGGCGCCGGACAGGATGATCCCGTTGTTGCATCCGAACGTCGAGATCACGATTGCGATCGCCATCAGGACCGCGCCCGCATCTCCAAAAATCACTTTGAGAGCCGCCGTCGCAACCCGGTCGTCAGCGGCGGAGGCGATCTCCGGCATCCGAAGAACACTCAAGTAGGCGACGTTCGAAAGAAGGTAGATCACGGTGACCAGCCCGGTCCCGATCGCCAGCGCCAGCGGAAGGTTCCGCTTCGGGTTTTTCACCTCCCCCGCCGTGAAGGTGATGTTGTTCCAGGCGTCGGAGGCAAAGAGCGACCCGACCTGCGCAACGCAAAGGGCGATCAGAAGGCCGAAAAATCCGTCCGTCGCCGAGACCGTCGGAAGGAACGAGAAGTCCGGGCGAACCGGGACGACATCGCGGGGAGTCCAACCCGAACCGAAGTTCGCCGCGACGACATCGACGTTCCGAGCGATCACGACTCCGATCACGATCAATGCGATCAACGCAAGGGTCTTCGCCGACGTGAAGATGTTCTGGATGATCTTCCCCGTCCGTAACCCCCGCGTGTTGAGATAGGTGAGAAGAGCGATCACGAGGACCGCCACCAACTGTTGTGTCGAGAAGCTCACCGCGTAGTTCTGGGAAAGATGGATCGGCGGGATCAGGAACGACGTCGGGGAGACCGGCGGGACCAGGACTCCCAGGAAGCGCGAGAAGGCAACCGCGACCGCCGCGATCGTCCCGGTTTGGATTACCAGAAATTGCGCCCATCCCCAGAGGAAACCCCAGAGAGGAGAGTACGACTCCTTCAGGTAGACGTATTGCCCCCCGCCTTCGGCATCATCGCCGCAAGTTCGCCGTAGGAAAGTGCCGCCGCGCAGGTCAGAAAACCGGTCACGATCCAGCAGATCATCAGCCAATACGGGGATCCGAGATTCCGCGTGATGTCGGCGGATACGATGAAGATCCCCGACCCGATCATCGATCCGGCGACGATCATCGTCGAATCCCAGAGACCCAACCCCTGGACGAACCCTTCCTTGGACGGCTGCGTGTCGTTCTGTGCCATGATGGATTCTTACGATACGCTGGCCGCGGATGTTGTCCAAGCGAACGAGAAGAATTCTCGGGTATAGTGCGGCCGGATTGACCGCCTTCGCTCTCCTCCCCCGACTTCTTGCCGACCGGCTCCTCTACTTTCCGGAGAGGCGATACGATTCCCGTCCGGAAATGTACCGAATCCCCTACGAAGAGGTCCGTCTCACGACCGAAGACGGCGTGAAGCTCCACGCCTGGTGGACCGGCGAACCGTCCCAAAAGACCACGGTTCTCTTCTTCCACGGCAACGCCGGAAACATCAGCCACCGCTTGGAGCGCATCCTCACGCTCCACTCTCTGAAGGTCCGGTTCTTTCTCCTTGGATACCGGGGGTACGGAGAGAGCGAGGGGAAGCCGAAGGAGGACGGGCTCTACCGGGACGCGACGGCGGCGTACCGGTACCTCATGGATCACGGCGTGCCGGCGAAGAACCTCTACCTCTTCGGCGAATCGTTGGGTGGGGCCGTCGCGATCGAACTGGCCACGCGTCTTCCGGTGGCCGGTCTGATTCTCGAAAGCACGTTCACCTCCGTCCGGGAGATGGCCTGGCTTCACTACCCGTTCTTCCCCTCCCTCATCGTCCCGGACCAGTTTCCGTCGCTTGCGCGGATTCCGAAGATCCGCTCAAAATTCTTGATCGTCCACGGCAATCACGACGAGATCGCGCCGTTTTCGATGGGCGAACGACTGTTTGCGGCTGCCAACGAACCGAAATCGTTCTTTCCGGTCCCCGGCGCGGGGCACAACGACGTCTATGTCGTCAGTGGAAGAGCGTATATTGATCGGATCGCCAACTTTCTCGAGAACCGATAAAATGGAAAAGTTGGTCTCTGTTTCGTTTTCCCGAAATATCAGTAAGTTATGTGTGCGATCTAAGCCGCGGAGGCCCCATGCAAGATGAGGTAAGCGTCAGCCGGCGCGGCCGGTGATCCCGAGCTCAGAAGCGTGGGGCCTCAGAGCCTCGATCACCATCCGAATGTGAGCCTCCAAGTCGGCTCCGAGCATCTCGATTCCTTGGAAAATCTCGGAGCGGTCGACCTTCGCGGCGAACGCCTTGTCCTTGAGTTTTTTCTTCACGCTCTTCGGCTCGAGGGTCGAGATCCCCTCCGGCCGGACGAGGCAGCAGGCGCCGACAAACCCGGCCAGCTCGTCGCAGGCAAGAAGTGCTTTGTCGAGCTGGGTCTCGTACGAAATCCCAAATTTTGTGAAATGGGCGGAAACGGCGTGGGCGATCTCCTCCTCCCCCCGCTCCCGAAGCCAGGCGACGATCTTTTTGGGATGCTCCTCCGGCCATTGATCGTAATCGGCGTCATGAAGCAGGCCGGCGATCCCCCACCTCTCGACATCCGCATCCCCTTTTCCGTAGGTCTCCGCGGCCGCCCGCATGACGATTTCGACCGACCGCGCGTGCATCCGGAGCGCTTCCGTCTTCGTCCAATCGCAGAGATGGGCCCAGGCTTCGAGTCGGTTTAGTGGCATAACGGTCCTCAGCTATCAAAATGCGGAGAAAAGAGAAAGTCGCTATTGCCGGTGAACCCTTTTCTGGAAATGCGTGTAATCGAACGGTGCCTCCCTAAGTCTTCGGTAGGCCGCCTCCTCGTCGTCAGCCTGACTGGGATGAACCGAAAAATCCTTGCAGGTCGTTTGTTTTTGGATTTCAACGCTCTTGTTCACATTTTCCGGGGACAGTTCGGGCACGAGAGTCATCCGTTCGAACGCAAAGCCGCCCGCAACCTGGAAATATTTTGAAAAATCATGAAAGGCTCCGAAGATGAGTGCCACACGAGGGGGCCGCGAACCATCGGACTCGCAGATCTCTCTGACTCGCCTTGCAGCAATCTCTTCGCGGCGGTCGTTGACGAACGCCTTGACGTCAGGATCAAGCAACGTGGCGCAGCCCAGATCGTCCCCATACTCGCGTTGAATGCTTTCTCCCTTGGCGGCGATCTCCTCTGAATCTGCTCCGATGGCGGATCCATATAGGGTCGGAATCCGACCCAAGTAGAAGAGCGTTCGAGCCCCCCCAACGGAGTACACGACTGTCTTTTGCTCGGCCGTCAACTCTTCCGGACGAGAGGGATATCCGTCCGAGAAAACCGATCGGACTTGATTCAGCTCGGAGCCGGGTTTCTGACTTTCCGAACGGTAGTACTCGGGTGTCATGTCGAAGCCCAGCGTTTCATCGACCACTTTGATGGAGGACGATCGTTCCAGAATGTAGCGAGCGATCCGATCCTGAGTTCTCGTGATCATTTCGATTTGACCGGGGGACAGCTCCCAACCCGGAAACGAGTGCATTTGCGCCAGGTGAGCAACATGGCATGTGCCGTCGTTCGAAATCGCGGGAACGGAGGCACGTGGCCGGGCGACCGAGGCTCCGTACGTGAAGACCAAAACCAAGGTTGCCACGACGGTTACGTTTCGGAACATGGTCCTCCTGTACTTGTGCAATCCGGGTGCCAACTGATTTCTCGTGGCCATGAAGAATCCGGGTGTCTTTTCAGTAAGTTACGACTGAGTTTTTCCGAGATGGCAGCCTGTGCGGTGAACAAGAGATCTACCGTGGGACGCGAGTGTCTCGTCTACATCGACGATCGGCGCAACGAACTTGGAGAAGATGATTCCGCACTTGATGCACTCGATGTCGCTCGGGCTCTGAAAGCCGCAGCTCGGACAGGAGGTCACGGGAGTAATCCATGTTTTCGGAGCAGCTTGCCCAGATGGTCGGGGTCGGGGCATCGCAGTGCTCGGAACCCGAGTTTTCGAGCCGCTTCCACGTTTTCGGGACGGTCGTCGATGTAGATCAACCGCCCGGGCTCGATCCGGATCCGTCGGAGCATTCGTCGGAAGATCTCCGGCTCCGGCTTCCGCGACCCGAGCCCGAAGCTCGTGAAAACCCGGTTGAACTGCCGGAGCCACGGAAAGTTCGCCCGGAGATACCGGAAGTGCGTGTCGACGGTATTGCTCAACAGATAGATCCGGTATTTCTTCTTGAGACGCAGGAGGGTACGTCCTACGTTCGGCCCGGCCCCGGGGAAGATCCCGTTCCAATGTCTCCGGAACTCGCCGATCGTCATCTCCGGAACGGAGAACCATTTCCGAAACGCCTCGAACGCCTGTCGCTCCGTCACGAAGCCGCGCTCCCAGCGATCGTAGACGGTCCACGCCTCGATCGCATCGATGCACGCCTTGACCGTTTTGCCGTGCCGATACCCGAGGGCCTCGAAGAACGGTTTCGAGTCGAGGCGGACCAGAACCCCGCCCAGATCGAAAACGATCCCGCGAACATTCGACTTCACCCTCGACGCCCCTTTTTCTTCCCCGGTTTCGGCGTGGATCCCTTCATGTAATCCAGCGGGACGAACGACGGAATTCGCGCGTGATGAAGAGAGCGGATCGAAGCCAACGAGGGGATTCCTCCTTCGACATAGATGCGGTCCCAGATCGCCGCAAGATACGCCGCTCCGCGCGCCAGTTCCCGGACCGGGAGATCGCCGAATGCGTCCACCACTTTCGGCGCGGGAAACCGCTCCGGATTCTTCCCCGACCGATCGAAGATCACGCGGTCGTCCCCTTTTTCGATCTCCGGAATGTCGGGGAGAGTGGCAAGGCTCAAGCTCTGCATCAGACGGAGAGCGAAGTCGGCGGATGCGGCGATTGGTTTCGGCTTTTGTTTCCCCGCTTCGCGGAAGACGGACATCGGAAGGTTGAGCGGCTGAGCGTTGATCAGATCCACCTCGTAGTAGATGTGGATCCCGGAGTGTCCCGTCTTCCGCCCGTTGAACTCCGCCGTCACGTGGTACGGCATCGATCCATCCCCCACGAAATGCCCCAGAAGAGCCAGATCGACCACGAAATCGGCGATGTCCGCTTCACGCGACGAGATCTTCACCCTCCTCGCGTCCGCCAGTGCCAGACGGTAGAACTGATCGGCCCGCCACCAAAGGGATCCGGCGCGGGCCGGTGGGTCGACTTTCGCTCGAACCGCGAGGGACCAGAACGAGGCGAAGTCGAGCGGCAAATCGGCGAGCTTTGTCCGCATCAACTCCGGGTTGATCGAGTGCGCTTCCTCCGCCTCCACCGTGTCGTACGGAGGACGGCGCCAACGAGAGTCGGGGACGTCGCAGAGATCCCCCAGCTCGGCCCCCCGGTTTTGAAGAAACCACCGCAGATCCTCCGATTCGAGCAACCGGACGGCGACATCGCAGACCACCTGATGTCCCCGGCTGCCCCAGGCCGCAAGAGGCGTCGGGGCCAGCGACACAACCATCAAAACTACGATCCGGATCGCCGGAGATCGGAGAGGCGATAAAACGTGCCACGCCATTCGATTCCTCCTCGAAAAAGGGTCTTTACGATCGCGTTCCAAATGATCACCAGAAAGAGGAGCGCCGCCAGTGGATAGAGAATCCCCGCGATGAAGCGAAGACCGTGAACGCGGGCATTGCTGTGGGATGCGGTCAGGAGAATCAGGGCCGCCAGAACCGAGACATACGCTGCGGTCCCTCTCACGAACCAAGGCGCGACGAACGGTCCGACGCTGACGAGGAGGATCATCCCCGAATAGAAAATCGCCTTCCCGAACCGATAGTCGAACCCGGAGAAGCTGTTCTTTTCGAGCCCACGCACCAGTTCCCGCAGATTCGGGTACCACTCCACCTCGACCATTCCACCCCCCAGCGCGCAATCCTGCCGGGCGCCGGAACGTTTGAGCCGTTCCCCCAGTTTTAAGTCGTCGTCCGGGCGCATCCGGATCCGCTCGTGCGTCCCCATCCGCAGGTACGCCTCCCGGCGAACCAGGTTGAAAGCGCCGATCCCGATGAACGATTTGCTCCTCGGGTCTTTCGCCTTCCAAGGTTGGTAGTAGCCGGCGAACAGCATCGTGAAGTACCCCATGAACCCCTGGAGCATCGCCCCCTTCATCGGGACGTGCGGAATCACCGCCAGGTGGTCGAGCGACCGTTCCCGGACCAGCTGCATGGCACGAGAAAGCGCGGAAGGGGCCAACAGGACATCGGCATCGCTGAAGAGGAAATATTCCCCGCTCGCCTCCGCAGCCCCCCTCCAAAGAGCGTGATTCTTCCCGAGCCAGCCGGGGGGAAGGTCGCGGATCTCGATCACCTTCAATTTGGAATTCTCGCGGGCGAGACGGCGAACGATCTCCCCGGTGCCGTCTTCGGAGCGGTCGTCGATCAGAACGACTTCGAGGCTGGGGTACTCCTGCGAGAGAAACGACCGTGCGGCGGCTTCCATCTTCCCCGCTTCATTTCGCGCCGCCACGATCACGGAGACTTTCGGGGAGCCGGGACCGATCGGCGGCACCCGCTCCAGGCGAGGGATGACATGATTGCCGTACCAGATCGCCCCGAGCGTCGCGAGGCTGATGATCAAGATCCCGATCGCATATATGAGACCGATCTCCATCGGTTTCGAGAAAACCTTATTTCGAGATTGAGGGCCAGCAGAATTCCTCATATCCTGGCAAACGATGAAACGGTTCGTCTATCTCGTGGTGGTTGCGGTCCTGGCCGTTTTTTTCGCCGCTTGTAAGGACGACCGCATCTGCGGCACACCGGGAACCTTTCCCGGGTTCTCCCTCTCCCCCGTCGGATTTCCGGTTTCGTATGACAAGCTCGGAGCGTTCTTTATTGACACTCGAACTCTGGGGGTCGGCAACCTCCTCTGGAAAGGTCCCTGGCGGGACGACGCGGCGGACGGAAGCGACGCGGGGAACGTCCCGGCCCGAGCGACCCAGTTGAGCCAGCAGGGAAAGACCGACTGTTTCGCGACGGAATTCGTGTTCCAGTGGCGCTCCGGGTCTGCACTATGGATCGGCGTACCGTCCAACACCTCCCAGGATTGGCGGAACATCGAGGCAAAGAACCGTTTTCTCCAGATGCTCCGGATGTTCGTTTCGGTCGAACGCCCTTCCATCCTGTTCCTGGGGAACGAGAACGATTTTTATTACGAACAGGATCTTCTGGATTACGCGAACTGGCTCCAGTTCTACAACGACACCTACGACGAGCTGAAAAAGATTCTCCCCGGAGTCTCCATCGGGCCGGTCTTCAACTTCGAACATCTCTCGGGAAGCGGGACGCTCAGGGGGTGGATCCGCCCATTCTGGGAGGCGTTCGACCACCACGATTTCAAGCGGGTCGATGTCGTGGGACTGACCGTCTACCCGTTCTTCAAGTATCCGATCCCCTCCGAGATCCCCGCGACCTATCTGGACTCGTTCGTTAAGCGCCTTACCGATGCGGCGACCGCGGCAAAGCGGACGATCTCTCTTGCGATCACGGAAACCGGCTGGCCGGCGGAAAACCTGGGCGACCCGAATCCCCCCTGGGTCGCTTCCGCTCAGCAGCAGACGAACTACATCCCGAAGTTCGTCGACATGATCCAAGGGAAACAGCTCCTGTTTTACAACTGGCTCTTCCTGTACGCCATGGCCGACGACGGCTCGGCCGATTGGAAGACGTTCGGGAGTATCTCGTTGCACGATTCGGCAGGAATCAAGCGCCAGGCGTACGATATCTGGTACGACACCTGGCGCCCAAAATAGATTAACCGATCCCAGTTCGGGGCCGAGGCACAGCTTTTGCTCAGTCTTCTTGATGCGATGAAAAACCACGCTCAAGAGACCGAAAACCGGACCCCCATGCTACCGGAACGGATCGAAAACCGAATCCGGATGATTCGAGGTCAGAAAGTCTTACTGGATAGTGACCTGGCAGAACTTTATGGCGTCAAAACCAAAGTTCTCGTTCAGGCTGTGAAGAGAAATATCGAACGATTTCCAGATGATTTCATGTTCCTTCTGACTGTAGAGGAGGCCAGATCTCTAAGGTCACAAATTGTGACCTTAGACGTTGGCCGCGGAAGGCATCGAAAATACGTGCCTTTTGCCTTTACCGAGCAGGGCGTAGCGATGCTTTCGAGCGTTCTTCGAAGTCCTACCGCCGCTCAGGTGAACATCGAGATCATGAGAACCTTCGTGCGTCTGAGACAATTGCTGGCTTCGAATGCAGACTTGGCCGCGAAGCTCACCGCGTTGGAAAAAAAGTATGACTCCCAGTTCCGCGTGGTTTTTGAGGCGATCCGCGGGCTGATGGCGCCACTGGAAAAGCCACTAAGAAAAATTGGGTTCTAACTGAGTTGCGATTGGTCGCTCAGCACCTTGGTGGTTTGCGCGGCTCGAAAATTCTTCAGCTTCTTCCGAAGATCGGCATCCGAAAGGGAGAGAATCTCGATGGCCAACAGCGCGGCATTGGCCGCCCCCGCTTCTCCGATGGCGAGCGTCCCGACCGGAATCCCTCTCGGCATCTGAACGATCGACAACAGCGAATCGAGCCCGTGAAGCGCTTTCGACTCCATCGGAACGCCGAGAACCGGGAGCGTTGTCTTCGCCGCGATCACGCCGGCGAGATGGGCTGCGCCACCTGCCCCCGCGATGATGACCTGAAGTCCCCTCTCCTCAGCCGATCCGGCGTATTCGGCTACCGCGTCCGGAGCCCGATGCGCTGAGAGCGCCCGGCATTCATGCAGAACGCCGAACTCCTTTAGGAGCTCGCTCGCCTTCGCCATCGCCCCCCAATCGCTCCTGCTCCCCATCACGATCCCGACCTGCGGTCTTGTCTCTTTCGGCGCCATCGGTGCGTACGGTAGACCGATTCGAAAGAAGCTTCAACCTGGGGAACCGGGTCAGGTGGATCAGCCCGACGGAACTCAAGATCAGGGTGCCACCGAAAATCTGAAGCATCGACGGGATCCGGTCGAGAAAAAACCAGTCGAGGATCACGGCGACCAGCGGCATGCAATAGGTGGTGGCCGAGGAACGAAGCGCCCCCCAAACTTTGATCAAGCGGAAGTAGATGATCCATCCGATCGCCGTCGAAACGAGGGAAAGATACAACATCCCCCAAAGACTCCGCGGATGCATCCAGACCGTCTGGAGCCAGGTGGTCGGTTCGAACACAACACTCAGAATCAATAAACCGGTCGCAGCCAGAAAACACTGGATCGAGATGCTCCAGAGGATGTCGAACCCGAGACCGAACCGTTTCGTCAGGATCGCCCCGATCGCGTACGACGCCGACATGATCGTGACCGCCACCATCCCGTACGTCGATCGCGGATCGGACGAGAAGTGCGTGAGCCCGGGACCGAAGACCATCATGATGCCGAGAAACCCGAGAGCCACTCCCGAAAACCGGACCCAGGTGGGGGGTTCGTCGGAGAGAAGCCAGATCGAGAAGAGGAAGACGAACAGCGGGACCGTGCTGTTCAGGATCGAGGCGACCGCAGGCTCGACAAACTGCTCCCCCCAAAAAAGGCAGGCCCAAGGGATGAAAAAATTGACCAGGGCCAAGGCGGAGAGTTTCGGAAACCATTTTTTCGACGCGGGGAACGGCTTCCGACCGACCAGCGCGAAGAGGGCCATAAACCCGGAGGCGAGAAGCGTACGCGAGCCGGCCGCTGCCAGGGGCGGCATCCCGTCCAACATGAAGCGGATCGCGATGAACGAACCGCCCCAGGATGCGGAGGCAAAGATGAAAAGGAACCAGTTCATGAGGAGGGGGGCTTCTATCACGCGCATATCCCCATTTCTACCCCACTCGATTTTCCGCCGGAGCCGGTGTATGGTGCCCGGCCGATGACGATCACGATGCTCAAAGCGAAGATCCACGGGGCTTGCGTCACCGCCTCGGAGATCGACTACGAGGGGAGCATCGCGATCGACTCCTCGCTCCTCGAGATGTCCGGGATCCTTCCGCATGAAAAGGTTCACGTCTGGAACCGGACCAGCGGAAACCGCTTCGAAACGTATGCCATCCCGGCCCCCCCCGGATCGGGAGCAATCGTCGTCAACGGCGCCGCGGTCCATCTGGCGAAACGGGGGGATATCGTGATCGTGAGCGCCTTTGCCCAACTGACCGACGAAGAGGCGCGCAGCCATCATCCCGCCGTCGTTCTCGTCGACGACCGGAACCACGGCCGAATCAAGCCATGATCGTCGTACGCCCCAAGACCCCGAGCGCCAAGCTGATCCCCGCTCCCCACGAGGAGCTTCGGAGAAGCCTGGGCGCGATCCGTGAAGATCAGGCCTCCTTCGGTCTCGTCACGAGCGACCTCGACCACGCTCTTTTCGTCGCGCTCGATGAGGCTACGAAAGCCTCCCCCGTATCGGTCCTGTACGCGCGGTCCCTTTACGCGGGAGCGGCTTCTTCCCCCGGACCCCTCTCCGGCGAAGCGATCGGCATTCTCGCCGGCGCGGACGACGACATCGTCCGGGAGGGGCTCAAAGCGGCGGCTCGGATGCTCGAGAGCCGGGTTTCCTATTCCGCAACGGAGGGGATCCGTCGGATCGTTTTTTTCTCCCACGTCATCCCCAGTCTCGGCCTCTATCTGTCGCGGGAAAGCGGCCTTCTGCCTGGGGACTCGCTCGCATATTTGATGGCCCCGCCGATCGAATCGATGGTGGCGCTCGACGCCGCACTCAAGAGCGCGAACGTTCGTCTCGTGAAAAGCTTCCTTCCCCCGACCGTGACGAACTACGGAGGCGGGTACCTGACCGGAGAGCTGAATGAATGTGAAGCGGCCGCCCGCGCGTTCACGGAAACAATCGGCCGGATCGCGGAAACCCCCGTCGACTCCCTCTCGTCCTACATCTTCGAACGAAAAAAATCGAAAGACTAGAAGTCGACCAAACCGAGAGCCAAGTAGACGTGGAACGCACGGTCCTCGATCCCGTACCCGAAGTCCACCCCGAAAACGGGGGCCAGAATGTCGGTCAACGAAACCCGCAGACCGCCACCGACGCCATTGTGTGCGGCCGAACGGCTGATGCCGTTCGCGTCCCGGTAGATCAATCCGAGATCGTGAAAGATCAGGCCGAAGATGGAGA
>JAZDDX010000034.1:0-3648 GCA_043809315.1 Pseudomonadota bacterium
GTTTACCCAACAGGGCCGAAACGAAGCTCCAAAGCCCCGGATCCGGGGCTTTCTCTCTCTGATTTCAGGACTCCAAGGCCCTCGAACCACCCACCTCCGTGCCTTTTCCACTCCCTTCGGACCAGAACCCTACCCTCCAAAGCTCGAAACCCTCTCGCTACGGCCTTCGCCTCGAAGGACCACAGCATGAAAGTTCCTATAGATCGTGGCCACGGGAAGAGCCGGGGCTTGCGCCTCCAATAGCGCCGGCAAGTGCGCCCGGTCGTTCCTGAAAACCGCCTCCAACGTCTACGCGACGATCCGGGAGGGGACGGGGATCGCGTCGGTGGACCAGTTGCTGCCCAACGCGAAGAAACTCTGCACCGGGCACCAGTCGGTGTACGGCTTGATCAGCGGCATGGCCGTCGTGGCGATCGCCCTTTTGCTCATTTGAAGCCGGGAAAACGGTTTCTTCGTATCAAGCTGTCTTCAGAACCAGCGAAAGTCGCGGATCGATCGCCCTGAGAAGCTGGAGAAGCGTGTCCAATTTCGGCATCGCTTTCCCCCGCTCATAACGGACATACGCATTCGGTGAAGAGGAGGAGAGACGTTCGGCCACTTCGCGCGCGGAAAGATGGTGACTGGTTCGAAGCCGGGTAAGCACAAACGCCAGAAAAGTCGCAAAATCTTCTGACGAGACGGTGAAAACATTTCCCTTTTTTGCCGTGACCGTCACTTTGAAACTTTTCTTGTTCACCAGACTTTCGATCGCATCCTTGGCCATTCGATAAGCATCTTCCCTGGATTTTCCCTGGGTATAGATTTCCAACAAGGGGATCTCCACCGACCAGTATCGGTTTTTTCGGCCTTTGGGTGGGGTGATTCTTCCTTCAATTCTCATAGAGGCCTCTCATTCCGGCTGGGGCGGTCGATTGCGGACACGTTTGAGTATCGCCTTGGCCGTGGTTTCGTTGATCTCCGAATGCCGTGGAATCGCTTCCGTGTCTGCGCCGTTTGTCCAAATCTCGTGGTTTCCCCCCTGCCGCAAAAAGTGCCATCCGAGCGCTCTGAGCATTCTCTCCAGGTCTCGTTTTTTCACTCACTGCTCCTTGAGTGTACACAAGTCGGTGTACAGACGTCAACCGTTGTAGACATGATCATCCAGGAGAGAATCTTGCAGTAGCCGTGCCATGGATGAAAAGGGCAGAAGAGCAGGAATTCTGCGAGGTTATAAAATTAAGGGTGGGGGAGGAGGGTCCGAAAACCGGTCACCAGCCATTAGGGATTGACGCGAGGGGTTAGTTTCTTTAAGAACTTCATAATTCTACTTGTCGGAGGCATGCCTATGAGAATTCTGACGGGACTTGCACTACTGATCCTTGCACTGATGTCCCCTATCCCTGCGTCGGCAACAACGGAGACAACCGAGGATTCAAGCGTGATCGCCGAAAAGATCATGGGGAGCCAGGGATGTGGTCAGGAGCTAATTAAAAACCCGAATATACAAGCCTACCAATTGGCCGGGTTTCATATCAAAAAGCTGGTTATTACGATTGATCGTGAAAAGGGTTGGGACGTCCTGCGTGTTCCTTCTATCGATTCGAAAGATTATGAGGGATCGTTTTCCGTAACTCTTGTCAACGACAGTGGCGAAGAAGTGGGTCCGATCAAGTTCGATAAGTGTGTTGTGAAAACCGATTATAAGTGAAAGAAGCTTTTTTACAGAAAAGACCTAGCGTTCGACGCCGGTGAAAAGGACGGCCACGTTCTCGTCTGGCCGCTGAAGTTTTAAAACTCCCGCGAGCCCCGCCGTGCCCGTGTGATCCACACGGATTTTTGTGTGCTCGCGCCCCAAGCGGTTTGCTTTTTTGAGGTTCTCTTCCGACACAACTACCGGAGCGCCTCCGGTCCGGAGCATCCCTTCTACGACCGCAAGCCAATCGTACGTTTCGTCGTCCAGAATCCCGTGGGCGACGCTTTTCGGCTCGGTCTCCCACGGCCACATGAAGGAAGAGCGGTGGATCGCCGCGAACCAGAGCTCCTCGTCGAGGATTTGCTTGGGTACGTCACTCGTCTTCGTGTTGGGGCACCGATCCCGGATCCGTTTGGCGATTTTCTCGTACGCCCGCGCGAGGGGATACCCCCCCTCGGTCTGAACCGCATGGATTCGCGGAAGCCGGTCGATCAGTCCCAAAGCTTTTGCATCTTGAAGCCCCTGAAAGATGGAACTGGCCAACGCCCCGCCGCCGACCTGGATAAAAAGATGATCGATCGAAACTTTCTCGCGGCGCAAACGAGCCACCATTTCGTACACCAACGTTTTCCCCCCGGCAATCGTAAGGCCGTTTTCGTTTCCCTGGACGGTGAAGGGGAGTGCGCCTCCGGCGACCGCCTTCTTGAAGCGGAGGTAGCAAGGATCGCCCGGTTCGTTTGACTCACGCGGGCAGTATACCAAATGCGCGCCGAGTTCTTGCAGTCGTTCGATAACCTTCGGGTTGGCGTTCGGCGGGACGAAAACCTCGAGGGGTCGCCCGGCCGCTTTCGCGACGACCGCGGCTCCCAAGGCCGCGTTTCCGCAACTGGCGATCGCGCTTTTGCTCATTTGAAGCGTTGTAAAAAGATTTTTGTCTTGGATCGTGGTAAATTCCAAAGCCAGTAAATCTAGGAGTAAGGTGGGTTACAATCCCGTGCCTTTAAAAAAATCTTTCCACGGCTTTTCCATCTCCGAAATGTTGGTCAGCCTGCTGACCATTTCAGTTGTGGCGACAGCGGCGTACAAAGTCCTTCAGGCGAATGTTACCATCCAAACGGACGAGCTTCGTGGACAAACCCTTCACAAGAACACGATTTCTGCGTTCGCCCAGATCCAGAGCGATTTTCAACAGATCGACCCCTCTTGGGGCTCGCGCGGCGTCTCTTCCGTCTTTCCCGCCCCCCTCCTTGGTCCCGACGGAAATCCCGGCGCAGGCAGCGCGATTGTCGATCTCGCCTCGCTTCAAGAAGCCAACTTTCCGACGATACCGCCACCAACCTTTTGAGCTGGCCGCATTCGGGATTTCACCTCCACGCCTCCGAGCCCTTTTCTCCCCAAGATCGGGAGTCCTTCCTTCGAAGACTGGCGTACGCCTTCCGGACCCCGGTCTCGTTATCTCGGCTCTCGTATGGACAGGACCGGGTGTTTCTTTCGACTCGGAGCGGACGCAACCTTACCTTCACCCCGTTGGAGTTTCCGGCTCACCTTTCGGTTCATATCCCCGATCGGTATCAACATGTCCGGAGATATGCGGGACTTTACGCCTCGGCCACCCGGAGATTCTTAGGGCTTCCCACGAAGACTTCGATCGTTCAAACCGAAGGAAAACCGATCACCCCCCGCTGGGCGTCCCTTCTGGCCCGGATCTTTGGAACGCTCCCCATCGAGTGCCCCCGATGCGGAATCGAAATGAAACTCTCCGGCTTTGAGACCGATCTACGGAAAATTAAGCTCCTGGTCCCCAAGATCAGTCGGGCGCCTCCCAGAAAGAAACTTGAAACCTTTTTCGACATGCACGGGAGGATCCCCTTTCTCGTGGCCGCGGAGGAGATGACCTCCTACCAATCCGAAGCCGAGATCAGCCAAGCCGGGGTCGAATCCAACGATGAATTCGATCAGCGCCAGGAATGGTGACG
>JAZDDX010000035.1:0-108700 GCA_043809315.1 Pseudomonadota bacterium
GAACTGGACGCAGGTGATCCAGACCCACTGCACCGGCGCGGCGAAGATCGCCTCTTCTCCACCCCCGTCGGTCGCGGGGGAATCGGTCTCCCAATGTGTCACCTATTCCTGCGCCGGGACGGTCCGCCCCTATTTTTCCAACCGCTGCTCCCCCGCCCTTCCCCGGGTCATCACCGTCCAGGTCCTGCTCGATCCTTCGTTCACCCGGGTCCCGGGATGGCGGCAGAAACTCGACACCGCCTTCGGTCACGCCAACTGGCATTTTCAGCCGTTTGGGATCTCGTTTCTGGTCCGCGAGATCGGGGAGATCCCGTTGATCACTTCCAAGGAACGGATCGACGACAGCGTTTTCGAGAATCTTGTGAAATGGAAAGGAAAGTCATCGTCCGAGCTCCATCTGGGGGTGATCAGCGAGAAGATCACGACCGAACATTGGTTTGTCCAACGTCTCGGGGAGAGCCAGTTTTTGTCCGACCTCCTTTTCATCAACTCCATGAACAACGACGACTTCGGGGCGGTGCTGGTGCACGAACTCGGGCACACCTTCGGGGCGTTCCACCGGGAAACCCTTTCGTCCGTCATGGCACCGATGACCGGAGAAAACACTTGGCGGCAGGGATTCGATAAAGCGTCGGCCGAAGTGATCCGGATCACGAAGTGCGCCGACTTCCGCCAAGGGGCCCGGTCGCTTCCTTTGGCGCAGATCGAGCAGATCGGTCAGATCTTCGAAAGCGCCACGACCCCCGAGGATGTGAATCCCCTCGTTTTCGTATTCGATGAGTTGGCGACAGCCGCCGTCGATCAGAAAAAGGAGGACGAGGCGCTGGTCTGGGCGAAACGCGCGGTCGCGCTGCAGCCCCGCCATCCGATGGGCTATCTCGTGCTCGGATGGACGCAGCTGGATCTCGGCAGAAATCGTGAAGGGCGTGAAACGTTCGAGAGGGGGTTGGAGCTTTCGGCCGTGATCCCCCGGTCAAACTCCTCCTCGATCAATCTCGACGGGAAGGTGGTCCCCTTCCGCGCGATAGCTCTCACCGGCCTCGGCGATGCTTGGAGACATCTCGAGGATCCGGTCAAGGCGAAGAGCTTTTACCTCGCGGCCATTTCGGAGAATTCCGATTACGCCGGCGGATACACGGGGCTCGGTTGGCTTGCGCTCGATTCGGGAGACCGGCAACAAGCGATCCAACACTTTGAAAAAGCGTTGTCGGTAAACCCGAACTCCAAGCCCGCCCAACGGGGGCTCGAAAAAGCAAAAGCTAAGAAGCCGTCATGAGATCGGACCCGCCGGGGAGTCTCCGGAACCGAATCTTCCCGAATCCCGCGCTTCGCAGCCACGACGTGTAATCCGCCACCGAGTAGCTGTTCCCCCCTTCGGTATTGACCAACATGTTCACGGCGAAGAGGGCCGCCTGTACCGGTTTTGTCCGATCGTTCTCCAGAATGAAATCGTGGACGACGATCGTCCCCCCCTCCACCAGAGCCCGCCGTGCCCGCTCGAACAGGTTCACGTTCTGTTCCGGGGAGAGCATGTGGCAGATCGACGAGATCAGAACCAGATCGAATCCCTCCCCCAATCTGTCGGTGGTCAGATCCCCCGCCTGAAACGTGAACCGATCCGAAAAACCGGCCTTCGCCACATACCGTTGCGCAAGAGGCAGAACCACGGACCGGTCGAAGAGCGTCGCGCGAAGCCGCCGGTTCTTCCGGAGGATCGCGATCGAATACGCCCCCGACCCTCCCCCGACATCCAGCATCCTCGTCCCGGGGAGGGTACGTAAGGCGGCCGCAACGCGCGGTCCCCGGATCGCTCCGGTTTGGTGCATCAGACCGATGAACGCAGCAGTACGCGCTTCCTCCGTCATCCCTCCCATCGAACGTTCCCCGGGGCTTCCCTCCCTCACGACCTTCGTCAACGCCGACCAACTCTCCCAAAGGGCCAGGTGATGCTTGAGCCCGAGTCGGCCGTCGTTCGCCCCCCCCGCCGCAAGGAATCCGGCGCTCACCGGCGTGTTGAAAAACCGCCCCCCTTTTTTCCGGAGAAGGCCGAGAGCGGTCAGAGCATGAAGAAGAACCGCCGTTCCCCGTTCGTCGGCCCGAATCTCACCGGTGATCTGACTCGCCGTCGCTCCTGTTCCGATCTGGGAAAAAAGATCGAGTTCGATCGCCGTCAAAACGATCCGGCTCGCACGGTAGCCGGACACGAATTGCATCAGTTTGGATGGAATCTCTTTCACCTTCACTCCTCTTCCCGAACCACGGTTCGAGATGGCGCTCAAGAGGCAGAAAACCCCGACCCGTTGATTATCACGAGAGGGGGGCAGGCGCTACTGGAGACCGGCTTCGCTCTCCGATATGATCCCTTGAACCTTCATGCCCG
The DNA here is from genome assembly GCA_043809315.1 of Pseudomonadota bacterium. Classification (GTDB taxonomy): domain Bacteria; phylum Bdellovibrionota_G; class JALEGL01; order JALEGL01; family DATDPG01; genus JAZDDX01. The sequence goes on from JAZDDX010000035.1 coordinate 2,381, forward strand.
GCCGAACCATTCGAAGAATTCTGACGCGGATCGCGACGTTCGTAGGAGCATACGGCATCGTCCTCTTTCTCGCGACCTACCTTCCGCCGGCGATGTTCCAACTCTTCGCGATCGGCTGGACGCTGCTCGCGTTCTTTTCGGCGCTCTTCCTCCTAGACATGATCGTTCCCTGGTTCAACGTTCTCACTCCTGCGATCTCCCGCCTCCCTCGCGATGCGGGGAACGCGGTGGCGCTGACGTTCGACGACGGGCCGGTCGAACCGTACACACGGGAGATCCTCGACACACTCGATCGTCGCGGCGCCAAAGCGACTTTTTTCTGCCTCGGCCGGAATGTGGAAAAACACCCTGAGTTAACGCGCGAGATCGTCCGCCGCGGGCACGCGATCGGAAACCACACGTACAGCCATCGGATTCTCCCGTACCTCACCCCGGCGGCGTGCAGAGCGGAGATCTCCCACGGAAGGGACGTCATCGAACGGGTTTCCGGCGTCCGGCCGACCCTGGTCCGCGCCCCGAAGGGATACAAGAGCCCGCTGGTGAACTGGATCATTTCCAGAATGGGAGGAAAGCTGATCGGTTTTTCCTACCCGATCTTCGACACCCAGAACCCACCGGTCGAAGAGCTGGTGAGCCGGGTTCTTTCCCGTGTTCGTGCGGGGGACATCATCGTGATGCACGACGGGTATTCCCCGGACGGATCCGGAGAGAGAAGCTCCCTCGTCACGGCCCTCGATCCGATCCTGGATGGGTTCGAAAAAAAAGGACTCCGGACGGTCACTCTGGATTCGTTGTGAACTGATCGAACGGGCGCTCTCCGGTCGAGACCCGACCCCGGGGCGCATGACGGCGCTCGGTCGGAAACCGACGAACCCCCGCGGTCGTGGCATCCCGGACCTCCAACAGAATTTCCGTGATCCGGCGGGAAAGCTCTTCGGCTGAAAAATTCTCCACAACGTACGTCGACCCGAATCGTCCGAGACGGCGGCGCAGTTGGGTATCACCGAGTAACGTCGCGAGCGCCTTTGCCAGATCGTCGACGTCTCCCGGTTTGCACCAGAGACCATTCAATCCGCTCCGAACCACTTCCCTCGCCCCTCCCAGCGCCGAGACCACGGACGGGACCCCCATCGCCATCGCCTCGATCAGAACCCGTCCGAACGATTCCGGCTCGATGCTCGGAAGCGAATTGACGTCGAAATCGGCCACATACGGCGGGATGTCGTTCCGGAAGCCGACGAAGCGGGTTCGGTCGTCGATCCCCAGCGTCCGGGTCAGCTGTTCGTATTCGTTCCGGAGATCGCGATGAAGTCCGCCGTCGTTCGCCCCGACCAGCACGAGATAGGCGTTCGGGAAGGCCGCGTGGATCTTTCCGAAGGCGTTCAGAAGGACATCGATCCCTTTCTTGGGCAGAATCCGGCCGATGTATCCGATCACGAGAGCGTCTTTCGGCAGGTTCAGCTCTTTCCGCAGACGCGGTTCCACTTTTTCGCGATCGAACTTCTTGAGGTCGACGAAATTGTAAACCACCCGGACCTTTTCCTCGGTGTACTCGCGATACAGAAACGAGGAGGCAAGCGAGTTGCAGATGATCTTCTTCACGAATTTCCGCCCGGCCAGGAAGTAATAGAACTTCCGGCCGACCCAGGCGACGTGGATGTTGCGGGCGTGAAAGACGATCGGAACGCCGGTCCGCCAGCCGACGAAGGCGCCGACCGGATTCGCCAGCATGTGGTTGCAGTAGATCAGGTCGGGGCGGATGTCCTGGGCGATCCGGATGATCTTGAACATCGCGCGCGGCAGGCCGAAACAGTTCGCCACGACATTGAGCCAGCGCCACCCGATCCGACCCACCCAACGATACGCCGAGCGGTGGATCCGTTCCACGAACTCGGGGACGTAGATCACGCGCGTCACGTTCTTGAGCTGCGGCCCGATCACCCCGGGCTCCGGCATCACGACATGCGCTTCGATCCGGTTGTCGAGGTGGGAGAGATACGCCTGCAGACTGCGCCCCGCGCCCCCCCCCGCTGACACAGCTGTTCAGGAACAGAACTCGTGTACGGCCGTCGCTCATCTCACTTCTTGCCGCCGCCGAAATCCCGGTAAAAATGACAGGTGTAGCCGTTCGGGTTCTTCAACAGATAATCCTGATGATACTCCTCCGCCCGGTAGAACGGCTTGGCCGGAACGATCTCCGTCACGACCTCCTTCTTCCAGTTCTGCTGCGCCCTCTCGCGCGCCGACTCCGCCGCCTTCTTCTGATCGCTGTTCAGATAGAAGATCGCCGAGCGGTACTGCGTTCCGACGTCGTTCCCCTGACGATAGAGCGTGGTCGGGTCGTGCAGGCGGAAGAAGTGATCCAGAATCGCCGCATAGCTGATGCGGGAGGGATCGAAATGGATCCGGATCGCCTCCGCATGTCCGGTCCGCCCGGTTTTCACATCCTCGTACGACGGCTGTTCCAGCGTACCCCCCGTATATCCGACCTCGGTGTCGATCACACCGGGGATCTTCCGAAGGAGATCCTCCACCCCCCAGAAACAACCGCCGGACAGAATCGCCGTCTCGATCTTTTTCTCGCTCATCATGAGCTCCGGCTTCGACCGCTTTTCCTTACCCGAGAAGAGCTTCAAATACTGACCGTACCCTTCCTCTTCCAAACGCTGGACCGGAACGAACCGGAGCGAGGCGGAGTTGATGCAGTACCGTTTCCCCGTCGGTCCCGGACCGTCGTCGAAGACGTGCCCCAGGTGGGAGTTCCCCTGACGGCTCCGGACTTCGGTGCGCGTCACGCTCAGTTTGTGGTCCGCCTTTATCGTGATCTGAGCAGGATCGATCGGCTTGGTGAAACTCGGCCACCCGCAGCCGGCATCATATTTGTCGGTCGAACTGAACAGCGGCTCACCCGACACGACGTCGACGTAGATCCCGGTTTCGTTGTGATTCCAGTATTCGTTGAGGAACGCCGGCTCGGTCCCCTCTCTCTGCGTTACCTCGAATTGAAGCGGCGTCAGACGTTCCACCGCCTTCCCTTTTTCCGTCGTTTTTGATTTCCCTTCCGACATAGCCGCTCCGATTAATCCTATCAGGCAGACGAATATAAGGCGCCCTTTCATCTCCCGTCCAGATCCTTGGGCCTTTCTAATCGCATCCTCCCGGCCTTGTCTATGGGGGCCCATCCCGTGAAGAAATGTTGCTTTCGTGTCCCCAACTAACGATCATGAATTCAATCCGTTTCCGGTCGACGTTGATGTCATTTCTTCTTGAATCCCGCCTCGTCCGGGGCGCACTTGTGGGTGCGCTGATCTTGCTGTTCGCTTTCCTCCTGTTCCGAAACATCGGCGTGAAACCGTCGGGAATCGAAGGGGATGAATTCGCGGTTGTCCTCGGTTCGTACCTCCACGATCATGGGATTCCGCCCGTTGAAAAAGGGATCTGGAGTGTCCATCAGGACACGTTCGACCAGTATCCGTTCACTCGCTGGATTCCGCAGGTGGGATTCCGCCTCTTCGGTGATGATCTCTTGTCCCCGAGAAAGTTCCTCATCCTCCTGAAAGCGGGATCTCTCTTGTTCCTTTTTCTTTCCCTCCGGAATCTCACATCCTTTTCGACCGCAATCTGCATTCTCCTGCTGTACGCATTCGGAACTCTACATTTACTCAGCAGCGTGGTTGTAATTGAAGGGTCTCTTTGTGAGCCCTGGATCGCGCTGTCCCTCTATCTTCTGACCCGCGTCCGAATGGTGCGGCATGGCCCGCTGCGAATCCTAACTCTTGTCGGAGCGGGAGCCGCCGTCACGGCCACTCTGTTCACCTATAACATCGTGTACGGATTTTCGTTCTGTGCCGTCCTGACCGTCTTTGTGGAGGTATTTCGGCAAGGAAACGGTTCCTTCAAAAAAAAGATCGCCTGGTTGTTCTGTTTTCTGATCCCGATCGCCGCCTTTTCTCCCCTGTGGCTCCGACCCTTCCGCTCACAGGCGAGTTCCCGGTCGTATGCCCTAGAATACTCCGCTCTGAAGGAGGGGCTTTCGGTCGAGCAGCGTCTCAAAGCCGTCACCTTCAATGCCCGATTCGCCGGAGGTCAGCTTCTCCGTCCATTACTGTACGAGGGATCGGACATGCTGGCGACCTATCCGGCTCGCCTGGTTCCCCCGCTCTTTTCCCTTCTGGGTCTCGCGGGGCTCGTCTTCCTCTTCGCCCGCGGAAAGAGATGGTGGCCGTACGGAACGCTCTTCGTTGTCAATGCCGGACTCTATCAGGTCCTGATGGGGCTTTGGCTCCCGCGGATGTGGCTCATCACCATCTTCGGTCTCGCCATCCTGGCTTCGTTCGGGACCGAACGATTGCTGGAATTCGCTCGGCGGCATTCCCGTCGGGCGGCCATTGTCGCCAACACGATCCTGCTGCTCGCGAGCGCCGGAACAGCTTATTCGCAGTGGCGTCTCTTTTCAGACCACGGGGCACTCGCTCCCAGACTCACCGGTCCCTCCCGGGAGATGGTCGAGGTGGCCGAGACGTACCGACTTTCGGCTCCGGGATCGGTCCTCTTCTCGATCGCGGACCCCGCTTTCCGGAACCAGTTTCTGACGGCCCGGGCCTTCGTGGATCTTGCCAAGGGGAAAGTCGATCCGGCTGTCGTCCGAACAGAAACGCTGGAATCTTTGTCGATCTACTCCGAGGAGGGGTTGCTCTCTTCCGACGAACTCTCCGACCGCCGCGTTCGCAGGGTGGTCGTCTTTATGGATTCGTCTTCCCTCGCCAACCCCCTCGTCGCAGCCGGGTTCAAGCCGGTCCCATCTCCCTGGCGATTTTTCACGGAATTCACACGAGATGCTGGGGGCTCCTGAGACCGCCTCCAAGGGAGGAGCTGCTTCCCGTCCCAAGAAAAGACGTTCTTTTTCCCCAGATACCGGATCAGCTCCTCGTCCCGGAGGGGTTGGCGATTTGGACGAAGCGACCACTCCCCTTGCTCGCGCGCGTAAACAACGTCGGCTTTGAGATCCGGAGCGAAGGATTGAAAAAAGATGCCGTACTTCTGCCATCCTCCTTTCCCGTCCACGAAAACGAGGCTGTCGGGCGGAATATGAAACTGGGTTCCGCGGTCAATCATCGCTTTGAACTCAGGATCGAGCCGCTTGAGAGCCGTCGAGGCCGACTTCACGCTTGGAACCAGAAACGACAGAAGAAAAGCGGTATAAACGATCTTTCGGACCTTCCCGTTCGGCACCGGCTCCGTCAACGTCCACGCCCCCAGGGCCAAACACGTAGTAAGGGCGAAATACATTTCGAACCAGTATCGCGGCCCCATGTGAACGCCGAAATGAAAGTAGAAAAAGAACCCGACGACCGGCGCTAAGATCCACAGCAAGAGAACGCGACCGAATCGGTTTCCGAACAGACGCCAAACGCCCAAGTAGATTAAACCGCTCAGGAATGCCCAATGAAGCGGGAACGAGGTCTCCTGAAGGGCGTCCCAATTCATCCCGATGTTCTCCAGGGAATGGAAGGGGGTGAAGGACCTTGCCCACTCCACGCCCCGAGGACCGAATCCGAGTCGATTCGTCGGAGAATAGTACGTGTATCCGGCGACCCACGGGGATCCCGTGGTCTGCCAATTGAATAGCAAGAAAAGGACAACGAACGCGAGGGCGATTCCAATGCTGGAGATTAGATTCCTCTTGGAGGGGGGTGGGCCCAACCAGAAGAGAGCCAAAGCAAAGGGGGCCAACAGCATCCCCACGAAGGGGCGGACCAGATAGACCATTCCCCAGGCCGCGGCCCCGATCCGAAAGCTCTGCTGTTGGAGGCATAGAAAGAAAAAAAGGACGAAAGCGGCGCACGGGACGTGGCTGAGCATCGAGCCGGCCTGCAGCCAGGTGAACAGGGAGGCGGCCCAGATCAGGGCTCCGCCCAGCCCAACCCAGGAACCGAAGGCCCCCTCTCCCAGCCAGAAGATCAGAGGAACGGACAAGGCGCCGAAAAACGGTCCCACGAAATAAGGAACTCCGAGACAGAGGCCGACCGCAAGAAGGAGCGGGTGTCCCATCGAATAGATCGAAAACCAATGTCCGTCGTTGATGACGAACTCGTGGTCGAAAAACCCACGCAGGTTCTCAGGGAGGGAAGGAAAGAAGAACTGAAGGGACCGGAGCACCCTCGCCTGGAACAGATAGGCCACCTCATCCTGGACGTGGGGAGTCCGTTCGAAGACGACGATCGAAACGTACGCCGAGACCAGGAGGAAAGCGCCGGCGACTAGGAGAACCGCACCGAAAAGAATCCTGCGCTCGATCGGTCCGGTCGAGATCGTCCGTCGGTTGAGCCAAGATCCGATCAGGAACAGAAGAAGCGAGAACCCGAGGAAGCCGAGAGAAAGGTCTTCCCCGAGCCGCAGCAAGAAGCGAATCGGTCTCGGAGGGAGGGGGCCGGCGATCAGGTTCCGGCCATCCTTCTCGAAGACGTTCTCATGATGGTACAGGGGACGGGTCCACCAACGCACCCCCGGGAACGTCATCTCGATCTCCTCGATCACGCTGACCCTGCACTTTAAGAAGATTTCCGATGCGGCCTCCGTCCGGGCGATCTGAATTCGATCGGATCCCAGCTCCTTGACCCCCCAATTGGTTTCGGGGGACCAGGAACAGGGGGGCCCGAAGAGCCGGGTGGCTAGAACGTTCTCGGGATGAAACTTCACATATAAGGAAGGAGTGCGAGGCGCGAGTTCTTTCCACGGCGTGGAGATGATTTCGCGGTCCCCGAGGTGGATGACCAGTTGATCACCGAACGCGATCCGGATCGTTTCCGGGAAGACCGACGGCAGAAAACAGAGAATGAGCCCCAGCGCCGCCGATACCAGTCCTGCGATTCGAATTTTCATCAACGGCGATACGAAACCGGCGGGATGTCGATCATGGTTCGGAGTCCCTCCGGGGCGGCGATGACGGCGGCCACCGCATTCGCCGTGATGGCGCAGGTCGCGATGTCGCCGTGAATCCCTCCCGGGATCGTCATCCGGAACTCCGGCGTTCCCTCCACCTGGATCGAATCGTGACTCTCTTTTTCCCCGAGATCGGCGCGAAATTCGAGCGTTAAGACCTCCTCCCGCCCGATCCATCCCCGGCCGTGTTGCTGAAGTCCGATGCACCGCCCTTTCGCCACTTTTCCGACCGCACTGTCGATCTCGCGGTCCGCCACCACCGGTTCAATCAAATCTTCCGTCCGGTCGAGCTTCCACCCGAGCGCGGCCGCGATCATCTGCATCGATTCCGTCAACCCAACGTGCCCCAAGTTTCCGGCGTCCACTCTCCTCCGGAACTCCTCCACGGTGAGATTCGTTCCGATCTTCTGCTGAAACGGGATCCGCCGCTTCGAGGCGTCCTGCATCCGTTCGATCCGGATCTTCCGGACATCCCGACAGATGCCGGTCGCCGTGACCGCAAGAGCGTCCATCAGGAATCCCGGATTCACCCCGGTTCCCAAAAACGAGACATCATGTTCTTCGGCGAGCGCGTTGATCCGTCGGGATAGGTCCGGTTGCCGGATCCAGGGATAGACCAGCTCCTCGCAGGTCGAAACGACGTTCATCCGGAGCTTCGCGGCGCTCTCCAGTGTCGGGATGATGGAGGTGAGCTTCGAAGCGGTCGTGACAACCGCCACCTCCGCACTTTCCGGAGTAAACGCATCCAGCGCTCCACGGACCGTGATCCCGGTCTTCTTCCCGAGACCGCAAATTTCACCCAAGTCTTTGCCGACTTTCGCCGGATCGATGTCGACCGCCCCTACCACCGACAGGTAGTTCCGTTCCAGGAGATAGGGGGTGAGCATCTGGCCGACCGGTCCGAGACCGACCTGAATCACGCGGATCATTTCCATGGTGTCCGTTTTGTATCGGAACTGTTCCCGCCGGGCAATTCCTGGTACCAACCAAGAAAGAACGCATGCCTTCCCTTTCGGTCGTCATCCCGATGTTCAACGAATCGCCGCGCCTTGCGGAGGGGGTCGGGACCGCTCTCACCCATCTCCAAAGGACCTATCCGGGCAGCCAGGTGATTCTGGTCGACGACGGCAGTTTCGACGACACCGCGGTTCAAGCGGAACGCCTCCTCGAACGGTTCCCGAGGATCTCCGGAAAACTCCTCCGCCTCGGCCGGACGGGAAAAGGGGGGGCGGTGAAGGCGGGGATGCTCCAGGCGACCGGGGATGTGCGGGTGTTCCTGGACGCCGACAACGCCACGCCGATCGAGGAGATCGACCGCCTTCTTCCGATGGTGCGAGACGACCGGACGATCGTGATCGGATCCCGCGCGCTCGATCGCTCGTTGCTCGAGCACCGCCAGCCCTGGTGGAGGGAGCGGATGGGGCGGACGTTCAACCATTTTCTCCGCCTTCTGGTCGACCTCCCGTACCGCGACACCCAATGTGGGTTCAAACTGTTCGGACGGACCGCCGCCGACGTCTGTTTCTCACGTCAGACCGTTTCCGGCTTCGCCTTCGACGTCGAGTTGCTCTGGATCGCCCGGAAGGAACGATTCCCCGTGTTGGAAATCCCCGTGCGGTGGCGCCATATTCGCGACAGCCGCGTCGCTCCACTTCGGCACTCCCTTCAGATGGCAAAAGATGTGATCCGGATCCGCCTCCGGCATTGATCAAAGCGACAATCTTTTGAAGACTCGTTCCGGGATGTGGCGGATCGCGCACATGATCCCGCGCCAGAACCAGGGGACGTAGACGACATCCCGTCCCTTTGCGATCGCCCCCACGATCGTGCGTCCGACGGCGTCCGGTTCGGCGAACAGGGAAGTCTTGGGAAGATGGGCCGTCATCGGCGTCGCGACGAACCCCGGCTTCACGGTCAAAACGCGAACCCCCGACCGATACAGACGGTTCCGAAGCCCTTCCAGGAAAGCGGTCAATCCCGCTTTCGCCGAGCCGTATACGTAGTTGCTCTTGCGTCCCCGGTCCCCCGCGACCGAAGAGATCGCGGCGATCGTTCCGTGCCCCTGTACCTCGAAGCGCTTGGCCAGAAGCAGAAGCCAGGAGGCCGCGCTCACGAAATTCACGCGAATCGCTTCTTCGGAACACCGCGGATCTTCCTCGCACATCGCCTGATCCGGAAGTGAACCGTATGCGACCAGGGCGACGTCGAACCCGCCGAATTTTTCCCAGGCGGTCGCGAGCAGGCGTTCGTGAACCGTGCAATCCGCGAGCTCCCCGTACGCGAACACCACCTCCCCGGCCCCCCGGACCTTGAGATCGGACGTTACATTCTCGAGACGGCCGCGGTTGCGCCCTAGGAGGAAGAGTTTCGCCCCTTTCTCGGCGTACCCGCGAGCCACCCCGCAAGCGATCGCCGACGTACCCCCGACGATCAGGACGTTAGTCATCTGCCCCCCTCATCCGCTCCCCCCGTCACCCTCCTCCAGAGATCGGATCCGAACGCGGGATCGATGTGATTCCGGAACTCCCGCCATGCCGGGAAAAACTTCCTGAAATAGGCCCCCGGCATTCTCGCGTCTTTCGCCGGATAGAGCCTCCCGTCGTGAGAAGCGACGATCTTGTCGATCCGGTCGAACGTCTCCCGCGTGATTCTGCCCCGGTTCGGAAAATCGAGCGCGACCGTGATCCCCTCCATCGGAAACGAAAGGATCCCGGGGGACGGAAGGCTTCCGAACTGTTTGAAGACCGTTAAGAACGGCCGGATGGAGGAACGTCGGAGCAGAAAGAGAACCTCTTCCATCCCCGCAACCATCGAACGGAACGGCAGAAGGAATTGATACTGGAAGAAACCTCTCTTCCCGTACAGCTGATTCCAGCGATGAAGAACGTCCAGGGGGAAGAAGAACGGGTCGTAATGAACGCGCATTCTCTTCGCCGTCCGGAACTGCCGCCAAAAATAGAAACGGTTGAAGAGTCCGACCGAAGCCCGGTTCAGGAGCCAGTTCGGAGCCCGAAACGGCATCGTAAGCGGCGTTCGGCGAGTCGAGAAACGGGAGCGCGCCCCCGATTCCGAGAAGTTCCCCCGCAGGAAGATGCCGCGGCCGAACGCTTTCCCTCCGTTGAGGAGGTCAGCCCAGGCCGAGGTGTGCTCGAACTTCTGATCCGACTCCGCCGCCAGCGCCAGGTACTCCTCGAAGTTGCGAAACCGGATCGCTTCCGCATCCAAGAATGCGCTGGGGATCCGGACCAACACGATCTCGGCTGACAGGATCAGTCCGGTCAACCCCAAACCCCCGATCGTCGCCCGGAAGAGATCGACGTTCTCCGTCGGAGAGCAGGTGAGACTCCGGCCGTCGGAACGAAGGAGGTCGAGGGAGCGGACATGACAGCCGAACGTGCCGGCCCCGTGGTGGTTTTTGCCATGAACATCGTTGGCAATCGCCCCTCCGACCGTGATCAGCTTCGTCCCGAGCGAAACTGGAACAAAGAAACCGTGCGGGATGGAAAATCGGAGAATCGCTTCCAGTGTCGCCCCCGCCTCGGTCCGGAGAACGCCCGACGCGGGATCGAACGAGAGAAACCGGTCCAGGCCTCCCGTCGCAAGAAGCGTCCCTCCCGTGTTGAGACAGCTGTCTCCGTAGCTCCGACCGGTCCCGAACGGAAGGACCGGAGCCGGGAAGGGGACTTCTTGATCGCGCCAGAAAAGAGGGACGACGTTGTGATCGCCGCCGCAGACGTTTCCCCAGGATCGGATTTCCGTGTGCACCGCCGTCATGTCGCGAACGCCATGATCACCAGCACGAGCGCCAGCACGAGATAACTTCCCCGGTCCCTAAGCGCGAAGACCACCGGGTCATCGTGCATCCGATCGCGGTGGCAATAGAGCCAGATCCGTCCGATCCAGTAGAGAATGATGGGACAGATCAACCAGAGCCATTCGGGGCGTCGATAGAGCGAACGGACATGTTCCCCGCTCACATAGAGGGCCATGACCATCGAGGTCATGAACCCGCTCGCGATCCCCATGATCGGGACGTAGTCCAGATCGGCGCTGATGTACCCTCGTCCCCCCGGCATCTCCCCCCGGCCCTCAAGCAGCTTGAGTTCCGTGAACCGTTTGGCGAGCGCAAGGCTCAAGAAGAAGAACATCGAGAAGGCAAGCAGCCACTCCGAGATCGGAACCCCGACCGCCGTCGATCCCGCGAAGATCCGGACCGTGTACAGGGCCGCCAGAACGAGCACATCCAGCAGGGCCAATTTCTTGAGATACGCGGAATAGAGGGTGGTCCCGAAGAGATAGACGAAGAGGATCAGTCGGAAGGCGGACGGAAGTCGCCAGCTCATAATCAGTCCGACACTGAGGAGAACGGCGATCATCCCCCAGGCGGTTCCTTTGGAGATCCGTCCGGAGGCAAGTGGACGATTTTTCTTGGTGGGATGACGTCGGTCGTTTTCGAGGTCGAAGAGGTCGTTCCAGACGTATCCGGCCGAGGCAAAGAGACCGAACGCCACAAACGCAAGAAAGGCGGCGACAAACGCCTCCCGATCGAAAACCCGGTGTGCGGCCAGCAACGGGACGAACACCAGCACGTTCTTCGACCATTGGTGCGGCCGGATCTCCCGGAGCAGGTCTCTCATCGTAAACGACAGCTTAGATCAATCGATCGCACGATGCTACAATGTGCGGATTCACGTGAACCGAAAACGGTTGTTTTGGATCGTCGTTCTGGGGCTTGCGACTCTTTGGCTCCGTTTCGCCGGCCTGAATTGGGGGGCCGGATCCCTTCCGCATCCCGACGAGGTGCGGATCGCCTACGCCGTCGGCGACCTGTTCCAGAACCAGGGGGATCCGAAGATGTATGCCTATGGCCATCTCCCGATCTACCTCGAGGCGGCGGTCTTCAAAGTCCGGGAGATCTTTCACTGGCTGGGTTCCGACCCGTTCACGCAATTGATGGTTTCCGGACGCGGCGTGGCCGCCGTCTTGAGCATCGGTACGGTGATCTTGACCGGACGGCTGGCAGTGAGTCTCGGTCTCCCGTTCTGGTGCGCGCTCTTGGCCGCTTTCGGGGTCGCTTTCTTCCCCCTCTCTGTCCAGCTCTCGCAGTACAGCACCGTCGACGCCCACACCGCTTTTTTCACGATCCTCACTCTGGAACGAACCCTTTCCCTGCTTCGCCGACGCCGATGGACCGATGTCGTCTGGGTCGCGTTCGCGCTCGGAGCGGCTCTCGCGTGCAAGGCCGCCTCGTTGACGCTGATCGCGGCGGTGTTCTTCGCCATTCTCCCGCTCCGGAGATCCTGGAAGTTCTGGACTCTCCCGCTCGTCGCGCTGGCGGCCTTCTCGATCTTTGAGCCATACGCCTGGATCCGTCCGCAGGCCCTCTGGCACGACATTGCGGAACAGGCCCGGTGGGTGCGCGGAAACGGCCCTCCGGTCTTCTTCCAGCAGTACGAGGACACGCTGAAGTTCGTCTTTTCCGCCCGGGACCTCTTCTTCTATTCGGTCGGGCCGGTCGGATTCCTTCTCTCGCTGTTCGGTTTCTGGCGCAGTTTCAAGAACCGGGAGGCCCGCTTCCTGGCGCTCTGGTTTGCCCTGACCTGGTTCTTGCTCGGAACCTCCTACGCCAAGTTCTCGCGTTACTGGTTGCCGCTGATCCCCGGGTTCGCCCTCTACGCCGCCTGGGCGCTTCGCGAGATCGCGCTTCGCTTCCCCAGAATCCGTCTCCTCACGGTCGTTCTCTTCGCCCTCCCCACGTTCATTGCCGGCACGGCGGTCCACACGATCCATCTTCAGGATCACCCCTATCGGATCACCCCGGGGCTCATGGCGCACGACTTCACGGAACAACGTTCGGTCAAGCTCCTGTTCGACAGCATCTGGGTCGGATTCCCTCCCGTAGGTGGGGATCTCGGTCCCGGCCGCCCGGTCCTCACCCAGTTCGCCGATCTGTTCGAGGCGAGCCGTCATCCCGGCTTCGTCACGCAGCTCGCACAAAAACTCTCCGAGGCCGACTACCTCATCGCGACCAACCAGATGTCGATCCGTACCTCCTACGAACAGTTGGATCGGAATTACGTCGCGGCCCAGACCTTCGAAGCGCTCCGGATGAAACGACTCGGTTACGAATTCCGGGGTGTCGTGACCACGCGCGCGCTCTTCGCTCAACGTTGGGTGGACGACTTCACGCTCGACCACTCCATTCCGATTTACGACCACCCGACCGTGTTCGTCTGGAAGAATCTCGAGCGACGGACACCCAAGGCGATCGAAGATGCCGTTTTGGACACCGAGGTCCGTTCCCCGAAACAATCGTTGGAATATTATCGCTGCCTCGCGAGCGGGAAACCGGACTGCAACAAGCTCTTCCCGCCCGCTCCCTCGCCGGCCTCGTCTCTCTCCCCCAAGCCTCAGCCGACGGAACCGGAGCTCGATTCGATTCTGGCCCCGCAGGTGCGGTATCCCGTGATCTGGTATCTCTTCTTTCTCTTGATGGGTTTCGCCGCCTGGCCTCTGGCGGCCGCCCTGTTCCCCGGGAGCCTCGCCGCCGGATACGGTCTTGCGCGAACCACCGGTCTCGCCTTCTTCGGTTATGTCGTCTGGCTCGCCGGCCACCTGCCGGGCGGACTCCTCCGCGGTCCGTTCGTGCCCTTGTTCTGGATCGTTTGCGTGGGGATCGGTCTGCTCGAAGGGACCCGGAGATCGTTCTGGAATCTTGCCCGCTTCAAGGAAGCGGCCCGAATCGAGGGGATCACGTTGGCCGTGTTCCTTCTGTATCTCACGTTCCGGCTCTTCGCCCCCGACATCTTCTGGAGCGAGAACCCGATCGATCTCGGATATTTCACTTCCCTCGCTAAGGGGGCCTCCCTTCCCCCCGTCGATCCGGGATATTCCGGAACCGCGCTTAACTATTACTACTACGCCTGCTTCCTCTTCGCGTTACCGGTCAAGATCCTCGCGATCCCGCCGAACGTTTCGTATCTCCTCGCGATGGCGACGGTCCCAGCTTTGATGGCCGGTCCGCTCTGGACGCTGGGGGCTTCCATCGGGTTCAGCCGGCCCCGCTGGTTGCTTGGTCTTCTGTCGGTCGTCACGGTCCTCTTTTGCGGGAATTGGGACGGGATTTCGCAGCTCGTCTACTGGCTCTGGCGACGCGATCCGTATCCTTGGGTCTTCAACATGTTTCACAGTGCACACGAATTGATCAAGTACACGGTTCACGAGACCCCGATCTTTTCGTATCTCTTCGTCGATCTGCACGCCCACCTGATGACGGGGATTCTGTTCGTTTCGTTCCTGGCTTGGCTCCGCTTTTCCGATCTCGCATCGGTTTCGCGCTTTCGCGCGTTCGCCGGCGCGCTGTTCTTAGGCAGCATGGCTCCGGCCAACACCTGGGATTACTTCACGTTGTCGGTCCTGTCCCTGGGGCTCGCCACGATGATCTCCCTCCGCCGCAAGGATCCGGCGTGCCTCAAGAAGACGTTTCTCTGGATCGCGCTCTCGTATCTCCTCTTTCTCCCGTTCCATCTCATCTTCACGAAGAAGATGACGAATCTCGGGATCGGCTGGGTCGGGTATCTCATGAGCGATTTCGGCGGGATCCTTCTCGCAATGGGGCTCTATCTCACATTCGTGATTCTGGCCCTCCCTCGCATCATTCGGGACGTGGAGGACCGGAAACGGCTCGTCGCGTATTCTCTGACCCTCGTCGCGTTCGTGTTGTCGATCTACACGCTCCTCGAGCTCAGGACTCCGTTTGCCCTCCTTTTCTACTCGCTCCTGGGCCTCGCGTACGCCTTCGTGGTCCTCCGCCGTCCGCTTCGCTTCCCATACCTAGACGGGTTTCTCCTCGCCTTTTTCACGCTGGTGATTCTCTCGATGGTCGAGATCTTCGTCATCAAGGACTTCCTGCAAGGGGGGGAGTACAAGCGGATGAACACCGTCTTCAAGTTCTACTACCAATCGTGGTTCCTCTTCGCCGTCGCCTCCCCCTCTCTGCTCTACGCGGCATACCACACGTTTTCGTCGCGGTGGTGGCGGTCGCTGGTCGTGGGAGGCGCCAGTGCCGCGATCGCGGCATCCATGGTCTGCACCTTCGGTTCCGTCAAGGCACGGACGCACGAGCACAGTTTCGCGAAATCGGGTCAATCGAAGTTCACCACCAACGGCCTGGCCTGGCTCAAACAGGAACGTCCGCACGAGTACCGGGTGATCGCTTGGCTCTGGAAACACGGGACCTCCGACGACGTCCTGATGGAGGCGTCCAAAGAGGACTACCGGTATGATTTCAACGTCGTTTCCTGCGCCTCGGGGGTTCCGTCGGTCTTGTCGTGGTGGAGCCACGCCGATCAACGCGACCGTTGGTCCGGGGAGAGAGTTCCGCTCGTCCGGCAGTTCTACGAAACACCGGATCTTCAGGTCGCCTCTCGGATTCTCCGGCGCTTGCAGGTGACGTACGTTTATCTCGGAGATCGGGAGATCGAGGAGTACGGAACGAAGGGGCTCGGAAAATACGCGATCCACCCCGACGTCTTCGTGCCGGTGGTGGCGTTCCCGGGCGGAACTCTGTATCGCGTAGATCTCTGACCGGTTCAGATCGCGATCGTCTGATGAAGCTCGGCTCCGACCGCTTCGGAGATCTGCGCGAACAACTCGTGCCCCGTGCCCCGGTCGTCCAGCCATCTCCCGGAGCCGCCGTCGAAATTGAAGTGGTACGCCTTCCCCTCCGCGGCGACCGCCAGCCAGATCTGGCGGACCGACGGTTGGGGGCTCACGATGACTTTCGAGCGGTTGCGGAGCGTGATCGTCAGCGCCCCTTGTGCGTTTTCACATTCGGCCAGGTCCGGGTCGATCTTTTCGAACCCCTTTTCGATCCGGCCGAACGCCTCCAAAATCCGAGCGCGGTACGTCTTCTCGTCCATCATCTCCTCACCACCCATCCCGGGCCGCCCCGATCCGGGTGACCCCCTCTCGAAAGGTTTCCGGTTCCGGAAGCAGGCTGACCACCAGCGACGATCGGAACGGAAGATCGAAGAAATATCCGGGATAGACGAGGACCGCTCGGTCGCGAAGCAACGCTTCGACCCACTGCTCCTCATCGACCGAATCGGGGAGACGAACGATCGCCGACCATCCCCCTTCGACGACCGGTAACCGGAACCAGTCCGTCGGGTTCAGAATCTCCCTCAACCGATCGTTGTTGGCGGCGACTCGCTTCCGAATCGTCGGGGTTACTGCAGCCGCCGCCCCGGTCAACGCCGGGAGAGCGCGTTGAATCGCCGTCCCGACGGAGAGATACTGATCGGAGATCCAATCCAGACGATCGGCCGCCTCCGAGACCGCCGACGCCGGACCGTGAGCCGAGATCCAAGAGAGCTTGCATTGCGGAAGGCCGACGATCTTCGACAAACCGTCCAACACGAACGTCAGAGCCGGGGAGTCGGGGCGCGCGAACGAAACCCGCTCCCGGTCGGCAAGCGGGAATTCAAAAAAGACCTCGTCGGCGATCAGCGCAATCCCCCTCCGTTCGCAAAACGAGAGAAGTCGGTCCACCTCCGCCCTGGGGGTGAAATGACCGGTCGGATTATTCGGATTCACGACGACGATCCCCCGGGTCCGCTCCGAAACGGAACGTTCCAACCCCTCCCAGTCGATCATCCACCCCTCGGCATATCGAAGCGGGTACGGAACGGCGGTCACCCCTTCCAACGCAAATAGATGGGAGAACAGCGGGTAGCTCGGTGTCGGAATCGCGATTTCCTGGCCCGGATCGGCAAGCAGCTTGGCCAAATAGGCATACCCTTCGCTCGTGCCGCTCGTGAGCCAAACGTTTGCCGGATCGATGATCCGCCCCGATTTCCCTCCCAGAGCGGATACCGCTTCCCGGGCGGAACGATCCCCCCTCGGGTGTGGCGCATACGGGAACGGGTCGGACGCAAGCGCCGCCCGGATCTCGCGCGTCGGGTACTCGAGCCCGGTTTCGGTCGGGTTGGAGACGGTCAAATCGAGAAAGGACCGGCCGCTCCGGCGGATCTCTTCGATCGATTGGGTAAACGGATTCGCCTCGAATTGGGCGGGCAGGCGTCGGGAGAAGATCACGAGGATTGCCCTTTCATCAACTTCTGCGCTAGACGTCAATGGTGCGGTATCGCTACGCCTGGATCGCGTTGACGCTTTTCTATCTCCTCCTGCGGTTTCAAAACACCCCCGGGGTCCTGACCGATCACGGCGTCGTCTTCAACGATACCGACCCGTACTACCGGATGCATCGGATCGAATCGATGGTCCGAGGGTCCCTCTCCTACCCTCTCGACGACCGCTCCCTCGATTATCCGTCCGGAATGCAGGTTCCGTGGCCGATCGGGCTCGATCTCCTCCTGACGCTCCCGCTCAAACTGACCGGCGTCCGGGCGGAAAGTACGATCGAGTCTTTCTCGGCGATCGCGATCCCCTGGCTCTCCCTTCCGACGCTTTGGGCGACCGGATACATCGCCGCCGAGCTCGGCGGCCCGCTCTGCGGCCTCGTAGCGGGATTTCTCCTCGCGTTATTCCGCGGACATCTGAACGCCAGCGACATCGGCGCGGTCGACCACCATTTCCTCGAGGGGATGTTCACGATTCTCGGGTTGGCGCTTCTGCTCTTTCTCCGAAAGCGTTCCTCGCAACTCCCGTTGTTCCTCCTGTGCGGTCTCCTTGGTCTCGGCCCGGTCTTCTGGCCTCAGGGATGGATCGTCGGGTTCTTCGTTGCCGGCGCGCTCCTCCTGTCGCGCGATCGCGCCTGGTTTTCGACCGGCGTGACACTGTTTCTCGCCTCTTCTCTCGTGAGCCTCGCACCTCTCGCCCTCTCCGCCCGCTTCGGGACCGGGTATCTCTCGCCGTTCGGATTCTCCTGGTGGACACCTTTCAGCTACGCCGTTCTCGCTTTCTTCTTCGCTCAGATTTCCGTCCTGTTCGGATCGGAACGTGCCGTCGCCCGAAGGGATGTTGCGAGGACCCTGTGGCTCCTCGTGCCGATCGCTCTCTTCCTTTTGTTCCGGAACGGAGTGCACGGCATTTCGAGTCCCGTGGCCGGGGGGTGGAACGCGGTCGAGGCGGCGAAGGGGACGATCTCGGTCACCTCGGAAGCGGCCTCCCCGGGAGGGGTGTCGTTCATTCGTTTCTTCCGAAGCGGATACTACGCGATCGTCATCGCATGGATCTGGTTCGCCTCGATGGCTTTCTCCCGGGAGCGGTGGTGGATCGTCGGGTACGCCTTCGGACCGTTCCTTCTCTCTATGTTTCAACTCCGTTTTTTTCCACTGGCGAGCCCTCTTCTGGCACTTTCCGTCGCCCTTCTCCTCGGAGGGATCGCGTCCCGCTGGATCGCGCATCCGGCTTGGCGGACGTCCGCGATCTCGGTGACCGCATTGCTTCTCTGTCTGCCGGAACTCCCTCCACCGGTCTGGCTTAACCTCGAAAACGCGCATCCGTTCTTCATTCCGGTCCGAGGGGCCTCCCGGTTCTTGAGCCGCGAGCGGGATCGCCTCCGTCTCCCCCCCGGGACGACCGCAGTCGCGAGCCATTGGGATTTTGGCCACTGGATCCTGCACGACACGAATCTTTCGGTGGTGGCGAATCCGTTTCAACCCGCCTCGTCGGTCGAAACCGCGCGCTTGTACTTGAGCCGCGACGTGAACGATCTGGAACGTTTTTATTCCCACCACCCGGTGCGATACCTCGTGATCGAAGGGGCGACCGGACGGATCCTCCGATGGTTCAAGATGACCGGGATCGACCCGGCCCCCTACTTCAAGTCACTCCCGCTGACGGAATTGAACGGGCCTGCGCTGGAGATCCTTCCGCCGTTCTACGATCTCCTGATCTCCCGCTACTTTTTCGCGAACGGGGAGGATGCGAGGGGGAAACACCCGCCCCACTGGCGCCTGATCTTCGTGAGCCCGTTCTCCTCTCCGGACGACGAACGGATGCCGGCGCTCAAGCTGTTCGAACGGGTTCCGGGGGCCCGGATCGTCGCTGGCACGGGAGAACGGGAACTGTTCCTGACCGCGGAGATCGCCTTCCCCGGCGGAAAGTTCAAGTTCCGCCGGAGCGGAAAGCGTGATGCGGCTGGAAGAACCTCCTGGACCGCGCCATATGCAAAGGTGAACCAGGGCGGGGTCGTGTTCGACGGGCGGTATGCGATCGAGACCGGGAGGGGGAAACGGATCGCGATGACACCGGTGATCCCCGAGGAGGCCGTTTTTGCGGGAACCACTTTCGATCTCGGAAGAGTTCTGGTAAGGAACCCCGCTCTATGAACAGCGCGAAAATGACGAATGCCCTTTTGGCCGTGATCGCCGTGCTCCTCTTGGTGCAGGTGATCCAGAGTTCGAACCGACCGCATGACCCTCACGCGGGGATGAACGCGGCAAGTGAAGGAATGCCCGATCTGCCGGAGGAGAACCCGGCCCCGATGAAGGGGGGCGCCCCGAGCGGCGACCCGGCCGATTTCCATCCTTCGGTCATGGTGATCGGATCGCTCACCTGTCCCAACGACGCGTCGGTCACCCTCTCCGATCCTGGCTGTACCGGAAAAGATGCCGATCAGCGGCGAAAGCTGGTCGAGGACGCCATGGCGAAAAACGAGTCGATCTCCAAGGTCTACGACCTCGTGGTCGAGAAGTTCGGGGAAAAAGCGCTCACCGAGCAAGCGGCCCAGATCCGCCGCAGCAACAAAGCGAAGAAGTAGTTTACGTGCGCGGGCAGGCGGTCAGATTCCGCCCGTTCGAATAGACGTCGTAGATCTCCCCATCGTCCGGTCCGTCGAGAAGCTCTGTTTGTTCCCCTGGACCGCTTTGAGACTTATCCATCTGCTGTTGCATCCAGTCCATCATCGGCTTGGGGACCACGAGAACCCCTGCGGCTGCGTTCCCGAAACCGGCGACCGTCCGTATGATCCAAGTCCCGATCAACGTGCCCAAACCGACTTCACCGACCGTCTTGACGATTTTTGGATCGATATGGATCTTGTGGGCGGAGATCGGAGAAAGATCGGGATCGGGCAAAAAGCGATAACATCCGTTCGGTGCAGGGACTGCGATCATCTGGCTCGGAGGTGAAATCGGCGCGGCTTCTGGAATGGGCATATAGGGTGAGGGTGGAAGCAACTTCCAAAGGGGGCTGTCGAGAAGTCTCTCCACGAACTTGCCGCACCAATCCGGGTCGCGGAAGTACTGGTTCCCCGGCTGGAACTTTCGATGTCCGTTCTGCCGATTTCCGTACATTTGTTGTTTTGTCTCGGTCCGGAACTGGTACGTTCCCTTCCCGCGATAGGCCGACTCGATCAGCCAACGATTTCGTTGGACGGGCTCCAGTGCTTGTTCAATCGACCGCAGTCCGCGATCAATAGCCCATTTATTAGCCGATAGCCCTCCGGTGTTCCCATATTCGTCAGTGAACGATTTGACATCGTCCTCACTCTGGCCAGTCCTAAGGCATTTCTGCTCGAACTCGATGAAGCGCCCCATCAGTTTTTTAAGGGCCCCTTTCCCGAAAGGATCAAGGGTGACCTGCGCGGACGCAGGAAAGGAAACCGCGACCGTCCCGATCAGAAACAACCAAACGGCACTTTTTCGTAGAGACAGCATTCCGGTACAACCCTCAGCAAGAAGTAAGCCGGGGGGCGCAAACCCTAACCGGCTGATATTGTTATTTCTTCTTTCCCATGGTTACATCAATGGCCGCATTGATGCGACACAAACTCCGCTCTTTCCCAACCAATTCCAGCACTTCGAAGATCCCGGGCGAAACCGTCCCGCCTGTTAACGCTACGCGGAGCGGTTGCGCAAGATCTTTCATCTCGAGGCTCAACTCTTTGAGAAGCTCCTCGAACTTCGGCTGAAGTGTCGCTGCCTCGAACGAATCGCACTTCGAAAGCATCGTCTTGAGCTTCATGAACGGCGCCATCATGAGCGGCGTCAGGAACTTCGCCACCGCCTTCTCGTCGTAGATCACTTCATCGAGAAAGAAGAAGCGTGAAAGCTCCGCCATTTCTTTGACCGTCTTCGCCCGCTCGCGGAGCGAGTCGATCGTTTTCCGCCATCTATCCCCTTCCCGGCGCTGATCAGAAACCGGGATGAACCGCGAGATCCCTTCCAGCAGAACCTCCGGCTTCTCCTCTTTGATGTAGTGTTGGTTCAGCCAGATCAGCTTTTTCGCGTTGAACACCCCGGCCGAAGCACCGACCGTTCCGAGATCGAACTTCTCGACCAACTCCGCCGGCGAAAAGATCTCCTGATCCCCGTGCGACCAACCGAGACGCGCCAAAAAATTCACGATCGCATGCGGCAGATACCCCATCTCCCGGTACGCCTGCACTGACGTCGCCCCGTGCCGCTTCGAAAGCCGTTGCCGATCTTCGCCCAGGATCAGGGGAAGGTGCGCGAACGCGGGCAATTCCGCTCCCATCGCCTGGTAGAGGAGAATCTGCTTCGGCGTGTTGTTCAGATGGTCGTCCCCGCGGATCACGTGCGTCACCTTCATGTCGACGTCATCGACGACCACCACGAAGTTGTACGTCGGATCCCCTCCGCTCCGGGCGAGAACCAGATCCTCGATCTCCTCGTTCTGAAACGAGACATCCCCCTTCACGAGGTCGGCGACTTCCGTCCGTCCCGGCGGGACGAGAAACCGAAGCGCGTACGGCTTGTCGATCGTCTGTCCGATCAGGGCTCGGCAGCGCCGGTCGTACTGCGGCGGTTTTCCCGAGGCCATCTGCACTTTTCTCCGCTCCTCCAATTCTTTCGGCGTGCAGTAGCAGCGATACGCTTTTCCGCTTTTCTCAAGCTCCGCCAGTTTCGTTCGATACAAATCGCCGCGCTGACTCTGGAAGAACGGCCCTTCGTTCCAATCGATCCCGAGCCACTTGAGTCCGTCGAGAATCGCCTCCGTCGCCTCCGGTGTGGAGCGCTCTTTGTCGGTGTCTTCGACGCGGAGAATGAACGTTCCTCCGTGGTGGCGGGCGTACAGGAAGTTAAAAAGTGCCGTCCGGGCACCTCCGATATGAAGATAGCCGGTCGGACTGGGGGCGAATCGAACTCTTGGTCTCATTGGTTGCGGTAATAATCCTTTTTAAATTAGCTTGTTAAATAAATCCTTAATTAATGTCTAACTTTTGTAACTTTTCTATTGCTTTTATTCTCCCGCTGCGTAAGATCGTAATTGTAGTCGCAGAGGGTGAGGGTCGAGGCCGCCTCGTCGAATCCAAGCAAAGGATGCGACTTCCCCCCAAAAAGGCCACCTCCCCGTAAAAGTCTCTCTCAGACATAGGGACGTTGCGTCCGTAACTTTGAGCGGACGATTCGTCAACAGCTTTGTCCAAAAACGGAACGTTGGTGGAAAGGACAGAAGATGAAGAGACGAACATGGGTCACAGTCACGCCGATCGTAGCCACCCTTCTCCTCGCAGGTGAAGCGCGGGCCACCATGATGCTGGAACTCAACACCACCCAGCTAACCCAGCAAGCCAGAACCGTACAGGTCGGTAAGGTCACTTCTTCCTGGTCGAGCTGGGACTCCGGGAAACGGATGATCTTCACGTACGTGAAGCTCAAGGTCGATCAGACGATCAAAGGACAGCCTCAATCGGAAGTCATGTTCCGGATGCCGGGCGGACGGACGGGCGGGATCGGGATGGTGGTGCACGGCATGGCCAGTTTCCACCCCGGCGAGCGGGCGCTGGTCTTCTTGCAGCAGGATTCCGACGGAGCCCCGTCGCTCGTCGGCATGGCACAAGGAAAGTTTCAGATCTATCGAAGCGCGGTCACGGGCGAGGACATGGCCGTCTTCCGCGCTCCGAAGAATCTCGAGTTCTACACGCGAGGAACGCGGGGGGCGGCGCTTCATGTGGTGAACACCCCCACGGAGAAACGCGTGTTGTTGCGCGACCTGATTGGAGAGATTCAGGCCGCGGCGCGCACGGAGACCCCGTAGCGCGACGGTCTCTTCCGACCCGGGCAGGGGGCGAAGTTGCGGAACGTTGGTAGTCGTCCCCAGCGTGCTCAACCGGAGAGAGAAGAGAACCGTAAAAGCAGTACCCAAAAGAGCACGCAATGGAGGGATTGCATGTTCAAGCCTCGCGGTACGTTGGTGGGAATCGGGTCCGGGATCGCTCTTCTCGTCGCACAGAACGCCCTGGCCTTCAAATTGATCTCGTACGACGGCAAAGCGGCCCGCTGGGACCATCTGCCGATTCCGTACACCATGGACAAGCGCGGAAGTCAGGACTTCCACAACGGTTGTGATGCCAAAGGACCGTGCGTGAGCGAGTTCGACGCGATCCGCGCCTCGTTCGCCGGCTGGGCAAGCGTGGACGGCGTGAAGTTGGCGTTCCAAGAAAAGCCCTTGAAGGTCTTCGGAAGCACCGGATACGACAACGAGAACAGCTTGGTTTTCGTCGAAAGCGGGTGGACCTCCCAGTCGTACTCCCCTCCTCCGGGAGCCCTAGCGGTCTCGGTCTCGACCTACCGGACCGGCGACAACGCAATCCTCGACAGCGACATCCACTTCAATGGCGAGTTCTTCCGTTGGGGCGTGGTCGACTCGATCGACGAGGAGCAAGGGGGGGACGTCGTCGACATCCAGAACATCGCCACCCACGAGATCGGCCACTTCATCGGTCTCGATCACTCCTCCGAAAACATCTACGAAGCGGATCAGAACCTCTACCTCGCGACGATGTTCTTCGCCTCGGGCCCGGGGGAGACCTTCCGCCGTGAGCTTCATGAGGATGACATCGACGCCGTTCGGCACCTCTATCCGACCAACGCGACGGAAGATCCCGCGGTCGACACGATCGACCCCGGCGTCATCGACGCGTACCAGGGGAGCGCCCTCGTCACGATCACGGGAGGGAACTTCAATGCATCGACGAACGTCGTCATCGCGACCCGCGACGACCGCGGCGACGTCACCGGCCGGATCCTTTCGATCGACCGGAACTCAATCCAGGCCGCCTTCGACGTCTCCACGCTCTATGCCGGGACGTACGATGTGGTGGTCGCCAACGCTTACGATGCCATCCAACGAACCCGGAACGCGATTCAGATCAACGGGGACGGCTATGCCGCGAACAACAGCTCGGGACAGAACGGGTTGGCGTCCGAGTCGACCGGCGGCTGCAGCATCGGCGGGAACGGGTCGGACCGAGACACGCTGGCTTCCGTCCTCCTGTTGCTGGTTCTTCCGCTGGCGCTGATCGGGTGGAGCCGGTTCCAGTTCGTCCCGAACCGGAAAAAAATCACGAACTGATCCTTCCCTCCTCCTCCAGATGGGGGGGTGACGGCCCGGTCTCTCCCCGGGCCGTCACTGTTTTTTTAGGGGTTGTTTTCGTCTTTCGCCGTCACTATCCTCCGGCCTCCGAAGGGGCGGATGCTGAGGACGTTCTCCAGAGTTCGAGGGACCATTTACGGCCCCGTCCGCTCGCGCCGTTTCGGCTCCTCGCTCGGACTTAATCTGTTCCCCGGAACCGCGAAGATCTGCTCGTTTGAGTGTCCCTACTGCCAGCTCGGAAACGCTGAGATCTCGTTCGAGACGGCGGAGAAAACCGATCTTCCAGGCCCGGAAGAGATTGCCAAAGATCTAGCGGAAGCGCTGACGGAAATGGCGTCGACGGTCCGCGACCTCAACTGCCTCACCTTTTCCGGAAATGGCGAGCCGACCGCTCACCCCCGTTTCCCCGAGATCGTGAACGCGGTCCGGGAGATGCGGAACCGGATGGTCCCGCTCGCGCGGATCGTCGTCCTGACGAACGGCGCCCACCTCG
Source organism: Pseudomonadota bacterium (assembly GCA_043809315.1). Taxonomy (GTDB): domain Bacteria; phylum Bdellovibrionota_G; class JALEGL01; order JALEGL01; family DATDPG01; genus JAZDDX01. The sequence goes on from JAZDDX010000035.1 coordinate 27,123, forward strand.
ATCGCCCCGGGATGATCGACGCGTTGAACGCGTGCGATGACGTCGTCGCAAAGATCGACGCGGGTACCGAGGAGACGTTCCGGGGGGTGAACCAGCCGGCGAAATCGGTCACGCTTTCCGGGATCGTCTCCCGCCTCCGTTCCCTGCACCGGGTGGTGGTGCAGACGATGTTCGTGACGGGAGAGGTCGACAACACGACTGAGGCCGAAATCGACGCCTGGCTAGGCCACCTTCGATCGATCCGCCCCGCCGCAATCCAGATCTACACTCTCGACCGTGTGCCGGCCGATCGAAGCGTCCTCCCCGTGGAGCCGGAACGACTCCGGGAGATCGCCCGACGGGTCCGGGAGGAATGCGGTCTGGAGCCGACTCTCTCCCTCCCGACTGAGTCCAAGGGCGCCTGATTTCAGCCAAAAGGCGGGTAAACTGAAGTTCCTATGAGCTGTTTTCTGGCACCGGATTTCACATCCAACTGACCAATTTTTAAGTTATTTTCATACGTAGTCGTGGAAGTTCCCCTAGCCCAAATTTGGCACGCTTAGTGCTGCGTTGACCCATGAAATGAAGGTGTACGTGCCAACGGCGACCGCAGGTTGGCCGAAGTCCGTCCGTTCCGGTGGGAAGCAACTCGGAGCGAGACGCTGCGGCAGCTGCGGCATCGAACTCGAGATGTTCGAACTCGGGTGCCCCCGATGTTCGACGAGAACGGTGCGAACGAAGATTATGACCAAGGTGGTGAAGAGGCCAGTTCCGTGGGCCAAGTTTGTGACCCCCGGGTTGCTTGTAACGATTCTACTGTTGGTGGGTGGATTCTATGGTCTCGGTGGGAGAAATTCAGTGATGAACCTCCAAGAACCGGAGATCGCCCCGGCCGTACTGACGTGTGAGGGGACCAATTGTCTAGATGTGCAAACGACGGACGGAACGAAACTGCAACTGCGCCTTTCCAGCATCCGATCGTACCAACGCCACGAGGACGGTTCCGTCGATTTCTGGACCACTCTCGGCGATTTCACGCTACCCTTATCCGAGGTCGCCCGGCTTCCGTACGAATTCCGGCGCAATATGGAGGGAACTGATGCTAGGTAGACGGAAAACCAAGGGTTTCAACGGTTCAGCGCTTCTTGTCGCCATGGTCGTGATGGTCGTCCTGACCTCGCTCGGAATTTTTCTGATGGCCGGCTCTCTCAACATGAAAAGGGCGGTCAGAGGGGAGTATCAGGCGGAACGGTCGTTGGATCTGGCGCAGTCGACGGCCGATCGTGCCGCCGCCAACATCCGGGCCAAATTCAATAAGACTGCTTCCGATGCAGATCCCAAACTGCAAAATCTTCCGCCGTTATCTTTGAGCGCGAGCGAGCTTGCCGCGGCGTTGGCCACAGCGACACCGATTCCTGCGGGAACCGCAAAACCGTCCGGAACAACCAGTACTCGGGTCATCAGTGCGTCTACCGGCTCGATCACCCCCGTCCCTCTCGACGCGCTCGATATCGCGGGGGGAATCGGCCAAGGGCTGACGTTCGGAATTCTCGCCACCGGAAACGTCGGGAACTCGCTACGGACCGTCGAGGCGTATTACCAGCTGGTCCAGCCGGGGCCTCAGGCGGAATATCTGGTTCCGATGGCGTTTGCGGCGGTCGGTGTGGTCTCCACCGCAAAGAAACCGGCGCCGGCCAATTCTCTCCTTGGGTCCGGAACCATGGATTTCTATCCGTTTCCGATGGTGAATCTCGGGAAGGCCGGGTGCTGGGTCACCTCGAGTCCGACGGACAAGTATAACCGATGCGACGTTCTCGTCTTAAGCGACCCGGGGGAAATCAAGAAGTTCCGCCCCGCCTGGATCGACGGATTCAATCACAGGTTACCTTACAATTGCTTCATCAAAGCGACCGACTCCACCCGTAAGCTGAAATGTACGCCGGGGAATTTCATCCTGAGCGGCGATGACGGATATGCCGTCTATGGTGCCGCCGCCGTCTGGCCGAAAGACCCTCCGGTCGCTTCCATTCCACCGCCGATCCAGCCCTCTCCGTTCCCTAAGATTCTAGGCAGTATTCCGCACCCCCCTGCCTTCGTGATCAATAGGGGGACAGACACAAAATATGTAAATAAAGTGCAAACCACGTTAGCCAAGTTGAATTTGCTTCAGACCTCCGGGGCGAGCGCACGGAGGAATCTGCCGTGGGGACGAACCGATCCGAGACTTCGCAAGGGGGGTTTGGAGGACGCCAATCAACAGGTCAATAATAGCTGGGCGTACGATCAATCTTGGATCAAGGCGAACAGCAGCGAAACCCAGAAGCTCGTGCGTCCAACTCCGAGCCCGACCCCTAAGTCGAGCCACTACAATGCGAACATCGACGTCGGGTACCTCGGCGGCATGACGAACGATGCGGTCAACGCACCCGACACGCGCAAAGACCGGAACCCTGAAACCTATTCGAACGATCCGAAAACGGCCGTGACCCCGGTGGCCGTGGAAGAGTGGGTCAGGCTCCGAGATACCCTCCTCGTCCGGAAGGAATCCGTTCTCGCCATGAAGGAGTCGATCGTGCGGGAGGGGAACATCACCTGGATCAAGGGGCGCCCCAAGACTGACAAGTACTGGAACACCTATCCCACCTACGTCTGCATGGGGAACCTTCAGGCTCTCGGGACATTCGGAGCCAAGACAGGAGATGATGGAGCCACGGCGGATGACCCGCGGATCGTCATCTTCACCCCTCAGCTCGATGCCGGCGGAAACCCGTACGGGAAAGGGTTCGTGATCGGGCAAGGGTTCAAGAAGACGGGTGCGATCGGGAACTGTCTCCGATCGAAGACGTACGACAGCAGAGACAACTATCTCCGCGGGTACGGCATCATGGTCGTCGACAACGTCTTGGTCAAAACCTATCTAACCAGCAACTTCATTTTCGAGGGATTACTGCTCGCAACAGGCGTGAACGCTTCATTCATGGTCGGCTCGGGCCAGTCGACAACCATCACGAAAACACTGAAGTTTCCGGATAGCTATCGGGAAACCTCCGCTGTCTACGGATCGGTCGTGATGATGGACACTCTTCCGGCCGCCTTGGGGAAAAAGCCGCTTCTTAAATATTTGTACGGCGGCTACTGGGGTTGTGTCGCCCCCTGCACCCAGACCGGCGTGCCCATCAGTACGTACCACAAGCTCATGGTCCGCTATTCGCACGAAGGGTATCTGATGGCACACAAGGCGGCCGTGGCTTACACGACTTGGAACGCCGATAATCGTTTTTCCCTCACGCCGCTCTCGCGGCGGGTTTCGCAGGAGCTCGTACCGACCCCCACTCCCTAGGGGGTGGTGCCCCGAACAGGAGTCGTAATTTAGAATCACTATTTCTATAAAATATGATATATAGAAGTACGTGTTCCAACGAAAACTCCCCCTCCCCGCAAGTCCGAAAGAGACCTTCTTCCTTTGGGGACCGCGCCAATCCGGCAAGACAACGCTGTTGCGCGAACTCTACCCGAAGGCCGAGTGGATCGATCTTCTGAAGAACGAGGAGTTCCGACGTTATACCGAGCGACCTGAGCTGTTACGCCTCGAGCGAAAACAACCTGGGACGAAACCTTTGGTCGTCATCGATGAAATCCAGAAAGTCCCCTCACTCTTGGACGAAGTTCACTGGTTGATCGAAAATCGCAAAATCCCATTTGTCCTCTGCGGGTCGAGTGCGCGAAAAGTCAAGAAGGGGCATGTCAATCTCCTGGGGGGTCGGGCGCTTCGCCATGAATTGCACGGTTTCGTGTCCGCCGAACTCGGGAAGGACTTTGAGATTGTCCGAATGCTGAATCACGGCTATCTCCCACGCCACTACTTAAGCGAGCGCCCGCGCGATCTTCTGAACGCTTATGTCTCGGATTACCTGAAAGAAGAAATTTTGAATGAGGGGCTGGTCCGAAAACTTCCGGCCTTCTCCACATTTCTGAACGTGGCATCTTTTTCCGATACCGAGCTGGTGAATTTTTCGAACATCGGCCAGGAATGTGGGGTTTCCTATCACACCGTTCAAGAATATTTTCAGATCCTGGTCGATACCATGCTGGGGCGGTGGCTCCCCCCCTATCGCAAACGTGCAAAACGAAAGGTCGTGGGATCCCCCAAATTCTATTTTTTCGATGTCGGTGTAGTCAATTTCCTGGCCAAACGGCATTCGATCGAACCCGGTTCCGAATTGTTCGGAAAAGCCTTCGAGAATTGGGTGTTTCACGAGCTTGCGACCTATAACGACTACTCCGCCTCTTACGCGGACTTGAGTTTCTGGCGACTCACGAGCGGCATCGAGGTCGACTTCATCGTCAATCAGATGGAGGTTGCAATCGAGGTCAAATCCTCGCGAAAAATCGGCTCGGATCACCTCAAGGGGCTGCGAAATCTTGTTCGTGACTACCCAAACGTGAAAAAACGGGTCGTCGTTTGCTTGGAATCCAAAGAATGGGAAACCGAGGACGGAATCGCGATCCTGCCGGTTGAGTCCTTCTGCCGGCGACTCTGGAACGGCGAGATCTTCTGAGCGTGGTGCCCCGAACAGGAATCGAACCTGTATCTCAAGCTTCGGAGGCTCGCATTCTATCCGTTGAACTATCGGGGCGGAACGAGCGCCTTCCATACCAGATCCGAGAAAGAGCTCAAGAGCAGCGGTTGGTGAGGTTGATGCAGAACCTTTCGATCATCGGACCCTGGGACTCGGGCGTGGGGGTCTTGGAACCCAGTTTCGTCGGGAGCACGTGGGAGCTCCGCTGCCACTGGATTTCGATCGAGCAGATCTGATCGGCGCACGGGGTAGGGCTGGGGACCGGGGTCGCATCCGGATCGATCGGAGGATCGTCAGGTTCCGGAGTTTCGGTCGGAGGCTCGGCGGGATCGTCCTCATCGGGAGTCTCGGTCGTATTCGGGGTCGGTTCCGGGGTGTCGGTCGCGCAGGCGTTCAGGAGCGGAGGGGACGGCGTCAGGTCGTACCTCACCTCGTCCGAACCGCAGAATGCCCCGGTTCGATAGTGGATCTCGAACCCGTCGACGTCGGCCAGAACGGTCTCGGAAGAGAGAACGGTGCCGTCCTGTGCGACCGCCTCCCGCTCGATCGTCTTCATGATCGATTTGTCCAGCGGGTTCTTTTTCGACTGGTAGAAATAGGTTACAAAAATCGGGGTCCCATCGACAGGGGCTTTCGGGTCGAGATACGCCCCCTGGATCGTGATCATCTGGGAGTCGCTGCGGAAGATGCGGGTGGAGGCCCCCGACCCGATCGTCTTGTTCACAACCAACAGATCGGTATCGTCCAACGGCGCCTTACCCCGCTGGAATCCGGCCGCCTCGATATCTCTTGAGATCCGAACCTGCGCACGAAGCGAATCCTGGTCGGTCTTCAAGCGTATCCCCTGCTGCTGCACGCTCTTGACCTGTCCCTGGAGAATATAAAAGGCGGAGGCGGCAATCAGGGCCGCTAACACGGCGGAAATCATGAGTTCTACGATGGAAAAGCCGGAAAGGGATGGGCGGCGCATGCGGGGCTCCGCTATTCTACCACAGAGTCGGGCCGCCCCGGGTTGAGTTTCTGGAACTCCTCGATCAATTCCTTGGAGCGCGAATCCAGCTTTTTCGGAACGGCGACCTGGATTCGAACGTATTGGTCCCCGCGGCCCCCATCGCGGCGGTAGACCCCTTTCCCTCTCAGGCGCAGCTTCCGCCCGCTCGACGTCCCGGCCGGGAGCTCCACCTTCGACGTCCCGTCAATCGTCGGAACCTCGATGGTTCCCCCTAAGACAGCTTCGGGAATCGTAACGGGTGCATCCATCTCGATGTCGTCCCCTTCCCGCCGGAATTGCCTGTGCGGCTTCACCGTAATCGCAAGAAGGGTGTCCCCCTTGCGTTTCCCTTTTCCCGCCAGACGGATCGTCTGGCCGCTTTCGATCCCAGCCGGAACCCTGATCCGTTTCCGACCGCCGTCGATCGAAACCTCCACTTCACCACCGCGAACGGCGGTCAGGAAATCGACCTCCAGCTGGTACGTTTCCGCCTGGGGAACCCTCTCCTGCTGCGGGAACCCCTGAAAGCCGCCCCCACCGCCAAACAGGGATCCGAAGATATCCTCCAGCCCTCCCATGTCGAGGTTGAAATCGCCGCCGCGGCCGGAGAAGTGATAGACCCGCTGCCCGGAGCGGGGGCGAAACCCGCCGCCGAAAAACTGCGAGAAGTCGAACCCCGAGTCGAACCCGTCCGGCCCCACGGCGTCGTACTGCTTCCGTTTCTGCGGGTCGCTTAAGACCGCGTACGCCTCGGTGATCTCTTTGAATTTGTCCTCCGCCCCCTTGTTCCCGGGATTAATGTCGGGGTGGTACTGCTTCGCCAGCTTGCGATACGCCTTCTTGATCTCCCCTTCGCCGGCCGATTGGTCGACGCCTAAGATCTTATAAAAGTCTTTGCCGGGCACGCTTCGAGCTCTTTCGTTCGGCGATCTCCGCCACGTGCTCCAGGATCGCGCGGGCGACGTTGACGCCGGTCGCCGCTTCGACCCCCTCGAGCCCCGGGGAGGAGTTCACCTCGATCACTTTAGGTCCGCTGTACGACTCGAGCAAGTCCACGCCGGCCACGTCGAGCCCGACGATCCTCGCCGCCTGTTTCGCCGCCCGTTCGTAGGGGTCGGTCAGTTTCGCCGTCGTCCCGATCCCGCCTCGGTGAATGTTCGAGCGAAACTCTCCGATCCTCGCCTGGCGTCGCATCGCCGCCACGACCCGGCCTCCGACGACGATCACCCGGATGTCCCGGCCGACCGACTCCTTCACGCACTCCTGGATCAGAATGTCCTGCCCCAGGCTCCAGAGCGTGTCGATCGTCGATTCGATCGTCTGCATCTTCTCCGCCAGCATCACCCCGATCCCCTGCGTCCCGCTGATCAGTTTCAGGATCACCGGGAACCCTCCGACCATCCGGACGGCGCCCTCCAGTTCATCCGGCCGCCGGATGATCACCGTCCGGGGGATGTCGATGTCGTATCGGGTCATCAATTGCAGGCAGCGGAGTTTATTCCGGGTGTGCGTGATCGCCGTCGATCCGTTCACCACCGGGGTCCCCCGCATCTCGAACTGGGCGATCACCGCGAGGCCGTAGTTCGTGATCGAAGCGCCGCTCCGCGGGAGAACGACGTCGACCTCGTTCATGATCTTCCCGCGGTAGAATAGAAGAGGGGTCTTCCGCCCCAACACGATTTCGTACTCGTTTGGATCGGCGGAATGGACGACCAGCCCGAGTTTTTTCCCCTCCTCCCGGAACCGGCGGTTGGAGTAGTTCTTGCGGGTTCGGGAGAGGATCCGGACTTTCATCGATCGACCGACTCCCCTCGGAACGGTTTCTCGACCAACTCCCCTTCGGGGGATCGCTCGAGCACCGCCACATCGAACGTGGCCGTCGCGAACTGGTTCCGGAACTCGCGGTAGAGCGCAAGCGCCTCCTCCGCCTTCCGGAGCGTTTCATCGATCGAGAGCCCCCCTTCGTGGATCTCCCGGTTCAGCTCCTCGATCCGCTTTGCCGTCAGCCGGATATCTTCGTCACCTGGCATCCCAGCTCCCCTTCGTGCAAACGGACTTGAAGTTCCTCCCCACGGCTCACATCCGCGGCGCGGCGGAGGATCCTCCCCTTCCCCGTTCTGATCACGCCGTATCCACGGCTCAAGATCGCGAGAGGGTTCAAGTGCCCCAACCCTTCCGTCATCTTCTCGAACGTGAAATGAATCGATTTGAGGTTCGCGCCGATCTCGTCGGTCATCTTCTCCGTCAGGAGATCGAGCATCTGCAAGTGCGAGCGAACCAACGCCTCCGGATCTCGCAGCATCGGGGAACGCAAGAGGGAGCCGAGCCGTTCGGAGGCGACGCTGCGGACGTGCGTGATCTCGCGCACGATGTTCCGCATGAGCATCTCCGTTCTTTTTTCGGCCTCCGCCATGTCGGGGACCGCCATCTTCGCCCCTTCGGACGGTGTCGCGGCCCGGAGGTCGGCGACGAAGTCGGAGATCGTCGTGTCGGTTTGGTGCCCCACGGCTGAGATGACCGGAATGCTGGAAACGGCGATCGCGCGCGCCACCTTCTCCTCGTTGAACGCCCAGAGGTCTTCGATCGAACCGCCCCCCCGGCCGAGGAGGAGAAGATCGACGCCGTATTTCGGGTCGTTCAGTTCGGTGATCGCGGAAGCGATCTCTTCGGCTGCACCTTCCCCCTGGACCTTCACCGGACAGATGAGAACGCGGACGAAACGGCAACGATCTTCCAGAATGTGAAGGATGTCGCGGACGGCCGCCCCGGTCGGCGACGTGATGATCCCGATCCGGCGCGGAAACTCGGGAAGCGGTTTCTTCCGGGCGGGGTCGAACAGCCCTTCAGCTTCGAGTTTCTTCTTGAGCATCTCAAAGCGGAGGTAGAGTTCCCCCGTCCCCCCGATCCGGAGATCCTCGACGATCAGTTGGTAGTTCCCTCCCTGCTCCCAGAGATCGAGACGGCCGAACGCCAGAAGGCTCGTTCCTTCCGTCAGATCGACGGTCAGCTTCCGGTTCGCGTTTCGAAAATAAACGCAGTTCAAGACCGCCCCGGAATCTTTGAGGCGGAAATACATGTGCCCCGACTGATTGCGCCCCCGATAGTTGGAAAGCTCCCCCTTCACCCAGAACGGATCGCGGCCGTAGCGCGCCGTAATCAACGACTTCACTTCCGACGTGAGTTCGCTCACGGTGTAGATCGCCTCGTGCGTTTCTTGCTTCTGCGCGTACTCGAACAGGTCCACGGCGCAACGAAGCTAGACGGGAAGGGGGGGGCGGTCAACTCCGGAACGAAGCTCCTCTTCCGCCGCTTCGATCGTTCTCTTCTCCCGTTCCGCCGCGTCCGGCGCCTCGAGCGACGGCGTGAACGCCACGGCGCGGTTCCGGCCGGTCCGTTTCGCCCGATAGAGAGCCCGGTCGGCCCGTTCGATCAGCTCCTCCCGCTCCTTGGCGTCTTCCGGGAACGAGGCGGCTCCGACCGAGACGGTCACACGCAGCGTGAGCCCTTCGTGCTGGAAGCGGCTGCGGGCCACGGCCGCGACGATCCGCTCCGCCATCCGAAACGCCCCAATCGCCGAGGTGTTGACCAGAATCACGGCGAACTCCTCCCCTCCGTGCCGGCAGACGGCGTCGACTTTGCGCACCTCCCGGGAGAGAACCCCGGCGACCTCCTTCAGGACGAAATCGCCGACCGGATGCCCGTACTCGTCGTTGAACTTCTTGAAGTGATCGATGTCGATTAAAAGAAGGGAAGTCGCGCTCGGGTGTCGCCCCGACCGTTCGAGCTCGCGCCCCAACGTCTCCTGGAACGTCCGGTGGTTGAAGAGCCCTGTCAGCCCGTCGGTCGTCGCCAGCCTCTCGAGGGCCCCGACCATCCGGGCGTTCTTGATCGCGATTGCCGCCTGGGTCGTGACAACCTCGAGCATTTTTCTCTCGTTCCTCGAAAAGAAATGGTTCTTCTTGGAAGCGAAGAGGACCGCCCCGAGCGGCTCGCCGAGCACCTGCATCGGGATCAGGAAGACCGATTCGAACAGGTTCGGAAGGGGGCGCCGCCGGTTAAAGAGCGGGGTCTTTCCCTCCCGACTCCGGAAGTCGTTGTACGAGAGGGGGGCCTGGTTCCGGATCACCCAGGAGACGAGCCCCCGTTCTGGGGCACAGGCGAACGCCTCCCCCAACGACCCCTCCCTTTCCTCGCCGAGGGCAGCCGCCACACGATTCTGATCGCTCTTCGGGTCATGGAGAACGACAAGACCCAGGTCGTACGGGACGATCCGCCGCGCCGACTGGAGAAGCGTTTCCATCACATCCTCCATTCGCAGGCTCCGGTTGAGGGCGCTGCTGGCGGCGTACAGGCTCGTCACCTCCTCTTTGAGATGGAAATAGGCGTGAAGCGTCTCGGAGGTGTCGATCCAGCGGGCCATCTGCGCGGCGATCCGTTCCGCCGTCCCGAGGTCGGCATCGGAGAATGGGACCGGATCGAGACGATCGAGGATCAGAATCCCTTTCAGGAGTTCGTCGGTTTTGACCGGGATCGCTGCAACCGACCGGACCACCGGCGGCCCCTCGTAATAGAGAAGACCCCGCAACTCCCCGCTCGGAGAAGTCAACCGCACCGGCGTCAGCTCACGGAGAACCGCTTTGAAGATCCCCTGCGCCGGGTAGATCGAACGCCGCGCGAAACGATCGGAACCGGTCTGGTGTTCTTTCAGAAGAAACTTCTCTTCGACCGGATCGTAGAGGAACAGGGCCGCCGTGTGCCCCTGGAGCGTCCGGTGGACGATCTCGAGAAGGGCTCGGAACCCCCCTTCCCGCTCGGCGATCATGCTGGCCAGGTGTTCCGTCTTCTTGTCCTCGAACCGCGCCTGCTCCCGGAACTCCTCCGACCCGACGGCGATCATTCCCGCCTCCCGTTCGAACGAGCGGAGACGGTCGGTGATCCCCTCCCTCTTTTTCCGTTCCTGCGAGCGGAAGAGGACGGCGGTCGCGACGGAAAGGAGCAGCAGGAACGACTCCTGGCCGTTCCAAGCTGAGAAAAGGGAGCGGTAGAGGAAGTGAAAGAGAAGCAGGAGGGCGAGATGCCGGGCCCGGCAGTGCGCGTAAACGAGGACCAGAAGATACGGGAGGACGAGCCAGGAGAGCCAGGGGAGTCCGAACCGCAGGCTCCCCTCTCGCGACACGATCTCGACCGCCGCGAGAAGGGCGAACGCCCCCTCGAGCCGGCGCCGTTCTCCGAAGCGCCCTTGCGGGGAACGAACTCCCCGGCGGAACGCCAGAAATCCGAGAAGGGAAAGTCCTGCGACGGCGACCGCCGCAAAGAGCGGCCGGTGCGGTGTGAGAAACCGGTCCGAAACCAGTAGCAGACTCGCGGAAACCGCGTACGGAAGCCGGGCGACCCCTCTACGCCACGCCATCACTTGAAAATATATTGAATCTCGTTCTTCCCCACAAGGTGCAATTCCTCGCGGGCGTACCGTTCGATCGTGCGGGGATCACCCCGGAACTTCCGGACTTCCGAATCGAGACCGTTCACTTCGGCCGAGAGTTTCCCGATCGCCCCGTCGAGCCGCTGACGCTCGCTCCATAGACGATAGCTGGTCAAGAGACCGCGATTGGTGAAGACGGAGGAGAAAGCGAGAAGCCCGAGATACGCCCAAAACCCCGTCCACCCGATTGAACGCCTGCGTCCGAGCCGGATCTGGATTCGGCGAATCGCCACTTTGAGGAAAACCGGCACCGCCCTCCATGCTACGCAACCTTCGTTCGATTGAAAAGCGGACGACGCCCGGTATCATGATACAACTTGGCATTCCCGATGGCCCCGCGACCGAAAGCCCGAACCGCCGTCGTCCTCTCTGGGGGGGGAACGCGCGGCGCGTACGAGGCCGGTGTCGTCAACTACATGCGGACGATGCTCCCCCCCGCGCTGGGGAAGAACTTCGCCTTTCAGATCTTTTGCGGGTCGAGCGTCGGTGCGATCAACGCGTCCATCATGGTCGCCAACGCCCACGACTCGACGGCGCAGGGGCAGGAGTTGGTCCGCCTCTGGCAGAACCTCTCGACCGTCGACATCTACCGGAGAGGCCCCGTGACGTTGGGAAAGATGTTGCTCCGGCTCGGCGCCGGGGCGACGGTCCACCTGATCGGGTTGAAGGGGATCTTCGAGTCGGACGAGCGCCTCTTCGCATTTCACGGCCTGTTCGACACGGCGCCGTTCTTCCAGACGCTCATGAAGAGCTGCTCCTGGGCGAACATCACGCGCAACATCGACAGCGGCGTCGTCGACGCCATGGCCGTTTCGGCGACGAACATGGCCACGGGACAGGTCGAACTGTTCCTCCAGAAACGCCCCGAAGTGCCGCATTCGGAGCGGCTGATGACCCACGTCGGGCGGATCAGCCCCCGGCACGTGATGGCCTCCGCCGCCCTGCCGGTTCTCTTCCCCCCGGTCGCGATCCACAACATGTATTACAACGACGGCGGCATCCGCCTTTCGACACCGATCGCCCCCGCCGTGAGTCTGGGGGCCACGCAGATCCTGGTGGTGGGGACGCGCTTCCAGGCGATGCGCGAGGAGGTCGACACTCAGGCGAAGATGCCGGCGCCGAAACCGCCGTCGTTGGCCGGCGTCCTGGGAAAGTTCTTCCACGCCGTTCTTCTCGACCGGCTGGAAACGGACAAGGACCAGCTGGAACGGATCAACCGCATTCTCGCGGTCTGCGCGAAACATACGCCGCCCGAGACCTTTCAGCAGATCTGCGAGGACGCCTTCGTACAGCCGATCGAAACGCTCTACCTGGCCCCCAGCGTCGATATCGCGACGCTCGCCGACGAGACGCTGCGATCGAATTACCGGAAGCTGGAAACGTTCGGCGTCATGGAGCGGACGATCCTGCGCCTCCTCGAAATCGACGAGATGAGCGGCAGCGATCTCTTGAGTTATTTCTTGTTCGAACCGACGTACTTACGGAAGTTGATTGACCTGGGATTTGAGGACGCAAGAGCCAGGCACGACCAGTTGGCGGAGTTCGCGGAGAAGTCGATCCGGGCCGCGTCCGGTTAGCGCTCCGGCTCGACCTTCGTCGCCATCCCGACGTTCTCGAACCCGACACGGCGGACTACATCGATCACGGAGACGACGCTCCCGTGGAGGGCGCTCTTGTCGGCGCGGATCACGACTGGGAACTTCTTCCGCCGCTCCGCCGAGACCTGTTCCAGCTCCGTTTGAAGAGCTTCGTGGCTCACCCGGTGGTTGTTGACCGAGATCTCCCCTTTCGAGCTGACCGAGATCAGGACCTGCTTCGCATCCGCCACCCCCAACCGTTGTGAGGTCTCAGGAAGCTCTACGAAGAATACCGAGTCGGCCCCGAACGTCGTAGCGACCAGAAAGAAGACCAGGATGTTCAGAAAAAGGTCGATCAGGGGAACGACGGAAATCTCCGCCACCCTTTGATGCGCCCGATCCCGTCCGAACTTCACGTCAATCCTTCAGAAGATTTAAGACCATCTGTGCGAACTCTTCCATCTCGAGAATGAACCCGTCGACTTTGCGCAGGAACACCCGCTGGGCAATCAGGGCCGGGATCCCGACCACCAACCCGCCCGCGGTGTTGAGGAGGGCTTCCGCGATCCCACCGGAAAGCGCGAGCGGATCGCCGACGCCGATCACCCGGATCACACCGAACGTTCGGATCATTCCGGTCACCGTTCCCAGGAGCCCTAGGAGCGGGCCGACCGCCGCGAGAGTCCCGAGTAGATCAAGATTCTTGTCCAGCCGGCTCACCTCCCGCCGCCCGGCCAATTCGAGCGTCTCGCGGATCTCCGGCCTTCCTTTGGCCGAGACGGCCAAACCGGCCGAAAGGACCCTGGCCAACGGGATTTCGCTGGTACGGCAGAGGGTCGCGATTGCGGAGAACTTCTTCTCCTTGGAGAGCGCTTCGACCTCGGAGAGGAACTTTTCCGGCATCACTTTCGTCCGACGCAGCGACACCCACCGCTCGATGACGAGCGCCAGGCAAACCACCGACGCCAGCGAGATGAGGAGCATGACGGGCCCCCCGTGGGAGAGGTATTGGTATGTGCGGACTACGCTGTCAATCATCTATTCCTTCCAGTTCGGTTTCCGTTTTTCGAGAAACGCCCCCATCCCCTCTTTCTGATCGGGGTGGGCAAAGCATTTTGCGAACGCCTCTTTCTCGACCTCACAGCCTCGCTTCAAATCGGCATTCATCCCCTCCCGGAACGCCAGCTTCGATCTGCGGACCGCCTCCGGTCCTTTGCTTGCGATCGTCTTCGCGATTTCGGTGACTTTTGGAATCAGCTCGTTCGGAGGGAAAACTTTCGCCACCAAGCCGATCCGCTCCGCCTCCAGGGCGTCGATCATCCCGCCGGTGTAAACCATCTCGCGGGCCTTCATCGGGCCGACCAGCTTCCAGAGACGCTGCGTCCCGCCGAATCCGGGTGTGATCCCCAACCCCACTTCCGGTTGCCCGAACTTCGCTTTCTCGGAGGCGTAGATCAGATCGCACCCCATCGCGAACTCGCACCCCCCTCCCAGGGCGAAGCCGTTCACCGCCGCGATCGTGATCTGCGGCATCGATTCCAGCTCGAAAAGGATCCCCTGCCCCGTCGCCGCGAACTCGCGCGCCTGTGCTTCATTCATCGGCTTCATCTCGGAGATGTCGGCCCCGGCGATGAACGCCTTCTCCCCCGCCCCGGTCACGATGACGACTGCGATATCTTTCTGCGAGGCGATCTCCCGGATTGCCGCGCGAAACGCCCTCAGGACTTCGCCGTTTAGCGCATTCAACGCTTCAGGACGGTTGAACGTGACCGTCGCGATCCGGTCCGATCTTGAAATTTCAACGAGTGCCATATTCAAAAAAGCCGCGGCCGCTCTTCCGGCCGAGTCTTCCCTCGGTTACATATTTTCGAAGAAGGGGGGAGGGGCGAAACTTCTCGTCCTTCAGCCCCTTGTGCATCACCTCGATGATCGAGAGGACGGTGTCGAGGCCGATCAGGTCGGCGAGCTCGAGCGGCCCCATCGGCTGGTTCGTCCCAAGCTTCATCGCCTTGTCGATGTCGGCCGCGGTCGCGACCCCGGTCTCCAACGTGAAGATTGCCTCGTGGATCAGCGGCATCAGGACCCGGTTCACGATGAAACCAGGGGAGTCGGCCGATGTGACCGTATCCTTCCCCATCTTCTGCGCCGTCTCGAGGACCGCCTTGAGCGTCTCGTCCGACGTCTCTTTCCCGCGGATGATTTCGACGAGCTTCATGACCGGGACCGGGTTCATGAAATGCATCCCGATCACCTTCCCCGGACGCTTCGTGGCGCCGGCAAGCTGTGTGATCGGAATCGAAGAGGTGTTGGAAGCCAAAATCGTTCCCGGCGCGGTCTTTTGATCGAGCGCTCGGAACATCTCCAGCTTGATCTCGATCTTCTCCGTGGCCGCCTCGACGATGAGCTGCGCCTCGCTCATCCCGCCGAGATCGGTCGTGGTCTGGATCCGAGAGATCGCCTCGGTTTTCTGCGCCTCGGTGATCTTCTGCTTCTCGACAAGCTTCGAGAGGCTCTTCTCGATCGCGCTCTTTCCCTTCCCGACCAATTCCGGCCTCACGTCGTGCAAAACAACGTGAAATCCGTTCTGGGCTGCCACCTGCGCGATACCGCCCCCCATCTGCCCGGCCCCCACAACTCCGATCGTCGTAATCATGACTCCACCCCCAACGCCACCGCCTCTCCCCCGCCGATGCAGAGGGAGGCAACGCCCCGTTTTTTCCCGTACCGCTTCATTGCATACAACAGCGTGACCAAGATCCGCGCACCGCTCGCCCCGATCGGGTGCCCGAGCGCAACGGCCCCGCCGTGGACGTTGATCTTCTTCGGATCGATCTTGAGACGGTCGTTGACCGCCAGCGAGACGACCGAAAACGCTTCGTTGATCTCGTAGAGATCGACGTTCTCTTTCGACCAACCGAGTTTCTTGTGGAGCTTCTCGATTGCGTCCGCCGGGGCGATTGTGAACCAGGCCGGCTCCCGCGCCGCCTGCGCCTGCCCCACGATCCGCGCCATCGGCTTCAACCCCTTCGCTTTGGCGACCTCCGCCGCCATCAAGACGAGGGCCGCCGCGCCGTCGTTCAGCTTCGAGGCGTTCGCCGCCGTGATCGTGCCGTTCTTGTCGAAGACCGGTTTGAGTTCGGCGATCTTGTCGAACCGGACTTTTCCCGGCTCTTCGTCCTCCGAGACGACCGTCTTCTCCCCTTTCCGCCCTGCGATCTCGACCGGAACGATCTCCTCCTTGAAATACCCCTCTTGGACCGCCCGTTGCGCCCGCTCGTAACTTTCTTTGGCAAAGGCGTCCTGGGCTTCCCGGCTGATCTTCAACTCTTTGGCGCAGAGTTCGCCAGCCGTTCCCATGTGGTAGTTGTTGTAGACGTCCCAGAGGCCGTCTTTGATCATCAGATCGACGATCTCTCCGTGTCCCATCCGTAACCCTTCCCGTCCTTTGGGAAGGCTGTACGGAACGTTCGTCATGCTCTCCATTCCGCCCGCGACGACGATGTCGGCATCCCCGGTGGCAATCGCCTGCGCGCCGAGCATCACCGCCTTCAAGCCTGAACCGCAGACCTTGTGAACCATCGTCGCCGGGACCTTGTCCGGCAATCCGGCGAAGATCGTCGCCTGACGGGCCGGCGCCTGCCCCATTCCGGCCGGCAGAACGCACCCCATCAGGACCTCGCAGACTTCCCCGGGCTCAACCCCGGCCCGGCGGACCGCCTCCCGGATGGCAGCCGCACCCAGCTGGGGTGCGGAAAGTGCCGTTAGAGATCCTTGAAAGCTTCCGATCGGTGTTCGTGCACCGGAAATGATCCATGTCTCCCGCATGGCGCGGAAGATACCACAACGGGAAAAAGGGTCTTATTTCTTGGGTGAAACCTTCGGAGCGGCTGTGGGCGCAGCCGGTGAAGCGTCCGGAACCGACGCTTTCGCCGCCGGGGAAGCGACCGGAGTCGCATCTTTCTCCCGAAACACGCTCTGGGTCGACTCGTGGGCCGAGAGGTACGCCAGCGAAAGGCTGGTTCCCATGAAGATGATCGCGGCGTACCGGGTCATCTTGGTCAGAAGGGTCGCGGCTCCGCGGGGCCCGAAGATCGTGTTCCCGGCCCCTCCGAACGTGGCGCCGACATCGGCCCCCTTGCCGTGCTGAAGCAGAACGACTGCAACCAAGAAAACGCAGACTGTGATGTGGATGACCGTCAGTGTCGTGATCACGTGGACTCCCCGTATTGGACGATGTCGGCGAAACTCCGGGCATCCAAACTGGCGCCGCCGACCAAGGCGCCGTCGATGTCGGGCTGGCTCATCAGATCTCTCACGTTCTCCTTGTTCACCGACCCGCCGTAGATGATCCTCATCTCCTGCGCGATTTCGTTCCGGAAGAGCGCCCCGAGTTTTTCCCGGAGGAAGCCGTGAACCTCCTGCGCCGTAGCCGGGGTCGCCGTGTCCCCCGTGCCGATCGCCCAGACCGGCTCGTAGGCGACGATGATCCGCGGTGCGTTGGCGTCCGAAATACCGCGGAGCCCCTCGCGGAGCTGGGTTTCGATCACGTCAAACGTCTTCCCCTGCTGCCGCTGCGGTTTCGTTTCGCCAAGGCAGAAGATCGGGGTCAGATCGTTCTCGAGAACCGCCTTAATCCTCCGGTTCACCGTCGAGTCGGTTTCGCCGAAATGGGTCCGGCGCTCCGAATGCCCGATGATCACGAACCGGGCGCCGGCATCGGCCAGCATCGCCGGGGAAACCTCCCCCGTGAACGGGCCGCTCTCCTCGAAGTGAACGTTCTGCGCCGCGATCTGAACCGGCGTCCCCTGCGCGGCGATCTCCGCCGGATTGAGCGACGGGAACGGAGGGGCCACCACGATCTCGACGTCCTGCTTCCCGGACAAAAGTCCTTTGAGTTCGGTCAGCGTCCGGATGGTCTCCGACACCGTTTTGTTCATCTTCCAGTTGCCGATGATGATCTTGCGCCGCATAAAAAAGGAGGCGGAGTTTACACCGCCACGGCCACCAGTCCAGGCAAAGGTTGCCCTTCCAGGTACTCCAGGCTCGCTCCGCCGCCGGTCGAGATGTGACTCATCTTATCCGCCACCCCCGCCGCTTCCACCGCCGCGGCCGAATCACCGCCGCCGATGACGCGGATCATGTTCAAGGTAGCCAGCGCTTTGGCGATCCCGAGCGTCCCCTGATCGAACGGCGGCTTCTCGAAGAGCCCCAACGGCCCGTTCCAGAAAACCGTCTTCGTGTCTTTGAGGGCGTCGGCGAACAAGCGGACGGTCTGGGGCCCCACGTCGAGCCCCATGAAGCCGTCCGGGATCTCGAGGCCGTCGATCGTCTTCGGTTCCCCCGGGTTCTCGACCGAAACCCCAAGAACGAAATCTTTCGGGAGATAGACACGTACCCCGCGCCCCTTGGCATCCTCGAGCATCTTCTTCGCCCGGTCGACCATCCCCTCCTCGACGAGCGAAAGACCGACCTTGTGCCCCTGGGCCTTGAGGAACGTGAAGACCATCGCCCCCCCGAGGAAGATCCGGTCGACTTTCCGGATCAGCGTCTCGACCACCTTCACTTTGTCGGAGACCTTCGCCCCCCCCATGATCACCGCGAACGGCCGTTGCGGGTTTTCGAGAAGCGGGGAGAGGAACCGGAGCTCTTTCATCACCAGGAACCCGATCCCGCGTTCTCCGGGAGCGAACAGGCGAGGCAGCGCTTCGGTCGAAGCATGCGCGCGGTGCAAAGCCCCGAAAGCGTCGGTCACATAGAAATCGAACGATCCCCGGAGCTCTTTGGCGAATTTTGGGGCATTCCCCTCCTCCTCGGCATGAAACCGAAGGTTTTCAAGCAACACCACCTGCTCCGGTTTCTGTTGGGAGAGGATCCGTCGGACGCCGTCACCGATGCAATCGTCGGGAAGAGTGACATCCCGCGAAAGCAGCTCCGCCAGCTTCTCGGCCACCGGCAGGAGCGAGTATTTTTCGTTCGGTTTCCCCTTCGGCCGCCCTAGGTGCGAGGCCATCGTGACCTTCGCCCCTTTCTCCAGCAGGTACTTGAGCGTCGGCAAGGCCGCCCGAATTCGGGTGTCGTCCGTGATCTCCTTACCATCCAGAGGGACGTTGAGGTCGACACGCAGGAAGACCGACTTTCCCTCCAGAGGGAACTCTTCCACGGTTTGAAATTTCTGTTTTCCGAATGAGATCGCCATATTAGTCCAGGATCACGAAATCGATTTTGTCGTACGGAAGGAAGATCTCTTCAAAGGGGAGCTCTTTCTCCGTCCGTTTCATGTTGCTGATGACCTCCACGCGCATCATCAGGCCCGCGGATTTTTCCCAAAGCACCGATCCGGAAATGCGAACCGCATTTTCCAGGAGTTCCCGCTCCTCCCCTTCGTAGGAATAACGAAAACGAAAGAGGGGGGTCTTCAGGAAAACCTCGACGTGCTTCCCTTCCAGCCCGTCGGTATGTTTTTTGGAGTCCGCCATCCTTAGGGGGCAGGGTCTATACAAACTAACGGAGCATAGCAAGAAGACGATGCCCGAACCGCGCCCAGAGTTCCGCGGCGGCCACGGCCCCGATCCCGAGCCCCAAGGAGGCGGCGTAACGCCGTGCGAGAAGACGTTCCGACCAGGCGACCGGCTTCGCTTCCAGCGTCACGACGGAGGGGGTCTGCCAGGAGGGGGCGGGAAGTGGGTGATCCGCTCCGGCGAACTCCTCGTCCGGGAACAGGAGCTTTAAGAAACGGGCCACCGTTGTCCGGTTCGATTTCGGGTACTCGCTCCGGAGAACCTCGCGAAGACTGATCCCGAACTCGGCGGCGGAGGCGTGCCGGACTCGGACGCTGGCCGTCAGCGCTTTCAGAGTGGCGGCCTCGAGCGAGGCAGAGATATCCCCTCGCACCGCCCGCATCGACGGAACCTGGCATTTCCGGACCGCCTCGATCGTCTCGGTCTCCTTCTCCCGCAGGAACAGGCGGGTGGAAAGAAGGGTTTCGTACAGGACGATCCCGAGGCTGAAGACGTCGGAACGGCGGTCGAGAAAGTGCCCGCGCGATTGCTCGGGGGACATGTAGCTGAACTTCCCGCGGATGATGCCGGGCTGGGTCTGCGTCCCTTTCTCCCGGATGTCGGCGATCCCGAAATCGGTGACCTTCGACATCCCCTCGCGGGTGACCATGATGTTCGATGGGGAGACGTCCCGGTGGATGATGTTGAGCGGCCGGTCGAACTGGTCGGCGCGGTTGTGGGCGTAATGAAGACCCTCGCAGATATCGGCGCCGATGATCAACGCCACATCGGGGGGGAACGGGATCTCCATCTGTCGCTGCCGGATGATGATCTCGGAGAGCGCTTTCCCGTCGACCCACTCCAGCGAGAAGAAGTAGGTCCCCGCGAGCTTGCCGAAGTCGAGGAGCTGGACGACGTGCGGATGTCGCAACCGGATCACGATCCGTGCCTCGTCCAGGAACATCTGGACGAACTTCGGCTGGGAGGCGAGGTCGGGGTGGATCTTCTTGATGGCGACTTTAAGGCCCGAAGTGGTCCGCGCTTCGTAGATCTCGGCCATGCCGCCGACGGCGACTTTCCGCTCGATCAGATATCTCCCGAACCGGCTTCCCATCCCCGGCTCGCGATTTTACCCGCAGAGGGCGGGTTTAGATATCTTTGATCTCCGTCTCGTTGAGTTCTCTCTGAAACCCGATCTTCTCTCCGGCGATTTCACGAAGCGATGTCACGATGTACTTGTTCTTCGCGCGGATCAGGGGGCGCGATCCTTTTCCCAGCTGCCGGGCCCGCTCCGCCGCCAGATGAACCAGGGCAAAACGGTTTTCCACCTGTTTCAGGCAATCTTCGATCGATATGCGCGCCATAGAGGGCGCTTCAGTACCGGGAAACCCCCCGGGCTGTCAAGCCGCGTTCAGTAGGTGTACGAGACCACGATCGTCGCCCCCGCGGCTGGCGGGGTGTCGAGGCAGACCTTGTTCCCGTACGGGTAAAACTTGAAGCCGACCGACGTCCCGTTGACCTTGACCGATGAGATTCCGGAATCGCTGAACGGAATCGGCTGATGGGCCAGTGGGAAGCAGCTGTCCAGCCCCGCCGCTTGGAGTCCGAGTTTGTTCATGGCGGTCGTCCAGTCACCGCAGACTCCGTCGATTTCTCCTCCCGCGATGTCGATCGAGCCATCGCCGATGATCGGATCCTGGGCCAGGAGTTTGTACCGTTTGCCGATCTCCTCCGTTTGGTTTCTCTTGTGACACTCATCCGGACCGCTGACACCGAAGGTCACCACGGCGTGCGTGCGGACCTTTTCCCCCGCCGTCTTGAGACCGTTGAGGAACGTGACGTGGTTCGCAACCGTCGGAACAAACGCGTAGTACGGCTTCGAGATGTGGTTGGAGGAGAAGGAATCCTTCGAATTCCACGGACCGCACTTGTAGTCTCCCTTCTCAGAACTATGGCAATCGTTGCCATCCCAAAGATGGCCACGGTCCGCCAGATGTCCGGTCCCGCTGTGGCTGCCGTCCGTTAGGACTACCGCGGGCTCACCTGGGTCCGGCGAAAGTTGACTGATCAATGTATTGAGATCGATCAACTGCGATGAGTTCAGGTTGGCCGTCCCCGTTCCCGTCGCATACCAGGAACTCGAGCTGGTTTTGTTATCACTGTACGGATCCGGCTGGTCTTCCTCATCGCTCACGTAGATGACCTGCAGGTCGGCCCCGGAACGTAAAAACCCGGAATTGAGCGGCGCCGCCGCTCCCGAGTACCAGGGACCGTGGGGGTAGTTGGAATCCAGTGCACGACGGACTGACTCCATCCCTTCCTCGTAACCCGAGCCATTCGTGCCGAGGACAGCACATTTTCCGAAACTCGATGCATTCGCATTCGTGATGATCCGGCTCGAACACCCGCTCGGCAGACCGGCCATCGGGATGTCCGGATCGCTCGAGACCACCAGAATCTGATACGAAGAGACTCCCGAACTGGTCAGAAGATCGGTGAATGCGTCGGCATTATTCTCAATTGCATCCTGGTTGTTCCCCATGCTCCCCGAGTTGTCGATCATCCAGACGATATCGACCATCGACGAGCCCGTCCCTTGCGTGAAGTTCTCGTCGTGGAGAGCCGGAACATATCCGGGAGGGGTCGGGTTGGGAGTTGGGTTGAAAGGATCAAATGGAGCCTCCGGTTGGTCGGTCAGCCCGGCTCCGGTGTCCTCAGCAGAGTACATGAATTGCATCCCGCTGGAGCAGCCGGCGAACCATCCGGACGCCACCACCAAAACAAGAAAAATGGACGTGCGAAGTACTTGATTTTTCATAGCTTGGACCTCCTTAAAGAGGGGGGTGTAACAAGAGCACGCAAGGGATGTGCCCTATTTTAGCTCAGGGTAGTGAGCGAAGATATTATTATTGCGGTGTTTTCAATGACGCTTCGGGTTGTGTTGGGGGCCGACTGACACCTTTTTGCAATGTTCCTAGTACCTTTTTTCATACTGTCGTTTTCCGCAAGAATCGCCCAATGACCTCCTCATTACGCGAAATCTTCCGCCGTTCGGCCGAAACGATCGCCTCGAGCTGCCGGACCCCCTCCGCAACCCGATCGTTGATCACGAGGTAATCATACCCGCGAAGGGACCGAACCTCGCTTTGTGCGACGCGGATCCGACGGGCCAGGGACGAACGGTCCTTTTCCCGGCCGCGCAGACGCTTTCGCAACGTCGCAAGGTCGGGGGGGAGAACGAGAATCAGGACCGCGTCGGGGAAGAGGCGGCGGATCGCCCGACCCCCGTGTGATTCGATCACGAGAACCAGGTCCTTGCCTGCGCGAAGCGGTTTTTCGACGGCCTGTCGGGAAGTGCCGTACCGATCCCCGTAAGCCTTCGCCCACTCCAGAAACGCTTTCTGCCGGATCATCTTTTCGAACCGGGCGCAGGAAACAAACGAGTAGTCCTGCCCGTTCTTTTCAACCGCTCGCGGGGCACGGGTCGTGTGTGACACCGTCCGGACCAATCTCCGGTCGCGACGGAGGAGATTCACGACGAGCGTCGTCTTTCCCGCCCCGGAAGGGGCCGAAACGACGAACAGGATCCCCCTACTCGAGGTTCTGCGCCTGTTCCCGGATTTTTTCGATCTCGCTCTTGGCAAGAATCACCTCATCTACCGTTCCCAGATCGGACGACTTCGACCCGATCGTGTTGATCTCCCGGTTCATCTCCTGCAGGAGAAAATCGGTTTCGCGGCCGACGTCGCGGTCGGCCAGCGCCAACTCCTTGAGCCTCCCGACGTGGCTTCGGAGACGGACGATCTCCTCGCTCACATCCGCCCGGTCGACCTGGATCGCCGCCTCGGTTTCGATCCGCTTTGGATCGACCCCCGGCTCGCTCAGGAGTTCGGCCAGGCGTGTCCGGAGTTTCTCCATCTGCGCCGGTTTTGTCCGTTTCTCCGCCTCCGAAATCCGCGAAACGGCCGCATCGAGCCGGATCGTGCGCCTCAGGATGTCCTTTGCAAGATTCTTCCCCTCCCGTTTCCGGAAGTCTCGAAGCTCGCCGAGGGCACGATCGGCGGCCCGCAGAAAGAGACTCTTGGCGGAGGGATCCGGCTCTTCCGCGTTGTTTCCGGCCGGAACCAGGCCGACCGCCGTTTCCAGGGAGACCGGATCGGCAAGGCGGAGTTTCTTCCGGATCTTCTCGAGTTCCTTCCACTTCGAAACGATCCGCTCGGCGTCGAGTCCCTTTTCTTTCGGGCTCAGCCGCTCGGTCTTCAAGATCAGGTCGAACTTCCCGCGCGCGAAGCTCTCCCGGACCTTGAGTGAAAGCAGATGCTCCAACTCCAGGAACTCCTTCGAAACGGACACTTTCACTTCCAGGTAGCGGTTGTTGACGGAACGGACTTCGACGATATACCGGCGCCCCCTCCCGTCGATCGAACCGCGGCCGAAACCGGTCATGCTGCAGGGCATGACGACATCCTAGAAGTCTTTTCCCTTGCGGACAAGGTTCGCCGCGAAGTACGACTGGAAACGCCGTGAAGCTGAGCGTCCTGATCCCCGTTTTCAACGAATCGAAGACGATCGAGGAGATCGTCCATCGTGTCGCGGCTGCGCCCTACAACAAGGAGATCGTCGTCGTCGACGATGCCTCGACCGACGGGACGAAGTGGAAACTGGAAAAGCTCGCCAAGAGCCGGTCCGACCTCATCGTCCGAACCCACGAGCGGAACCGCGGCAAGGGGGCGGCCGTTCGTACGGCGCTCGAACATGCAACCGGGGATATCGTTTTGATCCAGGACGCCGACCTGGAATACGACCCGGCAGACTATCCGACCCTCCTCCAACCGATCCTGGATGGGCGCGCTGACGTCGTTTACGGATCGCGCTTCCTCGGAGGGCCGCACCGGGTCCTCTTCTTCTGGCACTATGTCGCCAACCGTTTTCTGACGACCTTCTCGAACGTGCTGACCAACCTGAACCTGACCGACATGGAGACCTGCTACAAGGTCTTCACCACCGACGTCGCGCGAAAACTGAATCTCCGTTCCGAACGTTTCGGATTCGACCCGGAAATCACCGCCCGGTTCGCGAAGCTCGATCTCCGGATCTACGAGGTCCCGACTTCCTACGCCGGCCGGACGTACGCCGAAGGGAAAAAGATCCGCTGGACCGACGGGCTGGTGATCCTCTGGAGTATTCTCCGCTTCAACTTTTTTTCGTGACGAGAATCGCGACCGCGACCGCCGTGTCGTCGGTGTGAGAAATCGATAATTGAATTTTGTGTCGAGCGAAGAACGCGCGGAGCTTCGCTTTCTTCGACCTCGGAAAAACGTTCGGAGCCCCGTTCCGGTCGTTCCGGATCTCGCAGTCGAAAACGTTCAACGGAAACCGGGACCCGACCGCCTTCACGATCGCCTCCTTGGCGCAAAACCGGGCGGCAAACCTCGGCGCCGGATCGCGGAACTTGAGACAGTACGCAATCTCTCGCTCGGAAAAGAGACGCTCAAAGAAACGACGGTCCGTCGACGGCTTCTTCCGCCGGAACGACGCCACCGGTTCGAGATCGATCCCGACGCCCAAGACCTTCCCCATACGGACCCGGAACTCTATCGCCGAAACCGTTCGGAACCAAGCCGCAGTTATGGAAACGCGTTTTCATCCCTTGAGAAGGGTGTCAGATATGGTATTGAGGTAATTGATGTTTTTATAGATTCATTGCGTTAAGGTACGATGCGATAGAAAACGTGACCCGAATCCCCCTCTCAAAGCCCGATCATCCGAACGAGCCAGGCGCGCTCTCCGCCTCGCTTCGCGAGGTCATCCTTTCGCGGCGGTTCGAGGAAGGGGATCTCGCGGCGGCGTTCGAGCGCCGGATGGCGGAGTTCTGCGGATCGGTATTTGCCGTCGCCACGAACTCCGGCACATCGGCTTTGGATGCCATCTGCGCAGTGACCGGGCTGACCTCGGACGTCCATGTGATCTGCCCCTCGTACGCGCCGACCGCCACGATCAACGCGCTCCTAGCGGCCGGAGCGACGCCGATCTTCGCCGACATCGATCCGAAGACCTATCACGTGAGTCTCGAGGAGGTGGAGCGCCGGATCACGCCGAAAACCCGCGCGGTACTCCTGGTCCACCAATACGGAATCCCGGCGAACGGCAAAGCGTTCGCGAAGTTCTGCCGCGAACGGGATCTCGTCCTGATCGAAGATGCCGGATGCGGCCTCGGGTCGAGATACGACGGCCGCGCCATCGGTTCGTTCGGGCTGGCGGGGCTCGTGAGCTTCCATCCGCGCAAAGTTCTATCCGGCGGTGAGGGGGGAATGGTTTTGACCGACGACGAGTCTCTCGCCGCTCGCGCGCGATCGTTCGGAAGCATCGGCACTCCTCCGGGGAATGCATGGAGCACTGACGTTGCGGCCGGGTCTCGGATGAGCGAGTTCCAGGCGGCGCTCGGGCACTGGGCGCTGGATCGGGCGGAAGAGGCGATCTCGCGGCGAACCAAACTGGCACACCGATACGACGACACCTTCGATTCGGTTTCCGGAATTACGACATTCTTCGAACCGGGTCGCGGGGAATGGAACCGGGAAACGTATCCGGTCCGTGTCGACGGAAGCCGCCGGGATCTGGTGGCGGATGCGCTCCGGAAGGACGGGATCGAAACGAGCCACGGCCTCCAGCCCGCGCACTTGCATCCCTACATCGACGCCCGGATGCGCCCTCCCCGCCTGCCCGAGACCGAGGCGGCGTACGCCGAGACCCTTCTTCTCCCGATGTACGCGACCCTCACGTTCGAAGAGCAGGATCGCGTGATCGAATCGCTCGTCAAAGCCCTGCGGTAACATTTCGGAGTTGTGCTAAACTTTCCCCCCCTATGAAATTCCTGATCACGGGAGGGGCCGGGTTCATCGGATCGCATCTCTCCGAACGACTCCTAAACGACGGGCACCAGGTCACCGCGATCGACAACCTCTCGACCGGCTCGATCCGTAACGTCGAGCACCTGGAGCGGAACGACCGCTACCGTCTCGTCGTGGAGTCGGTGCTCAACCTCGGAACGCTCGAACCGCTGATCCGCGAGACCGATTTCATCTTCCATCTCGCCGCCGCCGTAGGCGTGAAACTGATCGTCAAAGATCCGGTCGGAACGATCGAAACCAACATCCGCGGCACGGAAGTGACGCTGTATCTCGCCAACAAGTGGAGGAAGCCGGTGCTGCTCACCTCGACCTCCGAGGTGTACGGGAAGAACAGCCGTTGCCCGTTCCGGGAAGACGACGACATGGTTCTCGGGCCCACCACGAACTCCCGCTGGAGCTACGCCTGCTCCAAGGCAATCGACGAGTTCATGGCGATCGCCTACCACCGGAAAAAGAACCTTCCGACGGTCGTGGTCCGCCTGTTCAACACCGTGGGGCCGAGGCAGACGTCGCAGTACGGGATGGTCCTGCCGACCTTCGTGCGCCAGGCCCTAAACAACGAGGAGATCACCGTCTACGGCGACGGGACGCAACGCCGGACCTTCTCGTACATCACCGACGCCGTGGAAGGATTGGTTCGCCTGGCGAAGAGTCCCGAGGCGTTCGGGGAGGTGTTCAACGTCGGGGGGGATCAGGAGATCTCGATTCACGATCTCGCTGTGATGGTGAAGGAACGGACGAAATCCACGTCCAAGATCGTTTTCGTACCGTACGATCAGGCGTACGAACCGGGGTTCGAGGACATGCCGCGCCGGGTGCCGGATATCTCCAAGATCGGCCGGTTCGTCGGGTTCCGCCCGGGCGTTTCCCTCCCCGAGACCGTTGATCGGGTGGTGGAACATTTCCGCGCCGATCCGTCGTTCGTCTAAATGGACCTCCTCTTCCCGCTCGCGACCGCCTTCGCCTTCTCCCTGTTGGGCACGAAACTGATCATTTCGTTCCGCCATGAGCCGTGCTTGCATACGACTTCATCTTCCTGAGATAGAGCCGGGAAGCGGCGGCATCCGCACTACCCGACGATTTTTTCCAGGCCTTCTTGGCCCACTCGGATGCCCGGACGAGCCCTGAGAGGAGTTCCCATTTCGCCCACAGGCAACGTTCACGAAAATGATTTCCCTCCTCCCCGGCCAGCTTCCGATCCTCGATCGCTTCCGGGGAACCGCCCGCCACCGGACTAAATGTGGGAATTCCGCCGATTCCAAGAGCCGGTTTCGATCTTGGCCTCCGGCTTCTCTTCCGTTTTCTTGGAACCCCGTCCAAGCCACATCGACAACGCCGCACACGAATTCAACAAGAGAAGGAGAAGTAAGAACCATTTGTGTCGTTTGGAGAACTTCACAAAAAACCCAATAAATTGAATGGCTTGTGTCGCCCCTGGTCAACGAAACTTCCGTTGCCGTCAAGTCTGTCCCTCCCGCCCAAAAAACGGAAACTGATCCACGTCAACCAACGCCAGATCCACGAGTTTCCTCCCTTTTTTTCGCCCCCTCCATCTTGCATCCACACCCCGCTTCCTCTAATAAGGTCCGCTATGCCGATACCTGTTCGCGCCAAAATCACGGGCGTCACGAAATTCCACCCCGAACGCGTGGTGACCAACAAGGACATGGAGAAGATGGTCGACACGTCGGACGAGTGGATCCGGACGCGGACCGGGATCTCCGAGCGGAGATGGGTGAAGCCGGGGCAGGCAGCGAGCGATCTGGGGGCCGAGGCGGCCAAGAAACTGTTGGTGGAAACAAATACCGATCCCGAGGAACTCGAACTGATCGTCGTCGGGACCGTCACCCCGGACATGTTCTATCCGTCGACCGCTGCGCTGATCGCGCACAAGATCGGCGCAAAGAAAGCGTGGGGGTTCGATCTCTCCGCCGCCTGCTCGGGGTTCGTTTTTTCTCTCGCCACCGCCGAACAGTTCATCCGGACCGGAACGCACAAGAAGGTGATGGTCGTCGGGGTCGACATCATGAGTTCGATCGCCGACATGACCGACCGAAACACTTGCGTGCTCTTCGGGGATGGTGCGGGGGCCGTCATGTTGGAACCGGAACCGGAAGGTTCGAAGCTCGGAATTATCGACTGTCTCCACTATGTCGATGGAACAGGGGCCCCGTTCCTGAGTCAGCCGGGAGGCGGGAGCCTCCATCCGCCGACGCACGAAACGATCGACAAGAAGATGCACTACGTCCATCAGGACGGGAAGGTCGTCTACAAGTACGCTGTCTCGGGCATGGCCGACGTCTCGATCGAGATCCTCGAGAAGAACAAGATCCCGACTTCCGAGGTCGATCTCTTCGTCGCGCACCAGGCGAATCTCCGGATCATCGAGTCGACGCAGAAACGACTCGGACTTCCGGACGAGAAGGTGGTCGTCAACATCGACAAGTTCGCGAACACCACCTCCGCCACGATTCCGAGTTGCATGGCGATGGCGGTCGAGGACGGGCGCCTCACCAAGGGAAAACTGCTCGTGATCGCCTCGTTCGGCGCCGGATTCACCTGGGGCTCCAGCCTCATCCGCTGGGCGTACTGATCCGGGAACCGCGAGTTAGCGGAACGCGCCCCCTTTTTCGAGGGGATCCCACCATTTGTTTCTCAACCCACCGATATCCTCGTCCGCAACGAATCGGACCCCGCCGTTCTGGAATCGTGCTTTCACCCAGCTATCGATCGACTGATGAAAAATGGGCGGCTTTTCCGTCAGATCGACGACGTAATCGGATGGATCGCCCACCACCCGGAGCACCGCCACCGTGTGGTGACTGAGGTTCGTGTCCTTTCCGTTCCGGTCGAGAAGCGTTCCGCTTTTTGCGAAGATCCAGGCCACTTTCACGGATGACACGGCGGAACCGACACCCTTCGCCTTTTCGAAGACGAGGCGACTGTAATTGTGGCATTCACGGATCTCTTTCACGTTCGTTTCGACAACACAATCGGCGGCGGCGGCGATTGCTTGGACCACTTCAAGTGGTGACCGATGATCCACGGGACCGACGTCTGTACTGCAATCCGCAAAAGCGGTCGTTACCCGAATTGAAAGGAAAGCGATCGAAAGGAGTGCGAGAGAAACGATTCTCATTTCAACCTGAATTTTAGCACGTTTCATGCCCGTTCTTTTACGGGGACCTATCACGCCTAAGCGGTTGTATTGATTAGACTCTGTCGGCACGACGGATCCAGTCGTCCAGCGCCCCCGCGACAAACCAATCGCGGGTTAAGTCACACCAGAGAATCAATCCGCGGTAACTCCCGTGCGGTCGGTATTTCCGCTCGATCGTACGATCGGACGGGATCTTTTTCATCTTCCAGAGTTCCTTGAGTTTTCCACGCGCCCAGCTGTCGAGACCTAAGTTCTCGTATCGTCCCAGGAGACGAAGGAGGTTTTCAGCGACGTACGGCCCCGCTCCGGGAACCGAGAGAATTTCTCGGCGGATCTCCTCGATCGGACGGGAAGGATCATCCCAGCCCTCCGGATCGATCCTTCTTTCCAGAACGGAGTGCGCCAGCGTTGGAAGATGCGTTGATCGGTATCCCGAACGGATCTTCGTGCGAAAGAACGTCTCGTTCTTGGAGGCAAGAGCTTCGGCATTCGGGAAAAGGTGCAGTCCGTCTCCTAGATCCTCCCCGAGTTCTTTTGCTAGCGCATCAGTCATGATCCGCGTGAAACTCCAACTGCAGTTTGTCGTCAGGATCAATTTCACGAGATCCTCGAACACCGTCTGCGAACGAAGGAGCCTTCCCATCCTTCCCGTTCGAATCCAGGGACGTCCGGCCTTTACTGCATATCGATAGAATCCAGACAGGTCCTGATCGGAGCGAAACATTCTCCGAACACTCTTCCGCGCATCGGACGGAATCGAGGAATCGCTCTGAAGATCGAACCCTCTCTGAGTCGGCGACACGGTCACGACGATCGGACCCTTCGAGGAGCGGAGGCCCACTCGAACGGTACCGTCTGTTTTCAGAACGCGAAACGGCGCAAAATCACTCCAGCCGTGGCTGAAGACCACCGCCCGAAGGTCGTAGCTCTGGAAATTCGTATTGTGTCCCCCGATTATCGGTAGGCGGGGAGGCCGGTTAAGTGCTCGGCGATGATCAGGGAGTGGATGTCGTGCGTCCCCTCGTACGTGTAGACTGACTCGAGGTTCACCATGTGGCGCATCGAACAGTAGTCGTCGAGGATTCCGTTCGCGCCCAGGATGTCGCGCGACTTGCGCGCGCATTCAAGCGCAATCGCGACGTTGTTCCGTTTTGCCATGGAGACCTGGTGCGGCTTCACCTTCCCCTCGTCCTTCAACCGCCCGACGCGAAGAATCAGCAGCTGTCCTTTCGTGATTTCGGTTGCCATCCAGGTCAGCTTGTCCTGGACCAACTGGAAGCCGGCGATCGGTTTTCCGAACTGCGGACGCTTCTTCGCGTAATCCAACGCCTCACCGAAACAGGCCTGCGCAGCCCCGATGGTACCCCAAGCGATCCCGTACCGCGCCTGATTTAGACAACTGAGAGCCGATCCGAGGTTCTTCGTTTTCGGTAAGAGATTCTCCTCGGGGATCTCGCACCGGTCGAAACAAAGTTCCCCGGTATCCGACGCCCGGAGGGACATCTTTCCCTTGATCTCGTTCGCCGTGAAGCCGGGGGTTCCTTTTTCCACGAGAAACCCGCGGACGCCGTCCGGCGTCTTCGCCCAGATCACCGCCAGATCGGCGATCGTCGCATTCGTGATCCAGTACTTCGTGCCATGAAGGACCCACTTCGATCCTTTCTTCTCCGCCCGAGTGATCATCCCCCCCGGATCCGACCCGAAGTCCGGCTCCGTCAACCCGAAGCATCCGATCACTTCCCCGCGCGCCATCTTCGGAAGCCACTTGTCCTTCTGCTGCTCGCTCCCGAAATGATGGATGGGATACATGCAGAGGGCACTCTGCACCGAAACGAACGACCGGAGCCCCGAATCGCCGTGCTCGAGCTCCTGTACCGCGAGCCCGTACGCCACTTCGTTCATCCCGGCGCACTCGTACCCTTTGATGTTCGCTCCGAAGAGACCGATTCCCGCCATCGGCTTGATCAGCTCCCGCGGGAAGGTTCCCGCACGGGCATGCTGATTGATGGCCGGGAGGACTTGATCCTTCACGAACTCCCGGACCGTGTCGCGCACCATCCGTTCTTCGTCGGACAGCAGCTCGTCGAAATTCAGGAAATCGAGGTCGTCAAACATCGTCATGGGCGGGCCCCCTTTGCGCGGTCTTTTACCAGAAGCCGGGACGATGGCAATGTCCTCCCCCCGACAATTTCGGCGCACTCCTGCGCCGTTTCGGTTAAAATTCGAAGAGCACCGTGACAACGGAAATCAGACCGCAAACGCCCCGGAAAGAGCCCCCGACTTGCCATTTCGTCTGTTCCGGATGTCGTACCGTCCTCTCGATTCCGGAGAGCGCCTTTGCGACCCGGGGGTATTCGATCAACTGTGAAATCTGTAACCGACCGATCTCAATCCGTCCCATTTCCGCCGACGGTTCGATGGAAGTCCTGGAACTGTCTGGATGCCAGTACGCGGGAAAAGGGTTTCCCAAAGAGCTCCCCCCCCCGTTCGACACCTTCCCGTTCGAGGCAACCACCGAGCTGAAGGATGCCGTCGGAAGCTGGATTGCGGACACCGTGAAACCGGGGGAAGGAGTGCCTCACGACCGGAATTCCGAGCCGGGAAAAAGTTCTTTCGTCGAAGAACTGATCACGAAGTGGGAAGTCTGGAGGAAGAACGGCGAGGTGTTCCAGTTCGAAACGTTCGCCCTCATCCGGAAATGGATCCAGGAGGGTAAGATCACCGCCGGGGATGAGATCATCCCGACCGGGGGAACGCCTTATCCGGTCGACACGTACCCCGGGACCGCAGATCTGTTCGGAAACGTCGTCAGCTCCACGGAAGGGCGACAGATCTTCGCGGCGAGCGCGGTCTTAAGCCGCATGCGCCGTCAGCGCGTCCGGCAAGTTTTGGCGGGGCTCGTCGTTCTCGCGATCCTGGCGGCTGCCGCCAGTTTCCCGTACGCCCGGAAGCTCTGGCGCAAACAAAAGGGGGAGAGTTTCGTCTCCGGCCTCGTGGCGGGTTCCGTCTCGACCGACTCCACCGACCCCTCGGCCCTCTATCTGAATGCGATCGAGTTCGTCCGGCAAGGAACGAGCAGCTCCCTGCCGCACGCCTCCATCCTTTTCCAGCGCCTTCTCGCCAAACGAAAAACGGATCCGGATCTGATCGCTCGGTTGGCTGAAACCTGGACGGAGATCGGGGCGTTGACCGCCGACAAAGACGAGTTCGCGCGGGCGGAGATCCTGATCCAATACGCGGAGGTGCTCCGCGAAAATGACAAGGCAGTTCGAAGGGCTCGGGCTCGATGGTTCTGGCGGAACGGCTACGCCGATCGGGCGGCCGTCATAGCGGGAAGTTTTGATCCGAAAGATCTCGACGGACAGCTTCTCCTGGCCCGGATCGCCGCTTCGCACGGGGATTTCACGAAAGCCACGATCACGCTATCGGACGTTTTGAAGCGGGAACCGAACAACATCTCGTTCCTCTTTGCCATGGTCGACGTTTTCGAAAGACAGTCGAAACTCAACGAGGCCGCGAGTTATCTGATTCGGGTCGAATCGCTGGCCCCGAATCCGGAACCGTTCACCGCGCAGTTGAAGACCCTTTACCGCAGGGCGGGGGACTCAGATTCCCTCGAAGGGCTCTATCGGAAATCGATCGCCGCCCGCTCCAAGACCGCCGAGGCCGACCAGCTCGAGCTGATCCGCCTCCTGTATACCCAAAGCCGTCTCGAGGAAACCGTCAAGGAGGCCCTGAACTATTTCGCCGAATATCCGGAGGGTGCTTCTTCCGTCGAGGTCCGAAAGATTTATGGCGACGCCGTGCGCGGGACAAAAATCGAACCCGAGAAGCGCAAGTCCCCATCCCCGCCCGCTCGGCGCCCCCGGTCGATGCGTTACCGGCGCGGAACCTGACTCAGACCAGATCGAGAGAGGCGCTGGCCTCCCGGCAGCTTTCCAGGACTTCACCCCGCTCGGCGCTCCGCTCCGCCATTCGGGCTCGGAGAGCTTCGAGAACCGCGCGGTTGTTTCGTAACACCGCCGCCGCGTCTTTCCGCTTGAGACAGAACAGCTCGGAGTCCGTCACAGCAGAAACCTTTGCCGTACGGGGTTTCCCGGTCAGCATGGCGACTTCTCCGAAATAATCCCCCGGTCCGAGTTCCCCGATGACGACGTGGCTCTTTCCATGCTGCGAGGTAACAACGAACTTCCCCGATCGGATGAAGAACATCTTGTCCCCCTCGGTCTTCTCCTCCATGACCGTTTCTCCCGTCTTCACCCGGCGGGGGGTGACCAGGCAGGAGAGCTTTTCCCGCTCGGTCGCGGAGAGGACCCGGAAGACGGTGGAACGCGAGAAGATCGTGTCCATCACACG
Organism: Pseudomonadota bacterium; assembly: GCA_043809315.1. Taxonomy (GTDB): domain Bacteria; phylum Bdellovibrionota_G; class JALEGL01; order JALEGL01; family DATDPG01; genus JAZDDX01. The sequence goes on from JAZDDX010000035.1 coordinate 60,656, forward strand.
TTTCCGAAGATACACGTCGAGAATCGTCCAGATCTGCGGATGGCGATCCGCGATCGCGAAGATGTCCCGCGCGCTGATTTCGAGAAGTTCCAACTCCGTAACGGCCCGGACCGACGCATTCCGCGAGGTGTGCATGATCAGACTGTACTCGCCGAAAAAGTCCCCTCCCGAAAGACGGGCCAAGACCAGCGGGGAACCGTCCGGTTGACGCACGCTCACTTCGACGGTTCCCTCGGAGATCAGGAACATCGAGTCCCCGGCATCCCCTTCCTCGCAAACGTACGCCTGGGGGGGCACGCGACGAACCGCGAATCGCTCCAGAACGGCGCTCAGTTCGTCCGGTTGCAGGTCGGAGAAGAGGGGGATTTTTTTACTTCCGGTGACCGGCTCTCCCCGTTCGACCGGGGATGGTTCGATCAGATCGGTCGTAAGCTCGATGGGCTCGCGCGGAGGAACGCCGCTGATGGTACGTGCGCCCCGCGCTTCCGCTTGCGCAGCCGGGGCTTTCTGCCGTGCGGAGCAGAGTTCGCTGAGCTTTTTTTTCGCCGCTTCGTCGTCCGGGTCGAGTTCGAGGATCATCTTGCTGATCGCGATCCCCTTCGCCCAGAACCTCTCATTGGAATAACTATCGGCGACCTTCTTGTAGAATTCGATGGCGTCGTCGATCCGCCCCAACCGTTTGTGAAGATCCGCGATCCGCTGCCCGATCCGGGGGTCGAATGGACCGATCCGGTCCGCTTCCAGGTACAACTCCAGCGCTTTTTCCCACTTCAGTTCCTGGTAACAGGCGTCCGCCTTGTCGCGCACCTTCCGCGCTTTCGGAACGATCTGGCGAACCCCGGACATCGCTGCGAGTTTATGGGCGCCCGCCGCGTCTGGCAAGTTGCGTCGGCAGGCTAGTCCACCTGCTTGCGCAGAAAGGTCGGGATGTCGTACTCGTCCTCCTCGAAGGCATCCAGGCCGAGTTCCTTCGACCGTTTCCGGAACTCGAGCGGATCGACGTCGCGCAGTTTCACGACCGGCATGCCGACGCTCTCGTCTTCCAGCCTCCCCACGTGTTGCACGGGCGCCCTCGGCTTCACGAGCTCCCGCGGGTAGGTGATCCTCGGTTCCTCTTTCGCCAGCTTCCCGAATCCGGTCGCGATCACCGTGATCCGGATCCCGTCCCCCATCCGCTCGTCGATCACGGCGCCGAAGATGATGTTCGCCTCCTCATGCGATGCCTCCTGGATCATCACCGCCGCGTCGTTTACCTCGTGCAGCGTCAGGTTCGAGCTGCCGGTGATGTTGAGCAGGACGCCGGTCGCCCCGTTGATGTCGATGTCCTCGAGCAGCGGCGACGAAATCGCCCGCTGGGCCGATTCCAACGCCCTCCGCTCACCGGAGGCCTGCCCCGTCCCCATCATCGCCATCCCCTGCCCATTCATGATCGTCCGGACATCGGCGAAATCGAGGTTGATGAGCCCCGGAATCGTGATCAGATCGCTGATCCCGCGCACCGCCTGCAGGAGAACCTCGTTCGCCTTCTTGAAAGCGTCGAGGATCGAGGTCGTCTCCCCCGCGATGTTGATGAGGCGCTGGTTCGGAATCACGATCAGCGTGTCGACCGCGTTCTTGAGCTCGTGAATCCCCTGCTCGGCTTGAAGTTTTCGCTTCTTCCCCTCGAAGACGAACGGTTTGGTCACGACCCCGACGGTGAGCGCCCCAACCTCTTTCGCGATCTGCGCGATGATCGGCGCCCCGCCCGTCCCGGTGCCTCCCCCCATTCCGGCCGTGATGAAGACCATGTCGGCTCCCGACAGGACTTCCGCGATCCGGTCCCGGTCCTCGAGCGCCGCTTCCCGCCCGATTTCGGGGTTCGCCCCGGCCCCCAACCCCTTCGTGACGGATGCGCCCAGCTGCACCAGGTTCTCGGCGCTCGATGCGTTCAAGGCCTGCAGGTCGGTGTTGGCGGCAAAGAACTCCACGCCGGTCAATCCTTCCGAAATCATCGTGTTGACCGCGTTCCCTCCCCCGCCTCCGATCCCGATCACCTTGATCTTCGCTACGTTCTTCACATCTTCATCAAATTCGAACATTTCCGTTTCTCCTCTCGTTCGTAAGGTTTTCAAAATCGCCCGGCTCTAAAAGAACTCCCCGAACCACTCGCGCATCCGGCCTCGCACCTTGGCGTAGACATTCGTTTCCCGAACCCGGAACTTCGACGTCGCCGCCGTCTGCCGGCTCCCGTACTGCGTCAAGCCCACCGCTGTGGCGTAGATCGGACTCGACACCACGTCGACCAGTCCGCCGAACCCGTGGGGAACCCCTCGCCGAGCCGGCATCTCGAACACCTTCTCCGCCAACTCGGGGGCCCCCGGTAAGATCGAACACCCCCCCGTCAGGACGACCCCCGATGCCAGAAGCTCCGCAAGACCCAGTTTGTCCAGCTCCCGCTTCGTCAACGCGAAGATCTCCTCCATCCGCGGCTCGATGATCTCCGCCAGCAGCTGCCGCGAAATCGTGCGCGGCTGGCGCCCCCCGACGCTCGGCACCTCGATCGTCTCCTCATGCGAGACCATTCCGGTCATCGCACAGCCGTATTCGTGCTTGATCTTCTCGGCCTCGACCGTCGGCGTCCGGATCCCCACCGCAATGTCGTTCGTCAGGTGGTTCCCTCCGAGCGCCAGAACCGCCGTGTGTTTGATCGCGCCGTGCACGTAGACGACGAGGTCGGTCGTCCCCCCCCCCATGTCGATCAACGCCACCCCAAGATCCTTCTCGTCCTGAGTCAGGACCGATTCGGCGGACGCGAGCTGCTCGAGAACGATGTCGGCGACGTTCAGCCCGCAACGGTTGCAGCACTTCACGATGTTCTGCGCGGAGGTGACCGCCCCGGTCACGATGTGCACTTTCGCCTCGAGGCGAACCCCCGACATCCCGATCGGGTCGCGGACACCGTCCTGTTCATCGACGACGTACTCCTGCGGAAGGACGTGCAGTACCTCCCGGTCCATCGGGACCGCGACCGCTTTCGCGGCGTCGATCACGCGCTCAACGTCCGCCCCCCGCACCTCCGAATCCTTTACCGCCACCACGCCGTGGCTGTTGAATCCGCGAATGTGTCCGCCGGCGATCCCGGCGAAGACCGAGTGGATCTCGCACCCGGCCATCAGTTCCGCCTCCGCGACCGCTTTTTCGATCGACGCGACGGTGGAGTCGATGTTGATCACGACCCCTTTCCGTAAACCCCGTGACGGGTGCGTTCCGATCCCGACGATGTCCAGCCCGTGCGACGTCATCTCCCCGACCATCGCGCAGATCTTCGTGGTCCCGATGTCGAGCCCCACGATCAAGTTATCCCTCTTTCCCATATATCCTCCCTTGTTACTTTCTGATTTTGACGATCGCGCGATCCCGAAAACCGAGATCAAGTTCCCGCACGACCCCCTCTTTCCCTTTCAAATCTTGAAGCACCCGCACCAATCGCTTCATCTTCTCGCCGAAGAGATCCCAGCCGATCACGGCCGGCGTTTTCGTGTTCATCCGATAGAGGATCCAGCCGAACGCGGGGTCGAAGTGAATTTCCGAAATGTCTTTTTCCGCGAAGCCTGCCTGGACCAAAGCATCGCGAATCTCCAAGCCTTCCGTCAGGCGACTGGAAAGGGAGGGAGCGTCTTTCTCCTTCCACGGACCCGTCAGGACGACGAGTTTCGCCGCCTCCGGGGAACTCGCGTCGGCCGCTTCCAGGACGTTCCCGTCGCGATCGACGAAGTGGAGGCGATCGAGGTTCACGAGCGCCGCGACCTTCCGTTCCGCCACGCGCACGACAATCTGTCCGGTCACGTCCCGTGCGACCGTCACCCGCTCCAGCCTCGGGTGAAGAGCCATTTTCTTGAGCGCCTCGTCCCGCCATCGGCCGAAGAGCGGTCCCCCCTCCTGGATGCCGCTCAGTGCCTGAACTTCGATCTTCGAAAGCGCCTTCGCCCCCTGCACGTGAAGGTTCCGGACCGTGAACGGGATCTTTCTCTCCAGCTCACGGATGAAACGCGGGAGAAAAACGGTTGCCGCGATCGCGAAACCGATCGCCATCGGAGCGAACCATCTGGGAGAACGCTTTCTTCTCATCCCTTCGCTTCCCCCATGTCGATCTTGAGCCGCGCATCCTGGAGGATCGTTTCGACCAGCGATTCGAATGTTCCCCCCTCGGCGCGCCACGCTTTCGGAACCAGTGAAGTTTCCGTCATCCCGGGAACCGTGTTCACCTCGAGAACCCAGGGGATCCCCTCTTCATACAGAAGGTCGACCCTCCCCCACGATTCGCACTGAACCGCCGCGAATGCCTTCTTCGCCTCCGTCTGCGCGATCCGGACGACGTCGTCGGTCACGCGTGCGGGACAGAAGTACTCGGTCATCCCTTTCGTGTATTTCGACTCGTAGTCGTACAACCCCTTCTTGGGAACGATCTCGATCGGCGGAAGAGGTTTGTTTCCAACGAAGCTGACGGTCAGCTCCGTTCCCCCGATGAACTTTTCCCAGAGAACCGTCTCGTCGAATCCGAGAGCCGTCCGGTGCGCCTTTTCGATCTCCGATTCCTTTCGGACGACCGTCAGGCCGAGCGTCGATCCCTCGTTCGCCGGCTTCGCGACCGCCGGAAGGCCGACTTTTTTCACGATCGCATCACGCAAGTCGGCCGGTTTCCACTCCTTCCCCGCCGCCACCCACGGAGGAGTCCGCACGCCGGCTTCCTCGAACAACCGCTTCGTCATGACCTTGTCCATCGCAACCGCGCTCCCCAGAACGCCGGAACCGGTGTACGGGATCTTCAAGAACTCCAGGAGCCCCTGGATCGTCCCGTCCTCCCCGTACCGTCCGTGCAGCGCAATTAGCGCTACCTCGATCCGCTCCTTCCGGAGCTGCTCGGCGATATCATGACCGGCGTCGATTTCCGTGACGTGGGAATATCCGAGGATTCGGAGCGCCTGCGCCATCGCTCTCCCGCTTCGAAATGAAATTTCCCGCTCCTTCGAAAGTCCTCCGAGAAGCACGGCGATCCGCTTGTCTTTCGAAACCTTCATGATTCCACCCCGATCCAATGGACTTCCGCCTCGAGATCGACGTTGAAACGCTTCCTCACTTCGTCGCGCGCCCGCGCCATCAGCGCCAGGACATCGGCGCTCTTCGCATTCCCGAGATTCACGATGAAGTTCGCATGCTGTTTCGAGATTTCCGCCCCCCCGATCCGGAGACCTTTCAAGCCCGCTGCCTCGATCAACCTTCCGGCGTGATCCCCCGGCGGATTCTTGAAGACCGATCCGAAGTTCGGGAGATCGAGTGGTTGATTTTTCCGCTTCTCTTTGGCCGCCCCGATTTCGGTCTCGACTTCGTTCGGCGTTCCTCGTTGGAGCGTCAGGTGCGCCGCCGTGATCACCAGCGAATCCCCTTTCGGAAAATCTCGGTAGCGAAAGTCCGCGGGTCCGGTTGCGATCGAAACCGATCCGCCATCTCGGTCGACCCCTTCGACCCGCTCCACGAGCTGGCCGTACCAACCGAGCGGGGTTCCCGCATTCATCCGGACCCCCCCTCCGATCGTGCCGGGGATTCCGAACGCCCAGCCAAAGCCGGTCAGATTTCGTTCCCGGGCCCATTGGAGGAGGGTGCTGTTCAAAACCCCCGCTCCCGCGCGCACCCGGACCCGTTTCTCTTCCTCTTTCACCATCTGGATTTTCGAAAACCCGGCACTCAAGTCGATCAAGACCCCGGGGAACCCACCGTCCAACACCAGGAGGTTCGATCCGCGCCCGATCACCGCCCAGTCTTTTCCCCGTTCGAGGTGCCGGCGAGCGAACCATCGGATCAAAGCGGCCAGTTCCTCGGCTCCCGCCGGTGTCGCGATGGCAGCGACGTGAGCCGAACAACGGAACGTCGTCCAGTCCCGGAGCGAGGGGTCCTCCAGAATTCGACCCGGGCAGAGAGCCGCAAGCTCTTTCATAAGCTCCGGCTTCATTTGCGCGTCCTCCGAAGGAGCCCCAGGATCAACGGTCCCGCTTTCGTGACATCCCCCGCTCCCATGGTCGCGATCAGATCTCCGGCAGCCGCCGTCTGGCAGAGGGCGGTGATCCCCTCCTCCAACGACGCGACGTATTTCGCCCGAACCTTCCCCCGTTGCGCGATTTCTTTCGTCAACCGCTCCGCATCGACACCGACGATCGGCTTTTCGCTCGCCGCGTAGATCGGCATCATGAACAGTTCGTCCGCGCCGTCGAACGCGACCAGAAACCGATCCCAAAGATCCCCCACGCGCGTGAATCGGTGTGGCTGAAACAGGATCCTCACCTTCCCGGTTCCCGCTATCGCGCGCAACGCTTCGATCGTCGCCACGATCTCCGTCGGATGGTGGGCGTAGTCGTCCACCACGCGGATTTCGTGCACGCTTCCTTTGACCTCCAGGCGCCGTTCGATCCCGGCGAATCCGGCCAGCCCCTCGACGATCTTTCCCGACTCGGCCCCGATGTGACGACAGACCGCGAACGAGGCGAGAGCGTTCCAGATATTGTGTCGCCCCGGAATCGGAAGCTCGACCGGACCGAACTTCTCCTCCCCCCGGACAATCGAAAACCTCGAGCCATTGGCCGTAAGCTCGATCCCGACGGCCCGCAGATCGGTTTCCTTGTCGATCCCGTACGTCACGACCGGCTTTTCGATCATCGGAAGAATCGCGGAGGCCCCAGGGTCGTCGGCACAGATCGCGACGATCCCGTCGAACGAAACGCGGTTCGCGAAGTCGACAAACGCCTGTTCCAGCTTCGCGTACGATCCGTAATGGTCGAGGTGTTCCCGGTCGACGTTCGTGATCACCGCGACGGCGGGAAGGAGGCGCAAGAACGACCCGTCGCTTTCGTCGCTTTCCGCCACGAACCACTCGTCGGTCCCGATCTTGGCATTCCCGGAAATCTGTTTTAGGCGTCCGCCGATCACCGCGGTCGGGTCGAAGCCCGCCTTCAAGAGGATCGTCATGATCATCGCGCTCGTGGTGGTCTTGCCGTGCGCCCCAGCCACGACGATCGAATGTTTCATCCGCATCAGCTCCGCGAGCATTTCCGCCCGCGGAATCACCGGAATCTTTCGCCGTTTCGCTTCCAGGATCTCCGGATTGTTCGGCGGCACCGCCGAGGAGTAGACGACCGCCCGGGCGTCCGGGACGTTCTCGGCGCGATGGCTCCCGAAGATCGTCGCCCCCAACGACTTGAGCTTCTCCGTTTCGGCGTTCGTGCGGAGATCGCTTCCGGAGACGCGATATCCCGACCGGATCAGGATCTCCGCGATCGCGCTCATCCCGATCCCTCCGACCCCGACCAGATGAATCAGCTTCGAAGGGCTCATGCGTTCCTCGCTTTCCCGGTGGCCAGGTCGGCTGCGATCACGCGGGCGGCATCCGCTCTCCGCAACGAGAGCGCCGCTCCGCTCATCCGCTTGAGCCGCCCCGGATCCCGCAACAGTTCCCGCAGTTCCATGGAAAGGGTTTTCCCGTCCAGCGCCCCGTCCTCGATCACCAGGGCGGCACCGGCCCGTTCGATGACCCGGGCGTTTGCGCGTTGATGATCGTCCGCGGCATGCGGGAACGGGACGAGAATCGCGGGACGCCCGCAGGCGGCGATCTCGAGAACGCTCGAACCGGACCGGGCGATCACGACATCGCTCGCTCGATAGGCTCCGGCCATGTCGCGGATGAACGGCTGGACGTCGGAGGGAATCCCGTGCTCCCGATACGCCCGCAAAACCCGGTCGTAGTCGGCCTGCCCCGTCTGATGAATGAAGAAGACCTGTTCTCGCTCCGGCGCGAAATCGGGGAGCATGTCGATCACTGCCTGGTTGATCCGCCGTGCTCCCTGAGAACCGCCGAAAATCAGGATCCCCCGCTTCTTCCCTTCGAAGGTCGGGGGCGGAACGGCGAGGATCTCGGCGCGGATCGGGTTTCCGCTGACCACGCACTTCGTTTCCGGCAGACGTGCTCGAGCTTCGTCGAACGCCACAAAGACCCGGTCGACGAATCGGGCGAGAACCCGGTTGGCAAAGCCAGGGATCGCGTTCGGTTCGAGGATCGCGGTCCGGTGGTTCGACAAGGCGGCGAGAAGCAGGATCGGCCCCGAGGCGTATCCGCCGATTCCGAAGACCGCCGTCGGGGAGAAGCGCCGCAGAATCCTCCACGACTGGAGGAAGGCACCCGGAAGAAGCGCCGCATTCGCGATCTTCTCCGCGATCCCTTTCCCCTTGAGCCCCCTCAGCCGAATCAGCTCGAGACCGTACCCGGTCCCCGGGACGAGATCGTTTTCGAACCCCTTTGCCGTCCCGACGAAGAGGATCGGCGCTTTCTCCTCGAGAAGTCGGGCCGCGTTGGCGATCGTCAGCGCCGGAATGACGTGCCCACCGGTCCCTCCGGCCGCGAGAAGGAGTTTCATACCGGTCTCCTTCGCGCCATCGGTTTCGACCCTGCGATCGTGGACGAGAGGGAGAGGAGAATCCCGATCGCGATCAACATCGCGATCAGGGAGGAACCGCCGTAACTCACCAGGGGGAGCGTCATCCCTTTCGTCGGAACGAGCGCCGTTACGACCGCCATGTTGAGAACCGCCTGCGTTCCGATCAGCGTCGTCAAACCCAGCGCCGCCTGGGAGCCGAACGTGTCCCGGATCTTGAGCGCCAGACGGAACCCCTGGTAGACGATGCAGACGAAGCAGGCGATCACCAGCATGCAACCGAGGATCCCGAGCTCTTCGGCGATCACGGAGTAGATGAAATCGGTGTGCGCTTCCGGGAGATAGAGAAGCTTCTGCGTCCCGTCCCCCAACCCCTGTCCCTGCAGCCCGCCCCGCTGGAAGGCGACGAACGACTGCAGGATCTGGAATCCGCTCCCTTGGGGGTCCCCCCAGGGGTTCAAGAACGCGAGCAGGCGCCTGCGACGGTACCCGGCTCCCTGAATCAGGAAAAACCCGGAGACCGAAACGAGCGCGGCCAGCCCACCGATGTGCCAGAGACGGGCTCGGGCGACGAAGAGCATCACGAGAACGCAGAGTGCGAGCGCCACGGCCGTTCCGAAATCGGGCTGCCGCAGAATCAGGAGGAGAACCCCGCCGACGGTCAGCAGGAGAGGCAGAAGCCCCCGGAAGAAGTCTGTAATCCCCTCCCCTTTCTTCGCGAGGTAGGCTGCCACGTAGAGAAGGAGAAACGGCTTCGCGAACTCCGACGGTTGGAACGTGAAGCCGCGGAAGCTCAGCCATCGAGTCGCATGTTTCGCCTCGACCCCGTGCGACGTCAGCGCGGTTACAAGCAGGAGAAGTCCGCAGATCACAAGCCCCGGAAGCGCGGCCGCCTTGAGCCAACGCAGGTTCAGAAGGAAAACGATCGTCATGGCGACCAGACCGATCGCCCCCGAAAAGAGATGCCGCTTGAGATAGTGCGCGCTGTCCTTGAATTGCTCGGCCGCCGTGAGCGAGCTCGCGCTGTAGACCATGACCGTGCCGATGACCAAGAGAACCATCACCGCCGTCAGGACGACGGGGTTGACGTGCGCGAATTTGGCCCATCGGGTGGTCCGGTTCATTTCTTTTTTCCACCCGCCGCCTTCTTTTGTTCCAACACCAACTCCGCGAAGTGCCGGCCCCTCTCCTCGTAGTCGCGGTACTGGTCGAAACTGGCGTTGGCCGGGGAGAGAAGCACTACGTCCCCCTCCTCGGCGCTCTTGAGCGCCGCCCCGAACGCCGTTTCGAGATCGGTCACCTTCCGGTGGCGGATCAGGCGCAGCGTCTGGGCCATCGAATCGGCCGCTTCCCCGTACAGCAGCATCTCCTTCACTCGGCCCTGGGCTGCCGCGAGGATCGGCTCGTAGCCGGCCCCCTTCGACCGGCCGCCGGCCAGGAGAATCACCGGAGCGTCGAACGATTGGATCGCCCGGACCGTGGCTTCCGGGGTGGTACTTTTCGAGTCGTTCACGAAACGGATGCCTCCCACCGTCGCGACCGGTTCGAGGCGGTGTGCCAATGCCGCAAAGGTCTTCAGCCCTTTCTCGATCTTGTCGGCCGGGCAACCGACGGAAACGGCTGCCGCCACCGCTGCCACCGCATTCTCGACGTTGTGTTCGCCCAAGAGCTTGAACCCAGAGAGAGAGATCGCCCGCCCGTCCCGCAGATGAATCGATTTCCGATCCGCGTGGATATCGGCCTTGGCGTTCGGTTTGCCGGAGAAGAACCAGATCGACGCTTTGATCCGTTTCGCGACCTCCGCGCAGGCCGAGTCGTCCATGTTGAAAATCGCGCGATCCTCTTTGATCATCCGGGCGAACAGGCGTTCTTTCGCCGCGATGTATCCCGACAGATCCCCGTGCCGGTCGAGGTGGTTGGGCGAGACGTTGAGAAGGAGCGCCACGCGCGGGCGGAACGTCTCGACCGTCTCCAGCTGGAAACTCGAGATCTCCGCCACGACGAAGTCGTACGAACCCCCGACCGCGTTGATGAGCGGGTTTCCAAGGTTTCCGCCGGTGAAGACCTGTTTCCGCCAGCCGGAAAGGATGTGTCCTAGGAGCGCCGTGGTCGTCGACTTCCCGTTTGACCCGGTGATCGCGACGACCGGAGCCGAGATCCGGCGGCTCGCGAATTCCACTTCCCCCCAGACCGGGATCCCGGCCCGTCTTGCGTCCCGGAGGAACGGCTGCGTGCTCGGCACGCCGGGGCTCACGATGAGGAGGCTCGCCGACAGAAGGGACCTTGGACGTTCGGTCCCCGCCTCCAGCTCGAACTTCAAACCTTTGAGACTCTCGAGATTCGGAATCAGCTCCGATGCCGGCTTTACATCGTACGCCACGACATCGGCCCCCTGCGAGCAAAGATACCGGATCACGCCGACCCCGGTGCGAGGACCGAGACCGACGACTCCGATTCTCTTCCCCTTCAAATTTTCTTCGCCCAACATCCCCCTACCTCAGTTTCAATGTCGACAGCGCCACGAGCGCTAGAATGATCGCGATGATCCAGAAGCGAACGATCACCTTCGGCTCCGCCCACCCTTTCAGCTCGAAATGGTGGTGGATCGGTGCCATCTTGAAGACCCGTTTTCCCGTCGTCCGAAACGTCAGGACCTGGATGATGACGCTCACTGCCTCGATCACGAAGATCCCGCCGACCAAAAGGAGAAGGAGTTCTTGTTTCGTCACGACTGCGACCGTTCCGAGTGCTGCGCCCAACGCCAGCGATCCGACATCCCCCATGAAGACCTGTGCCGGGTAGGTATTGAACCAGAGGAACCCCAACCCCGCGCCGACCAGCGCCCCGCAGAAGATCGCCAGTTCGCCGGCAAACCGAACGGGAATGACCTGCAGATACCGGGCGAACTCGAAGTTCCCGGCCACATACGCGAAGAAAAGGAAGGTGAACGCCGCGATCAGCGTCGGGCCGATCGCCAACCCGTCCAAGCCGTCGGTCAGGTTCACGGCGTTCGAGGAGCCGACGATCACCAGGATCGTCATCGGAACGAAGAACCACCAGCCGAGATCGAACGAGAGATCCTTCGCAAACGGAAGCTGCAGGTGGGTGTCGAACCCGGTTGCGACCAACGCCAACCCGACGACCCCGGCGACCAACAGCTGCATCTGGAATTTCTTCCGGATCGTCAGCCCTTTTTTCTTCTTCAATTTCAGGATGTCGTCGAGATACCCGATCCCCGCGAACCCGAGCGTGCAGAACGCCGTAATCCAGGTGATCGACACGTCGAGCCGTGCCCAAAGGAGAAACGCGGAGAGGAGGGAGAGAACGATCAGAAGACCCCCCATCGTCGGCGTCCCCGACTTCTGTTGATGGCGCTCCGGTACGTCCTCGCGGATGTTGTTCGAGCCGTGCTGGCGCGCTTTGAGGAATCGGATCACGAGCGGCCCCAAAAGGAAGCTGATGAGGAGTGCGGTCAGCATCGCCATGAAGACGCGGAAGCTGATGTACCGGAAAACCCGGAAGACCCCGAAGGTCGCGTGCAACGGATAGAGCAGGTGATAGATCATTTCCCTTCTTCCCTTTTCAGAATGGCCGCCAGGCGTTCGGTGATCGTTTCGAGCTTCATCGCCCGCGACCCTTTGACCAGGACCGTGTCGTTCGGTCGGAGCTCCCGGGCGATCGCTTCGGCCAGCTCCTCATGCGTCGTCCCCACGGTGATGGAGACGTTCGACATCCCCCCCTGCACCGCCCCCTGGCGGACGTCCCCCGCGAACTGACCCATGACGAAAAGACGTGCATATTTGAAACCGGCGATCTTGATCCCGATGTCGCGATGGGCGCGCGTCGAAAACTCGCCAAGTTCCCGCATATCGCCGATCACGGCGATCCGCCGGTCGGTCGTCAGGTTCCGGACCGTCTCGAGCGCGACCAGCATCGATGCCGGGTTGGCGTTGTAGCAATCGTTGACGATCCGAATTCCTTTCGGGAAGGGGATCACCTCGAGCCGCATCTCGACCGGCTCGACCCGGTCGATTCCCGCCTGGAGCTTCTCCGCCGGCACTCCGAGTGCATATGCGGCCCCGCAGGCGCAAAGCAGGTTCGAAACGTTGTGGATTCCGACAAATGGAACACGAAGATCGACCGACGATGAGCCGTACGCGAGATCGAGGACGAATCCGTTCCCTCTCAGATCTTCCCGGATCTTGGCGCGGAGATCGGCCCCCCCCCCCATCGAAACCGTGACCTTCTTCCCGGGGAATTGCTCCGCCAGCTTGCGGATGTTCCGGTCCTCCAGGTTCACGACCGCGACGCCGTCCTTTTTCAACCCCTCGAACAGCTCCCTCTTCGCTTTCGCAACCCCCTCGAGCGAACCGAACTTCTCGAGATGCGCCGGCCCGACATTCGTCAGAACCGCCACGTCGTGCTCCGCCGTGCGCCCCAGCTCCCGCAGTTCGCCATAGGCGTTCATCCCCATTTCGAGGACCGCGACCCGATGCTCGGGACGCAGCATGAGGAGCGTGAGCGGAACCCCGAGCTGGTTGTTCCAGGTTCCCGGGGCCTTGAGCGTCGGTCGATCGGCCGCGAGCAATGCCGCCGTCATCTCCTTGGTGGTCGTTTTTCCGTTCGACCCGCTGATCGCGACGATCTTTCCACCCCAATTCCTGCGCCAGTCGCGTGCGAGATCCCGGAGTGCCTGCGAGGTGTTCCCCACGAGGAACAACGGCCCGGAGCCGACGATCTCATGATCCACCACGGCCGCCGAGGCCCCCTTCTCGAACGCCTGCGACACGAATTCGTGACCGTCCCGGCTCGCGCGAAGTGCGAAGAAGAGATCCCCTTTTTGGATCGCACGCGTGTCGAGCGCGATCCCCGAGAAGTTCTTCGGCGCCGCTTCACTTTGTTCCGCCTTCATCGCCTGGGCGGCATCGGACGGACGGAGATCGATTTGCACGCGAAGCGGAAGCTTCATCCGTTCCTCCGGAACCACTCCCCCGCCACGATCCGATCGTCGAACGGATGACGAACCCCCGCAATCTCCTGGTAGGTCTCGTGCCCTTTCCCGGCGATCAGGACCACGTCCCCGCGTGTCGCGACCGAGAGGGCATGTTCGATGGCGGCTCGACGTTCCGACATCGAACATGCCACTCCCCGGCTCGACGAATGAAGCTCCTCCGGCTTCACGATCGCGGTTCCCGACGGGAACCCGCGGACGATCTCTTCGATAATTTCTTCCGGCTTCTCGGAACGCGGGTTGTCCGACGTGACGATGGCAACCTCCGCTCCCTCCACCGCCGCACGCGCCATCTTCGGGCGCTTCCCCCGGTCCCGATCCCCCCCGCAGCCGAACACAACGATCAGCCGTCCCTGGCGGAGGGGTGCAAGTCCGCGGATCACGTTCCGAAGCGCGTCGTCGGTATGCGCGTAGTCGACGAAGACATGAACCCCTCTCCCGTTCGGAATCCGCTCCAGACGCCCCGGCACCGAACGGAATCGATCGACGGTGGCCGCCGCGGTGGACGCGGGTACCCCGAGGGCATCCGACGCGGCCAACGCGGCCAAAATGTTTGAAAGGTTGAAAGTTCCGACGAGCGGCGAGCGGATCGAGATCTCCGAGGAACGGATCCGGATCCGCGCGCGGATTCCGTCCGCCGTAAGCGCGCTCTCGATCGGGTGCACGTCCGCCCTCGACGATGAATCGACGGAAAAGGTGACCGTCGGAAGACGGAGTCGTTGGCGGAATTCGGAGCCGACCGGATCATCCAGATTCAGAACCGCGAGACGTTTTTCTTTCGGGCTGCGATCGAGAAGTTCGGAGAAGAGTTTCCACTTCGCCTCCCGATACGCCTCCATCGTCCCGTGGAAATCGAGATGGTCCTGCGTCAGATTCGTGAACAGCGCCACATCGAGGGCGACCCCGCCGAGCCGTCCCTGCTCGAGCCCGTGCGACGAGCACTCCATCACGACTTCCGTCACCCCCTCGTCGAGCATCGTCCGGAACATCGCGTGGAGATCGGAAGCCTCGGGGGTCGTGTGGGGTGCGTCCCGCGTGACACCGTTCCACCGGTACCCCACCGTTCCGACAAATGCCGGGTTCGCCCCTGCGCTTCGGAGGATCGCCTCGATCAGATGTGCCGTCGTCGTCTTCCCGTTCGTTCCGGTGATTCCGACGACCCGCATCTTGAGGCTCGGATCCCCGTACAGGCGTGAAGCGATCTCCCCCAGCCACCGGCGACTGTTTGGAATATGGATCGCCGTCGTCCCGGCTGGAACCGTCGGATGCTCCGCCGCGATCGCCGAAGCCCCCCGCCGGATCGCTTCCGAGATGAACCGGTTCCCGTCCGTCTTCGCCCCCGGAAGGGCCACAAAGAGGACGCCCGGAGTCACATTCCTTGAATCGATTGCAATGCCGTCGACCTCCACGTTCGGATCCCCCACGATCCGGACTTCCGGGAACCCCGCAAAGAGCTGCGTCACCGTCATGAGCGCTCCTTGCCGGCCGTGCGGGAGAAAAAGACCCGGATGCTCGCCTGTTTCTGTCCGGGGGGGGTGCGCAACGGCCCCTGTCGGATCGCCACGCCGGTTCCGACGATGTTCAGATTCAGAGACAGTTCCGACGCCCGTGCAATCGCCTCTCGCATCGTGAGCCCCAGAAAATCGGGGGTTCCGCCCACCGAACTCCGGATCACTTTTTCCGGCTTCTCCTCTTTCGCCTCCAATACGAGGCGCGCGCTTTTCTCGAACGGCTTGTCCGGTGCCGCTCCGAAGTAGGCGAGCGACGCCGAGATAACGCGCCGGAAGACGGGGCCGGCAAGCGTTCCGCCGTAATCCGCGTGTCGGGGCGCTCGAAAGACGAAGATCGCCGCCAGTTTCGGATGGGTCGTCGGGGCGAACCCCATGAACGAGCTGGTCACGAGCCGGTTCGAGTATTTCCCGGTTGCCGGATCGAGCATTTGCGCCGTTCCGGTTTTTCCCGCCACGGTGTAGTCCGCCATCGCCGCCGATGCCCCGGTCCCGTCCTTCTCCGTGACCGATTCCATCCATTCGCGAAGAAAACGAACCGTTTCGGGACGGAGCACCCGCGCCGGCTGGAACTTCCGCTCGAACGGAGCCTCGGTGCCATCCGACAGAACGGCGCGATCGACGATCCTCGGATGAATCGAAAACCCACCGTTGGCAATCGAGGCCATGGCGGTCACCAGCTGAATCGCCGTGACCCCGATCCCCTGCCCGAACGAAACGGTCGCCGTTTCCATCTCCCTCCACTGCGCCGGCTTCAAGAGAAGGCCCCGCTCTTCCGCCGGGCTGTCGATTCCCGTCTTTTCGCCGAATCCAAAATCGTTGATCGTCCGCGAGAGCCGGTCTCTCCCCAACGCCAGACCGATCCGCGCCGCACCGATGTTGTTCGAGTACTTGAGGATCCCTCTCGGATCGAGCCAGGGGTGGTCGTGCGTGTTGTGAATCACCTTCCCGGAGATCACGAGGCTCCCTTTCTGGCAGTTGATCCCTTGGGTGGGGTTGAGCGTCCCCGCCTCGAGTGCCGCCGCCAGAGTGAAAATCTTGAACGTCGAGCCTGGCTCAAACACTTCCTCGACCGGCCGGTTGCGCCACTCGGACGGATTCGCGCGATCGAGACGGTTTGGGTTGACCGGGGGATACGAAGCCATCGCGACGACACGGCCGTCGTTCGGATCGAGAACGACCGCCATCGCCTCTTTCGATCCGCTCGTACGCGCGGCCTCGAACAACTCTTTCTCGGTCAAATTCTGAATCGTGGTGTCGATCGTCAGATACAGGCTCGCCCCGCGCTCGGGTTCTCTCCAGGCTTCTTCCTGTGTGAAGATCGAACGCCCCTTCCGATCCCGTTCCGCGCGGATCGTGAGGGGCCGGGCGCGGAGGAAGTGGTCGTAGAATCGTTCGATCCCCTCGAGCCCGTCGCCGTCGGTTCCGACGACACCGACGACTTGCGCGGCCAGCTCACGTCCCGGATAGAGGCGCGCCCACTCGTTCGTAACGCCGATGCCGGGAAGGTTGAGTTTCTCGACCTTCTTCCCGATCGCCGGATCGACCTGCCGCTTCAACCAGACAAAGTATTTGTTGCGGTCTTTGAGTTTCGCCGCGATCCGATCCGGGGAAACATGCAAAAGATTTCCCAGGTTCCGACGATCCTTCCGGGAAAGCCCGGTTTCGGAAGGGTCGGCGTAGATGGAGGGAACCCAGAGACTCACGGCCAGCTCGCGCCCCCGGGCGTCCAAGATCGATCCTCGCTGCGACGAGAGCGTCACCTCGTGATCGTCCTGTCTCTTCTGCAATTGCACGACGCGCCGGTCGGAGATCAACTGCAGCTGCCAGACACGCAACGCGAGGGCCACGAAGAGGATCATGAACACGACCAGGCAGGCACCGAGCCGCACTCGGATGGGACGGTCACGGTGAGTCATGACCCCCCTTTGGAACGATGACGATCGATTCCATCCCGGTCGGACGTTCGAGCCCGAACGACTGGGACGCGATC
Source organism: Pseudomonadota bacterium (assembly GCA_043809315.1). Taxonomy (GTDB): domain Bacteria; phylum Bdellovibrionota_G; class JALEGL01; order JALEGL01; family DATDPG01; genus JAZDDX01. Next base: position 77,624 of record JAZDDX010000035.1, read on the forward strand.
CGTTCCACCCGTTTCGGATTCCGAAGCGTGGCAAGTTCCAGAATCAGGGAACGCCGTTCCTGCTCCAAATCGGTTTTCTTTTGCTGTTTCTGCGCCACTTCATAGCTCAGCTCGACCACCAAGAATCGTGAGCGAACGTAGAAGAGGGACACCACCAGCGTCACCAGGAGACAGAGCCCCACGAGCCCCCGTCCGGTCATGCCCCCCCTCCGCCGATCTCGAACACGCGAAGCCGGGCGCTCCGGGATCTCGGATTTTGGAGGGTTTCCGCCCGTGTCGGTCGGAGCGGCTTCGGCGTCACCACCGTGCCCCGCCTGTCCCGCGCCGCGTCCCGGAAAAGGTTCTTCACGATCCGGTCTTCGAGCGAGTGGAACGAGATCACCGCCACGCGCGCCCTCGACGGAAGAAGATCGAGAAGTCCGGTGACCCCCGTCGTGAGTTCCCCCAGCTCGTCGTTGATCAGGATCCGGATCGCCTGAAAGGTCCGCGTTGCCGGGTCGATCGGGCCGCCGCGCGCGGCGGCTGGCAATGCGCCCCGCACGATCGCGGAGAGATCCTCTGTCGTCTCGATCTTCTTCTCCCGGCGTGCGGCCACGATCGCCTTCGCGATCCGTCGCGCGAAACGCTCTTGTCCGAATTCGAAAATCACGTTCGCCAGTTTTTCGACCGGCACCCGAGCCAGCCATTGAGCCGCAGTCGTTCCGGACGCCGGGTCCATCCGCATGTCGAGCGGCCCCGGGCTGCGAAATGAGAATCCGCGTCGGGGATCCTCCAGCTGGTGACTCGAAACCCCGCAGTCGATCAGTGCCCCGTCGATCCGTGAAAGGCCGGAATTCTCGATCGTTTCCCGAACGTTCGAGAGCGATCCGTAGAACAGTCGTACGCGGGTTCCGAACGGTCGGAGCCGATTCCCGGCACGCGCGAGCGCCTCGGCGTCGCGATCCGATCCCGTCAAACGCCCGTCAGGAGCGCTGGCGGCCAGAATCGCTTCCGAATGTCCGCCGCCGCCGACGGTCAGATCCAGGAAGTTTTTGCCCGAACCGCAAACGAGGAGGGAGACGATCTCCGTGACCAGAACCGGTATGTGCCCAGGACCCGCGGATGGGGGGGTAACGAACGGCGGCTGAGGATCAGAGGCCAAGCTCGGCCAGAACATCACTGATCTCCTCGAAGTTCTTCTGCGACTGCGCGAAGACTTCCTGCCACCGCGCCTTGGACCAGATCTCGATCTTCTTGAGCATTCCGACGAGTACGATATGTCGGTCAAGATCGGCATACTGCCGGAGTGTGGGAGGGATCAGCACGCGCCCCTGCCGATCGAGCGGGCATTCCACCGCGCCCGATATGAAATACCGGAGGAACGATTTCACCTCCCGCTTGAGCTGGGGGAACTCGGATGCTTTCCGCTCCAAGAGCTCCCACTCCTCACGCGGGTAGGCCACGAGACAGCGATCGAAGTTGGTGACGACCAGCTCTTCGGACGAATACTTGTCGGTGAGCACCTCCCGGAAACGGGAGGGTACGCTCACGCGCCCTTTTCCATCCATCGTATGGTCGTACCAGCCGCGAAACATCACCTTTCACCAATCATTGGGACCATTAACCACAACATCCCACAATATGCCACCAAACTATGAAGATGGGGCAAATATGTCAATGAAAAACGGTGGTTAGCTATGATTTTGACGCAACCAAGTAACTATCGTTTACATTCCTGGAATTATCGAGGCATAGTTAAAGTAACACCTTAGAGTTATGGTAGAATTTCTATTGTTTTGTTGTTCAACCGTGGATTCCATGTAAATTTACGAGGTTCGGGAGAAAAATGACCGGAAAGATCCGAAAAAGTTCACGTTACGGCTTCTCGCTTCTGGAATTGATGACCGTCGTCGTCATCGTCGGAATCCTTTCCGCGGTGGCCACGCCGATGCTGTCCAGGTATCTCCGGAAGAGTAAGACCGTGGAAGCGGCTCTCAACTTGCGAAAAATCTACGACGGCGAGAGCGCATACTATAACGAAGAACGCATCGACGTCGGTGGAACGATCCTGACCAAACAGTTCCTCGCCCTGAGCCAGACCCCGTCCGGACTGCCTGGCCGCGATAAGCGGGATGCGAACTGGGAGGCCTGGTCCTCGATTCGCTTCAATGTGGACGGCCCGGTTCTCTATTCTTACCTGGTTGTCGCGGCGGGGAGTGGGTCCACCGCGGCTTTCACCGCCCGCGCGATCGGCGACCAAAACGCCGACAATCAAACTTCGTTGTTCGAACGGGTGGGCAGCGTTAACTCGACGACCGGTGAGGTCGAGGGGGGCGCCGCCATCTACACCCTGGACGAGTTACAGTAAGGTCCGTCGTTCACTCCAGGTAGATCCGCCGGGCATACGTGAGTTCCATCCCTTGGGCACCGCCGACGGTGATTGCGGCAAGGATCCTTTCGTTTTCATCGACAATCTTGGCCTGACGAAGACGGTATTTTTTCATGTACGCTTCCGTTTGCGTAAAGACCTGATCCCGGGCCTCCCCTTTGGTCTGCTCCCAGTGCAACGCTTTCGTGTGAATCACGAGGCCGTTCTCCTCTCGCTCGGCTGAATCGAGGGGAATGGAGAGACTTAGTTCGGTCCTCTCGACGCGCCGACCGGTGTAGTCGACAATCAGATAGATCCCGCCCCCCCCTAACGCCACGATCGCCGCGGCGATCGCTTTTCCGATCCAGGCGCTCTTATTCTTCTTCCCTCGAACCTCGGGTTCCGGCTTCTTTTCCTCTTGTTTCCCGCTCCGACGGCCGTACTGGATCCCGGTGATCCCCCCCGGGCGGGGCTCCCGGAGAAGCGCGATGCGGGAACGGAGATCCTCGAGAATCCGCAACGCTTCGGTGCCGAGCCCCGTGTTTCCGAGACCGGAGGCTTTTTCGGCCAGTTCGACTTCGGCGTTGTGAAGCCGGGTGGCGGTCTCGTTCAATCCCCGACGTTGGGTTTCGTCCCTGGCCGCCACCGCCTGTTTCACCTGCTTTTCGATTTCCTCTTCGATCTCCGCAGTCTGGGAAAGAAGAGGACCGACCTTCAAAAGGAATGGGTCCGCCATCACTCCCGGATCGGCGAGGATCCTCGGAGCGTAAGTCGCCAGGACTCCAAGCTTGATCCGAAGAGCGACGGTCCGACGGACGTGCTCCGTCCCGATCTCCTCGGAGCCGAGCGCCACGCGCTCGAATTCCGTCAGAGGTCCCAAAAACGAAAGGGGACTCTTCGGGTCCTTATCCAATGCGACGGCAATCAGATCGGCGACCTTGGAGGAGACGATCCGATCGACCCACATGGGATCAAGGGATGCGGAACGCAAAGCGGTCTCAAAAAAACGCGCCATGGTGGCGACGATCCGCGTCAACTGGTCCTTCGTCAGCTCCGAAAACTTCACGCCGGTCGCGAACAAGAGACCGTGCCGGGGTTCGGTAAGTTCAACCACCTTCGCCACTGCACCTCGAATCGACGCCGGGGGGTCGCCGGGCCATCCAAATTTGAGACCGACCTTGGTCCCGGCCGAAACAACCGTGCCGAGCGCAATGAGAACCCCGCTCCGACTCAGATTGATCAGTTCCCCCTGTTTGGTCTGCCCGTCGACGATGACCTCCACCGGGCCATAAGCGGCCACCTTGGCCGGAATGTCGCTGACCGAAAGCGGGGGAGCTTCGGTCAAGGCCAGTGATTCACTGGCAGGTTCCCCAGCCGAAGGTGCGAATGGCGCGAGAAACTCCTGGATCTTCCCTAACGCCTCTTCCTGGGCCAGATACAGGTCGCAGCCGGCACCCTCGGCTCGCTCCTTCACGGTAGGGGTCTGGACGTCGGAAACCAAGATTACTTTGGTGCCTGCGAACGACTTCCTCTCTTTGATCTGCCGGCAGGTCTCGATCCCGCTCAACTGCGGCATCGCGACATCGAGCAGGACGACCGACGGCTGGAGTTCCCACACTTTGGAAAGGGCCTCTTTTCCTCCAGAAACCGGGACCGGAGTTAAGCCTAACGCTGTCAACAACGCGGGGAGTTCCGGGTAACGACCCAGAAGCTCCTGAAAAATGATGATGCGGTTCGAATTCATCTCGTTTTTATGGGCTCTAATCTATCGGGGAGGGGGCTCCCTGACAACCTATCGCACCTTGACACGGCGGCGAAACGACCTTAAAAGACTGCACCTTTTGGATGGGAGCCTTATGTACGCCGTTGTGAGAATTGGAAGCCACCAGTACCTCGTTTCCCCGGGAAAGATGATCCTGGTCGAGAAGATCGAGGGGCCGGTCGGGAGCGAAGTGCGATTGAACGATCTGCTGATGGTCGCCGACGGCGAAACCATCAAGGTCGGGGGTTCCGTCAAGGGCGTCGTGGTCGGCACGATCAAGGCACAGGAAAAAGGGGAAAAGATCTACGCGTTCAAGAAGCTGCGCCGGAAGGGGTTCCACAAGACGATCGGACATCGGCAGCAGTACACCCGGATCGAGATCCGGAATATCGAGGCTTAATATGGCGCACAAAAAAGCAGGCGGCAGTTCCCGGAACGGCCGGGACAGCAACGGACAACGGCGGGGGATCAAGGTCTACAGCGGAACGAAGGTCTCCTCCGGGACGATTCTGGTCCGGCAGGTCGGCACGAGGATCCACCCGGGGATCAACGTCGGGATGGGGCGCGATTACACGATTTTTGCCGTCGTCGACGGGATCGTTTCGTACCAGCGCCTCGGGAAAGATCGCCGCAAGGTCAGTGTGATCCCGGCGTAACCGCCGCGTGTCCCGCACCAAACAAACGTTCATCGATCAAGCGAAGATCTACATAAAGGCCGGGGACGGAGGGAACGGCCATGTCGGGTTTTTCCGCGCGAAGTTCATCCCCAAAGGGGGTCCCGACGGAGGGGACGGCGGCAAAGGGGGGGATGTCGTCATCGTAGGAACGCACCACAAATCGACACTCCACGATTATCAATTCAAGAAACATTATCGCGCAGGAAACGGCGAGTCCGGGGGGCGCGCCCAGCGAACGGGGGCGGACGGCGACGACATGGAACTCCCCGTCCCGCTCGGAACGATCATCCGGATGGCGGACGGCGAATCGCATCTCGGTGAGGTGACGAAAGACGGGGAGCGACTGATCGTCGCGAAGGGGGGTCGCGGGGGACTCGGGAATCTTCGCTTCGCAACCTCCACGAACTAGGCGCCCAAGAAAGCAACGCCCGGAGCTGCCACGGAAGGGGCTTGGATCCGTTTCGAACTCCGGCTTCTGGCCGATGTGGGGATTGTCGGTCTCCCGAACGCCGGAAAATCGACCCTTCTCTCGGCCGTCTCGGAAGCGAGGCCGAAGATCGCCGACTATCCGTTTACGACGCTGGCCCCCTCTCTCGGGGTCGTTCGGACGGATGGAAAAAGCTGGACGCTGGCCGACATGCCGGGGTTGATCGAGGGGGCGCACGAGGGGGCGGGGTTGGGGATTCAGTTCCTCCGCCATATCCAGCGGACGCGCGTCCTTCTTTACCTCGTCGCCGCCGACCCGGACGATATCGGACGGCCGTGGAAAGATTTCCGGGCGACCCGACACGAGATCGAATGTTACGATCGTTCCTTGCGGGACCGGAAGTTCCTGGTAACGATAAACAAAAGCGATTTGGTCGAAGAATCGCGGCTCGAAAAGCTCCTCCGGCCGTTTCACGCGAAGGGGATCGTTCCGCTGCCGATTTCGGCCAAGCAAAAAATCGGACTGAAGGAACTCCTGAATGCGCTGGCCGAAAAACTGTAGCAGACTGCTCACGGTCGGCTTCTTGCTGTTCGGAATCGCCGGCTGTTTCGGAAAGAGCACCAACGAGTATATCCCCCCCCCAGACAGCGAACGTACCGCCCGCTCCCTGTCCGACATCTTCAAGGCGGAGCGGCCGCAGGCGTTCTATGCGGAGGCGTATGGCGCCTTCCGTTTCTCGTCCCAGAGCCTCCTGACCATTTCAAAAGACGGAGAGAACCGGACATTCCAGGGAAGCGCGGCGGTCGAGATGGACGAGAAGGGGAACTACCACCTGGCCCGGATCCCGATGACCGGGGAAGCGACCGTCGAGGTGATCCGCCTGGATCAGAAAGCGTACCTCAAGGCGGGGGGTTCCTCCGGTTTTCGCGTTCTGCGGCCTGCGCCCGAGTTCGACCGGTGGATCACCGTCTCCCTCCGGGAGGCGTTCTCCCTCTTCGACCAGGTGAACTTCGGGCGAAGTGCCGCCTCCTCGACGAAAGGTTCGCTCAGTTGCTGGACTCAGGAGGAGGACTCCCTTTGCGTCGATCCGAAGACAGGACTTCCGATGGAGGGGTCGATCAAGACCACCCAACCGAGCGGTGCAATCCTCTCGTTCCGGTTCAATTTCGCCCCCGCGAAACCGGGATCGATCCAGCTCGGACCCCCGTCATAAGTCGTTCTCCATTGGATCTCGGTTTTCCCGTTTGGTATAATGGAGCCATCCAACAGGAGGTGACCCCATAGAACCCCGCGCCAAGGCGCTGTCCGTCGCAGAGACGGCGTCGGATCACAAAGCCATCGATCTGCGAATCCTCGAAGTTTTCCGCCACTGCGATTACGCCGATTATTTCGTCATCATGAGCGCTTCCTCGACCCGCCACGCGAAAGCGTTGGCGGATTCGATTCTGGAAACATCGGGGAGTTCGAAGGTCCCGGAAGGGTACCAGTTCGGAGAGTGGGTGCTCATCGATCTCGGGGATGTCGTCGTGCACATCTTCAACGAACCGCAACGGTATTACTACAACTTCGACCGCCTTTGGGGGCATGTGCCAATTCTCGAAACGGCGGACGCTCCCCGCCGTCCGGCGGAAGACGAACGCCGCGCCGGGCACCCGATGTGAAAATCGACATCCTTTGCGCCGGACACAACCCCGAGCCGCACGAGGCCCGGTGGATCGCGGAGTATTGCGCGCGCGCCAAGAAATACGCACCGGTCTCGCTGACGCGCATCCGGGAACGTGATCCGAATCGGACGTGGATCGAGATCGAAAAGAAGATCCCGAAAGCCGCTTTTCGAATCGTCCTCGACGATCGCGGCGAATCTTTGTCGACGGAAGAATTCGCCCGTCTCCTGGATCGACCCGCGCGAAAAGGGAAAAAATCGCTCGCGTTCGTGATCGGTGGATCGTACGGTCTGCCGGATGGCGCCCGAGAGAGCGCGGATGCCCGCGTCTCCCTCTCACCGTTGACCCTCCCTTACCGTCTCGCGCTTCTCGTTCTCTGCGAGCAGATATATCGTGTACTTTCCTGGCGCGCGGGAGCTCCGTACCACCATGAATGAAAGGAAACGGATCGTTTTTCAGATTCACGGAGTTCGGATCGGGATCCGTTCCGATTCCGCGGACGCGACCGACCTCATGTGCGAGCGTCTCGCGGATTATCGTGCCGATGGGATCGAGCGATGCGAAGCGGAGATCGAGATCCAAACCAAGTCGGCACCGTTTTCTCCCGCTGGAATCCGGAAAGAATTCTCCTGGATCCGCTCCCGCCCTCTCTACGGCGATTTCGACAACGACATCCTCCGCTTGACCGACGGTCGTTCGATCTCCGTCACGCGATACGAGGAGCGGCGCGCCGAGATCTTCCTCGATCCAGAGACGCTGACCGATCCCCTCTTCACGTCCCGGACCTTCCTTCCGATGGCGCTCCTTGAACTCCTCCGCACGTTCGGCTTTTTCTGCATCCACGGAGCACTCTGTGTCCGCGAGAAGCGAGGGATCTTGATTCTCGGGCACGGCGGAAGCGGGAAGTCGACGATCTCCGCCGCCCTGCTCCGGGAAGGGTTCAAGATCGTCGGCGACGACAACCTCCTCTTCCACTTGGGACCGGGAGGGGTGAGTCTCGGATTCCCGTTCGAGCGGGAGCTCTCTCTTTCGCCGGAGGCGCTGGCACAGTTCGACCCGCTGGCATCGATCCATCCTACGGCAAAGATCCGGATCCCGCTTCGCGTTCTCCCCTCGGACCGTGTCGCGACCAACGCGGTACCGAACGAGATCGTCTATCTGACCGGGGAGGACGAGGATGCCGGAGGACCGCTGGATCCGGCGGAGGCTTTCACGATCATTCTGGAGGAGAACCCCCTGTTTCTCCTCTCCTCGCGCCTGGCTTCGAGTCATCTCCAGACGATCCGGACGCTGATCCGGAACGCTCGTTCCTGCAGCGTCTCTCTGAAGCATCGACACCCTCTCGACCTGGAGGAGATCGCCGCTCGCTTTCTCCGCCTCGCCAGCAGTTGATCCGCCCTCGCGAGGGCGTTTAATCTCCCCCGCATGACTTCGAAACTGGATGGTAAAGATCCCCGCGATCCAAAGGGAAAGAAAAAATACGTCAAGCCGGAGCTCAAGCGGATGAACGAGAAGGTCGTGAAAGCGGTCGGCTCCCCTGCGGTCCAAGGCCCCGCGGTTTCCGCACCGGCCTCACCCACCGCGCCGGGTACCAAAGTTTTTTGATGAACGATTTCTTCATCCAGGAAAAGTTAATCGGGTCACCAGAATAGCCATCGAAAGAGCACCGGAGCGTGCCGCCACAAAAGCCCGAACGGGCGGCGGAAACGCCACATCCGTTTCCTGACCCCAGCTGTCTGATACTCGATTTGCGCTTCTGACCCGTGAACAAGGCCCAAGAATCGCTTCATCCGACCCGGCTTCATCAACAGAAACGGCAAGGGGGATCCGGCAAAATCGATCGCGCGATCGGGCATCACCGCCAGATTCTTCCGGACCCGGCCGGTATAGAGCTGAAGTACGCGATTCTGGAGAATCGGCGGCTCCTGCACGACCTCGGGAAAGACCTCAGACGCGAGTTTCCAGGAGGGGTACGCAAGATACGTGAGGTCCGTTGCCGAAAGGCGCTCCCGGACATACTCCCACCGCGGTCGTTTCGCGCGGCACCAGACCGCGACGTCCGCCAGGTGCCGAAGGCCGTACAGAAAGTGGTGGCGCGTGGCATGAAAAAGGAGGTGCACGAGAAACTCCTCGTCGCACCAGGGGTCCGGGAACGGATACGTACCGTACAGCGGAGGGAGCGTCGTTGCGTGGAGCTCGAGAAACAGGTCCCCTTGCTCGTACCCGATCGCGTCGATCCCCGCCACGACTGCCGCGATCGGATCCCCCGTGACCGCGACGGCGCGGGCCAGCGGGCCTCTCGGCTTGACCCGCTCGAACCCGCTCTTTTCGAGAAGCCCCGTCGCAGCCGAAACATCGGACGGGCGGACCAAGAGATCGAGATCCCGAAACGCCCGCTGGCCCGGTTTCGGGTACGCTCCACGCGCGAGCATCACCCCTTTGAGCGTCGTGACCCAGATTCCGTGTTCACGGAAGTCGGCGCAGATCTCGTCACATCGCCGACCGTAGTGCTCCGCCCGCAATGCCGTGAGTTGCCAAAGATAACGGGCTTCATCGAGCAGCAAAGGCGCCGTTTGCGAGTTCAAGACTCCCGAGGAAAGGATCGTCGCGACCTTGTGATCCCGGGCGAGCTTCCAAACCGACTCTTCGTGATCCTGGAGCGGCGCGACCCCGGAATCGAACCCCAGGCCGGTCCGTACAAGGGAGATGAGCCTCTTGAGATCAGAGGACATGCCAAGCACTCTTGCCTGATTTGCCGAAAAAAGGGAACCGAAGCCGTTGATCCGTAAGCGACTCAGCTTACGTCGATTCCGTGGAGGGAGACTTCCGGATTCGTGATCGGCTCCGGCGCCTCCTTTGGGATCCGGATCGTGAACGTCGCCCCCTTCCCCACGCCGTCCGACGCGACGGTTAGGGTTCCACCATGCTGTCCTTCGACGATGGAGCGAACGATGTAGAGCCCCAATCCCGTTCCTTCCGTGGGAGATTTCGTTGTGAAGAACGGTCGGCAAAGATTCGGCAAGGTCTCCGGCTTGATCCCGGCCCCGTTGTCGCGGATCGACAGTTCGAACTCCGCTCCGAGATCGCGTCCTTTGACGATGATCTTTCCGGCCCCGTCGGAAGGACACGCTTCGATCGCGTTCCCGATCAAGTTGACCAGGATCTCGTGGAACGAGGCGTACCCGAGAAGTTTGACCCCCTCGGTTCCGAACAGTTCGACGGCGACCCCCTTCAATTTGATCTTGTCGGCGTGGAGTGATTTGGCCAGTTCGATCGAGTCGGCGAGGTTGATCTCGGTTCTTTGTTTCGAACCGCTCGAATAGGTGCGAACGGCGTCGACCAACGTCCGGATCCGTTCCATGGCACGGTCGATGACGGCGCTCGTCGCGTCCAACTTCTCCTGGAGCTTGGCGGCCTCCTCAGGGGACGCTTTCTGCATCCGGGCGATCAGGTCGGCGGCCATCGCCCGCTGAAATTTGACGTTGTTGACCAGTTGATTGATGCCGTTCCGGATCTGGTGGGCCATCCCGCCGGCCAGATACCCGAGCTCGATGACTTTTTCGTTGTTGGCGATCCACTCGGCGGTCTTGTGCGCCTCGATCTGGGCCCGTACCCGGGCCAATAAGATCTCGCGCCGGAACGGTTTGGTGACGTAGTCGTTCGCCCCTCCGCGCAGAAGCCGAGTGATCGTTTCTTCGTCGTCGTGGGAACTCAACATAATGATCGGAAGCGCCTGAAGCTTGGGGGACTTCCTCGCCGCCTCGACCAGTTCGTCGCCGCGCATCTGCGGCATCATGATGTCGGTGACGAGGGCGTCGAACGGCTCGCTCTTCAAGCGCTCCAGGGCCTTCTTCCCGTCCGGAGCGAAGTGGACGTTGTACTCGTCAGCCAGGGCGGTAAAGACGATCTGCGCGACCTCGGGGTTGTCCTCGGCAACGAGAAGAGTCGGTCTCCCTTCTTGGGTCTTCTCCGGGCGCTCTCTCGGGTAGGCGACGTCGAGCGTGCCGTGCAGGACGCTCTTTCGGGAAGGATCGTCGACGCTCGCCTCTGCGATGATTTCGACATCCTGGGAGAGGGGCAATGCAACGACAAACTTGGAGCCGCCGAATTCGGACTCCACCACCGATACCTTTCCGTTGTGGAGTTCCGCCATCTCTTTGACGAACGAGAGGCCGATTCCGGAGCCGCCATGCTCCTTCAAAGAGGTCCGGCTGGACTGGTAGTACCGGTCGAAAATCTTGTCGCGTTCGGCGGGGGGAATGCCGATGCCGCTGTCGCTCACTTCGAAGTAGGCGCGCGCTGAATCGGTCCGCATCGAAACCTTGATGATCGGGGTCGGGTGGTTTTTCCGATCGGCCGGTACGACCCGTCGGTCGGTGAATTTGATTGCGTTGGAGAGGAGGTTGTCGATGACCCGCTCGATCTTGGGCGGGTCCATGGGGATCTTTAAATTCTCGAAACCGTAGGTGTCGACTTGAAATTCGATCCCCTTTTGCGCGCAGAGCAGGCGGAACGGCTCGGCCCAGCCGGAGAGAAGTTCAGCGGGGTGGACGAGCTTCCAGTCGAGCTTGAGCGTACCCGACTCGGCCTTCAACGTGTCGAGCATCGTCGTGATCATGTCGAGCAATCGGCGTAATGACCGATCGACCGGTTTCAGCTTCTCGCCGACCAAATCCCGCATCTCGCTCGCCAGCTCCTCCACCGCCCCCAGCGCGATCGTGATCGGCGTCTTGAAATCGTGCGACACGTTCGCGAAGAAGCGCTCCTTCATCTTTTCCATTGCGCGTAATCGATCGAGCGCCATGCCGAGGTCTTTGGTGCGAGCATCGACTTGTTGCTCGACGTGGAGGAAGGCATCGCCATATTCTTTTGCGAGCGCTAATGCGGTGGCGGAAAGCATTACCGCAAAACCAAACGGGAGAAACCACGGGGGGCCGCTTGGCATAAAAGTCATCCCAACATCATGGACACTTGCCAGGAAAACCGCTGTAAACGCCAACATGTAGCGCCAAAGACCTGGCGACCGACTCCGGACCCAACCCCAAATCGCCTGTCCGTAAGCCAAGAAAAACGCGAGTAAAAAGACTGAATACCACAGCCGATAGGCTTCATAGACGCTCATAAAACCGTTGCGGGACAGAACCACAGCGGCCGAAACGAGACTCAACCCAACAAAAGGATAAAAAAGTTTTTTTGAGATCGTTCGAGTGCGACTGAAGAAGAACCAAATAAATGTACAGGCGCTCGCAATCGCGCTGATGGCATTAAATTTCAGCACAGCCGGCAGGTCGGAGAACAAGCGATATGGGATCCCACTTAGAGAAAACTCCAGGCAACCCACGCTGAGAGAGCAGAGCGCAAAGATTCCGTTGTAGGAACGGGTGGGGACAAGAAGGTAGACAAAGAGGTAGTACAGCCCAACAGCGATGAGCAGTAATCCGAACAAAGCGAGAAGATCCGTATCGATAAATCCGACGACGGATGCCCAAGGTTGAATTCGGCTTGCCTCGCCGATGCCAATCGGACCGATATAGATCCCAGCCGTATCGGGGGTATCCCATTTGAATAGCTGAACCTCAATGTCAACGAATGGCTTTATGCCCTTTGGAAGACATTCCTTAGAGATTGGGTACGTTCGCAAAAGCCCCCACCACCAGCCCACTTGGGCGGAATCACCGCCCAATCCAGACCGTCCTACCTCGCAGCCATTTAGGCTTACAACATCGGAGTCGCCAATTCGGCCAAGAACGATCATTGGCCTCGATAGATTTGCAAACAGGTCAGTCGGAATACTTTTCCGAAGAATCCATGTCCGGGTGCCCTTGAGGCTCGGCTCCCGAATGAAATTCGTGGGAAGCGTGAGACCCTTCTCAAGGATTTGTCCCTGTCGGTCTGTTACCGCCCAACCGGTGGCGAGATCCTGGCTTCCAACTTCCCGTTTGAGACGGTATTCACAGTAGCGATGGGCCAATATGGGGGCAAGTCCGGCGACAAAGACACACCAAAAAAGAACTTCAAGGGCAGTCGAGCGCCACCCGCGTGATCGCATGTCCTGATAGTAGGTCAACTTTCCAAGGATACGAACTTTAACTTGTTTTGTTGCTCGTATGCTTTCTAGCAGCGTTCCGTCTGGCTACCAAATGCCCAAAGAGCATGTTTGCAAAGGCATGATACCGCCTTGCCGCCACGCATCTTGATATCCATCGCGCCGAGACAGAGATGAAGCTGAGCCCCCAGTTAACGTATTCGTCCTTTTTGTCACCCTCGATGAGAACGAGGAACTTATCTTTACCGAGTGCGCGGTAATGGTTGACGCACCCACGAAGGAGTTCGCGGGTTATCTCGCAGCTTTGACCGGCATACTTCGGCAAGATGTCCACATGCACGAGGTCAAAAAGCCCAAAGACATTAACTCCTGAACTTTCGCTCTCCGCCCGACAGAAACCGGCAAACTCTCCATTCACGCGCGCAACCAGGAAGGTCCTATTTCTCTCCAAACCGAACGGACGCATCTCCGCATTCAGATCCGATAAATCCAGAACACTTTCCGCCACGAGGGAGAATGCACCACGCTCGAGCGGCGATCGACAAAGTTCACAAAACCGGACAACTCTCTGCAGATCCCACCGGGTTGCCTCCGTGACAACGATCGTCTCATTCGTCTCGGTGAAATTCGTGTCCGTGGTCGAAGCTTCAAAAAACTGGAATAGCTTTAGCTCTTGATGATTCGGAAATCGATAGGTTTTTACAAAGTCAAAGTAGTTCCTCTGATTCCACGATTTTTCCGAATCGGTGATGCTTAAAAAATATTCCGCGCCCTCCCCGGAGAGCACATCTGTCGTCATCGAGTACAACTCTCGACCGACCAGTTTTGAAACCTTCGGATCGATTGCAAGGTGATGCACACACCAGGTTTTCGGGTAAACACGATCCATCTGTAAGTGGCCGACGATCGTCCCGTCATGACAAATCAACGCTCTTTTCGAGAGCTTGGTTCCCGCCTGCTTGAGCGCCTCCCAGGTCCCCTTGGTCACGTCAATTAGGTGCGTAAAGCTTCCCCGGTTCTTAAGGTCTAAGTAGCCGCTCCGATCGAACAGATCCCAAATCTGCTTGTGATCTGCCTCTTGATAGGTAAACGACAACGTCGGATACCGCGCTTCAAGAATCGTATTGTGCCAATTCGTTCGATCATCGTCAGTCGCGGTCTCGAACCCGATCCCGATCGCGTACTGATTCTCCTCCGGAATCCACCGATAGCCGCGGACCATCCCCTTCCCTTCGATCTTCACCCCCGTCGACGTCGCGATCCGGACCTTCTCAAACTTGAACCCAACGGGCGCCGCAATCTCCCCCGACGGATCGATCACCGAGATCCCATGCTCGCTGAAATCGTAAACCTTGAGATCTTTCGAATGGACCCCGAGAAGCTCGCTCTCCACCTCGATCGTGAGCGTCCGGTCGTTCGCCCCGTTCAGAACCCGAACCGTCTCCCGCCGTAACAGCCGCGCCACCTTCTTCGGCAGTTCGATCTTAATCCGATCCCCCTCTACCGAAACGATCTTCCCCTCGAGCGCATGACACGTCTGAAAAATCTCGAACCGGAACGACGCGACCCCAGTTTCCAGCCGCCCCCGCTTCGCCTCGTGAACCTCCGCCTCCATCTGATTCGGCGCCTCGAACTTCTTCGGAATCAGCGTTACTTCCCCGCGGAGTTGCCTCGCCTCCACCAAACATTCCGGCCCTTTCGTCGCCAAATCTCCGAACAGCGTCGTCAACGTCTCTGCATCCTCGATCAGATCCCACCCCGGATCTTCCGTCGTAAACGACACGGGTCGCTCCGAAGCATCGGTCGTCAACAACACCCCCACCGACCCCTCGAACTGTCCCGGCTTTAGATGTCTCACTCTCCCGTGATACGTCTCGTCCCGCACGTGGAACTCTACGGGCGTATCGACTCCCTTCGCCCACTTGAACGCGTCGCTCGCCACGCGAAGACCGACGCCGCGCAGAGAATAATCCTTGAGTTGCGCCGGAAACGGATGCCCGCCGACACTCAAGGTCGCTCGAACCTCCGACCGGGGGATCGCACGAGAGAACTTCCGCTGACTTTCAGGAACCAGTTTCATGCCGTTCTTCATCTATAGATCACGACTCATGCCATGCGGCGAGCGATTTTCAGGAAAATAACATACTGAAATTGTGGCCGTTTTTCAAGTGGGCGGATCGGAATCCTACGCATTGAGACATCGACGCCTCCCAGCGGAAGGGACACTCTCCTTTCCGACAGTTATAGTCGTGCAACCCCATATGGACTTCCGAATCATCTCCACCGTCGTTCTCGTTCTTCTGATCTTCGTCCTCCCCCTCCTCCCGAAGCCGGAGCTTCTTTGTTCTTGGCCGGTTGTGCTCTCGGCGATCGCGGGGATCTTCTTGAACGCGAGCCAACCGCCGATCCTTCCGAAACATCTGGTCGGAAAAAGCGACAAAGACAGGCGAAGCGTTCTCGCAATTCTGATCGCCGGAGGGCTTACATTTCTGATCCCCTTGCTCGATTTCGCATACGGACGTCAGGCGCGACCTCCGTTCGATAGCTGCTGGTCGTACGTCGGTTTGATTCTCATCGTCGGAGGGCTGGCGTTCCGCTATTGGGCCATCCGCGTTCTCGGTCGCTTCTTCACCTCGACCGTCGAGGTGAAAGGGGATCAAACCGTCATCCAGAGCGGGCCGTATCGTTACTTGCGACATCCGAGTTACCTCGGAACCCTCGTCATGGCGGTTGGCGTGCCGATTCTTTATCGCAGTTACATCGGGATCGCGTTCTCACTTGTGGGATTCTCGATCGCCTATGCCATCCGGATCACCGCGGAAGAAAAAGCTCTCGTCTCCGACCTAGGTCAGCCGTATGTGGACTACCAAAAGCGGACGTGGCGCTTGATTCCTTTTGTCTTCTGACCGTTTTGCCGTCATCATTTTGTCAGGAGAAAAATGGTGATGACAAAACGGCTTCCCCTGATTCTGATTTCCCTACTTCTTACCTCTAACGCTTGGGCCAGCGGGCTTTCCAAGCCGGTTTTGATCGGCCCGAA
Organism: Pseudomonadota bacterium; assembly: GCA_043809315.1. Taxonomy (GTDB): domain Bacteria; phylum Bdellovibrionota_G; class JALEGL01; order JALEGL01; family DATDPG01; genus JAZDDX01. Next base: position 93,587 of record JAZDDX010000035.1, read on the forward strand.
AGCGATCGGGATGGGGGGGGCGTTCACGGCGATCGCGGACGATCCGACCGCCATTTTCCACAATCCCGCCGGGATTACGCAGCTCAAGGGGCATCAGTTTGAAATCGGGATGGACGGCCTGATCACGAGCGAGGATTACACCCCCGACCAGACCGCTTTCCCCGGGGCACCGACCGAAAGCGCCGAGCAACAGTTCCTCCCGGTTCCGTCGTTCGGATACACCACTGATGCGGCGAAATACGTGACGCTCGGCCTCGGCCTCTTCTTCCCGCACGGAAACGGCGGTGAATTCCCGGCCGTATCGATCGCCCCCGGCAACCCGAAGGAGGGACGGATCTACTCGATGGAGATCGCCCCCGCCGTCGCGTACCAGATCGTTCCCCAGTTGAGCGTCGGCGCCACCTTTCGCTTGGTCCGGATCTCTTCAGGGCTCAAAGGCCAGATGGTGATCGTCAACACCCTCCCGACGATGGTCGAAGACTTGAGTCTCTCCGGGTGGGGGATCGGCACGTCGTTCGGATTCCTCTACAAACCGATCTCCTGGTTATCGATCGGTGGAACCTACCGGTCGAAGATCTCCAAGATCCTCGACGGAAACGCCACGATTACGGGCCTCCCGGCTCCCATTCCGGTTTCCCTCGACGAACAGACCCTCCCGACGCTCGTGACCGTCGGCGCCGCTTTCTTCCCCAACGAAAAGCTGACGGTCGCCCTCGGGTACGGATGGGAACGGAACTCCGAGATCGAAACGTTGACACTCCACGCCCCTGCTCTCGGCGTGAACCTCCCCATTCCTTATAGCTACAGCGATTCGAATACGATCCATCTCGGCGGGGAGTATTGGGTGCTTCCGGAACTCGCGGTTCGGGCGGGGTACGCGAAAGATCTCGAGGAGTCGATCCCCGCTCGTTCGATGAACCGGATCGTCGGGGATATTGCTGCGACGGAGATTTCGCTGGGTGTTGCCTACAAGGTGAACCGATACACCCTCGCAGGAACCTGGAACGCACGCTTCGGAAGCCGGACGATCCCGCTCAACGGGACAACGAACCCCGCTCCGGGCGCCTACGACGCCATCGTCCAGGCGGTGAGCGTCGGCGTCAGCTTCGGGATCTGAACCGGGAGTCCTTTGCCAACCGTTCTCGCCATCAACAGCCTCGATCAGAGGTACGGATCGACCTACCGTTTCCGCGCGCTCTGCAACCTTCTCCGGGATTCGGGACTCGAAGTTCGATACGTCGAGAACCGGACGAATGCGTTCTTCAAACTGGCTCTGGCGAAATGGGCGGCGACGTTTTTACGGTACGACCTTCTCTTCACGCAGAAGTTCAACCCGATCACGATTACGGCGATAATCGTAGCTCGTCTCCGCGGCAAACCGGTGATTGTCGATTGGGACGACTTCGATGTCGGTCTGCAGGGAAATTGCCTGAAACGATGGGTCGCGACAGTCTGCGAACGGTTCGGTCCGCGGCTGGCGTCCGAGATCACGACCCACAGCAAGGCGATCCTCGCTCATGCGGAGACGATCCGGCCGACGCACCTGATCCCTCAGGGGTTCAATCCGAAACTTTTCTCCCCGTTCCCTCCGAAACGAAGCGCCGGACGGCGACGCTTCGGGTTCACCGAAACCGACCGGGTGGTCGGGCACCTCTGCACCTTTACCTCCGGCGGGACGCTCGATCTCGACGTTATCTTACGGAGCTGGACGGAGTCACCTCTCGCGGACGCAAAATTCCTCTTGATTGGCGGGGGTCCGTTGGAACGAAGAATTCGGAACCGGGTTCGAGGGCTGGAGCTCGAACGACGGGTCACGTTCACCGGTCTTCTTCCGCACGACGAGGTCCCCGAGGCTGTTTCCTGTCTCGATGTCGGCGTCGTATTCATGACCGATTCACCCGCGAACCTCGCGCGCGTCTCGTTCAAGGTGATCGAATCCCTCGCCATGAACATCCCGGTCGTCGGCCAACTGGTCGGCGAGACGGCGTTCCGTTTCGGCGCGAACGTCACCCCCGCGACCGTCGAGACCCTCTCGGAGGTAACTGCTCAAATCGCCCGCCGGACCGACCTCCCCGCCACTTACGATGCGGTCCGCCCCTACGAGTGGGAGGTTGCCGCGGCAGGGCTTGTGAAGATCGTGACCGGTCGGATAAAAACGGTGGCGTGATGCAGCTTACCTCCCGCGTCGACATCAACGTCGGTTACTCGTGCAACGAGCGGTGCAAGTTCTGTTACTACATTCAGACCGTCAAGGACCGGGACAAAGAGAAAGATCTCCCGACGGCCGAGGTCAAGAAACAGATCGCCTACATCCGGAATCGGGGGATCGAGACACTCGAGTTCACCGGTGGGGAGCCGACAATCCGACCGGACCTGATCGAGCTGACCCAATATGCGAAGTCGCTTGGGTTCCGCAGCCTAAGCATGATCACGAATGGAATCCGTTTAGCTCAACCTCACTACGCCAAAGCCTGTGTCGAGGCCGGGCTCGATGATTTTCTTCTCTCGATCCACGGCCCCGAGGCCGGCGTACACGACCCGGTGACCGAGATCCCCGGAAGTTTCGACAAGGTCGTCACTGCGGCTCGGAACTTAAAGAACTTTCCGGTCAAGGTCCGGACGAACTGCGTGATCTCCGGGTACAACTTCAAGGGAGCCGCCGAGACCCTCGCTCTCTATCACTCCCTCGGGATTCAAACGGCGAACTTCATTCTCTTCAACCCGATCGTCGAGGCCGACTGGCGCTCCGACCCGTCGCTCAACGTCTCGTACAGCGACGCCGCGCCATTTCTCAAAAAGGCGATCGATCTCTACAAAGACAAGATTCGAAAGATCACGGTCCGCTACATCCCCCTCTGCCTCATGACCGGGTACGAGGAGTACGTCACGAACATGCCGCAACTCCAGTACGACCCGGACGAGTGGGATTACCTGATCCGGACCGGGATTCGCGAGGGAAAATGGGTCTCGACGGCAGCGCTCTACGTCGGGATGGCGCTCTATCCGTTCAAGAAACGTCTTCTCGCCCGCGGCTGGAACACGTTCAAACACGAAGGGATCAAGTACTTCCTTCAGATCAAGAATAAGGTGTACGGCCCCGCCTGCAAGGGGTGCGCCTATCGTGGAATCTGTGACGGCCTCTGGCGGAAATATGCCGATTGGAGGGGGTTCGATGAGCTACGGACCGTCTCCGGTCCGCGAATCGACGACCCGATCTTCTTTCTGAAACGGCATCCGGTCTACCGAGACGGGGCGGCGTGACGCGGATCCATCATCTTCCCGTTTCTCCGATCCAGGAGGGGATCAATGTCCTTCGCCTCTGGGGCGGGCGCGTCGTGGGCCAAACGTGGAGCCGGCCGATCTCGATCAACCTCCTGATCACCAGCCGCTGCAATTCGAAGTGTGTCACGTGCGATTCCTGGAAGCTCGACGACCACGAAAGCGAGCTGACGACCGACGATTACCGACGCCTCGCGAAGGAAACGGCTGATCTCGGAATCCCGATCGTCACGATCGGCGGGGGGGAGCCGGTGCTGCGGCAGGACCTCTGGGAGATCATCCGTGCGTTCAAGGAGGCGGGGCGTGTCGTTCAACTCACGACGAACGGTCTGACGATGCGGGCCGACCAGCGCCGGAAGATGTTCGAGAGCGGCCTCGACCGGGTCACCGTCTCGGTCGACAGCCACATCCCCGAGATCTACGCCAAGATCCGCGGCGTCGACGCCCTTTCCGGCGTGAAGGAGAACCTCCTGGCGCTCCTCCGGGAACGTCCCCCGAATCTCGAGGTCGATACCAACACCGTTCTCTGCAGCGACAACGCAGAGACATTCCTGGACACGATCGACGCGCTGATCTCGTGGGGGGTTCCCAAGACGAACTTTTCGGCGGTGACGACGGCGGGAGAGAATTATCTGATGGTAGATAATAAGCGGGCCTTATCCGTGTGCCCGCGGACTCTTATTTCGCAAATTGTCGTGGGTCTCAGGGAACGGAAGCGGAGGACACGGGTGATTTCGGCGAGCAGTGCTTTCATCCACGGTCTCGTTCCTTATTTCGAGCATCCGGATGAACTCGTTTATCCCTGCCTCGCCGGGTATCTCACGCTCGACGTTTTTCAGAACGGGGCAGTCCATGGCTGCGGGAATCTCCCCGCGTTCGGGAACGTTCGCAACGGTTCTCTGACCGAGATCTGGAAAAGCCGGGACGCGCAAACGAACCGCGAGAATATGGCGGCGGGGCGCTGTCCGAACTGCTACCTGAGCTGCAAAGCGGAGCTCGCGATCGCCGCGAACCCGAAATGCCTGCTTCGTTTCGCGATCGAGAAACTCGGCTAGATCATTTTCCCGACAGTCTCGGCGATGGCCAAGGCGGCGGTCAGTCCCGGGGAATCGATCCCCACTAGATTTACGAATCCCGGTAGATCCTCCCGGATGACAAAATCCTTCTCTTCCGTTTCCGACGGGCCTCGCAACTTCGGACGGATTCCGCACGAATCGTAGGAGAGTTGTTTCGGATCAATCTTGCCGAACATCCGTTCAGCCGATCTTCGGAACTTCTCGAGCTTCCCCTCCGCCGGGGAGAAATCATCTTTCGAATCGACATACTCCGCGTCCGGTCCCAACCGGCAGGCACCGGACAAGTCGAGCGTCAGGTGAATCCCAAGTCCGACCTCCCTCGGCCGCGCCACCGGATAGAGAAGGTGGCGGTACGTCGTCCGCGGACGGAGGTTGAAGTAATCACCCCGGCACGGATGAACTTTGTAGCTCTGAATCCCGACCATCCGGGCCACGTCGTCGGCATAAAGCCCCGCCGCATTGATCACCTTTCCGGCCGCCACCGGTCCCCGCACGGTTTCGAGTTCGTATCCGGATCCCCCTCGCCCGATCGAAAGAACCTCCGAATTCGACACCACCGTCGCTCCCGCCCCCTCGGCCGCGAGCACCAGCGACTTCGTCAGAGCGGCCGGGTCGACGATTCCGGTTCTCCGGCACCAGAGGGCCGACACCCCCCGGACCGTCGGTTCGAAATCCTTCAGGCTCTTTCCGGAGATCCGTTCCACCTCCTCCGCTCCGGAGGCGACGGCGTTCTCGTACAACTTCTCCAACTCTTCCTCATCCCCCTCGTCGACCGCCACGACCAACTTTCCGATCTGTTGGTGCGGAACTCCATGTTTCGAGGACCATTCGTACAACAGTCGGTTCCCGCGGATACAGGTCTTCGCTTTGAGCGATCCGGGACGATAATTAAGACCGCTGTGGATCACGCCGCTGTTCCGGCTGGTAATTCCGTCTCCGACCCATGGGGCCGCCTCGAGAACCATCACCTCATGCCCTGCGACCGAAAGCGACTGCGCAACCGCGGCGCCGATCACCCCCGCTCCAATCACGACGATTTCGACCCGATCCGCCATTCCGATCACTCCGGACGAATCTGCGGCCGACCGAAACGGTCGGTCCTCGCCTCTTCCCCCGAAAACGAGCGCCCTTCGATCGCGGCCTGAATCGCCCGCGCACAGGTCACGCCGCTGTCGTAACACCCTTCCATCATCCGATACTGGAACATCCCGATCCGGCCCGCGACGAACAGATTCGCAAGCGGCGTCTGGTGCCGGAGCCGACTCCGGATCTCTTCGGTCTTCTTGCTCAGGACCGGGTAGGCGTACGGGCTTCGCTTGAGATCAAATCCCAAGATCTCCTCGCGGCGAATGCCGTACAACGCTTCGAGGTCGGGCATTACCCGCGCACCGACTTCCTCGGCTCCCAATTTCCAGACGGGATCGACTTCGTTACAGGCGATCTCGATCGAAATCAGCGTCTTGTCCGATGGCGCCATCGAAGGAAGGGCGTTCTTGAACTCCGAGATCCGATAGAAGAGGTGCTTCCCTTCCGGGAACCAGGTCCACAGATGTTCCAGGATCTTCGGACGGGCGATCTTCAGAAAGAGAACCAGTATTCCCCGGTAGTGGAGCTGCTTCCATTCCTGGATTTCCGGAACCTCATCCAACAACTTGGCTAGGGTCGTGATCGGAATCGTGCTGACGTAGTAATCCGCAGAGACAGAACCATTTGTCGTGCCCACTTCGGAAACGACCTTGGAGCTCGTGGTGATTTTCGTGATGGGAGTGTTGAGGTGGATTCGAAGACCTGGGGTCGACGCGAGGGTCCTGAAAATGACTTCGTTCGTCCCGCGGGGATAAACGATATACCTCCCCTTTTTGTAGTAATCCTCCGTCACCCCGCCGCGGATCTTCTTGAGCAACGAATATGCGATGTACGCCACGTTCGTCGGAAGGAGCCGGTGGGCGAAGTCGAGTGACACTTCCGAGGCGGGCAGCCCGGCCCATTTCTCGATCAGCGGGATCAGAACCTCCCGCGAGAAGCTCCGGCCGTAGTAGGTCGTCAGGAACTCCCGAAGATTCGTCGGCTTCCGGTGAAAGCTCCGCGTCAGCGTTGCGATGCCGGCCGAAAGAGCGTACCGGGCGTTCCGCACGAATCCGAACGGAAAGCGATAATACCGACCCCCGACGAAAAGGTCTTCGTAGTACTGCACGCGGTCGCACTGCTCGGCGATCCCGATTTTTTCGGCCAGGCTCGAAAAGATGAACCTTGGGCCGTTGTCGTAGATGAACCCGTCCCCGCTCCGGAACGTCGAGGCAAGACCCCCCAGATGGTCGGACGCCTCATAGAGGTCGACTTCGTGGCCGAGCCGCAGCAGTTCACGCGCCGCCGCAAGCCCCGTGATCCCTCCGCCGAAGACTGCCGCCCTCATTCCTTTCATGGTAATCCTTGATTTCGAAAGCGAAATCAACGAATGATTCGCCTGGGTCGGCCCCATGCAGTTGTCGATTTGTATACCTACCTATAACCGCTCCGCCCATCTCCGCAACTGCCTGAACTCGACGATCCTGAATCGCTCGAGAGAACGTATCGACTTCGAGATCTGCGTCTCCGACAATGCCTCGACGGACGACACGCCCGAAGTCGTTCGTCGAGCGCAAGAAAAGATACCGATTCGATACCAACGTCAGTCCGAAAACCTCGGAATGGCCCGGAATATTCTTCGGGTTGTGGAGATGGCGAAAGGTGATTTCGTCTGGATCGTCGGCGACGACGACCTCCTTCTTCCCCATGCTCTTGAAAAGCTTTCTGCCCTGATCCAATCACACCCTTCCGTCGAGTATTTTTATATCAACTCGTGGCACCTGAGTGCTCAGCATGTGCTTTCGCTTCCTCAGCCGTTCGACACATCCGATCTGCCGACGAACATGAAACCGTTTTCTCCCCGGTCCGCGAGCGGAGAGATGATGTTTTTTGACCTGATCGATCCGGACATCTCCTTTGATTTCTTGGGCGGCGTGTTCCTTTCCGTGTTTCGAAGGGAGGCATGGATTCGACACGTCGACGTGCTGGATCCCGCGGCCCTGAGCGATTCTCGTACGTTTTCCAACCTCGACAACACGTTCCCTCACGTGAAGATCTTCTCGAAGGCTTTTGCATCGTCGCGGGCGTTCTACCGTGCCGAACCGTTGAGCGTCTGCCTCACCGGCGCGCGCGAGTGGGCCCCACTCTACCCGCTCATACGAAGCGTACGCTTTGTCGAGATCTTGAACGAGCACAGGAAGAACGGACTTCACTGGTTCCGCTATCTCCGGTGCCGGCATCGCGCCCTCCATTGTTTCCTCCCGGATCTGTTCCGGATGTACTCCGACCCGAAACGGACCGGGCTTGCCTACATAAGACCGCTCAGACTTGTTCTAAGCAACTGCCTGTTCCCTAATTTCTATCTCTCTCCTTTTTATTTCCTTCTCGGGGGGGTGAAATCGGCTCTCTGCAAACTCTTCAAGGGTCGCGGGCGGCCTTCCTCTGGCTGGAATTGAGTGATACCTTTGGCCGCAAGGAGATACCCGTGAAGGTGGTGATTCTGGCTGGCGGCCTCGGAACTCGCATCAGCGAAGAAACCTCGGTCCGGCCGAAACCGATGGTCGAAATCGGCGGCAAACCGATCCTGTGGCATATCATGAAGATCTATTCCCACTACGGGCACAACGATTTCATCATCTGCCTCGGGTTCAAGGGCTACGTCATCAAGGAGTATTTCTCGAACTATTTCCTTCACATGAGTGATGTCACCTTCGACATTACCCACAACCGGATGGAAGTTCACCAGAAGCATGTCGAGCCGTGGCGAATCACTCTTGTAGACACGGGGATGGACTCGATGACCGGAGGTCGGATCCGACGAGTGGCTTCCTACGTCGGCAAGGAGACCTTCATGCTCACCTACGGTGATGGCGTGGCCGATATTGATATCAACCAACTGGCGCGATTCCATCGGAACCATGGGGGGCTCGCCACGGTTACATCCAGCCAGATGCCAGGACGATTTGGAACGCTTACGGTCGGATCGTCCGGCCTCGTTTCTGCCTTTCAGGAAAAACCGCTCGGAGGGGGGGGCTGGATCAACAGCGGCTTCTTCGTCCTTGAACCCAAAGTCTTTGAACGAATCGCCGGCGATGAAATCCGATTTGAAAAAGAGCCGATGGAGGGGTTGGCCCGGGACCATCAACTGTACGCCTACCAGCACAGTGGCTTTTGGCAGCCGATGGACACGTTGCGGGACAAGGAACGCCTGGAAGAGTTGTGGGGCGCCGAACAAGCCCCGTGGAAAGTGTGGTCGGATCCGAACAAACGGGAGATCGAAGCGTGATCGATCCGGATTTCTGGAGAGGCCGCCGCGTATTTTTGACGGGACACACGGGATTCAAGGGTTCCTGGCTTTGTCTGTGGCTCCATTCGCTGGGAGCTAAGGTAACCGGATATGCGCTGGGGCCGCCGACCGTTCCGAGTCTTTACGAACAGGGACGCGTTCATGAATGTGTAACCTCGGTGATTGCCGACGTGCGCGACAGCGAACGTCTCCGCGTTGAGATCGCGACCGCCCGCCCCGAAGTTGTCATTCACATGGCCGCACAGTCCCTGGTGCGGATTTCGTACGACGCGCCGGTGGACACCTTTGCCACGAATGTCATGGGAACGGTACATCTCCTGGAGGCTGTCCGCGAGACCCCTGGCATTCGAACGGTGTTGAATGTCACGACCGACAAGGTTTACGAAAACCACGAGAGTTCCCGGGGGTACCGCGAAAACGAGCCACTCGGGGGTTATGATCCGTACTCGAGCAGCAAGGCCTGTTCCGAGTTGGTGACAGCCGCCTATCGCTCCTCCTACTTCCAAACCGGGAGCTTCGATGGACAGGGTGTCGCCGTGGCGTCCGCCCGAGCCGGGAACGTCATCGGCGGAGGGGACTGGGCGGCCGATCGTCTGATTCCGGATGTCGTGCGTGCCGTGCTGGCACGGGAAACGCCCAAGATCCGAAATCCGCATGCCGTGCGACCCTGGCAGCATGTTCTCGAACCCCTTTCGGGGTATCTCGTCTTATCGCAGCACCTGTTTGAAAAAGGGACGGCTTTCGCCGAAGCCTGGAACTTCGGCCCGTCGGACGAGAGCGCGAAATCCGTCGAGTGGGTGACCCGGAGGTTCTGCCGCTTATGGGGCGACTCGACCGCCTTCACGATCGATGAAGGAAGTCATCCTCATGAGACCACCCATCTGAAGCTCGATTACTCGAAAGCGCGCGCCCAATTAGGCTGGGAGCCTCGCTGGAACCTCGAGAAAGCGCTTCGCGCGGTCGTTTCATGGACCCGGGCCCTTCGGGATCACTCCGATCTTCGCGCCGCGTGTATGGCTCAGATCTCTGAATACGGCGGCACGGCATGAGTGACGATATCCGACGCGATACGGAATTACGCGACAAGGTCCGCGCGGCGGCAAAGGAGTACTACGAATTCAAGCATGCCCGCCGGGAGAAGTTCCGGCCCGGAGATCGGATCCCCTATGCCGGTCGGGTATTCGATGCCCGCGAGGTCGACTTGCTCATCGACGCTTCCCTTGATTTTTGGCTGACGGCCGGGCGTTATGCCGAACGTTTCGAAAGCGAAATGTCTCGGTATCTGGGGCTTCCGTATTGCTTCCTGGTCAACTCCGGCTCTTCGGCAAATCTGCTGGCGTTCATGGCGCTCACGTCGCCGGTACTGGGAGAGCGGCGGATTCGGCGGGGGGATGAGATCATCACGGTGGCCGCCGCCTTTCCGACGACGTTGACCCCCATCCTTCAATACGGGGCCGTGCCGGTGTTCGTGGACATGACGCTTCCGACCTACAATGCAGATTGCAGTCGTTTGGAAGAAGCCTATTCACCCCGAACGAAGGCCGTCGTTCTGGCCCACATGCTGGGCAACCCTTTTGACCTCACCCAGGTCCGGGATTTTTGTGATCGCCATGGTCTTTGGCTCGTCGAGGACAACTGCGACGCGCTCGGTTCGCGTTACCATTTTCGGGGGGCGTGGCGTGCCACCGGAACCATCGGCCACATCGGCACATCGAGTTTCTATCCTTCCCACCACATCACCATGGGCGAAGGCGGGGCCGTCTACACGAGTGACGCGACCCTTCAGCGAATCCTCGAGTCGCTTCGGGACTGGGGACGGGACTGTTGGTGCCGACCGGGCCGGGAGAACACCTGCGGCAACCGTTTCGGGCAACAGTTCGACGAACTGCCCCCTGGATACGATCACAAATATGTCTATTCTCACTTTGGCTACAATCTCAAAGCGACAGAGATGCAGGCCGCGATCGGGTGTGCTCAACTCGAAAAGCTTCCCAGCTTCGTTGAAGCACGGAAAAAAAACTGGCGGAAGTTGCGCGCGGGACTTTCCGGTCTGGAGGACCGTTTCGTTCTACCCGAGGCGACGGAGGGCTCCGATCCCTCGTGGTTCGGATTTCCGCTCACGGTGCAACACGATGCCGGCTTCACACGCAGTCAGATCGTCGAACACCTCGAGGGGCGGGGAATTCAGACCCGGATGCTCTTCGCCGGAAACCTTCTGAGGCATCCCTGTTTCCGGGAAATGCGGACGCATTCATCCGGATATCGAATCGTCGGCGATCTGCGTGTCACGGATCAGATCATGAAACAGACGTTCTGGATCGGAGTCTATCCCGGGTTAACGGACGACATGCTCGCGTTCATGATCGACTCCATTCGAAAGTACGGTTGAAAGAAAGCGCCATGTCCAAAGCATTGGCAGATGACCGAGCGGTCCTGATCACGGGGAGCACTGGTTTCGTCGGATTCCATCTCGCCAAACGCTTGCTGGCGGATGGCAGGTCGGTCCATTTGATCGTCCGGAAGACCTCCCGTCGGACTCGCCTCGCCACTCTTCCAGGCGCACCGATCGTGCATGAGCACGACGGCGGAACCGAGCAGATGCTTACAATCTTCCGGGACGTCTCTCCCGGCACGGTGTTCCATCTCGCATCCGCCGTCGTTTCGGAACATAAGCCGGAGGACATCGAACGGCTCGTCCGATCGAATCTCCTGTTCGGAGTGCAACTCCTCGAGGGATCGGTGCGGGCCGGCGTCGCCCGATTCATCAACACCGGGACGTTCTGGCAGCACTACGGCGGGCACGACTACGACCCGGCGTCGCTCTACGCCGCAACGAAGAAGGGATTCGAAGATCTGATGCGGTACTACCTGAACGCATGCGGATTGACCGGCCTCACGTTGGAACTCCCGGACACGTACGGTCCCGAGGACGACCGCCATAAGCTCTTCCCGCAACTTCGAGCCGCCTCGCTCTCAGCCGCAGCCCCGCTGCCTCTCTCTCCCGGCGAACAACGAATCGCCCCGGTTCACGTGGAGGACGTCGTGAACGCCTACCTTCATGCGGAGCGTTTGCTCGTTCGGGATCCCGAGCTTTCGGGGAAGAGTTTTGCCGTCACTTCCAAGGAAGTGTTCACGCTTCAGGAGATCGTGAAGATCTATGAAACGGAACTCGGACGACGGGTCCCGATCGAATGGGGCGGGCGCCCCTACCGGCACCGGGAGATGATGGAACCGCACCATTCCCAATTGCTCCCCGGATGGAGTCCGGCAATCTCCTTACGAGAGGGGCTCAGGACGATTCTCTGATCCGCTTGGAGAGCCAGTCGCGAATCTCCCGCTTTTCCATTCCGACCAGCCACGGCAGGAACCAGATCGCGGAACTCGCGAACAGAACGTACAAGACCCCCGCTCCGGCGATCGGCACGAGCAGTTCGGCCCCAGTGGCACCCCTCACACTCCACCCAAGGCCAACCATGAATTTCGCCAAGAAACCAAGCCCGATCATGAGCGGGATTCCGACCGCCTGATAGATCCAGTCCAGCCTCCACCCGTTGGAATGCGCAATGACCCAAGCCTGAAGGTTCACGGAGATGATGTTCAAAAGCACCAGCTTGATGGCGATCCCAAAGGCCCCCATCCCGAGGCCAGGAATTTCCGCTCCGGTTGCCGGAGCCAAAATGAAATACGATACCGGGATCGAAAGTAACATCATCACGATGCTCACGATCATGAACCTGCGAGTCTGGCCGGTCGCCAGAAGCATGGTGCCGCCGATTTGTCCCAACGATTGATGGATCGGAAACAAGAGCATGATCGCCAGAACGGGCCATGCTTGAGCATAGGACCGCCCCAAACAGATCCCGACGACCTGCTCGGACCATGGACAGATCAGGCCGGTGATCATGGCGCCGAGCATCACTAACCCCCTGCTGACCTTCCGGTAAAGTCCAGCGACCCGTTGATGGTCTTGCTTTGCGCGAGCGTCGGCAATCTCCTTCCAGAAGATCGTTAGAATGGATGTGGTCGCCAGGAGGCTGATCGTCGCGAACTGATTGGCGATCTGAAAATATCCTTGTTGCGATGCGCCCCCGAATCTCTGCAGCATCCATTTGTCCGCATAGTCATATAGGAAACCCACTACGGAGACGGCGAAGAGGGGCCTGCAGTACACCAGGTATTCCCGGACGAGTTCGTCCCAAGGCGGGTCTCCTCCCGCGCTTTCGGACATCCCCCCTCCCAGAAACCAACGGGCCATAAGCGCCGCTGCGCCATACTGACCGATCAGGATGATGAGGATCCCCGACACCGACATTCTTCCTGCGGCCAACAGGATCGATACCATCGCCAGATAGAACGCGGCGATCGCCAGGTTCATCAGCTGGACCCTTAGGGTCTTTCTTCTGCTCTCGCCGATCTGACTGACGGTTTGCCACACCTGCTGTTGCATGAACGCGGCCACAAAAGCGATCAAGACAACGGATCGGTTCTGACCCAGCCAGGCCTTTTCCACAATGCTGTCCGGAACGATCAGGCCGACGACCAGAACCGTGAACACGAACTGAAGCGCCAACCAGATGAAATACGACAAATAGAATCGACGGCCCCGTTGTTGTTGCGACAGGAACGTGAAAAAGGCGCTCGATGTTCCAAGGTCCAACAGGGACCGGATCGCGACAAAGCTTCCGAGCAGGAACATGAGATCGCCGTAACCGGCCGGATTGAGTCCACGCGCGATCAGCACTCCAGACGCGAGGCCCAAGAGGGCCCGGATCCCATTGGAGACCACCGACACCAGGAATCGTGTTCTTATGGACGTGTCGTGAAGCATGGCTCGCCGGCTATCCTATCAAACTCCTCTGTCCAGATTCTGATGTCGTCGGACGAGTGCCGCGCGAATCGCTCCCGAAAACCCGCCACGAGTCTTTGCCGCTCGGGATCGTTCCACCAGCTTTCGGCGTCGTCATAGACTCGCGCGACGCTTTCCGCGGCCGCTTCCGGCGTGTCCAAGAGAACTCCGCCCTCTCTCAACATGTCGTAGTACGGCCGCGCTTCGGGCCTCAACCGGTTGGATCGCGGATCCCAAAAAAGGAGCGTCGGCTGATTCGCGGACAGAGCCTCCACGAAGGTGGTGGACAGATGATCACACACGTACAAACGGCAGCGTTCGAAACTCTTTTCGAACGGAACGCTCCATCCTTCCACCACAATCCAAGGAACACACTCGCGGAGCCGATCAAGAAGACCCCAATCACAGTCCTCCCGATGCGGGCGAACCCGAAGTTCGTTCAGGAGGCGCCCAGGGATTCCCTTCAGAAAGCGTTCCTGCCAAGCGAGGTATTCTCGCGTGAACTCCGGCAACACGGGAAACTGAATCAGGTATCGCGGGGACGATGTGGTCCCCCACAGGATGCCGCCCGTCCGAACTCGGCCGTCCCGTCGTCTCCTTCCGGTCAACTTCGTTGCGGGAAACGCGACAACTTCCGCCGCGCAGTCGTTTCGTTGCCATCCCCAAGTATAGTAGCGATCGACGATCGTCGTTTCGTGGTCTTCGCCCTGTACGTTTGCCAATCCACCGTAATTTCCGCCATGCTGGGTTCCCAGCAACCGAACGCCACGTTCTGCCGCCGCCCCGGACCACTGCTTGAACGCCTCATCATAATACCAGGCGTTTGCCGTGAAGACCGCCTTGGAGGATTTCGGGTAGAGGTTCTGCGCGTCGTTACGCACATACCCAAATCCTTCCACAAAACAGAGGGGAATGTCCGTGGGCAACATCACGGAGAGACAACGGCCGAATTCCCCTTCTGCAACATCGATACCGGCGAGCCGTTTTCGAATGTCTTCATCACACGAAAGAACCGGCACCTTCGTCAACGGAGCCAGGACTGGAAGAAGGGTTCCTGCGCCCCTTATGAGGAGTCGAACGGCCGACGTCTTCGAAAAATAGGAACTTCTGATCACGATGGATCGTGACCCCTTCACTCCCGCTCGCGCGTATACCCGAAACGGAATGGCAATGGCACGATCGATCCAGGAACGGCGAGCGAGGATCCCGTACCATGAGCCTCGATGATGCGGTCTGCTCTTCGTCGGGAATGTCTTCCCAAGCGTGGAAAGGATTTTCGTGCACAACTGGAGATTGAGCGGATCTTCCTTTAGGGACGAGATGAAATCGAGCGTGTCGAACGGAACCGTGAAGGAGTCGACCGACAATCCGATGGTCGTACAGTCGGGGTACTCCTCCAAAGCCTGTTTCAGATGTCTGTATCGGTCGTACAGGGCGGACAAATAGACTTGCAGCCAGGGGCCGAGAACGATCCGCCAGTAACGGGGGCCGTGCCTCGTCTCATGGATTTCATTCAGGCGCGCGCCCAGCTGAGGCAGAAC
>JAZDDX010000036.1:0-38908 GCA_043809315.1 Pseudomonadota bacterium
TTCATGCGGTCCCCTTCCTGATGTTGGAGCGGGAGACGGGGATCGAACCCGTGACGTCCAGCTTGGGAAGCTGGCATTCTACCGCTGAATTACTCCCGCTCGGGGCGGGCTTGTACCACTAACGAAAGCCGGAATCCAGTCTGCGGAAAATCGTCCGGCCAGGCTTGATTTTTCCCGATCGTCACGGCAAAAAGACCGCATGATTTACGTCACCAAAGCGGTCGAGTTCTCGGCCACCCATCGTCTCTACAACCCCGACTTCGACGACCGGACGAACCAGACGGTGTTCGGGAAATGCAACAACCCGAACGGCCATGGCCACAATTACCGGCTGGAGGTGGCGGTGCGGGGTGGAATTGATTCGAAGACCGGGATGGCGTTTGACCTCGGCAAGCTCCGACAGATCTTGGAGGAAGAGATTCTGACCCGATTCGATCACAAAAACCTGAACCTCGACGTTTCCGAGATGAAAGGGCTGGTTCCGACCGCCGAGAACATCGCCGCCGTCATCTGGAAGATCGTCGCGAAACGGATCGGCGCGGAGATGCTCCATCGCGTCCGTCTCTTCGAAACGCAGAACAACTTCGTCGAATTCCTGGGAGAAAAATGAAGGTTCTGATCACCGGCGGGACACGGGGAATCGGCCTCGAGACGGCGAAGCTCTTCCGGAAGAACGGTGCCGAGGTTTGGATTTGCGGCCGTCAGGAGGCAGCGCTTCGCAAACTCGAGAAAGAGCTGAACGTTCGAACGACCGTTGCCGACATCGGGCGTCCGGCCGATATCGAACGGATGTTCGATGCAATCTCCTCGGAATGGAAATCGCTCGATGTTCTGGTCAACAACGCCGCCGACATCTTCGTCTCCCCGATCGAAAAAATGGAGCTCGAACGCGTCCGCCGTCTGTTCGACGTGAATGTCTTCGGCCTCCTCGACTGCATCCGCCGCGCGATCCCTCTCTTGCGGCGCGGGACCGATCCGGCCGTGGTCAACATCTCCTCCGCTGCCAGCGTCTGGGGGATTCCGAAATTCGCCGGGTTCGGCGCGTACAACGCCTCGAAGTTCGCGCTGCTGGGGATTACCGAGGTGGCGGCTCTCGAACTCCGGAACGAGGGAATCCGCGTAAACGCCGTCAGTCCCGGTTCGGTCGATACCGAGATGTTTCACCAGAATGTCCCGAAGGAATTTAAGCCCACGATGACGGCCGGCGAGGTGGCTCCGGCGGTCTGGTTCGCCGCCACCCACTCTTCACGGCCGATGAGTGGCAAGAATATCGAACTCTTTTGACTAGCCGCCCCGCGGCGGGCGAAGTAGAATAAACCGGTTATTGTTTTACCTACTTAGCCTGACTTTGCAACGGGGACGAAAAAGAAGAATCGCCCTTTTCTTCGGGGGGATGTTTGCCGTCGGTCTGGTGATCCTTTCGGCCTGGCTACCGATCATCAACGGCGTGGCGCGGGGTCTCATGATCGCGGAGCTCTCCCGCCGTCTGGATGCGAAAGTTTCGGTTTCCCGCTTTGACCTTTCGATCTTCCCGCCGAGGGTCGGGTTCGAGGGACTGGAAATCCGGAAAGAGAAAGGACCGCTTCGCGAGATCAGCGTCGGGGCCGTTCGGATCGAGCCGGGGATGGGCCCGATCTTTCTCGGGGAGGTTTCGATCCGCCGTGTGGAGATCGAGGATCCGACCCTTCGGATCGATCTGACCGATGAAACGCCGACGAAACGCACGGCTTCCCGCGGACGGTTCCGGATCCCCACGCTCAACGACCTGATCCGTCTCGAAGTCGAGGAGATTCAGATCGTCGGCGCGAACCTGGCGTTGCGTCTGCCCGGCGAGAATCTGCGTGTCGAGATCGGATCCGGGACTGCGAGCTATGCGGGAGGCGGGAGAAACGAACGCTGGAGCTGGCAAGGGACGGGGCGGGTCTTCCGAGGGCGCAAGGAACTCCGATTGGATCAGGTGGCGATCGTCGCCGATCGGTCCGGACAGGACGTGACGATCCGGAAGTTCGAGGCGTCGGGCCTCGGCGCCACGTTGAACTTGAGCGGCGAAGCGTATCCGGAGGCGGATCTCCTGCTTCAGATCCGCGGGCAGCTCGAGCCGATCGAGCACTCCCTCCTGAACTTGGGGCTTCTCCCCCGCTCGTATAGCTTGGGGGGGGCTGTTGGAGCGGAGGGGCGGGTCAAAGGGAACTGGGATTCGCTCGCCTGGTCGGGGGAGTTCCGTGGATCGAATCTCCGCGCTGTGGGACGGGCGGTCCGGCGATTGGCTTTCTCGTTTCGGGTGAATCGGCGAACGATCGAAGCCGCCTCCGGCGAGGCCGATTTCGGCGGGCCGATCGTCCGGTTTTCCGCCGGAGAGCTTCGCACCGGTGTTCCGGGGAACTTCGAATTGAACGCGGACCAAGTCCCGTTCGCCGACATCCAGAAGCTGATCGACCCGAAATCGGCGCCGAAACTCAGTGGGGCCATCAATCTCTCGGTCACGGGAAAGATCGGCTGGAAACCGTGGTCGTTGTCAGCCGCCTACGCCGTTACTTCTCCGCGACTCTCGCTCTTCATCTCGGAAGTGATGCAGCCGTACCTTCCGCTCACCTTTCGGGAGGTCGATGTCCGTGGCACGGTCTCCGGGGGGGAGGGGCGCGCGTATCGGATCGAGAACGGAACGGTCCGTATGGACGGCGTCGAAGGAACGTACGGTTTTGAGATCGATCCGAAGGGGGCGGTCCATGGGAACTGGCTCGCTCAGATCGCGCGGGTCGCCGGGGTTTTCCCCGAGCACGACGGCGTCAGCGGGCGCGGGCAAGTCGGCGGCGGGCTCGTCATCGAGGAGGGGGTGATGCGGGCGCGACTCGAGATCTCGCTCGATCCGTTCCGATATCTCTCCCATCCGGTAGCTGCGTTCACGGGGACCGTGATCCTGGAAAAAGGGTGGAACACGCTCTCCGACTTCCGTTTCCGTGTCGGCAGCGGGCTCATGAAATTGGAGGGTCGGATTCCGAACGACATGAGCAACCCGGGGACGATCGAAGGATCGTTTTCCGATTTCGATCTCGGCTGGATCTCCGACACCGCCGCGCGAAGGTTCCCGCTCTGGGGCGGGGTGACGGGGACCGGTTCGGGACAGGTTTCTCTCTCCGGATCGCTCGTTACGCCGAACGGGGTCATCCGACTCGACTCGCGCCAAGCCGCCTGGCGCGGGGAATCGTTCGATCGCGTCGACGGGCTGATCGATCTGGAACGGGGGGCCGTCATCGTTCAGAAGGCGGATGCGACCGGTGGTGGGATGACCGCGGCGGTGCGAGGAGTCGTGGCTCCCGGAGCGTTCGATCGGTTCCAGGTCGACACCAAACGGTTCCCCCTTTCGATCGTTTCGGTTCCGGCGTTCCTTCTCCCGCTGATCAGTCATGTAGACGCGCACGTCGTGCTGGACGGCGACACCTCCGACCCTCGGATTGCGGGGGATCTCCGCGTTTTCCGACACGATGCCGACGGAAAAGCAAAGGGAGTGGGGCGGGGTCGCGCGGGGGGTGTGGCGTCAAACCTCTCGTGGAACGTCGAACTCGAAGGGGACGGCTTCCAGGCGAGCGGGAAGATCGATGCACGGACCGGCAAGTCGTTCGAGGGGAGCGGGGTCCTGAAAAAATTCCCGATCACGTCTATCGTACCAGCGTCAGCAGCCTTCGTGACGGCGGACTGGAACCTCCGCGCCGATCCGACCTCCCGGAAGAGTTGGAACGGGGAGATCCGGCTTCATGCGGCCGATCTCGAACAGGGGGAATGGAAGATCGGACTGGCCGAGTCGACGACCGTGAAGGTCCGCGACGGCACGGTCCGGCTGGATTCGGGGCGTCTGGTCGGTTCCGGCGGGGAGTTCCAGGCCGATGCCATCGTCGGAGCCGACAACTCTCTCTCCGGTCACGGTAATGGGTCTCTAGCCTTGCGACTACTGACCCTTTTTCCGCTCCATCTGACCCGGGCGGAGGGGAAAGCGGAGGTCGACGCGAAGCTCGGGGGGACTCTCGCGGGGCCCCTGTTCCACGGCAAACTCAAAGTGAGTGAGGGGTACCTGCAGTTCAAAGGGTTCCCGCATCCGATCGAATCGATCGGCGCGACGGCGGCGATGGAGCAACGGAGGATCTTCTTCGACCGGATCGATGCCCAGATGGCCGGAGGGAAGGTCCACGCGTCGGGAGAAGTGCTCCTCGGGACCGCCAACAATCCGGCACGAGCGACACTCAACGGGGACGTCGAGCGGGTGACCCTCCGGTTCCCGCCATGGATTCCCGCCACTGTCTCGGGGCCGATCTCCCTTTCCGGCCCCCTCTCCCGCCCGCTCTTTCGCGGGAACCTCGCCGTCAGCGAGGCTCGGTACCAGGACAACTGGGATTGGCAGAGCCGGATCTTGAGTCTCCGACGGACTGTCCGGATCGAGCGGGTCCATCGGGAGGAAGAAGAGCATATCCGGTTCGATCTCCTGTTCCGGAGCGAGGGGAACAATTTCCTTCTTCGCAACAACCTCGCGACCGCCAAGATGCGCGGGGAACTCCGTCTCGTAGGTTCCGACCTGGGGCTCGGGCTTCTCGGAAAAGTGGAGGTCCTCGAGGGGACCGTCGTTTTCCTGGACAACCAGTTTCAGCTCTCCCCGGGACTGGTGACGTTCGACCGGGAGGATTCGATCCACCTGCAGTTCGACCTGAACGCCAAGACCCGCGTGCAGACGACCAATATCTTTCTCGAACTTCGGACGGAAAAGGAGAACGTGATCGCCTTTCTCTCGAGCCAGCCGGCCAAGGACGAAACCAGCATCATCGCCCTCCTGACCCTCGGGGTCGATACCGACGAGCTGACGGCGGCCGGGGCGAAAGACCAGAGTCTCTCTTCGTCCGTCCTTCCGACCGTTTTTTCGGGGGGGGTCCAATCGCGCGTGGAGTCGGGGCTCAAGAAGGCGAAGCTGGTCGACACGTTCCAGTTCGTGCCGTACTTCTCGCAGGACACGAAGACCTCGGGGCTCAAGATGATCGTCGGGAAGCAGCTTCTTCCGAAAGTCCGGTTGCTCTATTCGACCGACCTGTTCGACACGAGCGCGGACAACACGTTGAAGCTGGAGCAAAGATTCAACGACCATGTATCCTTGCAGGGGAGCATTCGGGACAACCAACAACAAACCACCAACCAGGAATACGATCTCGGCCTTGATTTCGAATTCAAATTCGAGTTCTAGACGCGGCTTCGGCCTTGTCTTCGCGCTTCTCCTCCTCCTGCCGGGAGTGTCGGCGATCTCGTTGGCAGCGGAAAAAATCGTCTCGGTCACCGTTTCGTGTCCCGATCCCCAGGTGAAGGAGCAGGCGGGCACCTTCTTCGAGTCGGTGCTGCGGGGCGAGTATGACGTGGATAAGGCGCACGATGCGATCCGGAAGTTCTATTCCGAATGGCCGGTCTACTCGATCGATCTGCTCGGGGAACCGGCGGACGGCGGTTGGGCGTTGACGGTGGATGTCGACGTCCGTCCGGTCTTGACGGACGTCAGCGTCCAGGGGAGTCAGCAACTCAAGAAAGCGGAAATTCGGGCGCAGGTCGATTTGAACCGCGGCGATCGTGCGGTGCCGACGGCTTTGCAACGGGCACGGCAACGCCTCACGGAGTACTATTTCTACCGGGGTTTTCCGAATGCCGGGGTGAACCTCGAGGTCGAGCAGGAGTCCGATCTCCGGGAGGCGAATCTCGCGGTCTCGATTCGGGAAGGGACTCCTTGCCGGATCGAGGGGGTCGAGATCTCCTCTTCCTCTACCGCCTTGACTTCCGAGCGTGCTCGGAAACTTCTTAGGGTTGCGGAGGGGGATCGGTGCGATGGCTTGAAGGTTTCCGAAGGGGCCGAGCGGATTCGGCAGGCGTTGCGCGACGAGGAACGCCTGGCGGTGCAAGTCTCCGACCCGGAGCTCACGTACAATGCCGACCGGTCGGCCGCCCGGGTGACGGTTCGTGTCACGCCCGGCCCGAGAATTCGTGTCCGTTTCGAAGGGAACACGTTCGCGTTCGAGCGTGACACTCAGCTTACGAAGGCGATCTTCCTCGACGAGGAGAGGCAGTTCAACACCGGGTGGATCGACTCGGCGGCGACGGAGGGAATTCGTCAGTTCTATGCCTCGTACGGGTATTCGAACGCCCAGGTGAAGGTCTCCGACACTTATGACGAGAATGCGGACCTGCGCTCGATCCGATTCGACGTGAATCGCGGGGCGCGCATGAGGATCAGGAAGGTGACGTTCGACGGGAACGGGAAGATCGCCGCAGAAGATCTGGAAGACCAATTCTGGGGACTCGCTCCGCCTGCCACGCGCGATCGCATTTTCGTACGGGAGGAGCTTACTCCGCTCTCGGAAGGTCTTCTTGCCTTCTACCAGCAACACGGATTCCTCCGGGCCAAGGTGTCGGCCCCCGCAATCGCGTTTCGTACGAAAGAGAATGTTGCGGATATCTCGTTCAAGATCAACGAGGGGAGTCCCTCCTTTCTTAAGGAGTATCGTTCGAGCGGGAATCAAACGATCGCGTCGAAACAGATCGCGGAACTCTTCTCCGTTTCACCCGGAGATTCGATCGACCCGGTGGCGATGAGGCAGGGGGCGGATCGTGTCGAGGAACGATACCGGAGGCTCGGATACAAGTTTGTGAAAGTCCGCCTTCCCGCTCCGGAAGATGTCCCGGCCGGACGAAACGACTACGAGATCCCCGTGGAAGAGGGGCCGAGGGTGATGATCGGCGACATTCGAGTCCGTGGAAATCTCCATACCCAGGAGTACGTAGTTCGCCGCGAGCTGACGTTCGAAAAAGGGGAGGTCTACGATCCGGAGAAACTCAAGGAGAGTCGGCGACACCTTCTTCGTCTGGGGTTTTTCGAGAGCGTCACGCTGGACGAGCTTCCGTTCGATCCGGAAACCGGGACGGAGGGTGTGATCGTCAGCGTGACGGAACGGAGGAAGCGCTCGGTCGCTCTCCGGCCCGGCTTCTCGACGGATGAAGGGTACCGGGGGGCGGTCGAATTCGGATACGTGAACATCGGGGGAACGGGGCGGAGTGCGACGGTCTCCGGAAGCGTCAGCCGCCAGTTCCGCAACCCCCAGATCATCGAGCACCGGGCGGCGTTTACCTACCTGGAACCTCACCTGTTCGGGATCGCCGACGGGAAGGTCAACTTCATCGACGAGCGGCGCGAGGAGCTTCAGTTCGACATCGACCGCAGGAGCGTCATCCTCGGGGTCGAGCGGAATATCTGGAAGTGGCTCCGGGCCACGCTCCAGTGGGAGCTCGAGTACCGGGATCCGTTCAACGTGCAGGCGGGGGTGATCTTGAGCCCCATCGACCAGGACCGCGCCCGGTTCGGGTCGATCGCGACGATCCTCGATTTCGATTTCCGGAACGACCCGCTCAACCCGACCGTCGGATCGTTCCATCGTCTCCATGCTTCGGCATTCAACAGTACATTCCTGTCGGATGCCGCCTTCGCTCAGGTTTATGTCCGGAATTCATTCTACATCCCGTTCTATCGACGGTTTCGGTCCGTATTGTCGGTGCGGGCAGGCTTCTCCGGGACGTACGGTGAGACGAAGCAGGCCGGGATCTCGGAGATTCCGATCGAAAAACGATTCCGGTTGGGGGGGAACGATTCGCTTCGCGGCTTCGGGCGAAACTGCGTCGGCGGCCTCGGTTCGAATGTCGCGGAGAGCTGTGGTGACACCGTCCTGACGCAGGCGCCGGGCGGGAACGCGGTCTTCAACTACATGTGGGATTTCCTAGCGCCACTTTTCGGCGGATTCGATCTGGCGCTCTTCACCGACGGCGGGAATGCATACCTGCAGAACGGCGAATTCAATCCGTTCGAGATCCGGACCACGGCGGGGGCCGGGTTGCGATACAACACTTTCTTCGGACCTCTGCGCCTCGACCTGGGTTTCAAACTCGATCGGCGCCCCGGGGAGAGACTCTGGGAGATCCATTTCGCCGTGGGTCAGTTCTAGTGCCGGTTCTCCGAGGAGTCCTGTTCGACTGCGACGGCGTCGTGGTCGACTCCGAGCCTCTCATCTTCGAGGTCACCAAGAAACTTTTCGCCCCGTTCGGCGTCGATCTCCAACTGGATGACGTCCGTCCCGGGATCGGCGCGGGAGGAAAGTATGTGAGCGCACCAATGGAAAAGTACGGGATCACGGACGTTACGGTGGAGGAGATGCTCCGGAGACGGACGAGTGCTTACCTCGAACTCGCTAAAGAGAAGCTTCGCCCTCTCCCCGGGTTCGAAACTCTGATGGAGGAGATCCGGAAGCGAGGTCTCAAGACGGCGCTCGCGTCTTCATCGTCGAACCACTGGGTGATGGAGAGCCTCAAAGCAGTGTCGATCGATCCGAAGAGGTTCGATTTCATCGTCGACGGCGACTCGATCGCGAAGAAGAAACCGAACCCGGATGTTTTCCTGGAGGCCGCGGAAGGGTTGAATCTCAAGCCTGCGGAGTGCCTCGTGATTGAGGATGCCGCCCCCGGCATCGAGGCCGCCCACCGCGCAGGGTGCCGTTGCGTGGCGCTCACCTCCACGCTTCCCCGTGAGAAGCTGACCCCCGCCGATTACCTAGTCGATCGCCTGACCGACGTGATTCCGATTCTCGGACGGTTGTCCTTGGATTTTCGGGAACCTGCTAAACTTCCCGGAGAATAAAAATGGAAAAAGGTTTTGTGAAACCGATCGTTCTTCTCTGGATGTGGATTCTGCCGGTCGCATGCAATTCCTCCAATGCCGCCCGAATCACAACCCGAGCCGTTACGGCCACAACCCAAAACTTGAAGGTGGCGATGTTTGGAGATCAGGACATCGGTGGGAATCCGGAGAGCGTTCTTACGCTCATCAAGAACGAGGGGGCCGAACTGATTCTTCATAACGGGGATTTCGATCGTCACGACGACCCCAACCTTTGGGAGACTCCGATCAACAACATTCTGGGGGCGAACTTTCCGCTCTTTGCCGTTCCAGGGAATCACGACCTGACCTGCTGGACCTCCGCTTGTGGCAGCAAGAGTTACAAGGACAGATTGACGGAGAGACTCGCAAGGGTTTCCGTTGCCTCCTGCACGGGGGAGTATGGTTTGAACGGCTCGTGCACCTACAAAGGGCTCTTTTTCGTTCTTTCGGGGGCGACATCTCCTGGGACCGATTACGCCAACAATATTTCAACCGCCTTAGCGGGGAGCGACGCAATTTGGAAGGTCTGTGTTTGGCACAAGAATCAGATCGCGATGCAGGTCGGAGGAAAAACGGATGAGGTGGGGTGGGGGCCCTATGAAGCTTGCCGACAAGGGGGGGCCATCATCTTGGCGGGCCACAATCACTCGTATCAACGAACGAAAACGCTGACCGACATGACGAATCAGATCGTCGATCCGAGCTGGGCCGACCCCGCATATGCCTGGGTTTCCCCCGGCAAGACGATTTCAATCGTTTCCGGTCTCGGCGGAGCGGGGATCCATTCGCAGAGTCGTTGTGAGACGACCTATCCCTACGGATGCAAGGGGGAGTGGGCCAGAATCTACACATCCAGCAGCCCCACTTCGGAAGGAGGAGCGGCCAAGTATGGCGCCCTATTCTGCACATTTTACGCCGACGGGAAGCCGAATTATGCGAAATGCTATTTCAAGAATGTGGCCGGGGAGACCATCGACACGTTCGACATCGAAACGACCGCCCTGGACCCAACCCCTACCAGCAG
The DNA here is from genome assembly GCA_043809315.1 of Pseudomonadota bacterium. Taxonomy (GTDB): domain Bacteria; phylum Bdellovibrionota_G; class JALEGL01; order JALEGL01; family DATDPG01; genus JAZDDX01. The sequence continues at coordinate 9,747 of JAZDDX010000036.1, forward strand.
TGCAACCCCTATCAGCAGCGCAACTCCTTCCAGCGGTGCAACTCCTATCAACAGTGCAAAAGTCTCCGATGGTTGCGGGGTGTCGACGGAAGATGGATCCTCGTTCGCCGCGCTCAGTTCTGTCCTTCTATTATTCTTTCTCTCCAACCGGCGACGTTCGCGTCTTTCAGGAACCCGTTAGCGTTGTTTACGACTCACGGTAAGAAATCGATACGGAATCCCGTCGGGAGTCTTGTGCTCCGACTCCTCCGTCACATTGAACTCTTTCTGCCAATCAAACTCAGGGAAGAACGTGTCCCCCTGGTAGTCTTTCTCAACAAGCGTGAGATAGAGGCGGTCAGCGGAGGGGAGAGCGAGTCGGTAGATCTCGGCGCCGCCGACGGCGAAGACCTCGGTTTCCCCTTTGCACAGCTGGAGTGCCTCCTCCCATGTATGAGCGATCTCCACACCCGGGATCCGAAGAATCGGGTTGCGAGAGATGACGATGTTTCTCCGGTTCGGAAGCGGGGTCCGGATCGAGTCGAACGTCTTTCGTCCCATAACAATCGCGTGACCGGTCGTGAGCTTCTTGAACCGCTTTAGGTCCTCAGAAATATGCCACGGCAGGTGCCCCTTCGCGCCAATCACGCGATTCTTCGCCATCGCCACGAGGATCGAAATCGTCATACCGAAATCGGGGCCGGAATGGCCGGGTGAGGGTCGTACCCTTCGAGTGTGAAATCATCAAACTTGAACTCGAAGAGCGATCTTACCGTCGGCTTGATCTTCATCCGCGGAAGCGGTTTCGGTTCACGGGACAGCTGGAGCCGCGCCTGCTCCAGATGATTCTTATAAAGGTGAACGTCCCCGAGCGTGTGGACGAACGTCCCCGGTTTGAGCCCCGCTACCTGCGCCACCATCATGTTCAAGAGCGCATAGCTCGCGATGTTGAACGGGACCCCCAGGAAGAGATCAGCGCTCCGCTGGTACATCTGGCAGGAGAGGCGCTCGTCGGAGTGGACGTAGAACTGAAACAGGAGGTGGCAAGGGGGGAGCGCCATCTTCGGAAGCTCGGAAACATTCCAGGCGCTGACGATGTGGCGTCGGGAATGCGGATTCTTCCGGATCCCTTCGATCAGTTGCGACATCTGATCGATTCCGGTCTCCCCGGACGCGGCTCCCCATTTTCTCCACTGCGCGCCGTAGACCGGGCCGAGATTCCCCTCGGAATCGGCCCACTCGTCCCAGATCGTGACCTTGTTCTCTTTTAAGTACCGGACGTTCGTCTCCCCGTTCAAGAACCAGAGGAGCTCGTGGAGGATGGAGCGAAGGTGCAGCTTCTTCGTCGTTACGACCGGGAAACCATCCGAAAGGTCGAATCGAAGTTGGGCCCCGAATTGGGCAAGTGTCCCGGTCCCGGTCCGATCGGTCCGGGATTCCCCTTTTTCGAGCACTTCCTTCATCAACGTGAGGTAGTTCCGCATCTTCGAGTCTTTATATTTCCCAATCCGGACGCCTTGACAAGAACGGTCTGGTGCCTTAAGTACCAGCACGCCTGCTGGCAGAGACCACAGGCGAGTGCCAAGAAACGCAGTTAACGAACTGATATATAAGATAAATGCCGATTTACGAATATGAGTGCATTCCGAAGAAACACCGGTTTGAAGAGCTGAGAAAGATCTCCGACCGTCCGCTCACCCAATGCAAGGTGTGCGGAGGGAAGGTGAAGAAGATGGTCTCGCAGACCGCATTCCATTTGAAGGGAGGCGGTTGGTACAAAGACGGCTACGGTTCCGGGAACGGTTCGAAGCCGAAGAAAGCTTCGTCGGAAGCTTGTTCCGGCTGCGAAGCGAAATGTGAAGTGAAGTCCAATAAACCAAACAAGGAGCAATCATGACGATTAAACCTTTGCACGACAAAGTGCTGATCAAGAGAGTCGGTGAGGAAGAGAAGACCAAGGGGGGGATCATCATCCCCGATACGGCGAAAGAGAAACCGCAGGAAGGGAAGATCGTGGCCTGCGGGCAAGGAAAGCGCACGGAAGAAGGAAAATTGCTTCCGATGCAGGTCAAAAAAGGGGACCGGATCCTCTTCGCAAAGTACGCCGGGACCGAAGTGAAGATGAACGGCGAGGAGCACGTCATCCTTTCGGAAGACGAGATCCTCGGGATTCTTGAATAACGTCAACGGATAAAGGAGCAATACCATGTCAGCTAAAATTTTGAGTTTCGGTGAGGACGCCAGAAAGTCCATCCTCTACGGGGTGAACACTCTGGCCGAGGCCGTGAAAGTCACCTTAGGCCCCCGCGGCCGCAACGTCGTTCTCGATAAGTCGTTCGGAAGCCCGACGATCACCAAGGACGGCGTCACCGTCGCCAAGGAGATCGAGCTCGAGAACAAGTTCGAGAACATGGGCGCCCAGATGGTCAAAGAGGTCGCCTCCAAGACCTCCGACACCGCAGGGGACGGAACGACGACCGCGACCCTTCTCGCGCAGGCGATTTACCGCGAAGGGTGCAAGTTGGTTTCCGCCGGGCACAACCCGATGGATCTCAAGCGCGGAATCGACAAGGCGGTCGACGCCGTCGTGAACGAGCTCAAGAAGATCTCGAAGCCGGTCTCCGAGAGCAACGAGATCGCACAGGTCGGAACGGTTTCCGCCAACGGCGAGAAGCTGATCGGCGATCTCATCGCGGAAGCGATGAAGAAGGTCGGCAAGGAAGGGGTCATCACGGTCGAAGAGGCAAAGTCGATGGAGACCAAGCTCGAGATCGTGGAAGGGATGCAGTTCGATCGCGGCTATCTCTCCCCGTACTTCGTGACCGATGCCGAGCGGATGGAAGTCATCCTGGAAGATCCGTACATCCTGATCCACGAGAAAAAGATCAGCTCGATGAAGGATCTCCTCCCGTTGCTCGAGAAGATCGCACAGGCCGGAAAGCCTCTGATGATCATCGCGGAAGAGGTCGAAGGTGAGGCGCTGGCGACGTTGGTCGTCAACAAGCTGCGCGGCACTTTGAAGTGCGCGGCCGTCAAGGCACCGGGCTTCGGCGATCGTCGGAAGGCGATGCTCGAAGACATCGCGGTCTTAACGGGTGGGCGTTGCTTCTCCGAAGACCTCGGCGTCAAGCTGGAGAACATCACGATGGCCGATATGGGCAAGGCGAAGCGGGTCACGATCGATAAGGAGAACACCACGATCGTGGACGGCGCCGGGAAACGGGCCGACATCGACGGGCGCGTCAAGCAGATCAAGGTCCAGGTCGAGGAAACCACCTCGGACTACGACCGCGAGAAGCTCCAGGAGCGTCTGGCGAAGCTGGTCGGCGGCGTGGCCGTCATCCATGTCGGCGCGGCGACCGAGACCGAGATGAAAGAGAAGAAAGCGCGCGTCGAGGACGCGATGCATGCGACCAAAGCGGCCGTCGAAGAGGGGATCGTCCCGGGCGGCGGGGTCGCGTACGTGCGATGCCTCAATGTCGTGAAGAACCTGAAACTGAAGGAAGGTGAGAAGGCGGGAGCCGACATCATCCTGAAGTCCCTCGAGGAACCGATCCGTCAGATCTCGCACAACGCGGGGGTCGAGGGGTCGATCGTGCTGGAGAAGGTGCGGGTTGAAAAAGGCTCGTACGGCTTCAATGTGCAGACCGAGGAGTACGAGGACCTGTTCAAGTCGGGGATCATTGATCCGACGAAGGTCACGCGCCTGGCTCTTCAGAACGCGGCGTCGGTCGCGGCACTTCTCCTGACCACCGAAGCTTTGGTGGCCGAGAAGCCGGAAGAGAAGAAAGCGGCCCACGGCATGCCGGGCGGCGGCATGGGGGGTATGGGCGGCATGGGAGGGATGGACTACTAATCCCTCCGTTCCATTGAGTAAAAAAGGCGCGGGTTTCCCCCGCGCCTTTTTTTTTCGATATACTCCCCCTATGCGGAAGATCTCGATCCTCCTTTTCAGTCTGAATCTTCTTCTGGCGGGATGCCCCATCAGCAACAGCACCGGCGGGGGGGGCGGCAGCGGCGGGCTGGGAGGGGGCGGCTCCACCCCTCCGGGAGAGACGGGGGAAGAGGCTGGTGGGCTGGTCGAGAATCCAATGTCCTCTCTCTGTGTGACGCGGGGGGGGAGGATGTTCCTGACGAGCAGCGGGGGGAAGACCCTCGTTTCGTCGAACGGAAGCACGTTCACCGTTCTGGACGGGACGGCGCGCGATCTCCGCGCCTCCTGGTGCGATCAACAGTCCACCTCCGCCACCGACGTCTGGTTCGCCGGATCGGGGGGGAAGATCCTTCATTATAATGGGAGCACCCTCTCCGAAGAGATTTCGGGGATCGATCAAACGCTGAACGGTCTGTTCGGGACCGATATCAGCAATGTTTATGCGGTCGGAGAGGGGGGAACGATCGTTCATCGTTCGGGAACAACGTGGGGAGAGGAAACTTCCGGCGTGACGGGATCGCTCCGGGGGATCAGCGGAATCCAGCCGGCCGTGTATGCCGTCGGATCGAACCGAACGGTACTTCGCAGCGGCGGGAGCGGGAGTTGGGCCCCCGTCTCTCTTCCCTCTTCGTTGGATGGGGACGTGCCGCCCGATACGAACTTGAACGGTATCTGGGTTCAACCGGTCAGTGGGGGCTCGATCTTCATCGTGGCGGATGGGGGCAGGATCTTCCGCGGTACGATCGGCGGGATCACCTGGACGAAAATGGACAGTGGAACGAGCAAAAACCTCCGCGCAGTCTCTGGCACATCGGCCAGCCAAGTTTTCGCCGTCGGTGATAGTGGCGTGATCCTCTCGTTCGACGGAACGAACTGGACGAAGCAGACGAATCCGGAGGACGATAAGTTCTCTCTTTTCGGTGTGTTGCCCGCCTCGGCGACCAGCGCCTTTGCGGTGGGGGCGGACGGCACGTCGGCCACGTCGAACGGCGTGATCCTGGGGCTGACGGGGAGTTCCTGGGCCAGCTTCAAGTAAGAGAATTTTTGCATCGGACGGCAAGCTCCGTTAGGTTCCCCGCATGTCCGATCTCTTCAAGTTCATCATCCTGAACGCGCGGCCGGCGGCCGGAAAATCTGAAGTCATTCACTATCTGAAGTCGGTTCCTGTAGCCGAACGGCGGGAACGGTTTCATGTCGGGGATGTGGTCGAATTCGACGACTTCCTCTATGTCTGGGAGAAGTTCGAAGAGGATGACATCTGCTCCAAGTACGGGAAGGAGCGGGTTTGGACCGACAAGAAGTATTATTTCAAGGATCACTTTCTCTGGAACCTGTTCATCGAGAAGATCAACCTGGCGGTGGAGAAGCACCTCCGCGATCACCCCGACTTCTTCAAGACCTCAACCGCCCTTGTCGAGTTCTCGCGCGGAGGGGGGAACGGCTTCGGAGAAGCGTATGGATACTTGAGTGACCGGATCCTCAAGGATGCCGGCATCCTCTACATCGATGTCTCGTACGAAGAGTCGGTCCGGAAGAACCAGAAAAGGAAACGGCCGGGTCTGGCCGATTCCGTCTTGTTCCACTCGTTGCCGGACGACAAGATGGAGTTCTATTACAAGACGAACGACTGGGGGAAGCTGACCGCGTCCAACCCGACCCACATCCCGGTCCGGAACTTCCGCGTCCCGTATTCCGTCCTTAAGAACGAACCGGATGTAACCGACGATCCCGTCAAACTCGGGAAAGCGCTCGATCAAACGTTCGGAACTCTTTGGAAGGGGATGAGATAACATGTCGGAATCTCGGGAAGGGAGTACGGGGCGGCTTCTCCAACTCTGCGGCGGCTACTTTTTCTTCTATGTCTTGACCGGCGTCATCGTGAAGTACTTCCTGGGCTCCGTGGACAAGGGGTTTCCGGGGATGCAGGAGCTCGAGTTTCTCGTCTACAACTCCTCGACCGCCACTACCACGGTCCTTCTCTTCGTGGTCATCGCCGGGTGGTATCGGCTCAAGTCGAACGGTTCGATCGAGTGGAAAGGGCTCCGGTTCCCGGCGGAGTACCTTTACATCATCCCTTCCGGAGTCTGCACGGCGGTGATCATTCCGACGACGACGCTCATGTACACCCTTCCGATCTCCGTCATGGTCGCGATGGTGATCATGCGGGGGGCGGTGATCGTGATCAGCCGCGTGGTCGACGCGGTTCAGATCCGGCAAGGAGTTTTGAAGAAGCAGGTCTATTGGGAGGAAAACGCCGCCGTTGTTTTTGCGATTGCCGCGGTCGGCGTGAATCTTTTCGGGTCGTCGAAGCCGGGGACGTTCGATTTCATCCATTCGCCGGCGGCGATGACGATCCTTTTGAGTTATATCGTCGCCTACACGTTGCGTATCTACATCATGAATTATTTCAAGAACACCCGGGCGCCGGGGGTGAAACAGGACAACAAGGGGTTCCTGGCGATCGAGCAGTGTTCCGCATTCGGAACCTTGCTAGTCGCATCCCTTCTCGTCTTCTTTGCTCCCTCTCTTTTTGGGTGGAATCCCCCCCAGATCCAGGTTTTCCGCGGGGCGATCCTGGAACCGAGGCCGATGTGGGGGTGGGCCATGGTCTGCGGTATCCCGTACGCCACGGTGACCTTCTTCTCGGTCTTCATCTTCATGTTCAAGGGACGGACCGCGACGTTCGCCGGCTGCGTGAACCGCCTGACCTCGTTGGTGGCCGGGACGACGGCGACGTTGATCTTCCACTACGCTTTCGGGGGGAAATTCCCGAGTCGGGATGACTGGCTCTCGCTCGGTTTTATCCTTGTCGCGATCGTATTCTTGACCCTGGCCGAACAGAGGCGTGCCAAGGAACTTGCGTGATTTGTTGCCCGGAATAAAAGGAGACGTTAACCTCCCGGCAGGCCATCACAGATACAGAAAGGAAAGGACCATGAGAGATCGGAAAGCATTTTGGGTGATTACAATTCTTCTCGCCCTCGGTGTTGGGGCCTGCTCCTCCGGAGGAGGGAAGAACGGCATCGTCGACGAAAACGGGAACGTCATCAGCAGCGTCGATACGAACGATTCCGTGACTCTCACTCTCTCCGGCCTCAAGAAGAACACCCAATACAATATTGGCGTTGCAGACCCGTCCGGGACCGCGTTGAGCCCCTCCGGTGGGTTCATCGCTTCGACAGATGAGGATGGGACCTTACCCGCCTCGACGGTCCTTCAGGATCTCGGTGTCGTGAGTTCGTCCCGATTGAGGGTTCCGAACGGCACTCGGGCAGCGACGACGATGGCGGCCCCCGCCACCGGAAGTTACAAGGTCACGGTGACCGATTCGACCGGTGCCAAGGTTTATGAGACGACCTTCACGGTCGTGGACAACAGCAAAGTATTCTGCTCCGACGCGGCCGGAACGGCGCGCGGATCGTTCACTCCGGGTGAGGCGGTCTACGCGAGCCTGGCTAAGGGGACCGGGAGCCTGGCGGACGGCACGTACACCTGTTACGTCGTTTCCGACAACGGGGCCCCTCTTCAGGAGGACGAAACGCTTTCGGGAGTCGCGCAGGGGAGCGTGACGGTTACGAGCGGGAAAGGGACGGTCAGCTTGGGAAGTTCCTTCAGCTCTACTCCGCCGAACAACGCTTATGACGTCGTCTGCGACATCGATGGAAATGGGAAGTTCAATCGGGCAAAGGACCTGATCTCCCGTCCGCGCCGGTTCAACGCCTGCTTCACGGTTCAGCGCGCGAATGCGGCGACCAGCGACATCACCGGGCAGATCTGCGCCGACCGGAACGGAAACTACCGGGACGTCTTCGATCCGAACGCGACCGATACCAGCATCCGGGACGTGTGGGCCTGGATCTCCCCGCCGGAAAAAGGGGCGGTCGATCACCGGATCGGCGTGCGCAAGTACGTGGTGGAGCATAAGAACACCTGGACGGACGGCGACGACCTGATCGACGTGACCGGTCCGGATGGGGCTTCCGCGTTCAAACTGGACGCGGTTCAGGGGTTCTGTACGAACGAGGCGCCATGGCTGGTCTGGCCGCGCCAACTTCTCGTGGCCGGTTGCTACGACTGCATCATCGATGTCAACGCCGACGGGAAATACACCAAGGGGGTCGATTTCCTCGACTACTGGGATCTGACCGGGCAAGTGACTTGCGGGATGCGTGTTTCGGACAGCGCTTGTGCCGCCGACGCGATTGAAGTCACGGAACCGACGGACGGATCGTCCACGGACAAGACGAAGATTGATCTGAAGGGGACTCTCGCGGCGGCCGGAACGTCCGGAAGTGTGACGATCACGTCGGGGAGTTCGTCGAACCGGATCACGTTGGATGTGTCAGGGGCGACGATCGAGGCAACGTTGCCTCTCTTCCATGGTGAAAACCTGATCACCGTGGCGGTGACAAAAACGGACGGCAAAACCTGCTCGAAGACGTTCAAGATCACGTCGACGGCGGAGGCCTCGGCCGGAGAACTGTTCCGCGCGCAGCTGACCTGGGCTACGGGGGATGACATGGATCTTCACGTCGTCCAGCCGAGCGGGACCACCGACTCGTCGACCGACTGCTACTACTCCAACTGCAAAACCGCGGCCGGCGGTCGGGATTGGGGGAACATGGGGCACGCGGAGCTGGATGTGGATTGCATCCCGCCGACCTGCACAAGCTTGATCGAGAACATCTGGCTGACCGATATCGCCCAGAGCGGGACGTACACCGTCTATGTGAAGGCGTACAGCGGCACCGGGACGAGTGTTACCACCTCGATCTTCGTCAAAGGGACACAGGTGGCGACCGTCAATTGCGGTACCCTGGTAGTCAGCTCCCCGACCTATTGGTGCAAAGTCGGTACGGTGAATTGGTCGGGGGCAACGACCGGAAGCGGCGCCTTTACGCCGAGCGGCATTACCGGGAACACCGCGCCGTAAGCAAATCTCCTAGTGTCCGGCGTTGGCTCCGAGTCGACGCCGGATTAGGAGCAGGCCGAGCATCGCGAAAATCGAAAGGAGGAGGCTCGCGCCTCCCTTGGAGGAGGCCGAACACCCTGACGATTCGACAACCACTTGGGTTTCCGTGGCGGCCGCCGGGGAGGCCCACGCTTCATCTTTCCCCATTGCGAGCCGGAATGCATTCAAGCTGGCCGAAGAGGCGGGTCGGAGTTGAGGATAGCTGTTCGCCGCGATCGACCAGACGTTCGTGAAGTCCCAATTTAGATAGGTACCCTGGGTCTGCATCTGCGCTTTTGTCCGCTGGTTCCCGTCGTCCGGCATGGCGGTATTGGCAGGGATGGAGGCGTCTTTGAGCCAGTAAGAGCTGGTGACGGTTCCCCCAAAGATGACTCCCACAAATCCACCCACCTCCACCGTGCCGGCGACCGGGGCGACGATCCCGATGGAGTAGCTGTTGGTGATCGTGCTTTGTGAGAGCGTTCCGACGAATCCTCCGAGGTCTTGGCATGTTCCGAAATATCCGGTGGCACATCCGCCGGAGACGGAACCGGTCGAGTAGGAGTCGGTTACGATGCTTCCACTGTACATGAGCCCGACGAACCCTCCGACGTTACTCTGGCCCGTCACGTTTCCGGTGGCATAAGAAGTCTGTACGACTGCAGGTTCCTCGGAGGTCGTGGTTCCGTCGTCGGCGATGACACTGTCCATGTTCCCCACCAAACCTCCGACGATGGGAAAGGACGGCCCGGTGGAGGAAACAGCTCCTGTCGCATAGGAGTGGGTGATCGATCCCCCTCCTTGATACCCCACCAGCCCTCCGATCGTGCTGAACGGAGCGGTTCCGAAAACAACCGACGCGGAGGCATGGGAGTTCGAAAGGTAGCCGAAGTTGTATCCGATCAAGCCCCCGATTCCGGTATTGCCCGTCACCTGACCGCTGGTCACGTGACAGTTCTCCATGATCCCGTGCTGGGTACCCCCTCCGATGAAGAACCACATGTCGAGCAACCCCGCGAACCCGCCGACTCCGTCGTTCCCGGTGACGTTGACGTTCTCGAGGGTCAGGTCCTTGATGACAGCGGAGGCCGATACGAAGCCGAAGAATCCCATGGCCTGGTAGTCGGAAAGCGTCGGGTCGCTGTAGGTAAAGTTCCGAACAACATGGCCGCCACCGTCAAACGTACCGCTGAACTGGAGGTCTTCCCGATCGTAAGTCCCATCCAGGCCGATCGGAGTGAAGTTGTTCTGACCCGGTGACGGAATCGGAAGAACGATGTCGTTCATCAATTGGAAGTGGCAACCGACGTGCAAAGCGACGTTTTGGAGATGGGTCGCGTTGTAGATCAGATACGGGGTCGGCGGGAACCCGGTTCCCCCTCCAAAATCTTGGTCGCGCCTCGTACAGTACGTTCCCGTTCCCTTGAGCGGGCGTGACGTGGTCTGAGAATCGGCACTGTCGAAGTACGTCATCTCGATCGTCCGGTGGAACTCGTACGCGTACGTGGGGGCAAACGTTACGATCACGGAACAGCTACCTCCGACTGCCACCGTTGCTCCGACGTTGCAGCTCCCCCCTTGGCCGGGGAAGTTCCCTCCTTTGTATTGGAGGATCGTGGCCGTGAAAGGCACCGGCTGAAGGTTTGTCGCGGGCGCTGAGCCGGTGTTGGTCACGGTAAACGTCCTGTTCACGCTCGTCCCGACACTGACATACCCGTAATCGTATTCCGGCCCGTCGGAGATCGTGAGCACCGCCCTCGGTGTCGAAGTCGGAGTCGTCGTTGCCGTGGCGGTCGGAGTCACGGTCGGCGTTCGAGTCGGTGTTGCGGTGGCGGTCGGAGTCACGGTGGGGGTTCGAGTCGGTGTTGCGGTGGCGGTCGGCGTCACGGTCGGCGTGTTCGTCGGCGTCGCGGTTGCCGTTGCCGTTGCCGTGGGTGTCGGCGTGACGGTGGGTGTCCGAGTCGGCGTCGCGGTTGCCGTTGCCGTGGGTGTCGGCGTGACGGTGGGGGTTCGAGTTGGCGTTGCCGTGGCGGTCGGGGTGACGGTGGGGGTTCGAGTTGGTGTTGCCGTGGCCGTCGGAGTGACGATTGGTGTATTCGTCGGCGTGGCAGTGACCGTCACGGTTGGCACGACGGTTGGCGTCTCCGTCGGAACGATTTCGGGTGTGACGGTGGCCGTCGGGGTCGGAGATGAAGTGCTGGAAGAGGAGTTGGAGCCTGTATGGATCTCGGTCGCTTGGCCGATACAGCCGGACAAAAGGGCGCTCGAAAGGAGGAGAAGCGCAAGAGGATGGAACTTGTGGCCGGCGGTCATAAAGAGTTCTAGGAGAGTAGAGCAAGGGTTGTGCCTAACGCGGCATGTCGTAAGTTTCTGTTTCGGCTCGATTTCTTGTCACCGTGATCGGACATAGAGGACGCTACTTTTTTCGTAGTTGAAACTTTGTTCTCCTCACCCGTCACTGGTAGAAAGCGACGCCCCATGGAGGACCATCGTCAACTGGCCAAGGGGGTGTTGGTCAACACCCTTGGTGTCTTCGCCAAGGGGAGCCGCGCGCTCTACCTCATCGTCTTCTCCCGGCTCCTGGGGAGCGAGTTCTTCGGCCTCTATATGTTGGCGTTTGCCCTGCAGGAGGTCGTGAGCAAGATCGCCGTTCTGGGGCTCGATCAGGGAACCATGCGCCTCGCCTCCTCCTATCGTGCGCGAGATAAAGGTCCGCAGATTCGCTCCGCCGTCGAGCGTGTGCTGATGGTTTGCATCGGCTGGAGTGCTCTCGTCGCCGTGGTGTTCGGCTTCTCCGCCACCTGGCTTGCCAACGACCTGCTCAACAAACCGACGCTTGCCTCCCCCTTGCGGAACTTCGCCTTCGGAATGCCGGCCGTCTGCGCCACATCGGTCCTGGTCTATGCCATCCGCTCCACGCTCCGGATGCAGTACGAGGTATACGTTCGTTCTCTCGCGGAGCCGTTCATCGTTCTGATCCTCGCTGTCATCGGAATTCGAGCAAAGCTGGGGGTGAACGGGATCGTCTTCGCCCACAACCTGGCGGCTTTCGTCGCGCTGGGGCTCGCGCTCTTTTTCTTCTATCGAAATTTTCCGAAGAACGACGCGAAGAAGGAGCGAGTCGACTGGGGGTTTTTGTTCCACAGCAGCATCCCGATGGGATCGATGGAGTTCCTGTCGATGTTCAAAATGCGCCTCGACCTGATGATCATCGGTCGCCTTCTCCCCCTCTCCTCCGTCGGGATCTACAGTGCGGCCGTCGAGATCGCTTCGTTGCTTCGGAAAACACGGGCCACCTTCGACCCGGTCCTTCTTCCGATCGTCCAGATGCTCCACGAGCGGAAGGAGTCGAAGCGGTTCAACGAGAATCTTGCGTTGGCGCTCCGCTGGATCCTGGTTCCCTCGCTTGCGCTCATGGGAACGATGTTGCTGATCCCCCGGGGTTATATGCATGTGTTCGGGGCGAGCTTCGAGGCGGGGGCGTTGGCCTTGAGCATCTTCGCCGTAGGGCAGCTCTTCTACGTAACCCTCGGCCTTCTGGAGGGGGTGATGGCGGTCACCGGGTTCGCCTACGTGACGCTGGTCAACTCGATCACACTGGTGATCGTGAACGCCTTTCTGCTGATTCTGTTCGTACCTCATTGGGGACTGCCGGGGGCCGCCGCCGCAACGGCGATCTCGTACGTGGGGGTGACCCTCTGGCGCCTGGCGCAGGCGAAGCGGCTCCTCAATACCTGGCCGTTCAGCCGATCGCAGCTCAAGCCGATCGCGGCATTCCTCGTCGCTCTGGCGGTACTTGCGCTCATCAAGGCCTGGATCCGGCCGCAGTCGTTCCTGCTGGAGATCGCATTTGGCGTCGGGTTCCTTGCCCTCTACGGGACCGGGATTCTGACATTCCGCCTGGAAAAGGCCGACCAAGATATCTTGGGGGCGATTCGGCGGAAGCTTCCGCGAAAAAGAAAAATCGGCTAATGTTCGCCGCTTCATGCACGGGGAATTGACCTGCGAAGGGAAGATCCACCTGGGGCCGCTTTCGGCGGAAACTCGGCGTCGTCTATCCGAACTCCGCGGTGACTGGCTGGAATATTCGTCCGCGGACGACACGGTCGTCGGGCGGCACGTCCAGCCGACCGGATGCCCGGCTCTGTCCGCCGTCCCCTGCGAGCTGATCGCGATGCTGGGAATTCTGACCCCCTCTGAACGAGAGAAATCGGCCGGTGGGGAGTTCCGACTCTGGGGTCACGAAGGGAGTTGGGTCCGTGTCCTGGCTGAGAAAGGGGAGGTCCGGATCCAGTGGCCGCATCTGGACTACTCGAAGACGGTTCCGGTTCCAGCCGAGAAGGCGATGGCGGGGATCAATGCGCACGAGGCGAGGATCCGTGGCTGGGTCCGATTTCGCGGGGGAAAGCGGGAAATTCAATCGATATCCGATCTTCTCGACCGGTTCGAAGGTCTCTACCCGGAAGGGGAGATCGTGTCGGCCGTAACGGGAGAGACGGTTCGGATCGAGTTCAAGGATGTAAACATCGGACCCCGGGAGCTCCTGGGAGCGTTCCGGGAAATCGTGCAACTCGAAACGTCACTCGACGGCGAGCTGGATGTCGGTTCGTTCGTTCGCGACCTCGAGTCGAACGATTTCCGGATCGTGATCCGTCGTGGCAGCGTGGAGATGGTTCGGCCTTCAATCTGGAGAGGATGAAACATGGATTATTTCCTGACCGATGTGCAGAAAGAATTCGTCCGGCTCGCCCGCGAGTTGGCAACCAAGGAGCTCCGTCCCGTGGCGGCGCAGTACGACAAGACGGGGGAGTTCCCCTGGCCGGTGGTGAAAGTGTTGGCCGAGACCGACCTGTTCCGCGTCTTCATCGATGACGCGTACGAGGGGCTCGCCGGCGACTCGCCGATCTTCAACATGGTTCTGGTCACCGAAGCGCTCTCGTGGGGATGCGGCGGGATCGCCCTCGCGTTCGCCGGAACGGCGCTCGGCACGCTGCCGATCATCCTCTCCGGGAGCGAGGAGCAGAAGAAGAAGTGGCTGCCCGACATCGCGGCGGGGAAACGGCTGGCCGCCTTCGGCCTGACGGAGCCGAACGCCGGCTCCGACGCCGCGGCGATCAAGACGACCGCCCGGAAGGAAGGGGACCATTACATCCTGAACGGAACGAAGCAGTGGATCACGAACGGCGGGGAGGCGGAGGTCTACACCGTCTTCGCGCTGACTAACCCGGAGAAGGGGGTCCGCGGCGCCTCCTGCATCGTGGTGGAGAAAGGGACCCCGGGATTCAGCTTCGGGAAGAAGGAAGATAAGATGGGGATCCGCGCCTCGGCAACACGCGAGCTGGTCTTCGAGAACTGCAAAGTCCCGGTCGCGAACCGTCTCGGTCCGGAAGGGACGGGATTCATCACGGCGATGCGGGTCTTCGACACGTCACGTCCCGGCGTGGCGTCCCAGGCGGTCGGGATCGCCCAGGCGGCGCTCGATTACGCGGTGGAGTACGCCTGCACGCGGAAGCAGTTCGGCGCGCCGATCGGGGCGCTCCAGGGGGTCCGCTTCATGCTGGCCGACATGGCGATGAAGGTGGAGGCGGCCCGCGCGCTCACGTACGCGGCCGCCCGGTACATCGATTCGAAGCCGAAAGAGAGGCCGACCGCGGTTTCGGCGATGTCGAAATGTTTTGCGTCCGACGCCGCCGTCTCCGTCACGGCCGACGCGATCCAGGTCTTCGGCGGGTACGGGTACATGCGCGAATACCCGGTCGAGAAACTCCTCCGGGACGCGAAGATCACGCAGATCTACGAGGGGACGAACCAGATCCAGCGCGACGAGATCGGCAAGGCGCTGATCTCCGGACACTACGCCCGGCACTGACGGTTACAGCTTTTCGACGATCTTCAGGAAATCGGTGTACGGGACGGCGGTCCAACTCTCCGCCGAGATCGCCCCGAGCGATCGGGTGAGGAGCGAGACACGGGCGGCGGTCTCGGAGTCGGGAGCATCGTAGAGATCCATGAAATCGTAGGGGCCCAGAAGCGCGTAGTGGGCGATCCACTTCACCTTGGGGCACTTCGCGGCGACCGTCCGCTTCCATTCCTCCCCCCGTTTCCGCCGGCTCTTCAGGTTGCTGGCGATCTCGGGGCCGAGTTTCGTCATCAGAACGTAGGTAGGCATCGGCTCTCTCCCTTCACTCGTTGACTCGCTGGGTGAAACTGATTCTTCCCTCTTCGTTGCCACCCGACAGGATCGCGGCCAGGATCTTGGAATCCTCCGCCACGATCTTCGAAGTGCGCACCTTTTTTTCCGTCAGGTACGTCTGGATTCCCGCGAGCGTTTTCTTTTTCTCCTCCGGCGTCAATCGTTTCCAGCCGGCACGGTAGGTGTGCACCACGAGCGTCCCGTCCTCGATCGTCGCGGTGACGTTCTCGAGCGGGATGCCGTATCCCGCCAACCGAAGCCGCGGAAGGAGAACGATCCAGACGACGAATCCGGTGACCGCGACGGCGGTGAGAATCATCAGAAGATTGAAGATCGGGTACCGCTTTTTTCGTTGCACCGACGGGGCGGCCCCTTTCTTCTTGACCAGCGGCGTATGGAACCCGGCGTCGGTGTCGCTTTGTTTCCGGGCGGAGCGGATCCTGTGCAGACGCTCGAGGATCGAGGCCAGCGGCTGTTTCCAAACGGGATCCTCCACCTGAGCGAGCGACTTTTCAACCGCTTCGAAGAGATCGATCTTCGGTTCGTCCAGCCGCGTGCTGAGATCGTTCAACCCTTTCCGGCTCCTCTCCTCGACTTCTGTGTCCAGTGCGATGATCGCCTCCTCCGTGCGCAGTTCGGCGCCATCCAATCGTTCGAGGAGTCGCGTGAGGATCGGGGCGAATATGGGGGCGGAACTCCCCGGGTCTTTCTGGAGGAGGGGAAGAACGGCCCGGAAGACACCGAACTGGGTCCGCAGGAGGATCAACTCGCGAGCGAGTATCTGAAGCGGTCCCCGTTTGGCGTACGCCTCCTTCTCGAACGGGGAGATCTCCCCCAAGAAATGAAGGTAGGGGGAATCGGGGAGTTCGCTGGTCACCGCTTCCCCCAGGATTCCGCTGTCGGCGATGAGGATCTCCCGCGCCACCTCGAGAGGGAGATCGGGTTTATTGGGCTGGGAGACGAGGACGACTCGGAGTCGTTCGTTCTGCGCGTCGGTCAGCTTGTCGAACTTGAGTCCCAACACGTTCGTAAACCCCTGGACCGGGGTCTTCTTTGGAAGCAATCGGACAACGGTCGCCGGAAGGTCGAAGCTGTTCTCTCCCGCAAAAGGGATCCGGAGGACGATCCGTGTGCCGAGCTTCTGCTCTTCCGAGACGGCTACGAGGGCTCCGGAACGAACGGCGCTCAAGATCCAGCCGCGATGTTCCTCCGAACCGATGCTTACGGTCACCGGTCCCGGGATCTCGACACGGGAAGAAGGTCTGCTCACCATTCCTTTAAGACTCCGTTTCGCACGATCCATCCCCCGCCAACCATGACATCGGTGACCCAATCGGGTCGGCCGGAGTAAACGATCGCGCCGTAGAACTCGTTGTCGGTCCTGGGTTCGCGAAGCGATCCGAAGGCGGCGGCATCAAGAAAGACGGCATCGGCCCACTTCCCCTCTTCCAGGCTTCCGATCGAGTCGTCCCAGCCGAGCGCCCGTGCCCCCTCGTAGGTCGCCAGGAGAAACGCCTCTCGGGCGGCCATCGCGTCGGCCCCGTGTTTCGGTTTCGCAAGGAGCGATGCGAGACGCATCTCCTCCCACTGATCGATCCGGTTGTTGCAGGCGGCGCCGTCGGTCCCGAGCGAAACCGGGATCCCCCGTTTCCGGAGCGTGACGATGTCGGCGATCCCGGAGGCGAGCTTGAGGTTGGAGGAGGGGCAATGGAGGACGCGCGTTTTTCTGCGGATCAGCGTTTCGATCTCTCTCTCCGAAAGGTGGATGCAGTGGGCGAGGCAGGATCGTTCCGAGAGAACACCAATCTTCTCAAGATAGTCGACGTTCCCCATCCCGAACATCCGGCGAACCGTTTCCATCTCGGCCGGGCTTTCGGATGCGTGGGTGTGGAAGAGAGTTTCAGGGAACTCCCGGAGAAATGAGTGGGACTCCCGCAGGAGCTGCTCGGAGCAGGTCAGAACGAAGCGCGGGGTCCATGCGAAACGGAGACGCTCCTCTTTCCCATGCCACTTCTGGGCCAGTTGTCTTGCCTCGGTCAGAGATTGATCGGTCTCCTCCCGGAATGACGGGACAAGTTCATTCCGATCGATCAGGCATTTGCCGAAATAACCGCGGATCCCGCTTGCGAGCATCTCCTTTGCGATGACGTCGGTGTGACGGATGGTCCCCATGTCCATGATGCAGGTGGTCCCGGAACGGAGGAGTTCCGAAAGCCCCGTTCGGACCGAACGACGGAGAGAAGCGGCGGTTAAGGCGGCCTCGTACGGCATGATCCGGTCTTGGAGCCAGTCAAGGAGGGGGAGGTCGTCGGCGAGCCCCCGCGCGCCTGTTTGGCAGAGGTGAATGTGGGTCTGAACGAAGCCCGGGATCGCGATCCGGTCGGAGAAATCGAGGGTGTGTTTTCCGCGCGCCTCTTTCGCAGTCAGGATGCCGGCGATCCGGCCGTCACGGATCGAGAGGATCCCGTTCCGGACGACGCGAGGGTATTTCCCTCCCGTTACGATCGCTCGCGTCCAGACCGTTATTTCCTTGGGCACCGCCCCGATAGTAGCTCGTACGGCGCCAAAAACAAAACGCGCGGGACAGGGCTAGTTGGGCGGGTCGTTCACGATTCGATCGATATAATGGCAGTCGACCTGCAGCAGGTCCGACGCGACGAATTGTGTACCCCCATCCCAGATAGCCTCGACCACGAATTCTACGGTCTGGACGCTGATCGAGCTGTTCGAGTTGCAAACCGCGAACGTTTCAGGCGAAATCGCATTGGATCTGACCGTCCAGTTGGAATCCCACGTGAATGGCCCCCAAGTGGAGCAAACGGGTTCAGGTCCGTTTTCGTCGCTTCGAATGGTCACGCCGCGGTTCGTCGGGATGTCCGGCGTCTCTACCGGTGTAGGGGTCGGTGTCGCTGTGCGGTGCGGCGTCGGTGTCGGTGTCGGTGTCGGATCGGCACAGTCGGCCGAATACAGTTTGTATTTGACCCTGAACCCCTCCACAGAAGACGCTTCGGTCCAGCTGAGCGTGACATTCGGTTCTTGTTCGAACACGCCCATCAAGTTACTCGGTGGGTCTGGCTGTTCGGTGATCGGGGTCGGTGTAGGGGTCGGTGTCGGAGTATCCGTCGGGGTCGACGTCGGCGTTGGCGTGTTGGTCGGGGTCCCGGTCGGCGTTGCTGTGGGCGTTGTGGTCGGCGTTGCGGTCGGCGTCGATGTGGGTGTTGCGGTCGGGGTCGCGGTCGGAAGGACGTATCCGGAGCAAGAAATCTGGACCTGGTCAGATTCGGAGGTGCCGCCGAGAACGCCCACTGCTCTGATCTTGAAGCCTAGGATACGGGCCGGATTCACGTCGCACTGAGAGCTGACGGAATCGCCGTACGAAGAGGAATAGGGGGACGGTTTTCCTGAATCCCTGGGGAGTAAGTGGAGGGGGTTGGTGGTGATAAAGTCTTGCCAATTCGAATCGGAATCGACGTCGTATTTGATCGAGAAATAATCCGCGTCGTTATGAGGTTGATTCCACCAGAGAGTGACAAAGGAAGCGACCCCATTGGAAGCGATGACGTCCGCCAGAAGATTTTCCGGCTTGCTGACCCTGGGTTCCACATAGTCCGTCACGGTCGCGATGGGCGTGGGGGTTGCGGTAGCGAACACCGATTCATCTGCTGGCATCGGCGTCGGCGTATCTGTGACGATGTAGTTGGAGTTGTTCGCCTGATTTCCGGCCTTCCCGCCGCAACTCGGGAGAAGACCGAATCCCAGACACATGAGTCCGAAAACGAATAGGGCGGCGGTTCGTTTCATAAATCCAAACTCCTCTCGCTTTACGTAGGAACTAACAACACTCATTCTATCACAATAAATTATGTTAAATATTAATAAATTAAACGAAACACCACGTTTTATGCTATTTATGTAAACATAAGTTTACAATTTATTCATTTTTGGGGTGGGAAAGGAGCGGATCTCCATTCCCTTTTCCCAGCCCCACCTCTTTGGTACGGTCCCTCGGGGGAAGGGGGTAGCGAATGCCCCAAGAAGAGCGACGGACATCTCTCGACGATCTGTTCGGTTCCTGCCGGGACGCGATCTTCGAGGTCGACGCGGAGAATAATATCCGATGGTGCAATCGTGCCGCGGAACAGTTCCTCGGGTACGCCCCCGGTGAATTGATCGGAAAACCGGGACGGATCTTATTTGCGAACCCGAGCGACCACGACGGATTCGCGTTTTCGATCGGCCTGCACCTGATGGAGGGGCACTCGCTCGTTACCGAATTCGAGCACGTCCGCAAGGACGGAACCAAGTTCACGGCTGAGGTGCGGATCCTGCCTCTGTGCAAGCCCAATGGGCGGGTGGAGGGGTTCCTCGGGCTCCACACGCTGTCCATTCCCCGCCAACCGACAGAAGAACTCCTCCTTCGGAGCCGGGAACAGCTCCAGATGATCGTGACCGGAGCCCCGTTGATCCTGTTCGCCTGCGACCGCAACGGCATGTTCACGCTGACCGAGGGAAAGGGGCTCGAAGCGCTGGGCGTGAAACCGGGGGATGCGGTCGGTCAGTCGATTTTCCAGCGATACAAAGACGAACCGGAGGTGATGGCGGCGGCCCACCGCGTGATCCGGGGCGAAACCTTCAGTCAAAAGATCCATTTTAAGGGGCTCACCTTCGACGCGTCGATCGTGCCGATCCGGGACAACCAGGGGGAGTTGGATCGGGTCATCGGTGTCATGACCGACGTCACCGAGCGGGAGAAAGCGGAGATCGCGCTTCACGAGGCGGAGGAGCGGAACCGTCAGCTGATCGCCGAGCAGTTGCGCGCTTCGAACGAGCGGTATCACGCGCTTGCCGAGGCGGCCTCGGACGGGATCGCGGTGATCGATCCGACCGGCTCCATCCAATACACGAACCCGGCCATGGACAATCTCTTCGGGTACGGTGCGGGCGGCCTCACCGACACCAACATCTTAAGGATCCTTCCGGGACTCGACCTTCATGCGCTGGCCCAGTCGTGGGCGGAAAGGGATGCACCGATCTCGAAATCGTCGACGAGGCCGGCCCAGCTCTCCGCCGTGCACCGGCTGGGGCGGGAGTTCGCCGTCGAGGTCAGCTTGAGCTCATACAAAGAAGAGAACCACCGGCAGTACGTCGCGATCATCCGGGACGTTACGGAACGGACGCGGAACGACGAACAGTTGGCCGACATGAACCGCTTTCTCGATTCGATCGTCGAGAACATTCCCGACATGATCTTCGTGAAAGACGCCGAGCGTTTGAGCTTCGTCCGCTTCAACCGGGCCGGGGAGGACCTCCTCGGATATTCCAGGGACCAACTGTTCGGGAAGAACGACTACGACTTTTTCCCGAAGGAGGAGGCCGATTTCTTCGTCCGGAAAGACCGGGAGGTTCTGAAATCGGGGAAGCTGCTCGACATCCCGGAGGAACCGATTCAGACGGCGAAACACGGCCTACGGGTTCTTCACACGAAAAAGATCCCGATCGTTGGAGCGCGGGGGGAGCCGAGGTATCTCTTGGGGATCTCGGAGGACATCACGGAGCGGAAACAGCTCGAAGCGAAGTTGGTGGAGCACTCCCGGATGGCGGGGATCGGTCAAGTAGCGGCCGGGATCGCGCACGAGGTCCGGAACCCGCTCTTCGGCATCTCCACCGTTGCACAGATCCTGGCGAAGGCGGCGGCCCGCGACCCGGAGTTGAAAGAGCTGTCGCAGCGCATGCTCGCCGAGATCAACCGGGTAAAAAAGCTGGTGGAAGATCTCTTGTGGTTCGCGCGACCGCGGAAGATGGAGCGTCGGTCGTTCGCTCCGGAACGATTGTGGCGCGAGGTCGTCTCGATTCCTCAGACACTCACGATGGACAGGCGGATTCAGCTGAAAGAAGAGATGTCCGCTTTGCGCCGAACGATCGAGGGGGATCCGGACCAGATCCGGCAGGTGTTGATCAACCTCTATCTGAACGCGCTTCAGTTCTCCCCGGTCGGCGGAACCATCCGGATCAGGAGCCGGTTCGAGGAGGGAGCGACGGCGAAATGGCTTTTTTCGATCGAGAACGACGGGCCTCCGGTCTCCGGCCGGGACCGGGAGAAGGTCTTCGAGCCGTTCTACTCCACGCGGAAAGACGGGGTGGGTTTGGGATTGGCGGTCTGCAAGAAGATCGTCGAAGAGCACGGCGGAACGATTCAGGTCGGAGCGGAAGGGTCGAAGCGGGCGGTGTTCGAACTCCGCCTCCCTCTTCAAGGCGGTTCAAGCTAGGGGTGTTCCGGATTCCGGTCTCGCCAGACCGTAAACCGGGCTTGATCTTCCCCAGGGTCGTTCTTGGTGTATCTGGACCTGGCACGTCTCCTGCTCCCTGTCGGGCGGAGGAAAAACCAATGGCCGAGATGAAATATGTCTACACGATCATCGAACGCGAGGGGCTGGAGAAGAGCCAGTGGATCAAGGTCGGGGTCGCCTTCGTGAACCGAGACCAGTCGCTCAACCTTCGCCTGGATGCCCTGCCGGTCAACGGCATGCTCCATGTCCGGGAGGCGCAAAAAGCGAAAAAAGGGGAAAAGGAAGCCGAAATCGCCGAAGCGGCCTGACCGTCAGCGGGGCAGTTTTGCCAGGATCCGGCTCGAGGTGATCCGCCACGCCCCGCGCTGTTTCTCGAGGAGAACCTCCACCTTCTGGGGGAAAAGGGGGTTCCCGAACACCAGCTCCTGCCGGGTTCAGGCGATCCCGGACCTTGATCCGGAGGAGAACCGTGGCAGATGGGCCGCTCCGCTCCAGCTTCTCGATCGAGTAGCGGATCCCCTCGAAGAGCTCTCGGATCGCCTCTTCGTCCCGGTCCCGGTGGCACCCACCGGGGAGAACCAGGAAGAGGAAAACACTCCAGGAAAGGAGGTTCCGAAACACAGCCGGATCGTATCAGAGTCTAGACCGTGATACATGAGCAGAGAACTGCCTAGAAAGGAACACAGATGGCACCAGCGACCTCGGATATCGGATTGGTCGGCCTCGCGGTAATGGGACAGAACCTGGCCCTCAACATCGCCGACCACGGATTCAAAGTCTCGGTCTTCAACCGGACGACGAGCAAGACGGAGGCGTTCGTTTCGGAGAACCCGAGGACGCCGGGCGGTCTTGTTTGCACGAAGACCTTGGAAGAGCTGGCCGCTTCTCTCAAGCGCCCGCGCAAGGTGATCATCATGGTCCAGGCGGGAAAATCGACGGATTCGGTCATCGACAACCTCCTCGGGGTTCTGGAGAAAGGGGACATCATCATCGACGGCGGGAACTCGCTCTGGACCGACACCGTCCGCCGTGAAAAAGACCTCAAGGCGAAAGGGTTCCGGTTCATCGGTTCCGGTGTCTCCGGCGGCGAAGTCGGGGCGCGCTTCGGCCCTTCCCTCATGCCGGGAGGGGAGAAGAGCTCCTGGGAGGATCTCGCTCCGGTCTGGAACGCGATCTCGGCCAAGGTCGATCCGAGGAGCGGAAAACCGATTGAAGGGGGGACGCCCGGAAAGCCGATCCAGGGCGGTGTCCCGTGCGCGGCCTACATCGGTCCGAACGGGGCCGGACATTACGTCAAGATGGTCCACAATGGGATCGAGTACGGCGACATGCAGCTGATCTGCGAGGCGTACAACATCCTTCGCCACGGTGCGGGGTTGAGCGTCGAGCAGATGCGGGAAGTCTTCACAGAGTGGAACCAAGGGGATCTCGATTCCTATTTGATCCAGATCACCGCGGCGATTCTGGGGGTCAAAGATCCGGTGACAGGGAACCCGATCGTCGACGTCATCGTCGACCGCGCCGGGCAGAAGGGGACGGGGAAGTGGACGATCATGTCCGCTCTCGACATGGGGATCTCGACCTCGACGATCTCCGAAGCGGTCTTCGCCCGCTGTCTCTCCGCGATCAAGGAGGAACGGGTCGAGGCTTCCAAAGCGATCCGCGGTCCGATGGGGAAGTTCGACGGCGACCCGAAGGAGATCGTCGGGGCGGTCCGCGATTCGCTCTATGCCTCGAAGGTTTGCTCGTACGCGCAGGGGTTTGCGTTGTTGCGATCCGCTTCGCAGGAACAGAACTGGAACCTGAATTTCGGCGAGATCGCGATGATCTGGCGGGGTGGGTGCATCATCCGAGCCCGCTTCCTGCAGCGGATCAAAGACGCGTTCGATCGGAATCCCGCGCTTCCGAACCTGCTCCTCGACCCGTATTTCAAGGGGATCATCGAGAAGACGCAGGATCAGTGGCGGAGCGTGGTCTCGAAGGCGGTCCTGTCGGGGATCCCGGTCCCGGCGTTCGGCGCCTCGCTCGCGTACTTCGACAGCTTCCGGAGCGAGCGGTTGCCGGCGAACCTTCTCCAGGCCCAGCGCGATTACTTCGGGGCCCACACGTACGAACGGACCGATCAGCCGAGAGGGAAGTTCTTCCACTACGACTGGTCGGGGGATCACCAACAGCACGACGCTTGAGGAAAGGAACGATAGACGTGCCGTTCGATCGCACCCGATTCCTTCGGGCTCTCCATTCCGCAGTCTGCGGCGATGTCCTGGACTCGGACGCAGATCGCGCCCGTTTCTCCGTCGATGAATCGATCTTCACGCTCCTTCCAGAAGTGGTGGTGGCGCCGAAGGATGAAGCCGATGTCCGAGCGGTTGTTTCGGTGGCGCGCGAGTTCGGGGTTCCGATCACGTCGCGCGCGGGGGGAAGCGGTGTGGCGGCGCAGTCGATCGGGACCGGCATCATCCTCGACTTCAAGCCGCACTTCGGGAAGATTCTGCAGATCTCCTCCGATTCGGTGACGGTCGAGCCGGGGGTGATCCTTCTCGATCTGAACCGAGAGCTGGCGAAGGTCGGTCGGCGTTTCGTCCCCGATCCGAGCAGCAAGGATGTCTGCGCCATCGGTGGAATGGTCGCGACGAACGCCTCCGGTCCTCATTCCTATACCTACGGGACGACCCGTGAGCACGTGCGGGAGTTGTGGCTCGTCTTATCCGACGGGGAGGCGACGATCAGTTCGGCGCTGGCGAAGAAATACCCGACGCTTCATGCGGAGATCGGGCAACGAA
Organism: Pseudomonadota bacterium; assembly: GCA_043809315.1. GTDB lineage: Bacteria > Bdellovibrionota_G > JALEGL01 > JALEGL01 > DATDPG01 > JAZDDX01. The sequence continues at coordinate 33,874 of JAZDDX010000036.1, forward strand.
GAGCGCTGATCGAGAAGGTGACGCCGAAGGTTCGGAAAAACTCGAGCGGGTACGAGCTGAAGGAACTCCTGAAAGATCCTCCCGACTACACGCGCTTCCTCGTCGGATCGGAAGGGACACTTGCCCTGACGACGAAGATCGAGCTGAGAACCATCCCTCTTCCGGAGGTGGTTACCCTCGCTCTTCTCCCATTTACATCACTCCAAGATGCTCTCGATGCGGTACCGGAGGTTACGGAACTCGAACCGGTCGCGATCGAACTGGTTGACTCCTACATCCTCTGGGCGATGAAAACGGCGGATCCCACGATGGCGGTTGATTTCGGGCTGGAGAGGGCGGAGGCCTGTCTTTTCGTCGAATGGGAATCGAAACCTCCTCGGATCGGAAGCTCAGCCCGGATTTTCGAGGATGTCACCCGTCAAACGCGCCTTTGGGAACTCCGGTCGAAGGGTTCCAAGCTTCTTCACGAGCAAGCGGAGGTGTGCAAACGGAAGCCGCTCCGCTGTATCGAGGACAGTATCGTCCCGGTCCGACGCCTCTCGGCGTTCGTCCTGGAGCTCAAGGAAATTCTCCGAACGCATGATTGTGACGGGGCGGTCTTCGGTCACGCCGGAGACGGGCACGTCCACGTGAACCCGAAGATCGACATCTCGGCCCCTCGTCTGAAAGAAAGGTTGAGGCGGTTGATGGAGGAAGTTTACTCCCTTGTCCTGCGGATGGGAGGTTCGATCTCGGGAGAGCACGGGGACGGGATGTTGCGTGCGCGGTACGCCGGCCGCCAGTGGGGCGAGCTTCTGCCGCTCTTCCAACAGGTCAAGGATACGTTCGATTCGGGGAACCTATTCAATCCGGGCAAGAAAATAACCAAGCAAGGAGCCGAGTGGCCTCCGTTTCGTACGTTCTTTTCCTGAGGGATGAATCGGGTTAAACTCATCGTCACATAAAAGATCGATTTTTCCCCTCCCGAAGACCCGGGTTCACGTTGATCGAGTTGATGATCGTCGTCGCGATCATCGGAATTCTGGCTGCGGTCGCGGTTCCTTCGTTCGCCCGGTATGTGAGAAGATCCAAAACGACCGAAGCGCTCAACAACCACCGGAAGATCTATGACGGAGAGGTCGTTCATTTCAACGCGGAACTGACGGCTTCCGACGGATCGCTGTTGGCCAAACAGTTCGTCTACTGCGTTCCTCAGCCGCCGATCAGGCCTGGAAAGGACAAAAAGGAGGGGAACTGGGATAGCCGCGGTTGGCCGCAGATCAAGTTCGCCGCCGATGGTCCCGTTCTGTACGTCTACGTGGTGGACGTCATGCCGGATCCCGTTCCAGCTCAACTTTCGCTTCCATCTTGGCTCCCTCCTCCCGGGGTGTTCGCAGGCCCTGGCTCCTTGGCATTTGCCGCCCGAGCGGTCGGAGATCAAGACAACGACGGCAAGGTGTCCGAGTTTATGCGAGTCGTGAAGGTTGATCCCACGACGTTGGAGGTCGATGGAAGGGCCGGGATCTCGATGCTGGATCCCGACAAATAGACTGGTTCCGATCATCGCTGGTCAGCGAATTTGCTCGCGCACAACGATTCTGGCGGATTCTGCTTACTTAAAGATCCTGGATCGGTTGGCAGCCAAGGGGCTCGATCCCAGGAAACTTGTTCAGCCGGGGCCGCAACTTTTGTAGTCAGTTTTTGAGCGGCGTCTGCCTTGCCTTAACTCGCCGCGTCTCGAAAACCGATCCGAATTCCAGCATAATGCTTTGTGGGTTTTTTCTGGGGGGCGCCGCCCCGAACGTTTTCACACACTACTTAAGAAGGATGGATCAATGACGACGAAACGTTTTTTTGCCTCGGCCGCTTGTCTGCTTCTGGGACTTACCGCCCTTGGATGTAGCAGCAGTAGTTCCGCGCCGGCGTTGAACGGTGTCGGCGATGTGCCGAACCTCGATGCCTCTAGCTATGATTACAGCCTGCACAACGCCGTCGAGGGGTTGGCCAAACTGTCGCCGGCTGCCTTGACCGCTCAACCCAGGGTCACCCAGAGTACCTTCTCACGCGCGGCTTGCGAGGGGTACACGCTGAAAAAACGGGTGTTCGAGGACAGTCGGCAGATCGAAAGCTTCCGCTGTTACATAAAATCGCTGGAGCAAGCGAACCTCGGGATGACGGTTCCGACGGGTTCGTGGGGCTACTACGAAATCATTTTTCCGGAGCGGAGCGGGGAGAACGGGCCGCCAAAGAACGTTCGGGTCCGGGTCGGGAAGATCGACGGGGAGCTCAAGATGGATGCCTGTACAGCGCCCGATGGCGTGACGTATGCGCGTGAAGTCGAGATGCGCTTCTCACCGACCGAAACGGGATATGCCGGCCATGCGATCAATGCGTCGAACTGGACCGACATGGACGGAAACGCCGTGACCGGAAATTCCAAGATCGAAGTGACGATTGACGGAACGAGCGTCGACAGCTTCAAGTCGGCGACGTTCAGCTCCTTCCACCGAGATCAACAGACGGCGAAACCTGAACTTGGCTGGCAATCGAAATCGAGCTTTGCCGCGGATGGAACGGAGAAGAGCAACACCCTCTCGGGGGTTCAGTCGGGCAGTACCGCGCAGTTCGGGTCGAACACATCGAAGCTGTTCGGCGAATGGGGGACCGACCTGATCGGATCGGTTCAATTCTCCGTTACGGGGGAATACACGCCGCCGGACCTTGCTCAGTGCAGGACCTGGGCGCCGTCAACGGTCACGGATCAGCAGTTGATTGATAATTGTGTGGGCCAGTGTCACGACAAGACCGGCACTTCTGTTGCGTTGACAGCCAACGGCAAATGCCCCTTCGGGAACGAGGGGACCGAATCGTTCGGCATCACGAACAACTCGTCTGGTCCCCCGACGTTCGCGAAGGTCGATGACAGTACGAGTCCCTATTTCGCCGCGGTCTCGGCTGCGACTCTGCCGACGCTGGATGATATTGCGAGCCAGGTGGAGTTCGGGGAGACCTGGGATTGCAGTGCGGAGGGGAGTTTCCAGGCGATCGATGCGACGGGTCTCACCACCATCGCGTCGACCTGCGAAGGGCGGCGCGACAACGACATCTGGAGGATGTGCGAGGAGCAGCAGCAGGCTGCTAACCAGAACTAGACCGCTTGGCCGGCGGCCGAGCCGGAAGACCAGGCCCATTGGAAGTTGAAGCCGCCAAGTTGGCCGGTAACATCGACGACTTCGCCTATGAAAAAGAGGCCGGGGGTCTTCCTCGATTCCATCGTTTTCGAGGAAAGCTCCCGCGTGTCGACACCACCGCGGGTGACCTCGGCTTTCCCGTACCCGACCGTCGTTTCAGGGACGAACGACCACTCCCGAAGAGATCGGCAAATCCGTTCGATCGCGGGATTCGATAGGCGTAGAAGGGGGCCGGCGATCTTCCGACTGGCGCAGAACGCCTCGGCGAAGCGCTTCGGTACGAACTGCGCCAGGAGGTTGCGCACTTCCGATCGGTTTCCGCTTTCCTTTGCCTCAAGCAACCACTTCGAAAGATCCCGGTCCGTGGAACCAGGAACGAAATCAATCGTCACATGCAACCCGGGGCTCCAATAAAGTGAGGCCTGTAGAGCTCCTGGGCCGCTTAGACCTGAGTGAGTGAAAAGAATCGGCTCTCGAAACGTCCGCCCGTCACAAGAAACCGCCGCGTCGATCGATAGACCGGCCAGATCGCCGAAAAACTTCCGCTCGTTCGGGCCGAATAAAAACCCGTCGAGAGCCGGAGCGGTCGGCGTGACGGCATGGCCGAATTGTCGGGCAAGCTGGTACCCGAAATCGGTTGCGCCGCTCTTGGGGATCGATAGTCCGCCGGTTGCGACGACGAGCGATTCGCTTTCGAAATCTCCCCGGCTCGTTCGAACGAGAAAACGGTCTTTCTTCGAGACTGAGCGGATCTTCGTGCCCGGTTGGATCGTGACTCCGGCCGAAGCACATTCGGAGGTCAACATCTGGACGATGGCACGAGCCGGTCCGTCGCAAAAGAGCTGGCCGTCCTTTTTCTCGTGGTACTGGATCCGGTGTCGTTCGACGAGTGTCACGAAGTCAGCGGGGGTGAAGCGTGCGAGCGCCGATCGCACGAACGGCGGGTTGTTCGAAACATAATGGTCCGGGGACACATGGAGGTTCGTGAAATTGCAGCGTCCTCCTCCGGAGATGAGGATCTTACGTCCGATCTTCTCGGAGTGATCGAGGACAATTGTGCGCCGGCCTCTCTTTCCGGCTTCGATCGCACAGATCATCCCGGCCGCCCCCGCTCCGAGGATCAGAACGTCATAGGTTTGGATGACCATCTCTGAGCCTGGTTTTCTCACGGCGTCAAAGGTCTATGAAATTTTTTCCGAAAACGGTTGTCACTATGAACCTCTTGCATAGCTGGAAGGTGGCGGAAGATCGTAACCCGGTGAAATCACAGGAATGTCGATAGGCACCGTTCTTGCTCCTCTTTCTAATGAGGAGAAGAATGAGGCGAGCGCTATTACTGTTTCTGGGTGTCCTGGCACTTCTGACGGCGTGCGGGAAGCAGGAAGCATCTCGTTCGTCTGACAACATTTTCGTCTCCCCCAGCAGCACACCGACGTCGACCCCCAATCCGTTGGCCACCGCCACGTCGACGCCGATCCCTGGCTCGACTGCAACGGCAACTCCCACCCCACGCCCAAACTCGATTATCACCGCGACCCCCACTCCGACACCAACGCGCACTCCGACGGTGCCTCCGACATCAACGCGCACCCCGACGGTGACTCCGACGCCGACCTCCACCCCGACCGGCGGAAACGTCGACCTTTGGATGGTCTTTCAGGGAAACCGAGTGGCGGGATGGAGCGACGCCTCTTGGAACGGTTCGGTCACGGAAGGACAGAGTTATCAAGGGTATCCGGGACTGCGGTTCGTCTCGGCCCAAGCCTGGTCGGCGCTCTCGGTTCGATATGGCCAAGAGATCGATCCGAACGCGTACCCATCGTTGGTGTTCGACATCAACGGTGGGAGCAGCGCGGAGATGATCC
>JAZDDX010000037.1:0-26191 GCA_043809315.1 Pseudomonadota bacterium
TCCCGACTCGGATCACCGGGCCGAGCTGAACCTCGACGGGCAGTTCGAGGCGGATCCCCTCTCCGATTCGTTCGACGGAGGGTTGTTCCGGGCCAGCGTCATCTGGGGTCATCCGAAGTACGGCCTCACGTTCGAAGGGGGGCGGTTCCTTTTACACCAGGGGTTCGGGATGATCCCGCTCGACGGCGTGCAGGTGATCTGGAGCGGGAAGGCGCGCATCTCACTCCGAACGTACGGGGGGATTCGCCGACAGTACGAGGTGAGAAACTTCTCACGCGGCTCGGTCCTCGTAGGGGGCGCGGTCACCGTCGACCCGATCTCGCTGACCTCGATCACGGCCGGCTACCGCTTCGAGGATGATCTCGCCGGGATCCGCCGCCAATCGGCGATCGGAACGGTCCGCCAGGCGTTTCCGTTCCTCTGGGAGCCGGTGCTGATCGGATCGATCGACTACCAGCTCGGAAACCAAACGATCGGAACCGCGCAGGGAGGAATCGAACTCCACCCGACCGAGCGAGTGAATCTTCTGGGAGAGGTCGCCCGATATGACGAAACCAACGACGGCTTCCGCTTTGAGAATCGGATCTTTCTCCTCTTCGCCCGAACCCCTCAGTGGATGGAGCGGGGAACGGTTTCGGTCCAGGCGGCCAAGCTCCTGACCTTCCATGCTTCCTACTCCCGCCAGTCGTACGACGTGGTTCCGGGAATCAAGGAGCTGGGACACATGTCGACCGTCGGGGGACACTTTGGGAGCGACACCTCCCGGTTTTCCGGCGACGCTTTGCTCTTCCACGAAAACAGTTACGGCGGACGGGTTTACGGCGGGATCGCCGCGCTCCGCGAACGGATCCTCACGTCGTGGCTCGCCGCTGCCACGTTCGCCGTCGGAAAGTACGACAAAATCACCGGTTCGAACGACTACGCTCTTCACGCCGGACTCGCCTTGAGTCGTGTGTTCAAGACCGGCCTCGAGATGGGGATCGGGAGCGAGTTCAATTCGAACGTCGATCAGCCGAAAGATTTTCGGGCCGGGGTTTTTGCGAGGTACCGATCGCTATGAGGCTCCGGTTCCTGATCGCGTCGATCGCTTTCCTCTCCCTCGTCTCCTGCATCAAGGATTTCAACCGGCGGAAGGTCGCTCCGGTCGACCGCAAGATGCGCTGGGAGCTGTTTGACCACGGGAAGCACCAGAAAACATTCATCGGCCTCGAGATGAGCTGCCTCAACTGCCATCCGACCCGTCCGAACCTGGAGAAGATCGTCCCCGTCAAATGGAACGGGAAGATCTACACCTGCCACGACTGTCATCGGAACGCGACGATGGTGGGGGCCGCGCCGCAGAGGTGCACGATGTGCCACAAGGATCTCGAGCTCTTCCGCCCGAGCGATCACCGTCTCGACTGGAGGAACCGCCACGCGATCTTCGCCCGGGTCGAGCCTTCCAAGTGCGCCACCTGTCACGACCCGTCGGTCTGCACCGACTGCCATCTCCAACGGAATACAGTCCGGGTGACGGCGCATCCGCGGACGTTTCTCTACTATCACTCGGTCGAGGCACGCTCCGACCCGCACAAATGCGGTAGCTGTCACCAGATTAACTTCTGCCGGGATTGTCACCTTCAGAGGGGGGTGACGTTTTGAAACGGTGGGGTCTCGTAGTGGCACTGCTCGCCTTCGGATGCGGGCACGATTCGGCCGGTGAGCGCCAATCGGGCGTCATCTTGACGCTCCAAACGCATGCGCCGGGATGGCAACGGGCCGAGTGCTTCAGCTGCCATCTCCCGAAGAACCTGCATCTCCCGAACGCGGACACCCCTCCCGGAATGAACCTGGATCAGATTCAGGCGGTCGTGTCGGCCCAAGGGGAAGCGAGTTGCCACCCCTGCCACGGGAACAACGGTCTCTAGAGCGCGGGTTCCGGGACGTTCCGGGCCGGCTTCTCCCGGTCGTAAGAGTACGTGGGATGGCATCCGCTCTCGCAGCTGCCCCCCGTCTTCGTCGGCCGGTAATGAAGCGGGATCTCCCACTCGAAGAAGGAAACCGAGGTGCGGATCAGTTTCGGCTGGCTGCTCGCATGCGGGGAATGGCAGTTCCGGCAGGTGTGCGTCTTGAACCCCTTCCGAACGTGTACGAAGTGCAGGTTCGTCGTCCCGTTCCGGAAGTTGGTTGCCGCATCGGTCTGTTCCAGCTTCACCATCTTCTCGTCGTGCTCGTGGCACGAGAAGCAGAAGGCGTAGGACGCCGGTTCGAACGGGGCATACAGCCCCGCGGCAAGCGTGGTCTTCAAAAGCTTCGGAAACTGTTTCGGCTCGTGGATCTGATGGCACCCGACACAGTCCCCCTTCGCCACCGGGCCGTGTTTGTATGCCGCCCCTTTCACCTCTTTCTCGATCTTCCCGTGGCAGCCGAAGCAGAGCGGCGACTCTTGTTTCTTCAAAAGATACGCTTGATCGGAAAGGTGGGGATCATGACAGGTCATGCACTGCTCCTTGAACGCCAGCCCGCCATGCTTGAAATTCATTTTGTCCAGGTTCTCCTGGATGTTCGTGTGGCAGGTCGTGCAAAGATCGGGGACCTTGTCGGTTAGGAGACGGGACTGATCGGAGTCGTGCGGAGCGTGACAGCTGCTGCACCCCTCCTTCATCACCTCGTGGATCTTTTTCGGCGCTTTCGCCTCCTCCACGCTGAAATCGGTGTGGCAGGTCGTGCAGGCCTGGCTCCCGATCTTGGATGGGGCGGCCCCTTCTTTCTTGGAGGGGGGAACGTGGCATGAGTTGCACTCCCCCTCCATGATGAAGTCGTGTTTGAACTTCTTCTTGGCCACCTGCACGTGGCACTGCGAGGTCACGCACCCCGCCCCGACGTTCGCGTGCGGGCCATCGGCTCCGAGCGAAAGCGAGGGAAGTGTCGTGACGACCGTCAGAAAGATGGCACACCTGGAGTTCATTCGGAGGACGTCAGACTTTTTCCTCGAGCCCGGCCAGGATCGAATCGATGTCATCCGTACGGTCCGCCTCCGATCGTTCGAACGTATGCTCCGCCGTGTTCTCCTCGGGCGATTCGCCAAAAATGTGAGGCAGAGATTCTTCCTGCGCCTGCCCCGGCTCGATCTCGAACGAGTCGATCTGTCTCGGATCCTTCATCTTCGTGATCGTCAATCCCAGATCGATCGAGATGTTCTCGACGATCTCGGGCCCGATCGTGGTCGCTTTCAGGATGAACCCCTCGAACAGGGCGTTGTCGGCAATCGTATTGATAAGGCGCGGGATCCCACGGGAATACCGGTGGATCGCTTCCGCGGCCGTGGGAAGGAAGATTTGCCGCTGAGCGCCGGCGAGACGCATGCGGTGAGCGATATAGTCGCGGCACGAGGGCGCATCGAACGCGTCCAGATGATACTTGAGCGCCACCCGTTGCAGGAGGGGTGGATCGAGTTTCAGGTAATCCTCGATCTCCGGAAGGCCGAAAAAGATGAAGGTGATCAGCTTCTGATCGGGAATCTCCAGGTTCAAGAGGCCGCGGAACTCCTCCATCAGATCCTCCGTCTGCAGCATCTGCGCTTCGTCGATCAGCACCACCGCTTTCTTTCCGGCATCAGCAATCTGAAGGAGCCGGCGGTACAATTGGCTTAAGAGTTGGAGTTTGTCGTCGCCCGGCTTCCGGATCCCGAGTTGCTGCGCGATCCTCCGGAGCAGCCAGTCGGCTGTGATCCCGGAGTGGATGATTACGAGAAGCGCCGCTTCGAACTCCGATTCCGGCAAGTTGTCCAGGAGTCGTCGGGCCAGCGTCGTCTTGCCGGTTCCGATGTCCCCGACGAGAACGGCCAGCCCTTTCATCTGCCGTGCAACCCGCTCGAGACGGACGATCGCTTCCGCGTGTTGATTCGAGTTGAAGTAGAACCGGCTGACGGGGGCGTTGGAGAACGGCTCCTGCTCGAGTCCGTAGAAATCCAGATAACTCATTTAGATGTAGGAGATCTTAGTCTTCTTCCCGGGAATTTTCACCACTGATTTGTCCTCGGCCGACGCCTTCTCCGGCGCGGAGGGTGGAGGCGCGGAGCGCCCGAGGTCGAGCTCGAGTTCCTTGGCGCGGCGCCGGCAGTCGCGGAAGGTCGGATCGACATCGGCCACGCGTGCGAAAAGCTTGTACGCTTCCGTGACGCTCCCGTTCCCGATGTACGCTTCCGCCAATTCGTAGGCCAGTCCGAGCGCCTCCGCGGATTTCGGAGATACCTGGGCCAGCGCCTTCCGGTAAACGGCAATGGCCGCCGTAAAATCCTTCTTGGTCAGCAGACAGAGCCCGATCATCGAGGCGCAATCCGCTGCCTGTTTCAAGTCGGCCCCCGCCACCTCGAACTCGTGGATCGCCTCGTCGAGAAGCCCCATTTCTTTATACGCGATCCCGAGGTTGTAATGGGTCGCGTAGTCGTCCTTGGCGACGGTGCGAGACACCCCTTTCTTGAACTCGGAGATCACCTCCTCGGGGCTTAAATACACCTCCTCGTCGGACGACTTCGGACGCGCCAGCTCTTCTTCCAGATCTCGGATCTCTTCTTGGAGCTCCTCGGAGAGATCGAACAGAGCACCGCTCTCCTCGAGGACGCGCGCCGGAGCCCTGCCCACTGGCTTCTCTTCCGGCTCGGGGAGGGCGACTTCTTCGCGTGTGATCCGGTTGGTTTTCCGCCGTTCCGGTTCCAGATTGGCGCGGACCGGTGGCGGCGCGGGATTCACTTCCTTGAGCTCGGCCAGTTTCCGCCGCGCTTCCGGATGATTGGGTGATTTCTCAAGAATCGCGCGATAGACCTCTTCCGCCTCCTCCAGTAACCCCTGGCTCGCGAAGAAATCCGCCTCCTCGAGATCGGTCGAGAGATCCTCCGGGGCGGCCTTCGTTTTCGAAAGCGACTTCGGTTTCGCGTGGGATTCGACTGCCGTCGGTTCCGGTCCCGGCTCCGGTTCGAACTCGAGAGAGACCTCGATCGCGGGAATTTCCGGCTCTACCGGAGCCGGAATCGGTTCGGGAGCGGCCTCTTCGTCAACCTCGAATGTAAGCGAAACCGATGCTTCCGGCGGCACCTCGATAACCGGAGCGGTCTCGGCCAGCTCGGGTGGAACGGAGACCGCGCTCGGTCGCGGGGCGGGTTCCGGCGACGGCGCCGCGACCGCGGAACCTTCGATCTCCGCCGCCATCTCGGGAGGGAGTTCGAACTCTTTGGCCGACCCGGTCGAAACGACGTCCGGGAGAGAGAACTCCAGGGATTTCTCGGGTGGAACCGCCGGAGCGGCCTCAGCCGGGGGCGATTCCGGAGCGACCGGCGCTTGATCCGGCCAGGCACCGATCTGTCCGATCTCCTTCTGGATCGCCGAAACCGCGTCGGTAAGATTGAGCGCTTCAGCCGCGGCGAGAGACTTCTTGAGCGCCGCGTCCAGCCGGTGGAAGTCCCCCACCTGTCGATAGACCTCGACCAGCTTGATCCGGAGCGCCTCGTTGGCCGGTATCGCGGCAACCGCCTGGTCGAGAGCATCACAGACTTTGGCCATGAGGCCGTACTGAAGGAAGACCTCGACCTCCTCGAACACCTTCTCGACCGGCTTGGCCGATGACGGCAACGGCTTTTCCGGAGCAACCACCGGCGGAGCGACGGCCGGAGCGGGTTTCGGCAGACTTTCGACGATCGGTTGGGCAGCGGAAATCAGTCCGAGCGCCCGAAGCTTCGCGGTGAACCGGTCCCGTTCCTCGAGAAGGCCGTGCTCGTTCGCAAGGTTGATCATCTCGGTGTAGACCGACTTCGCCTTCTCCGGCTGCTGCAGCTCCGTGAACGCCCGCGCGAGGAATTCCAGGATTTTCAGGTTTTTCGGATCTTTTTGAAAGAGAACCCGGAGCTTGCCGAGCGCCTTCTTCGGTTCCCCCGACTCGAGATAGACTTCGACCAACTCGAGTTTCTGGGATTCATCCAGGATCCCCGCCGCCTCCATCTTTTCGTAGACGCGGGCTAGCTCCTGCGTGTTGTTCTTTTTCTTGAGGTCCTCTGCGACCGCAAGGAACTGAGCGACCGACTCGTCGCCGTGTCCCTCTTTCGCGTACAGCTCCGCGAGCTTCAGCTTGCTGGTGGCGTTCTCCGGCTCCAGCTCCGCCATCTTCTTCAGGATGTCGAGCGATTCCTTCTTGAGCCCCTGCGTCTCGTAGTGACGAACGACGACCTGATACTGTTTCATCGCTTCGCTATTGAGGCCGAGGTGCTGATACAGCTCCGCCAACCGGACGTAGATCCGGATCAATCCGGGATCGAGTTTGAGAATCTGCTTGAAGACCGCAACGGCTTTTAGAAAGAAGCCGTCTTTCGCGTAATGCTCTCCGACCTTCTGATAGGTTTCGTTCGCCGCATCGATATTCCCCAGCTTCGCGTGGAGATCGCCGATCTTGAGAAGCGTCCGGATGTCGGACGGGTCGTTCTCGACGACGAGAAGGTATTCCTGGATCGCCTCGTCGATCTTCCCCTTCTGGAGAAGCTTCTGCGCCTTCACCAGGCTCTTGTTTCGGTTATAAGCCAAGACTCTCCATCTCGGGGATATGACCCCCCAACCCTCTATTATAAGCGGAGGAAGGGGAATACGCGAACAATAGTATGCCTCATTGATGGCATTTTATTTGTTTAAATTGAATAACTTGTCGAGAAACTTCACACTGACGTTGCCTTTTAGGAACTCTTCGTTCGTTAGGATTTTCTTGTGCAGCGGAATGTTCGTATGAATCCCCTCCACCAGGAACTCGTCGAGCGCGACCAATCCTTTCCGGATCGCCTCTTCCCGGTTGTCGCCGTGGACGATCAATTTGCCGATCAACGAGTCATAATAAGGGCTTACGACATAGCCGTGGTAAGCGCCCGAATCGACGCGAACCCCCCGCCCCCCGGGGACGTGGAACGCCGTGATCTGTCCGGCCGACGGATAGAATTTCTCCGGGTCTTCCGCGTTGATCCTCATTTCGATCGCGTGCCCGCGGAATCGGACCTCGTCCTGCCGGAACGGGAGACGTTCTCCGGCCGCCAGACGGATCTGCAACTTCATCAGGTCGATCCCCGTGATCTCCTCGGTGATCGGATGCTCGACTTGGATCCGGGTGTTCATCTCGAGGAAGTAAAAGTTGAGTTTCGAATCCGCGAGAAACTCGACGGTTCCGACATTCCGGTACCCGATCTTGCCGATCGCCTCGGTCACGACATGTCCCATCCGTTCCCGGATTTCGGGGGTTACGACGTAGGCGGTCGCCTCCTCGACGACCTTCTGGTACCGGCGCTGGATCGAACAATCCCTCTCACCCAAATGGACCACGTTCCCGAAATGGTCCGCCACCACCTGAAATTCGATGTGCCGGGCATCCTCCAGGAAACGCTCCAGATAGACTTTCGAATTCCCGAACGCCGCCTGCGCCTCGGCTTGAGCGGTCTTGAGCGTGTTCCAGAGTTGATCCATGGATCGGATGATCTTGATCCCTTTCCCGCCGCCGCCGGCCGTCGCCTTCACGATGAGCGGAAGCCCGACCTCCTCCACGGCCGAGGTGGTCGCTTTCGGGTCCTCTAGATTCACCTCGATGCTCGGAAGCATCGGAAGCCCCGCCTTCCTCATCGTGGCGCGCGCCGCGAGTTTATCCCCCATCGCAACGATGTTCTCCGAGGTCGGCCCGATGAAGACGAGGCCGCACTTTTCGCAAACGTTCGCGAACTCCGCATTCTCCGCCAGGAAGCCGTATCCCGGATGGATCGCCTCGGAGTTCGTCACTTCCGCCGCGCTCAGGATCTTCGGAATCGCGAGATAGCTCTCCCGCGCCGCCGCCGGCCCGATGCAGACCGACTCGTCCGCCATCTTGACGTGGAGCGATTCCCGGTCGACGTCCGAATGCACGGCCACCGTGGCGATCCCCAGCTCCTTACACGCGCGGATCACGCGGAGGGCGATCTCGCCTCGATTGGCTACCAGGATTTTGCGGAACATACGGTCAGCCGAGCGGTTCGATCCGGAAGAGTTTTTCCCCGAACTCCACCGGTTGCCCGTTCTCCGGGTAGATGTCCAAGATCTTTCCGTCGTAGTCGCATTCGAGTTCGTTCATCAGCTTCATCGCTTCCACGATGCAGAGGATCTGCCCCTTCCGAACCGTCTGACCGACCTGGGCGTATGGATCCGCGTCGGGCGAGGGGGCCCGATAGAAAGTCCCGACGAATGGCGACGTCACGAAGATGTCCTTGCTGTTCGGGACCTCCTCAGCCGCCGGCGCGTGGATGATCGCGGCCGCCTTGGGCGATTCCGCCGGATGGGGTGCTGGAACCGAATGCGGCATCAGGTGAGCGGTCGGCATCATCACCTGCTGGGGCTTCCCCCGCTCGACCCGGACCTTGAGCTCCCCTTGCGCGATCTCGACTTCGGTAAAATCGGTCTTCTCGATCAAGCGGAAAATCTCTTTTAGTTCCCGAAGATTCATGAGCGCCCCTATTTATCGGCCGCGCGGCCCTTTGTCCATGGAAGCGTGTCTACAATTCCTTCCGGATCGCCGGGGCAACTCGTCGCAGGAAAAACCGCCCCTGGCCCAGGTTCGAACCCGATCCCAGCATCAACAGCATGAAATACTCGTCGTTCAGAACGCGCAAAACGAACCGGTTCTTCTCGGTGGAAACCACCAGCTCTTCCAAACCGCCCGCGTCGTTTCCAAGACTCACCTTGGCCGCTTCCTTCAGGAGACGACTGAGCTCGACTCCGATCTCCTGATACGACGCCTGGCCGCCCGCCGGCTTGGCGTCTGCCACGACGATCCCGTCAAATCCCATCAGAGCCGCCGCCTGCGCCCCCTCCACGCCATCGACGACCGCCTTCAATTCGTTCGTGAAGTTCATGCCGCCTTTCTCCTTCGCGCGGAAATCCGCGCCAGAAGGCTCTCCAGAACCTGTCGTTTCCCGGCGGGGGGGGCGGGAGCTTTCCGCGGGGGTGAGAGCTGCGCCGCGATCTCCCGCGCCGCCTGCGCCAACTTCTCGTTTCTCGGCTCCGCCGCCGAGAGCCTCCGGTAGATCGCCAGAGCTTCCTCGAGATGCCCCTGCGACCGGTACAGGTTCGCCAACGTGGCCGTTTCCGCCGGCGGCGCGGCTTCCGTTGGCTTCGACACCGGGGCGACTTTGGGTTGAGGTGCCGACAATTTCGCAAGCTGTTGGGCGACCCAGGGGTCGGACGGAGCAAGGGCAATGAGTTGCTTCAAGAGCCCGGCGGCACGGTCCGCCGATCCTTCCTGGATGTGAATCTGGGCGAGAAGGCGGTTCGCGATCAGGTTGTCGGGAGCGAAGTTCAAGACCTCCTCGAAAAATCCCCGGGCAAGGTCGTAGTCCCCGTTTTCGAAATAGGCCCGCGCCAAAGCCACCTTCGCGCCGAGATAGTTGGGGTGGCGTGCCAGCCCATCGCGCGCAACGGCGATCGCTTCGTCGTACCGGCCCAGCTTGCGATAGATGTCGGAGAGAGGGACGAACGCCCTCGATTTCGGATCGTTCGCGATCGCCTCCGTGTGTTTTCGGATCTCGGCCTCGAACGGTTCCCTCACGGAGGAAAACCTACCACACCCTCCTCGAACGTCCTACTGCGCCGTGGAGAGGGTCGTTGTGCCGCCGCCGGTCGTCGTCGAGAGCTTCGATACCGCAATCGACAGCGCCGCTTCCTGCCCGCCCCCGATGATGGCGTTGAAGGTGGCGGTATAGGAATCGACCCCGAGATCGGCCGGGGCCGCGAGCCGAACCGCCATATCGTATCCGCCTCGAGCGTCGGTTGCGAAGTTGTACGGGTTGGAAACCGTTTGTAGTTTCGAGTGGTCGAACGTCGCTCGACCGTCGTTCCCCGCCCAATCCATGAGATCGCACTTGTCGCAGGTTGTTACGACATAGATGTTGTTTCCGGGACCGCTCGTCGGGTCGGGCCCTGTGGAACCCGGGAAGATCGGATCGATTCCAACGGGAACCGTCACGTTTACATGAACGTTGACCGTTGTCGCGGTGTCGATGGCTCGCGTCGTTGGTCCGGTAACGGCAACCGAGGACCCCTCCGGAGCGTTGAAGCCGTTGGGGGCCGCGTTACAACTCAGCATCCAGAACCCCGCTAACAAGAGCGGAAGATTTAAAATTAAACTTTTTTTCGTGTCCATCGTGATCCCCCTAATCCCGGATATCCCGGATCGCTTCCCGTTCATCCCCAACGATCCTCGGTGTGACAAAGATCAAGAGCTCCGTCCGCCGGAGAGACTTCTGGTAGTTCCGGAACAGCGCCCCCAGAATCGGGATCTTCGACACGAACGGGAGACGATCCTGCGAATTCGCCGTCCCCGTCGAATAGATCCCGCCCAACACCGTCGTGTTGCCGCTCTTGACCAGCACCTCCGTGTTGGCGCTTCGCGTGTCGATCAGCGGATTCCCCTGAACCAACTGCGCGAAGTTCGGTTCGCTCCGGGTCGCGCTGATCGTCATCAGGATCGATCCGTCGTTCGTGATGTGCGGGGTCACCGAGAGCGTGGTCGCGGCGCTTTCGAAACGGACGTTCGACCCGGCATTCGCCGTCTGGGTCTGGAACGGGATCATCGACCCGGCCGTGATCGTGGCTGACTTGTTATCCAATACCGTCACCTTGGGTGCCGAAACGAGTTTCGCGGTTCCCTCTTGCTCGCCCAAGGTCAATCCCAGATCGAGATCGACGATGTTGTTGATGCTTCCCAGCTTGATTCCGGCGGTCGTGTTGATCACACCGTTGTTGGGGAAGTTCATCGTGAACGGGGAGATCGCGATCGAGTTCGGGAAGAAGATCCCGGTCGGATTCCCCGTCGCGGCGGTGAACCTCGTGTTCCCGCTCCACGTGATCCCGAAGGACCGGGTAAAGGTCTGCGTGGCTTCGACGATCCGTGACTCGATCGACACCTGCGGGGTCTGCGTGTCGAGGATGTCGACCATCTTGCGGGCCTTATCCAGATTCTCCCGGATGTCCTTGATGATCAGCGTGTTCGTCCGGCTGTCGATGTCGACCGTGCCCCGCTCACTCAAGACCGACGCAACCTGCTTTGTGAGCGTCGCGGCCTGGGCAAAACTGACCGGTTTGAAGAGGACGTCAAGCGGTTTCGCCGCCTTGGCCGCCCGCATGGTGGCGGCCGCTGACTCGCGCTCCCGGCGCAGGCGATCGGCCGGCGCGATCCGGACGATGTTCCCGTACCTCTCGAACCAAAGACCTCGCGTCTGGAGAATGATCGCAAACGCCTGATCCCACGGTACGTCATCCAGGCGGATCGTCACCCGCCCATCGACGTCGTCCGAGATGATCATGTTGAATTTTGAAATCTCCGCGATCAGCCGGAAGATGCTCCGCACCTCGGCGTCCTTGAAATCCAGGGAGATCTTGCGGCCCACGAACTTCCGGCCTTCGTATTCGCCGGAGAGAATCGCCCCCATGTCGGTCAGCGGTTCCCCCTTGCTCATGCTCTCACTCATGAACGCTTCCCGGACGTACCGGTACTCTCGGGCCGGAACGGCCCGGGGGCCCCCATCCTCCGTCCCTTTCGCGGGCGTCACCCCTTCCGCACTCATGACTCTCTCGGAAGGAGCTCCCACTTCCCTTCCCGTCCCTGTCTCGAACTGACTCTCCGTTAACCCCTCGGCCGGAAGCTGGGGAGGCGGTGCCGCCTTGGAAACGGTCGGGGTTCGCTTGCGGAGAATCTGGGGGGGGATGTCGACATCCACGTAGAGATTGCTCCCCTCTTGCGTAACGGTATACGGCATTTGTTGTTCGATCTCGACGATGAACGCAGCCGTCTTGGCCCTCTTGTCCGCTTTGGGGGAGACACTTACGATCGCCGTCTGAAATTCCCGCGTATCGAATTCCCGGCGAAGCGCCTGTTTCTCGAACTTCGCGTTCGCGATCGTGACGGCGAATTTTCCTGGCGCGATGTCCTGGGTCGTGTACTCCGCACCCGAATTGCTCAGCCCGATGATCAGGCGGGACTTATTGACGTCCTTCATCTGTTTGAACCCGAGTCCCGTGATCCGAACCGGTTTCCCCGGGGTAACGGGAGGAGCGGCGATCGCCGGAAGAGCCGCATCCGTCGGAGCCGCCGCTTCCGGAACGGGAACGTCGGCGACCGGAATTTCGGCCGCGGGGACTTCCGCCGTTGCGGACGGAGTCTCTCCCGTCGCCACCGTCGCGATGTTCAACACGAGGGCGTTTCCGTCCCGCGTGATCGTATAGGCGGGGGGGCCCGAGGAGGATGCATCCAACACGATCCGAATGTCCGCCCCCTTCGCTTTCTTCCCCCCGATCCGAAGAGCCGACACTTCCGGAGTTCCCAAGTTGATGCTCTTTCCTCCCGGATAGGCATTCTTCATCCCCTTCAGATCAACGACCACACGATGGGGATTCTTCAGAACGAAATCTTGATAATTCTCCACGGGGCCGTTTCCGATCAATCGGACGGTCGTCCCGGTCGTCGAGGAAGAATATTGAATGTCGACCAGTTCCGTCGCTTGGGACGGAGCCGGAGCCACGGCAGGAGACGTGGCGGCGGAAATTTCGGCGGCCGGGATTTCGGCGCCTGGAACCCACTCGATCGGCGGGACCGCAGTGGGAGAAGGCAATGCGACCGCTTCGGAAGCGAGAGGAGAGGTTTCGGGTGACGCGGCATCCGGGGATGGGCCGGGGGTCGATCCGAGTCCGGGGATTTCCGGCAATCCGGCGGGGGCCGAGGAGCTCATGATCTCCCCGCCCGCGGAATTGACCAACAACACCAATTTGGATCCCTGCGATTCGACCTGGTACTCCATCGGCTGCGTGAGTCCCACGACGACACGGCTCAGGGAACTCTTGGCGTCGTCAAACTGATTCGCCGTGATCTGGGTGATCCCCCCCTTGTTCATATCTTGCGAGGCGGGAAGCTGTCCGAGCTTGGTGTCGGTCAGGTCGACGATGATTCGATCCGGATCGGTCAATTTAAAGATGTTCGGGGACATCGGGGCGGTCCCTTCGAGCACGACCGCTGTCGTTTTTCCGCGCTCTTCCATCTTCACCGAGACCAGCTGATTCATCGAACGGCCGCCGTCGGACGTGCCGGCCGCCGTGTTCGGCGCCGATTTCTTTCCCGCGCAGCCGAGCAAGAGCGCAAGCGCCAGAAAGCCGGCGAGGCAGTTACGTAGGGCTACCATATCTGACCTTCCTCCCATGTTTCGATTACTCATCGGACATCCTCACCGTCAGTCCCGGCTTTTCTTTCGCCTTCTCTTCTTTCCCGTGGATCTCGAAGTTCGACTCTCGGACGACCAGCTTCCCGGTTGGATCCCGATATTCTTCCTCGATGAATACCTCGCGCCGCGTGATCCGGGAGACACGCCCCCGGTTCTTTCCCACCCGACTGTTCATCTTCACGATGTAACTGTACCCGTCCGGCGCGCGAATCCGCGCGCGCGGATCGGAGATCCCCCATACGATTCCCGTCAGATGCAATTCATCCAATTCGTACCGTTCCAACGGAGCGCGGGGTGCCGCCATATCCTCTTTGACGAGTTCCCCCGCGAACCCCTTGAACGGATCCCTTTTTCCGACCGGATTGTAGAAATATTCGTCTTTGGCCGTCAGGAACGGAGACGGCACCTCCACCTTGGTCGCCTCCCCCGCCGCTCGGCCGACCGCCGGTTTCGCTGGTTCCGGGACGGTTGTCGGAGGCAGTTCCGTCGAACAGGAGATCAGCATAACCCCTGCGACGAGAAGAGAACCCGCGAGCTTCCAGCGGAATCGGGCCGTCATCGCCCACCTCCGCCGCTGAACATGAAGGTCGTAGCCCGGCAGTCGACATTCAGGACAATCGTATTCCCGACCGCCTTGGGAGAGGAAAAGACCAGGTTCGAAATGTTCACGATCCGGCTCAGTTTCCCTACCTGGTCGATGAACGAAGCGATGTCGTGATAGGTCCCGTCGATCTTCAGATCCATGCCCAAGTCGCTATAGAACCCCTTGTTCGACTGTCCGGCGGGCTTGAAGCTCAAGAGCCCGATGTTGGTCTTTTTTGCGACGATCGAAAGCTGTCGGTACAGCGTGTGAACATCCGCTTCGTTCGGGAGAAGAGCCAATGCCTGCTTCAACTGCTCGTTCAAGATATTGACCTCCTCCTGGAACTTCGGGAGGTTGTCCGCGATCGCCTGGTTCTCCAGGAGCCGCACCTTGAGTTCGGAGCTCTGCTTCCTCAGTCGGTCAAGCTCTTCCTTCTTGGGCGTGAAAAACATCCAGAATTCCACCGCCGCCACCGCCGCCAGAATGATGGCCAGGACAACCAGCTTTACGACGATCGGCGCTTTTCCGAACTGCTCCAGGAGCTTCGTCATGACTTGGCTCCCCCGGGGTTGTAGTTCACGAGGCAGTTCACGCTGAACTTCTGAATCGTTCTGCCTCCTTCCCCGCCTTGCGACACCTGGATCAGCTGGACGTTATAGAAAAACTTGGATCCCCGCAGGTTGTCGATGAAGTCGGCGACGGTCGGCCCGTCGGCCGCGGCCCCTTCCAACGTGAGCTGTTTCTCCATTTCGCGGAACGTCGTGATCCAGGCCTTTCGCGGAAGCACGTAGCCGAACTCCTCCATGAACTTGACCGGACCGGTCCGCTTCTCGTTCAGATCCTTGATCGTGTTGATCTTCGCTTCGAGGTCTCTTCGCTTCCGCTTGTAATCCTCCACCTCGGCGATCACGGCCTGTAACTGGTTGATCTTCTGTTGAAGATCGTTCTGGACGATCCGCTCGGACTCGACCCTCTTCTCCATCTCGCGGTTCTTCCACCAGCAAATCACCAGGGCGACCGCGATGACGATCACTCCCGCGATCAACTGGAAGATCGCCCCTTCTTTCTTCCGTTCCGCCTTGGTCGGGATCAGGTTTATGCGGATCATCGATCCCCCACGTAGCGCAGAGCCAATCCCACCGCGACGGCGGCCGCCGGAGCCACCTCGGTGATGTGAGCCACGTTGAAGTTCTTTTCATTGATCGTCACGCTCTTGAACGGGTTCGCGATCTCAGTCGGGATCCCAAGTTTCGCCTCCACCACCCCGGGAAGCCCCGGAACCTTCGAGCTCCCACCCATCAGGTAGACCTTGGTGATTTTGTCGTCCGACGCGGTAGCCGCGAAAAAATCGAGCGACCGCTGGATTTCGATCGCGACCGACTCGGAGACCGACCGGATGATCCCACCCACCTCCTGGGGGATGACCGCTTCGGTCGTCTCGGCCGGGGAACTCAAGTCGCCCCCCAATTTGAGCGACTCCGCCTCTTCGTGACTCACGTTGAGCTGTTTCTGGATCTCCTCCGTGAACTGCGCCCCGCCGATCGAAATATCCCGGGTGAAGGTGGAGACCCCGCCCCGCAGGATGTTGACGTTGGTCGCGCTCGCCCCGATGTTGGCCAGGACGACCGTCCCCTCCCCCGTGAATCCATAATTCGCCTCGAACATGTTCTCGATCGCGAAGGCGTCCACGTCCATCACCAAGGGGGTGAGCCCGGCCTCATGCAGAACGGACATGTGATCGTTGATCATGTCCTTCTTGGCCGCGACCAGCAGAACCTCCATCTGCCCCACGTTCTGTTCGTCCGGGCCGATGATCTGCACGTCGAGGTTGACGTCGGTGATGTCGAACGGGATGTACTGCTCCGCCTCCCACTGGATCGACTCCTCGAGTTCCTGCTCCGTCATCTGGGGAAGCTTGATCTTCTTGACGATCACGGAGTGCCCCGAGACCGAGGTGGCGACCTCGCGGTTCTTGATCTTCTCTGCAGCGACAAGTTCGGCAATCGCCTCCACGACCGCACTGGAGTTCATGATGGCGCCGTCGACGATCGCCTCCGGGGGGAGCGGCACCATCCGGAAGTGGACGAGCAACATCCCATTCTTGCTCTGCCGGATCTCAACCGCCTTGACCGCGCTGGACCCGATGTCGAGACCGACTAAGTTCCTTTTTCCGCCGAACATATCCTCTCGCTATCCCCCGAAGACCTGAGCTTTGTCGGTCAGGTTCAACCCCAACGCCTTGATGATCTTCCGCTTGGTGGCCATTCGGCAGATTCGGCCCCTTTCCACGCGGTCCACCGTCAGGGCCGACAGACCGGCCGCCTTGGCCAGCTCGGATTTGCTCATGAGAAGCTGTTCGCGAAACCTCCGGACATTGTTGCCGACTTTCGCGGCCGGACTCTTCTTTCGACGAGACATCCCCCGGGTCATCGTACACCTCGTATCACGACACTAGGATTGTATTTACGGCGCAGTACCACTGTCTGATCATCCATTGTAAAAAGGGGGGTACAGCTGTCAAGAAAAGGTGCAATATTTAATGCAAATTAAGCTAAGTTATATTTAATTATATGTCTACAAGGAGCCGCCGATGACTGAACCAGCGCAGCGTGACCATGACACGAGCCGTTGGAAACGACTCTTCCGAAGGAAGTTCTACCTCTATCCGTTCCTGAACCGGAAGCTGCAGTTCAGTTTCGCGGCCCTTCTCGCCGTGATTGGGCTTGGAAACGCGATCTATCTCCTTCTCCTCTTCTATTTCTACGCCCGCGAGACGTTCGACCTCCTGGTCCCCTACATCCCGGAGTATATTGCGGTCGACCCGATTTTCGCGCACCACACGAGGATCTTCCTCCGGACGGTGGGGTTCATCCTGATCCCGGAGACCGTCTTGCTGGTCCTGTGGGGGCTGTTCTTCGCCCACCGGATCGCCGGCCCCTTGTACAAGATCGATCGGACGTTCCGTGAGATCTCAGGTGGGAAAGAA
The DNA here is from genome assembly GCA_043809315.1 of Pseudomonadota bacterium. GTDB lineage: Bacteria > Bdellovibrionota_G > JALEGL01 > JALEGL01 > DATDPG01 > JAZDDX01. The sequence continues at coordinate 16,807 of JAZDDX010000037.1, forward strand.
CCGAAACCGATCCACCTGCGAGATGGGGACATGTTGCTGGATGTGGCCGATCAGGCGAATCTCGCAATCGCCGGTTTGTCCGGACAGCGCAAGGAGATCGCAACGGCACTTGCGGAACTCGAAGCGGGGGATGCCAAGTCGGCGGGTACCCGACTCAAGAAGCTCATCCGCCCAGAATAAGAACCTGCGTCTTCCGCGAAAGATGCTCCGCCGCCTGCCGGCTGAGATCGCGCAACGCCGGATCGGCCGCGGCTGATGAGTTCAGATCGAGAACGATCGGAAGAGGCCGATTCCCCGCGCCGACCGCCTGCCAGAGCGTAAATTGGATCGCGAAAAGTACTTGAGCCCGTTGTTGAAGCCCAAGATCGCTCCAGGTGAATTTCCCGTTGGAGTCGTCTCGGAAGGAGGAGATGGAATCGCCGGTAACGTCGACTCCTCGAAGTCTTCCGTTTGAAAGCCGGGAGAGATTCATTTCGAGCCCAGGTCGTACGAATGCAATCACTTCTTCCGGAGTTCGCCCCACGATCGACGCCGCAAGACGGATCAGGCCGTTCGGATCGTCGGGACGCGCTTCCTCTAGAGGGCGGAACCCGCCGACCGGCTCCGGCGTCCGGGCCACCTCCTCGAGCCGCAATATTTCCAGGCGAATCGCACTCAAGTCCCCTGTCACCGGCGGCAGATCGGAGAGCTGACTCTCCAGCTTCGCAACCTCACGAACGGCTTCCTCCCGCTCTTTCCGAAGCTCCTCCTCCGGCACTTCCCGCCGAAGAGCTTCGATCTCATCCGCAACAACCTTCCGCTGGCCGGAAAGGTCCGCGTGTCGTTCCAACAACGCGAGAAGATCCGACGAATCGTTGTTTCCGGTCTCGGCAAAAAACTTCCGGGCGGCCGCCGTTTCGATCTCAAACCGTTTCTCGATCCCGGCACGCTCGCCTGCGAACCCCGCGATCTGCTTCGCAAGCTCACTCCTCCGGGTGATCCGGCGTTGCCCCGCGAAATACCCGAGCGCCGCCACCACCATCGCACCGATGAAGACGATACAGGAGAGCGCGAAGGCCAATCTCTGATGGCGGAGAAGCCCGATCGCCGCGAAGCTAAAGGGGATGGCGACGGCGCCGATCAGGCCGACCGGCTCTTTCCAGAGAGGACGGTCGGGGAGACCGGCCAGATCGGCCTCGGTCCGGATTCGCTTTTCCTCCAGAGCTTCCAGGTCGGCGCTCCGCTTCTCTTGCGCCGCGGGATACGCCGCAAGCTTTGAGGTCAGATCGGGAACGAGAAGCCCCGGACGATCGAAAATCTTGTACTGCTCGTACTCGGAATCCACCTCCGCCAACTGTTTCCTCGGTTCCTCGAACCTCCGGAGCCTCTCGTCCGCTCTTTGGATCCGTCCCTGCAGCTCGTCGACACGGGAGCCGACCTCCAGAATCTTCCGGTGCGTTTCCAGCTCCCGCCGAAGCCCCGGAAGTCTCTCTTCCGGGTTTCGAATACCTTTCGCTACCGGAACGGAGACTTCCTCCGCCGGGAGCCGGTCGGAGAGACGGGAGACGAGAAGGAACCGGAATACCCGGGACCGGGGCACTTGCGCAGAACGTCCCAGCGCCTCACGGACGAACGAGAGATCGTGCGAGATTTCGCGGTATGAATCGTCGCATCCCGGCTCCAGCTGGGAGAAGCGAATTGAATTCTGGAGATAGTTCCGCGCGATTCGATAGGTCGTACCGCGGGATTCGAAGGTCAAGGTCGCTTCCTGCGCCTTTCCCGGCCCCAGCATCCCGTTTCTCCCGGGCGCCGGATAGAGAAGGCTCGTGAAGAGCTCGATGAGGATTTCAGGCCGAACCGGGCCGCTCTGTGTGAGCCGGTTCAGCCCCGGATCGAAAAAAAAGCTCTGGGATTCCCGTGCTCCGGGAAGACCCGAAACCGTAAGTTCGATCAAACGCACGGAGCCGGGGGCAGGCTTGGAGTTCTACTGGGAAGCCGTAGCGCTTTGGGTGCCCGATGCCGGGGAGACTTCCTTCGCGGGAGCGATCGGTTCGTCCTCGGAGGTGTACGTCCCCTCTTCGATCTGGGTCGCCTTGCCGACTCTCTTCCGGAGGTAGTAAAGCCGCGCCCGGCGGACTTTCCCCTTCTGGACCAGCTCGATCTTCTCGACCGAGCGGCTCTCCAGCGGGAAGATCCTCTCGACACCAATGCCGTACGAGATCTTCCGGACCGTGAAGCTCACCCCTTTTCCGGTCCCGCGTTTCTTAATCACGGTCCCTTCGAACAGCTGGACGCGCTCTTTCTCCCCCTCACGGATCTTCACGTGAACGCGGATCGTGTCCCCCACCCGGAATCCGGGATGTTTCGCCGGGGCCTTAAGTGAATCAATGATTGCCTGTGTCTTCATACGCTCTCCTTACATCGGTTGTTCAAAACTTCTCGCCCGGCGAGATCGGGACGCCGCTCCCTCGTCCGCCGGTCGGACATTTCATTCCGCCAGGCTTCGATCGCCCGGTGATCCCCGGACCGCAACACCTCCGGGACCTCTTTGTCCCGAAAGACCGCGGGTCGCGTGTACTGCGGAAACTTGAGCTTGCCGCACGAAAACGAATCGGTCGCCACCGATTCCCAATCCCCCACAACGCCGGGGATCGTGCGCGCCACTGTCTCCAGGAGGACCATCACGGGAAACTCCCCCCCGGAAAGCACATAATCGCCGATCGAGAACGACTCGTCGACCCACCCCTCGACGAACCGCTCGTCCACCCCCTCGTATCGCCCCGCCACCACGACGAGCTGCGGGACCTTCGAAAGCTCCGCCGCCCACTCCTGCGTCAGCTTCCTTCCCTGCGGCGAAGCGTACAGGACTTTGCGGCTCTCCTTTGTCGCGATCGACTCGACCGCGCGCACCAGAGGCTCCACCTTCATCACCATCCCGGGACCGCCGCCGTACGGCGTATCGTCCACGGTGTGGTGCTTGTCCTCCGTGAAATCGCGGAGATCGTGTACGTGAAGCTCGATCTTCCCCGACTCCTCGGCGCGCTTCCAGATCTGGCTCGCCCGCAACGCTTCGAACATTCCGGGGAAGATGGTGACGACGTCAAACCGCATCGACCACCTCCGCCGGACGGATCACGATCTGCCGCTTTTCCAGCTCGACACGAACGACGACTTCCGGGATCGCCGGGAAGAGCGACTCCCCGCGCGGCCCGTTCACGACGTAGATGTCGTTCGAGGGGGTCGTCATAACGCTCCGGAGCGTCCCGATCCACTCGCCGTTCTCCGTCTTCACGTCGCAGCCGATCAGATCGACGTGGTAGTACTCCCCCTTCGGAAGCTCCGGTAGATCGGAACGCTTGGCGAACAGTTCGCGGCCGGTCAGCTTCTCCGCCGCTTCCCGCGTGTCGACCCCGTCGAAATGAACCACGCACGATTTCGGCTGTTGCGAGAGACTCTGGATGACAAGGGTCGTGAGGTTCGACGGATCGGTTCCGGACGCGATCGAGCGGACGTTCTCGAGCAGCTGGGAGTCGGGGTTGTACACTTCCACCCGAACCTCCCCGCGAAGCCCTTTTGCCCGGCCGATCCGGCCTATCGCGATCCATTGTTCCACGGCAACCTTCAGTCGATGATCTCCAGCATCACACGCTTGTTCTCTTTGACGCTCGCAGCGCTCAGAACCGTCCGGAGCGCTCGCGCGGTCCGTCCCTGCTTGCCGATCACTTTCCCCAAATCTTCCTTGTGAACGCGCAGTTCGAAGACGCAGGTCTGTTCCCCCGCGACCTCCGAGATGTTCACATCGTCGGGGTGATCGACGAGCTTCCGGACCACGAACTCCAGGAGTTCCCTCATGCGCCCTTCGCCACGCGCTTGAGCATCTGGGCCACGGTTCGGGTCGGCTGCGCCCCCTTCCCGATCCAGTAAGCAACGCGCTCCTGTTTGATCACCGTCCCGCCGGTTTCTTTTCTAGGATCGTAGCTTCCGATCGCCTCGATGACCCGCCCGTCGCGTTTCGCGCGCTGGTCGGTCACCACCACCCGGTAGGTGGGGATCTTTTTTCTGCCATAACGTCTCAGTCGAATTTTCACTGCCATGTTCGTTCCTCCGTTAAAATAACCCGCCTCGCGGTAACCCTCGCGCCCCCATCCGGCCCAAGCGCGATATCATCTCGCGAGCCTGCGAGAACTGCTTTAAAAAACGGTTTACGTCGGCCACCGTCGTGCCGCTCCCCGCAGCGATCCGCTTCCGACGGCTTCCGTCGAGAATCCGGTCGTTGTGACGCTCGCGCCGGGTCATCGAGTTGACGATCACCTGGGCCCGGTCGAGTTCCTGCTGGGGTATACCACCGGCGAGTGCTTTCTTCACCTGCGCCCCTCCCGGCAGCATCCCTACTATATCTTCGAACGAACCCATCTTTTTGACGGCCCGCAACTGCTCGGCGAAGTCCTCGACGGTAAACGCCCCTTTCCGAAGCTTCTTCGCCAGCCGCGCCGCCTCCTCGATATCGACCGCCTTCCGGGCCCGCTCGACGAGCGAAACGACGTCCCCCATTCCGAGGATCCGGGAGGCGAGACGTTCGGGGTGAAGCCTCTCGAGCGCGTCGATTTTCTCCCCGACACCTAGAAAATAGATCGGTTTTCCGATCGTGTATCGGACGGACAGGGCCGCGCCGCCGCGGGCATCGCCGTCCATCTTGCTGACGATCACGCCGTCGAACCCGATCTTCTCGTGGAACGCCTCCGCGCTCCGGAGAGCGTCCTGCCCCGCCATCGCGTCGAGAACGTAGAGAACCAGATCCGGCTTCACCGCCTCGCGGATCGCGGCCAGCTCCGCCATCAGCGATTCGTCGACGCCCAAGCGCCCGGCGCTATCGAAAATCAAGGCGTTCGCGGCGATCTCCTGTCCTTCGACCGCGCGGATCGCGGCTTTGCAGACATCAACGGCGTTCGGATCGCGGGAGGAAAAGACCTGAATTCCGTTCTCGTGGCCCAGTTGCTCGAGTTGCTCGCGTGCCGCGGGTCGCGCGGTGTCGGCGGGAACGAGAAGGGGTCGTTCTTTGCGCTCGTCGCGCCACAAACGCGCGAGCTTGGCGGCGGTGGTTGTTTTCCCGGAACCCTGAAGTCCGGTTAAGAGAATTCGTACTGGACGTCCGGAACCTTTCGGAAGCTCGGGCGCATCACCGCCCAGGGTCTCGACGAGGTGGTCGTAGAGGATCTTGACGAACAGTTCGCCGGGTTTGACGCTGGACAAAACTTCCTGCCCCAAGGCTTCGCGACGGACGGAATCAACAAGAGACTGAACGACACGGTAGGCGACGTCCGCTTCGAGCAAAGCGGTACGGACTTCGGAAAGGGCTTCTGAAATATTCCCTTCCCGGATCTTCCCGAGGCCAGCCAAGTTTCGGAAGACCTTGGACAGGCGCTCCTGCAGCTGATCAAACATCGTAACTACCTGATCGAATTAGGTATTTTCTATCCCCGCCCAGCGGGGAAACGGGCCTCTATAGTATAAGTTGGCAGGCAGGTCAACTGCGTCAGCTGTACTCAGAATAGATCACCCAGGCGATGACCGATTCTACGAGAATCAGGATCGTAACCGTCCCGGAGACTAAATAGACCCTCTTTTTCGGGTGTTGGCCGGTCAGGATGTAGACCGCGAGTCCGAGCGCGAGCGTCAGGATGGCAATCGAGATCCCGCCGAGGAGTTGGAATTTGTTCACAGGATGTTCGACGCCAGCTCCGCGAGCGGCGATCGCTCCCCTTTTTGGAGCGTCATGTGTCCTGCCATCCGTTCATCCTTGAACCGATCGACCACGAACGTCAGCCCGTTGTTCGTCGAATCGACGTACGGATTGTCGATCTGGTAGGGGTCGCCGGTGATCACCATCTTCGTGTGGTCCCCGACCCTTGTAATGATCGTCTTCATCTCGTGCGGCGTTAAGTTCTGTGCTTCGTCCACGATCAGGTACTGGTTCGGGATCGACCGGCCGCGGATGTAGGTCAAAGGTTCGATCGCCAGCATCCCGAGGTTGATCAGCTCCTGGTAACTGACGCCCGAAGAGCTCTTCTTCTTGTCGCGCCCGGACGACGCGCTCATGAGAAGTTCGACGTTATCGAAAATCGGCTGCATCCACGGAGCGAGCTTCTCCTCTAGGTCCCCGGGCAAGAAACCGATCTCGCGCCCCATTGGAAACACAGGCCTCGAAACCAAGAGGCGGTTATAAACGTTCTCGTCGCTCACCTTGTGGAGCCCCGCTGCGATCGCGAGCAACGTCTTTCCCGTTCCCGCTTTTCCCATCAGCGTCACGAGGCGGATCGAGTCGTTGAGCAGAAGATCGAGGGCAAACGTTTGTTCGAGGTTCCGCGCCGCAATCCCCCAGATCGGGCGACGGCTCTCGCGAATCAGCTTCACTTTGCCATGCTCGACGACCGCCTTCGCGAGCAACGAGCGGTTGTCGTCCCCTTCGCCGCGAACCAGGAGCATCTCGTTCGGATGCGGCGACAGTCCGTCCAGCGCGCACTCCCCCATCTTGGAGAGTTCTTCCAGCTTCGTCAGCGGCCAGCGAACCTCGCGCCACCCTTTGTACAGCTCGTCGAGGTTCATTACCTCCGGCTCGTAGTCGACCGCCGTGATCCCGAGCGCATCGGCCCGGATTCTCAAATTCGTGTCTTTGGTCAGGAAGATGACCGGGGCGCCGTTCGCCTTCTCCTTCACGTCGAGGACGATCGAGAGGATCGTCATGTCGGCCTGTCGCTTCGTGAAGAGCTGTTGCAGGCGGTTTCCCTTGCCGCTTCCGAGGTCGACCCGGAGCGTTCCGCCGTCCGGAAGCGCAACCCCTTCCGCCAGGTGGCCGTTTGCACGCAACTTGTCGAGAAAACGTGAAATCTGCCGCGCGTTCCGCCCCGTTTCGTTCTCGTCCTTCTTGAAGTTGTCGATCTCCTCGATCACGGTGATCGGGATCACGACCTCGTTGTCGGCGAATTTGAAGAGGGCTTTCGGGTCGTAGAGAAGTACGTTCGTGTCGAGAATGTAGATCTTCTTCATGGGCTTAGAGGAGCGATCCATTAGCCGATTTTGACCCCCCTCACAAGCTCTTCCTCGGCGCGCGGGGTTCCGGTACGCTGACACCCACTTATGATTCCAGAACGCTTGACGGAAGTTCTCCCCAATCTCCTCCGGACCGTCGAGTACGAAGGCTCGTGGAGCGCCGAACCGATCCCGGGAGATGCCTCGAACCGGAGTTGGTTCCGGGTCAAGGCGGGGGAAAAGACCTTCATCGTCATGCTGCTGGCCGAAGGGTTCAACTCGCTCGCCGAGCAGAACACCAAGACCAACCGGAAGATCACGGAGCCGCCGATCGTCGATCTCGAGCGGTATTTTTCGAACCACGGCGTCCGGATCCCGAAGCTACTGGCCCAGGACGTTCACCGCGGTATTTTTCTCATGGAGGATTTCGGCGATCGCCTCCTCCAAGACGTCGTCTACGCCGGAAAACCGACCGCGATCCGTCCGCTTTACGAAAACGCGCTGGATCAACTCGAGCGGATCGCCGTGATCGCGCCGAACGACCCGAAGAGTTCGATCGCCTTCGCCCGGAGCTTCGACCTGAACCTGTTTAACTGGGAATTCACGCACTTCGTCGAGTTTGCTATCGACAAGCGGATTCCCGGGGGGCCGAAGCCGACCGACCGGCAGACGATCTTAACGGAGTTCGAGAAGCTCACGGCGGAGTATCTGACCTGGGAGAAGGTGATCGTCCATCGCGACTATCACAGCCGGAACCTGATGGTCTTGAGCGCCAACGAGGTCGGCGTGATCGACTTCCAGGATGCACTCCTGGGTCCCGCCCTCTACGACCTCGCCTCGCTCCTCCGGGATTCGTACGCTCGGCTCGATCCCAAGATGCAGGATGAGCTGGTCGACCGGTACCGCAACCAGCTTAAAGCGAAGAAGATCAAAGGGACCGCTTCACGCGAGAAGTTCCGCCGCTCGTTCGACTGGATGGGGATCCACCGGAACCTCAAGGCGGCCGGGCGGTTCTGTTACTTCGACAGCGAGAAGGGGAACCGCCGCTATCTCCCGCACGTCCCGCGCACGCTCGGATATGTCCGGGAAACGCTCGACCGGTACCGAGAGCTCAAGGATCTCCGCCACGCCCTCCTTCCCTACTTCGACGAACTGATCCGATCATGCGGGTGAAGCAGGCGATGCTCCTGGCCGCGGGGCTTTCAACCCGCCTCCGGCCGCTGACCGACGAGATCCCGAAGCCGCTCCTGCCGTTCTGGAACCGGACCGTTCTCGACGTGACCGTCGCCTATCTCAAGGACGCGGGGATCACCGCGGCGGCAGTGAACGTGCACCATGGCCGGGACCGCTTCTTAAGCGTTCTGCAGCAGCGCCACCCGATCCGCCTCGTCCCGTTCGTGGAGGAGACGATCTTGGGAACCGGCGGCGGGATCAAGAACATGCGCCGGTTCATCACCGACCGGACGTTCGTCGTCGCGAACTGCGACGTCATCGCCGATGTCGATCTGGTAAAAGCGATCCGCTTCCACCTCTCGAAAAAATCGATCGCGACGATGGTTCTCGCAGGGCATCGGGATCTCCGGGGGTACAAGACGATCGGCGTTCAAAAGGACGGGAGGATCACGTCGTTCCCGTATTCGAAGGTTTCTGGTGACGTTGATGAGCGGGGACTCTTCTCGGGAATCCACATCTTCGACCGCGCGATCTTCAGCGAATTCCCCGACGTCGAGATCTTCGACATTAATCAAAATGTCTACGGACCGCTGCTCGACCGCGGGGGACCGGTCTTCGCATATGTGAGCCCCGCGCCATGGATCGATCTCGGGGAAACGCGCCTCTATGCGGCCGCGCAGTTCGATCTGCTGGAGGAGCGCCCGAAATGGCTGACGCCGTTTCTCAAGAACTTCACCGGAAAAACGAAGAAGACGTTCGTTGCGAAGAACGCTTCGGTCGCGAAAGACGCGGTCCTCCACGCGCCACTCCTGATCGCTGCTAAGGCAACCGTCGAGGGGGAATGTCGGATCGGTCCGAGCGTGGTTCTGGGGCCCCGGTCATCGGTCGGCCCGGGGTGTTCTCTCGATCGTGTGGTCGTCCTACCCGACGCTCATGTGCCGGCCGGAACGACGTCCCGGCGGCAGATCTTCACCGCACACGGTCCCGTCGCGTTCTAGTTCAACGCCTGTGCGCAGGGGGTCGTTTCGGTCGATTCCGGAGAGACGTTCCAGTCGGCATTGAACGCCATCTTGAAATATTGAGCCGCATCGGGACTGTCGAGAAGGATCCCGAGTTCCCGGTTGTTCATGACGGAGTTCTGCGTTCCATTGATCGAACTCACGAGCGCGAACCGGTCGTCGGCGAGAAACCCCTTGTTGTGGATGAT
>JAZDDX010000038.1:0-113412 GCA_043809315.1 Pseudomonadota bacterium
GTTTACCCAACAGGGCCGAAACGAAGCTCCAAAGCCCCGGATCCGGGGCTTTCTCTCTCTGATTTCAGGACTCCAAGGCCCTCGAACCACCCACCTCCGTGCCTTTTCCACTCCCTTCGGACCAGAACCCTACCCTCCAAATCTCGAAACCCTCTCGCTACGGCCTTCGCCTCGAAGGACCACAGCATGAAAGTTCCTATAGATAAGGTGAGGCGGTCGCGCTACGACGGGTGTCGCTCCCGGTTGCGGGTAGCTGATCCAACCAATCAGTGATATCTAGCGCGCGTGGGTAACGTGCGGTCGGTCACCGGGTTGGCCGGAAGTTCCCCTGCGTGGGCTCTCGCGCGAGAGCTTCGGGAAAGGGGAGGCCGGACGGTGGTGGTCTGCCCGCGGGAGGAGGAGGTCGAGAACCTCCTCGCCGACACCCGGTTCTTTCTCGATCTTCTCGGTCACGGAACCTCCGCTCTCCTTCTTCCCTTTCCTGCCCGACCGACCGACCGGAACCCCTCGCAGCTCGAAGAACCGCACGTCCGGATGGCGCGGCTGAACACCCTCCATCAGCTCCTCGAAAGTCCCGATCCGGTCGTGGTGTTCGCCTCGTTCGAGGCGCTCGCACAGGCCACGCTCCCCAAAGAACAGTTGATCCGTTTCACGAACATCCAGGGCCCGGGGATCGATCTCGAGCGCGATGAGTTCGTCCGTCAGCTCGTCGAAGCGGGGTACGAGCCGGAGAGTCTCGTCGAGGAGAAAGGGACGTTCGCCGTTCGCGGATCGATTCTGGATCTCTTCCCTCCCAACGCCGAGAACCCGTTCCGCTTCGAGTTCGTCGGGGACACGATCGAATCGATTCGGAGCTTCGATCCGGAAACCCAACGCTCTCTTTCGGAGTGCGAGGAGGCGGTCTGGATCCCGGCTCGCGAGTTCATCCTGAACGAAGAGAGTTGTCGCCAGGCCACAGCCCGATTGAAGCCGTTGGCCGATTCCCTCGACCTTCCCCCCTCGGCTCGTCACGGGACCGAGGATGCGCTGGAAGAGAAGCGTTACCTCCCGATCATGGAATCACTCTTGACCCTCTTTTCTTCCGAGCCCGGTTCCCTCTTCGACTTCGCCGGGGAGCAGGCCCGTTGGATCGTCGTTCGCCCGTTCGATCTCGAGCAGGAGAAGGAGCGTCTTTTGCTCGAGTTCGACCGCGTCGCGGAGGAGTTGCCGAAACGGCGTCTCCTCGCCGTCCCCCCGGGGAATCTCTCCCTTTCTCTCGACGATGTGGTCCGGAGGATCGCAGAGCTTCGCTGTCTCGAACTTTCCGACATCACGCTGGAAAGCGGTGCGCCGGTGGAGGGACACGATCGGGTCCGGGTCGTTCTCCACACCGACCTCCGAAACGCGGTCGTGATGCAGCGGAAAAGCGAATCCCCGCTCGCTCCGCTCGCGAACGCAATCCGGGCCTGGATGGAAACCGGCCTGCGCGTTTTGATCTCCGCTTTTTCCGAGGGGGGAGCACAGCGGATCGCGTCTCTTCTGGAGCCTCACGTGAGCGGAATCACGCGGCTCAACTCGATTTCACAGGAGCTGTCCGCCAAGGCGGATCGAGCTCCGGTCCTCGCGGTCGGGAAACTTTCGAGCGGTTTCGAGATCCCGGGTGAACGGTGGGTCTTCCTGACGGAAACGGAGTTCTTCGGCGAGCGGAAACACACCATGCTCCCCTCGGTATCGCGGGAGGATGCGATCAGCTCGTTCAACGAGCTGAACCCGGGAAATCCGGTCGTTCACATCGACCACGGAGTCGGGATCTATCGAGGGCTCTCTCGGATCAAGACGGCAAAAGTGGAAAACGACTTTCTGCTGATCGAATACGCCGGCGGGGACAAACTCTATCTTCCCCCGTATCGCCTCAGCCGGATCCATAAATACGTCGGGGCCGACGGAGGGAAACCGCACATCGATCGCCTGGGAAATCCTGCTGCATGGGAGCGAGCAAAAGAAAAAGCGGCAAAGGCGGTGGAGGAAATGGCCCAGGAGCTGATCCATCTCTACGCCGTGAGAAAGGTGGCGACCGGCGTTCCGATCGGACAAGCGGACGGAGGGTACCTCGCGTTCGAGGCCGACTTCCCATTCGAGGAGACCCGCGATCAGCTCCGGACGCTCGAAGAGGTCTCGGCCGATCTCGAGTCGTCGAAGCCGATGGACCGCCTCGTCTGCGGGGACGTCGGCTTCGGAAAAACCGAAGTAGCGCTGCGAGCGGCATTCCGCGCTGCCCTGGACGGGAAACAGGTGGCGGTCCTCGTTCCCACGACCATCCTTGCACAACAACATTTCGAAACGTTCGAGAAACGGTTCAAGGAGTACCCGGTTCGGGTCGATTTCCTGAGCCGCTTCAAAACGGCGGCGGAGCAGAAAAAGGTGGTTCAACAGCTGAAGGAAGGTTCTCTCGACATCGTCGTCGGGACGCATCGGCTCCTTTCGAACGACGTTGTCTTCGCCGACCTCGGCCTGCTGGTCGTGGACGAGGAACACCGCTTCGGCGTCAAGCACAAGGAGCAGATCAAAAAGTTCCGAAACCAGGTTCACGTCTTGACGCTCACCGCAACGCCGATCCCGCGAACACTCCAGCTTTCGATGGCCGGGATCCGGGATCTCTCCGTCATCAACACGCCGCCGCTCGACCGGAAAGCGATCGAAACGTTCCTCTGCCGCGCGGAGGACCCCTTGATTCGTGGGGCGATTCTGAAAGAACTCGCGCGCGGAGGGCAGGTCTTTTTTGTTCACAACCGGGTCGAAACGATCCATGCGATGGTTTCGCACCTAAAAAAACTCGTTCCGGAAGCCCGGTTCGACATCGGGCACGGTCAGATGACGGAGCGGGAACTCGAAGAGGTGATGCACCGGTTCAACCGTCGGGAGTTCGACGTTCTGGTCTGTACGACGATCATCGAATCGGGGCTCGACATCCCCTCGGCCAACACGATCCTCGTGAACCGCGCCGACACGTTCGGTCTGGCCCAGCTGTACCAGCTCCGGGGGCGCGTCGGCCGTTCCGACCGGGTCGCTTACGCCTACCTACTCATCCCCGGGGAGGAGATCATCGGCAGGGATGCATTGAAGCGGCTCAAGGCTCTCAAAAACTTCACGGAACTCGGATCGGGCCTAAAAATCGCCCTGCACGATCTCGAGATCCGCGGGGCCGGAAACCTTCTTGGGTCGTCCCAGTCGGGGCACATCGCCGCCGTCGGGTTCGAGCTCTACACCCATCTTCTTGAACGCGAAGTCCGCCGCCTCAAAGGGGAAGAGGTGAAAGAAGAGATCGATCCGGAAATCGTCTGCCATCTGCCGGCCTATCTCCCGGACGACTACGTCCCCGACACGCATCAACGACTGTTCCTGTACAAACGGTTCTCCAACGCCCGACGGGTGGAGGATCTCGCCACCTTGCGGGCTGAACTGACCGACCGGTTCGGACCGATCCCGCCGACCGTCGAGAACCTCTTCCGCGTCGTGGACTTGAAGATCCTGGCGCGCGAGCGCGGAATCGTTTCGCTCTCACTGACCGCCGACCGGCCGTCGATCGAATTCTCCGACCAAGCCCCCGTGAACATGGATCAGTTGCTCCGCCTGGTCCGGAAAGACAAGCGGGTGACCCTCCGGCCGGACAACCGCCTGATTCTAGAGCTTGCCGAGCATGCCGACTCCTTCGAAGAGACCAAAAAGATCTTGCTTGCCTTGGGGTAGCGTGGCACTACCTCGTGGGACATGCGCAACGCCTTGTTATTAATGATTTTTGTCTCGGTCGGCTGCCGAGGCGGAATCATAGATCGATCCAAGGCGGTGGCCCGCGTGAACGATCGCACGATTTCGATCGAGGAGTTTCAACGAACCTTGGCGCGGGTCGGAAGTCATCCCGGAAAAGATTTCAACTCCCCCGACGGGCGGAAGGAACTCTTGAAGGAGATGGTCGACGCCGAACTCCTAGTTCAGCAGGGGATCAAGGAGCGGTTGCCGGAGAAATCCGAGGAACTCCGGCGAGAAATCGCCCGCGCCTACCTCCTGGAAAAGATCGGCAGGGAAAAATACGAGCCTTCGGACGAGGAGAGTCGGAAGGTTTTCGAAGCGAAGAAGAACGAACTCGAGAAGGTTCGCGCCAGCCACATCCTGATCGTTCCCGAGAAGAAGGGAGATGAAACATCGGAACGGAAAGCAAAACAAAGGGCGGAGGAGATCCTCGCCATGCTCCGGAAAGCCGGAGCCAAAGCCGATTTCGATTCGTACGCGCGCAAATACTCCAACGACCCGGCGATGAAGACCCTCGGACCCGACCTTGGTTTTTTCACGCGCGACAAGATGGTGAAAGAGTTCAGCGACGCCGCTTTCGCGCTCAAGAAGATCGGTGACCTGAGCAACGTCGTAAAGACCCAGTTCGGATACCACGTGATCAAGCTGACCGGATCCCAGCGTGGGCTGGAGGAGCTCCGTGCTTCGATCCAGGCCGGGATCGCACAGGAAAAACAAAAACAAAGAGCAGACGCTTTCTTAAACCAGCTCCGGGAAGCGGCCAAGATCGAGCTGTTCGACGACAACCTGAAGAAGATCCCTGGAGTTAAGGGATGACCGCGTTCCATCGGACCCTCGCGTTGATTTTCCTCTTTGCCGCGTCGATCAGCCACGCGGGGAATGATTCGATCGTGGCTCGCGTCAACGGCGACGCAATCTCCTCCGACGAACTCCGGTCGCGACTGCATGAGTACCAGACGAACCTCAAAGGGGATCCTTCCCCCGAAGCCCAGGAGTTCCGGGAACGGGTCTTGAACGAGTTGATCGAGGAGAAGATTCTGCAGGTGGAGGCTCGAACGCGGAAGGTTGAGGTTACCGCGGAGGAGTTGACCCGGGCGCTCAAAGAGGTGGAGAAGGATTACGCCGGGGAGAGTTTCGCCAAGACGCTGGCAGAGAAGAAGATGTCGTACTCCCGCTGGCGGGAACGGATGCGCCTCAAGCTCCTGCTCGACAAAGTGACGTTGGCGATCACGAAGGACGTACCCCCTCCGGTCGAGGCGGCCGTCGTCGCTTACTACGCGGGACACTCGGAAGAGTTCCATCATCGGGAGCAGATCCACCTCCAGCAGATCGTCGTCAAGACGGCCGAGGACGCAAAGCGGGTCGAAGAGGAACTCAAGAAAGGGAGGCCGTTCGAGGAGTTGGCCCGCGCTCATTCCTTCACACCCGAGGGGATGCAGGGAGGGGATCTCGGATGGGTGGAACGGGGAGTGATGCCGACGGCGCTGGAGGAGGTGTTCGTCAAACTCCCGGTCGGAAAAACGAGCGCCATCGTCCAGACCGACTATGGGTTTCACCTCGTGCGGGTTCTGGAGAGAAAAGCGGAACACCAGGACGCCTTAAGCGAAGTCCACGCCCAGATCGTCCGGGACTTGACACGAAACGAACGGGACCAGCGTTTCTCCGCCTGGAAACGCGACATCCTGTCGAAAGCCAAGATCGAAAGGAATCATGCGCTGCTGGACCAGATCGATTAGTATCCTCGCCGTTTTCCTCGCGACGACCGCATTCACCGCCGAGATGAAATCGCCCCCGACGGGAAATGTCGTGGACCGGATCGTCGCAGTCGTGAACGGCCAGCCGATCCTTCTCTCGGAACTAGACGAAGCCAAGGGGCAGTTCCGCACGGAGATGCTCCGCCAGAAAAAAGATGACGAGCTGAAGGAACCGGAGTTCGGAAAAAAAGTCCTCGACCAGCTGATCAACGACCGTCTCGTCGGTCAGGAGATCGAACACCGCGGCTTCATGGCGAATGACGCTTTCGTCGATCGGGCGATCGACGGAGTGATGCAACAAAACGGATTTCGCTCCGCGGACGATCTTCGTAAAGCGTTGCGGGACGAGGGGATGTCGCTCGAAGAGTATCGGGTGAACGTGAAGAAGCAGATCGAAACGTCGCGTCTCGTCAACGCCGTCGTACGCCCGAAGGTTCAGGTGAACGACCAGGATGTCGACGCCGCCCTCCGCACGGCGGGGACGAAAACCGAAGGGCAGTGGAAAGTCGACGTTTGGATGATCTACAAGACAAAGCCGAAAGGGACGAAAAAGGGGGTTACTCGCCTCCGGCGAGAGATCGGGGCAGGAGTCCCGTTCGAACTGGTCGCCAAACGTGAAACGGAGGGGCCGGCCAAGAGCGAAGGGGGGCATATCGGCCTGGTACTCCCCTCCGACCTTCAAACGGAGCTTCGGAAACCGCTCGAGACCCTGAACGTGGGACAGCTCTCCGACGTCATCGAGACCAAAAAAGGGTTCTACCTTCTCCAAGTGACCGATCGGCAGCGGGCAACCGCGCCGGTTCTATCGATCGACCGGGAGAAGACGCGCGAGAATCTCGAGAAAAAGGAGCTGGACCGCAATTTCGATACGTTCATCCGCGGTCTGCGTGAAAAAGCGCACGTCGAGGTCATGCTCTGATGCGGTCGATCGGGATCACGCTGGGGGAACCCTGCGGAATCGGTCCCGAACTGGTCGCTCGTACCGTCACGACATTCGCCACAACCGACCTTCGACCGGTGGTCTACGGGAGCCCCAGGCTTCTGAACCGGGTCGCCCGGGACCTGGGGATCGATCTGTCTCGGATCCTTTTTCGCCCCGCAGGCCCGGACTTGGAGCGGTTTGACCCTGAGGATCGTTCGTCCCGGGCGGAGTCGGTGATCTCGTCCCTGGATGCGGTCTCCCGGGACGCGCAATCGGGCGAACTCGCCGCCGTCGTCACGGCACCGATCGACAAATCGGTCGTTCGGACGATCGTTCCTTCTTTCGTCGGGCATACCGAATATCTTCGGGATCGGGCGTCGGTCCCCAGAACGATCATGCTTCTGGACAACACCGAACTCCGCGTGGCGCTCCTCACGACACACGTTCCCCTTCGACAGGTCCCGGATCTGATGTCCGCAAGGCTCATCGAGGAGACGGTCTGGATCACCGTCGGCGCCTTGTGCGAACATCTTCAGATCGCTCGCCCGCGTCTCGCCATCGCTGCCCTCAACCCGCACGCCGGAGAGACCTCCTCCGATCCGGAAGAGGAACGCGTTTTTCGCCCGGCCATCGAGCACCTGCGTACGCAGGGGTTCGAGATCGAAGGTCCGTTTCCGGCCGACACGCTTTTTGCCAAGGCTCGCGGGAACCGATGGGACGTCGTGATCTCTCCGTATCACGATCAGGGGTTGGTGGCGGCGAAGTATCCCGGACTCGACAAGGTGGTGAACATTACGTTAGGACTTCCCTATCTCCGGGTCTCTCCGGGTCACGGCGTCGCGTATGACCTCGTGGGAATGGGGAATGCCGACACCCGGAGTTTTGAACGGGCGTTACGAATCGCAGCAGAAGGAAGGTGGGTCGCATGACACAGATCAAATTCGGAACCGACGGCTGGCGGGCTTTAATCGCCCGGGACTTCACGTTCGACACGGTGGGACTGACCGCCAAAGCGGTTCTCGATACGTTCAAAAAGAAGACCCCCCGGCCGACCCGGATGATCATCGGGTACGACCGCCGGTTCCTCTCGCGCGGATTCGCGGAACAAGCGGCCGTCGTTTACGCCGAAGGGGGACTCGAAGTCCTCTTCGCCGAGACGTTCGTGCCGACTCCTTGTCTCTCCTGGTGCGCCAAGCACGATTCGAACGCGGCCGGAGCGACCGTCATCACGGCAAGCCACAACCCCCCCGAGTGGAACGGGTTCAAGTTCAAGGAACCGTTCGGGGGATCGGCTCTTCCGACGACCACGAAGGCGTTCGAGCAAGAGATCGTGAATCTTCAGGTGGCGGAGTACCGGCCGCCCAGCCCAGATCTGTTCCAGAAGTACGTCGTAAGCGGCGCGATCCGCCTCTTCAACCCGCTGGCCGGATATTTCGCAGCCGTCGCGCATCAAATCGATACCGAAGCGATCCGAAAGGGGAACTTCCGCGTCGCGCTCGACACGATGTACGGATCGGCTTCCGGGCATTACTCCGCGTTCTTGGAGTCGCTCGGGGTTTCCGTGACGGAAATCCATGCGAACGACAACCCCGGCTTCGGTGGGACCCCTCCCGAGCCGATCGCGAAGAACCTGAAAGAGCTCTGCAACTTCGTGAAGCGGAACAAGCTTTCCTGCGGCCTCGCCACCGACGGGGACTCCGATCGTCTCGGCGCAGTCGACGAAAACGGGAACTACTTCACGACGCAGCAGATCCTCTCGACCGTCTACTGGCACATGCTGAAGCACCGGAAGAAACGGTGGAACATCGCCCGAAGCGTTTCAACGACCCGGATGGTTGACTTGGTCGCCCAACGGGCCGGGATGAAATCGTACGAAACGCCGGTCGGGTTCAAGTTCATCGCGGAGAAGATGGTGGCAGGGGAAGCTCAGATCGGCGGCGAGGAGTCGGGGGGGATCGGCGTGATGGATCACATCCCCGAGCGGGACGGGCCGCTGACCGGCCTGCTTCTGCTCGAGGTGATGGCGATGACGGGGAAAGGACTGCGTGCCGTGTACGAGGATCTCTGCAAAGAGGAGCGCCCGTACGAGTTCACGCGCCTCGACCTGCACGTGACACAGGACGTGATGGACAGCGCTCTCAAGAGGCTCAAGAATCACGCGCCGACCGAATGGATGGGCCGCGCCGTCGAGAGCCTCGTCACGCTCGACGGGTACAAGTTCTATCTCAAAGACGGGAGTTGGATCCTGATCCGCGCCTCGGGTACCGAGCCGATCTTCCGCCTATACGCCGAAGCGGAATCGCAGCACGCGAGCGACCAGTTGGTGGAAGCCACGCGGAAGTTCGTCGAGACGCGCTGAATTCGTGAAGGCGATCCAGTACACTACCTTGGGAGGACCCGAGGTTCTCCGATTCGTCGACGTTCCCGACCCGACCCCCGGGCCCGGGGAGATCGTCATGCGCATCCAAGCGGCCGCGATGAACCATCTCGACATCCATTTCCGCTGCGGCCTTCCCGGAATGAAGACGCCGCTTCCTCATATCCCTGGTTCCGACGGAGCCGGGATCGTCGAGGCAATTGGGGATGGTGTCACCGGAATCCGGATCGGGGATCGAATCGCACTCAACCAAGGGGTCGCCTGTGGAGCCTGCCCCGTCTGCAAACGGGGCCTCAAGAGCCTCTGTCACAAGTATTACATGGTCGGGCGCGAAACGGACGGGACGTACGCCGAGTTGGTTCGGTTTCCGGCCGCGAACGCCATCCCGATCCCGTCGAATGTTTCGTTTGAAACCGCGGCGGCGGCACCTCTTGTCTATCTCACCGCCTGGAGCATGATCGTTTCCAAAGCCAACGTGAAGAAAGGGGACACGGTTCTCGTCATGGGGGCCGGTTCCGGTGTCGGAATGGCTGCGATCCAGATCGCGAAGATGCTCGGAGCAACGGTCATTGCGACAGCGAGCACGGATGAGAAGACGGAGAAAGCGAAAACCGTTCTCGGCGCCGATCACTCGTTCAATTACACGAAGGTGCCGATCGACAAAGAGGTTCGTCAGCTGACCGGAAAACAGGGGGTCGACGTCGCGATCGATCACATCGGCGGCGATCAATGGGTGCCGATTCTTCGTGCCACCCGAAACGGCGGCACCGTCGTTACCTGCGGCGCAACCGCCGGGTTCGAGCCGAAAGAAGATCTTCGGCAGATCTTTTTCCGTCAGATTCGTGTCCTCGGTTCCACGATGGGGACGGACGAAGAGATGAACGCGGTCATGAAGTTCGTTTTCAACGGGAAGCTGAAGCCGCTCATCGATCACACGTATCCGCTTAAAGATGCAGCCGAAGCGAATCGTCGGATGGAAAGTCGCGAGTCGTTCGGCAAGATTGTCCTGATTCCGTAATTGGCACGCGCGTTGCTCCGGCAACGTGCATGTCACCCAAGCTCAGACATGTGCCACAAGAACTAGCTTCGAGTCCGAAAATCGAACCCCGGATCTTCGAAATCCGGTCCCAGAGGGTGATTCTCGATTCGGATCTGGCGGCTCTTTACGGAGTTTCCACAATGCACCTGAACCAACAGGTTCGAAGGAATTTGGATCGCTTCCCCATCGATTTCGCTTTTCAGCTTAAATATCAAGATGTTAGAAACTTGATATCACAAATTGTGATATCAAGTTCGGCAGAACACGGGGGCCGCAGGAAGCTTCCCCTCGTCTTCACCGAATATGGCGCGATCATGGCAGCCAATGTTCTCAAGAGCGAACGGGCAATTTTGGTGAGCGTTCAAGTCGTGCGCGCGTTCACCCGCCTGCGGGAGATGCTGAACACGCACGCGCAGCTTGCGAAGAAACTGGATGCACTTGAGCGCAAATATGATTCCCAGTTCAAGGTTGTTTTCGAAGCGATCCGGGAGCTGATGCGCCCGCCGACTCCGCCACGACGACGGATTGGGTTTCAAACTTGATGTCGCAATTTGCGATATCAAGTTTGCTAAGCCACGACGGCAGAAGGAAGCGTCCTTGTCGTCTTCGATGGATTCCGAACTTGAGGTCGCAATTTGCGACCTCAAGATTCGAACTCAATGAAATCATGGAACATTTTTCCAATCCCCTCCGCGTCTTGAAAAAGGTGCTCCGCCGTGTCAGAAGATCTGATTCCGATGGAACCGGGTTTCATCCATATAAAGGGAGCACGCCAACATAACCTCAAAGGGATCGACGTACGGATCCCGCGCAACCGCCTCGTCGTGATCACCGGCCTCTCCGGCTCCGGCAAATCGTCCCTCGCCTTCGACACCATCTACGCCGAAGGACAGCGCCGCTACGTCGAATCGCTCGCCGCCTACGCCCGACAGTTCCTCGAACAGATGGAAAAACCGGATGTTGATTCGATCGAGGGGCTCTCCCCCGCCATCTCGATCGACCAACGCCGCTCCTCCAAGAACCCCCGATCCACCGTCGGCACCGTCACCGAGATCTACGACTACCTCCGCCTCCTCTTCGCCCGGATCGGCGAACCGTACTGCCATCACTGCGGAAAGAAGATCACCTCCCAATCCGCCACTCAGATCGTCGATCAGATCCTCGCCCTCCCCGAAGAGACGCGGATCAACCTCCTCGCCACCGTCGCCCGAGGGAAAAAAGGGGAATACCAGAAAGAGCTCGCCAAGCTTCAGAAGGACGGCTTCACGCGCGTCCGGATCGACGGCGTCACGCACGAACTAGGGGAACCGATCAAACTCGCCAAACATGTCAAACACTCGATCGACGTCTACGTCGATCGCCTCGTCGTCAAAGAGAAAATCCGCAAATGTCTCGCTGACTCCGTCGAGACCGCACTCAAGGTCGGCCAAGGGATCGCGACCGTCGAGATCGTCGGCGACACGCCGACCGAAATCGTCTTCTCCGAAAAGTTTGCCTGCGTCGATTGCGGCGTCTCGTACCCAGAGATCGCGCCGAGGATGTTCTCGTTCAACAATCCGTACGGCGCCTGCCCCGAATGCGGTGGCTTGGGAACCAAACGCTTCCTCGATCCGGAACGGATCATTCCGAACCCGCACATCTCCCTGCGCGCCGGGGCGATCGCCCCCTGGCAGAGTCGCTGGTCGTTCTTCCACTTCCAGACGCTCGAGGCGCTCGCCAAGCATTTCAAGTTCTCGCTCACGACCCCATGGAACGATCTCCCGAAAAAAACCCAGGAGCTGATCCTCGAAGGGACCGATGCCAAAATCCGGTTCCACTACGACATGGAAAACTCCAGCTACTCGATCGACAAGACGTTCGAGGGGGTGATCCCGAGCCTGATGCGACGGTACACGGAGAGCGACTCGGAGGAGTTCCGCGAGGAGATCGAAGCGAAATACATGGGTGTCGTTCCCTGCCCGAAGTGCAAGGGAACTCGGCTGAAGCCGGAATCTCTCTTCATCAAGGTCGCGGATTGTTCGATCGCCGAGGTTTCGGCTCTCACGATCTCCCAGGCGTTCTCGTTCTTCCAGACGACGGAGTTTTCGACGCGACAGCTGGCGATCGCCGACAAGATCTTGAAGGAGCTCCGTGCCCGTCTCGCGTTCCTGATCAACGTCGGTCTCGAATACATAACGCTCGACCGCACGGCTGGGACCCTTTCGGGCGGGGAAGCGCAGCGGATCCGCCTCGCGACGCAGATCGGGTCCGGCTTGGTCGGAGTTCTTTACATCCTGGACGAACCTTCGATCGGCCTCCATCAACGGGACAACGGCCGGCTTCTTTCGACTCTCAAACACCTTCGGGACCTCGGGAACACCGTTCTCGTGGTGGAACACGATCAGGAGACGATTCTCGAAGCGGATCATGTGATCGACCTTGGCCCCGGTGCCGGCGTCGCGGGAGGGTATGTCGTGGCCGAAGGGACGCCGGAGGAGATCATCCGGAACCCGGCCTCGCTGACCGGGCAGTATTTGTCGGGGCGGCGCTCGATCCCGCTTCCGGAGAAACGCCGCGTCCCGCGGGGAAAACGGATCCGGATCCGCGGGGCGCGCGCGAACAACCTGAAAGGCATCGACGTCGAATTCCCGATCGGCCTCTTCACCTGCATCACCGGTGTCTCCGGTTCGGGAAAATCGACCCTCGTCGTCGACACCCTCTGGCCGCTCTTGAAACAACATCTCTATGAATCGAAAGACACCGCCGGCGCCGTCGACGGGGTCGATGGGCTCAACTATGTCGACAAGGTGATCGACATCGACCAGTCACCGATCGGCCGGACGCCGCGCTCGAACCCCGCCACCTATACCGGGCTCTTCACGCCGTTGCGGGAACTGTTCGCGGAGCTCCCCGAAGCGCGGATGCGCGGGTACAAACCGGGTCGTTTCTCGTTCAACGTCAAAGGAGGACGGTGCGAGAGCTGCCAGGGGGATGGGATCCTGAAAATCGAGATGCATTTTCTCGCGGACGTCTACGTCACTTGCGAGGCATGCAGAGGAACCCGATACAACCGCGAGACGCTCGACATCCATTACAAAGGGAAATCGATTTCCGAGGTCTTGAGCATGACGGTGCGGGAGGCGCGCGAATTTTTTGAGCGGGTTCCCTCGATCCGCGACAAACTCGGCCTCCTGGAGGACGTGGGCTTGGGGTACATCACTCTCGGGCAGCCGGCGACGACCCTCTCCGGCGGCGAGGCGCAGCGGATCAAGCTCGCCTGCGAGCTCGCCAAGCGCGCGACCGGGCAGACCGTTTACGTCCTCGACGAGCCGACCACCGGTCTCCATTTCGAAGACATCAAGAAACTTTTGGAGGTTTTGAACCGCCTGACCGATCAAGGGAACACCGTGATCGTGATCGAGCACCACCTCGACGTCGTCAAGACCGCCGACTGGGTGATCGATCTCGGACCCGAGGGGGGAGAAAACGGCGGGCGGGTGATCGCCGCCGGACCCCCCGAAGCGATCGCGGCCGAGCCAAAGTCGTATACCGGACAATACTTGCGTAAAATCCTCCCCCAAGATGCCCTCCACGCCAAAGCTTCATAGACGGACCCCCTGGGTTTATTTCCGGTCCGTCCTTCAGTGGTTCATCGGCGGGATCGCCATGTGCATCGCGACGCTGCTCGTCTTCACCATCGGGATCGTCGTCCCGCCGTACCGCCTCGACCCGTTCCTTAAAATCTTCTGCCATGTCGTCATCTGGATCTCCGGGATCCGGATCACGGTCCATGGCCTCGAGAAACTCGATCCGAAGAAGGCGTATCTCTTCATCTTCAACCACATCAACATCTTCGATCATTTCGTGATGTACGCCTCGATGCCGCACCGTTTGCGCGGCGTCGAGAAAGAGGTTCACTTCAGGTGGCCGGTCTACGGATGGTTCATCCGCCGGATCGGCCAGGTCTCGATCCCCCCGCGCGGTGACACGACAAGGGCTCTGCAATCCCTTGATCGGGCAAAAAAAGTGATTGAGGACGGGATCTCCGTCGCGATGGCGCCGGAAGGAACACGGAGCCGCGATGGCGAACTGCAGCCGTTCAAGAAAGGGGCGTTTCATCTCGCGATTCAGATGAACGCTACGATCGTTCCGCTCATCCTCGTCGGGATGTACAAAATCAACCGGAAAAAGGATTGGTTGATTTATCCCGGACCGATTGACGTCTATTTCGAGGATCCGATCGAGGTTTCGAAGATCCCGGAGCCCGACCCGCGCCGTCTTTCGGAACAGGTCCGCTCGATCTTCGTTCAAAGATTGTACGGCGATGCCGGCCAGAACCCGGTGGCGGCTCAGGGGCGCAAGTAGTAGTTCTCCGGCTGGTCCGGTTCGCTCTTGCGCACAAAGAGCCGGTAGCGGGCCGGAATCCCGAGCAGAACCCCGTGGATGTCGGTCAAGATCGGACGGGAGGCGTAATAGCCATGCCCCAGGCCACCGACCCCGAGCGAAGGGGCGTCGATCTCCCCGACGTTGATGACGTCGATCCCCGACATCCTCTCGCACATCCCCATCCGCTGCTCGCCATTGTACCGCTCCGAAGCGGCTAGGGCATTGTCGTTCCGCGAGCAGTAGAGCGTGATCCGATCCACGACGTTCAGGATCGAAACGGTGAGACTCTGAAACGCCCGGATCCCGATGTCCGGGGCATTCAGGATCAGCTCCCCGACCCAGCGTTCCGGATCGGTTTGGGAGAGTTGGGCGAGCGCGGGGAGAACCACCTGGTGTCCCATCGAATGGACAAAGATATGAGCCCGCATGAGGTGGAACGACTTCAGCAATCGTAAGAGCTGAGCCAAGGCCGCGATACTCGCCTCGGCGTTGGCGCGGTTCAATCGATAGGTCTTCGTGATCTTCATCCCCTCGAGTCCCCCGCTCGAGGCACCAGCGGGCCAGGAAAAGAGAAGCACCGGTCCCTGGAACTTGAGGTCGTATGCGAGCTGCGCCGCGCGAAAGACCGCCTCCTCGAACTTGACGTTGAACCCGTGAACGAACAGGAGGAGGTCCGCCGGCTGCCGTTGCTGCAGCACCAGCTTTAAGGAGTTCTCGCTCAGGTTGTCATGCGAGATGATTTGAAAGGTCCGGTCGGCTTCGGCCGAGGCACCGGTTTCGAGATTCCCCACCACGTGACGCTTCGGAACGTTCACGTGGCAGATCCCCATCACGATCTTCGAACCGGCTTCCGAGCCGAAGGTGTCGTCCGTGCAATCTCCGCGTCCCCCTGCAAGCACCCGGTTGGTCGCGAAGATCACCGGCACCTCCCGGCTTTCGTCGTAGGAAGATCGCAGGAGCGGATCGAACCCCTCCCGCAACAGGCTCGAGCCGTAGATGCGATCGACGGAGGAAGGAGGAGACAGCGGAGCCTTCCCGGCACACGAAACCGCTAAAGCGAGAAGGAGGGAAAGAATGGACGGAGCGATGATGCGCATCGTTAGAACTCATACCCTGTCTCTAACCCATGGAAAATACAATACCCAGTTGACGGAGGGCTCCCCTTCTGGTCATCTGCTGCCCTTTCGAAATGGACCGAATCTACCTCGACCACAACGCCACCAGCCCGCTGCGTCCCGTTGTAACAGATGCGGTTACGAGCTTCGTTTCTCAACCGTTCGGAAACCCTTCGAGCATCCACGAAGAGGGGCGAAGAACGCGGCAGGCGCTCGATCGGGCTCGTGAAGAGGTGGCCGCGTTTCTCGGGGTCCCGCCGGGAGAGATCGTCTTTACGTCGGGAGGGACCGAGGCAAACCACCTGGCTTGGAATTCGTTCGCACGCCCAGACGCACGGATCGCAACCACGGCGGTCGAGCATCCGTCCATTCTCGCGGCGGCGGAATCTGCGGCGAAACGGGGAGCAACCATCGTTCACCTCGGCATCGACCGAAACGGTAAGCTGGACGAGGAAGCTCTTCGAAAGCTCATCGAAACCGGAGCCGACCTCCTCTCGATCCAGGCCGCCAACAACGAAACCGGCATTCTCTTCTCCGTCGATGAGATTATTCAAAAGGTTCGCGGAAAGGTCCGAACGATCCATGTCGACGCGGTCCAGGCGGTCGGGAAGATCGATCTCGACGGCACTGCCCTCGGCGCCGACCTGATCTCGATCTCCGGGCACAAGCTGGGGGCCCTGCCGGGAACCGGTGCACTTTACGCACGCAAGGGGAGCCCGTTCGAGTCGATCTGGCAGGGAGGGCATCAGGAGAGGGGAAAACGGACCGGCACGGAGAACATTGTCGGGATCGTCGCGCTGGGAGCAGCCTGCCGTCATCTGTCGACTCACCGGGCGGAGGAAACCGAGCGGATCCAACGACTCCGCGACCGGTTCGAATCGGAGGTCCTCCGGAAGATTCCCGGCGCTCAAGTGACGGGGTTCGGCCGACCCCGCCTTCCCAACACCTCGCACATTCGGTTCGACGATCTCGACGGCGAATCGCTCCTGATCGCGGCCGATCTTGAGGGGATTTCCTGCTCGGCGGGGGCGGCCTGCTCCTCCGGTTCGATCCAGCCTTCCCATGTTCTTCTCGCGATGGGGATGACCGAGGCCGAAGCGCGCGGCTCGATCCGTTTCTCCCTCGGGTGGAGCACGACGAAAAAGGAGGTGGCCCGGGCTTTGGAACTCCTCCCGCGACTGGTCACTCAGGTTCGCGAAAAGACGGAAAAAAGGGTACGAAAGGCGGCTTTATGAAAATACGGCAGACGAAATGGGTGATCGGGATCGCGCTTCTCGCGGTCGGGGTCGGAATCGTCCTCGCCACCAGCCTCCCGAAATCGATGCAATATTATGTCACGGTCGATGAACTCCTCGGTGCCAAGACGAAGTATGCCGGCAAGCCGATCAAGGTGGCCGGAAAGGTTGCGGCGGGATCGATCGAGAAGGTCGACAAGAACCTCCGGATGCGATTTCGAGTCGAGAACGGCGATCAGCAGGTTTGGGTGAACTACCGCGGACCGGTTCCCGATACGTTCAAGGAAGGGGCCGACGTGGTCGTGACCGGGACCTTCGCGCCGAACGAAGAGGTCGTGGCGACGGAGCTTTTGGCGAAGTGCTCTTCTAAATACGAGGAGAAGCTCGAGCCCGGGCTCGGGCAACCGGCATCAAAGGGACGCTGATCATGCCGTCGATCGGGAACATCCTCCTTCATCTGGCGCTGGTTGTCTCTGTCTACTCCGCCGTCCTATCGTTCGTCGGGGGGAAACGATCGATCCCCTGGCTGATCCGGAGCGCCCGGCAGGCGCTTTGGGGTTCGGCTGCGCTCGTCGTTTTCGCCACCTCTCTCCTTGTCGTCTGTTTCCTTCGGAACCGGTTCGACGTGCAGGCTGTCGCGGAATACTCCGACACCACGATGTCGACCAGCTTCAAGGTGGCGGCCCTCTGGGGAGGAATGAACGGATCCCTCCTCTTCTGGGTCATGGTTCTGATGGTCTATGCCTCTCTCGTCGTCTACCAGCACCGGAACCGGGGTTCTTCTATCCAGCCGTACGTCGTGACGACGCTCATGACGATCGCCACTTTTTTTCTCCTTCTCCTGGTCTTCACCTCGAACCCGTTCAAGACCTTCCCGTATGACGTGACCGAGGGGCGGGGGTTGAACCCGCTCCTTCAGAACTACTGGATGCTGATCCACCCTCCCGCCCTCTATCTTGGGTACGTCGGAATGAGCGTCCCGTT
Source organism: Pseudomonadota bacterium (assembly GCA_043809315.1). Lineage (GTDB taxonomy): Bacteria > Bdellovibrionota_G > JALEGL01 > JALEGL01 > DATDPG01 > JAZDDX01. The sequence goes on from JAZDDX010000038.1 coordinate 17,578, forward strand.
CGCCTTCGCGATCGCGGCGCTGATCGGAAAACGACTCGACAATCAGTGGATCCTCGACATCCGGAAGTGGACGCTGGCCGCCTGGTTCTTCCTGTCGCTCGGGAATCTCCTCGGCGCTCTCTGGGCATACGAGGTTCTGGGCTGGGGCGGGTACTGGGGTTGGGACCCGGTCGAGAACGCCTCCTTCCTCCCGTGGCTCACGGCGACCGCCCTCCTCCACTCGGTGATCGTCCAGGAGAAGCGCCAGATGCTCAAAGTCTGGAACATGGTTCTCGTGATCCTGTCGTTTCTCTTAACGATCACCGGGACGTACCTCACGAGATCGGGGGTGGTCTCCTCCGTCCACTCGTTCGGTCAATCGTCGATCGGGAACTATTTCTTGATCTTCATTTTCTTGTCTCTCGGGCTTTCCGTCGTCCTGCTCGTTGTCCGCCGGAAAGAGTTGCGGGGAGACGGCGAGCTCGACTCGTTCTTTTCCCGGGAAGCGGTGGTTCTTTTGAACAACCTCGTCTTCGTGGGGGCGACGGCCGCCGTTCTCTGGGGAACCCTTCTCCCGCTCATCACGCAGTGGACCCGGGGCGAGAAGATCGCCGTCGGCCCCGAGTATTTCAATCGGATCATGACGCCGATCGGTCTCCTGCTTCTCCTCTTAACCGCCGTCGGCCCGATGATCGGCTGGCGGAAGAATACGGTGGGAAAACTGGGGCGGGCTCTTCGTTGGCCTTTCGCCGCGGGACTCGCGACGGCGGTCGCCGTCCTGATCTTCGTCACGCAGTCGCCGTACGTCGTCCTCTCCTTCTCGCTCTGCACCGTCGGGATCGCGATGATCGGCCTCGAATACTGGGATGGAATCCGGTTCCGGATGCGCACCGCCCAAGAGAAGCCATGGACCGCCTTGGCGGCTCTTTTCGCCACCACCCCACGCCGGTACGGCGGGTACATCGTGCATTTCGGCGTGATCCTTCTCTTCATCGGCTTCACCGGGAACTTCTTCCAGAAGGAGACGGAGCTTTCGCTGAAACCGCGTGAGATCACGACGTTCGGGTCGTACCAGATCCGGTTCGACGGCCTCCGATCCACGGAAGACCGGCAGAAAGAGAGCGTCATCGCGACCCTCGCCGTCTGGAGAAACAACCGACCGTACGCTTTCCTTCGCCCCTCCCGGTCGTTCTACAAGAACAAGATGGAGGGCGCCGAGCCGCAACAGAGCACCTTGGTCGCAATCAAGCGGTCGCTCTCCGAGGATCTCTACGTCGCTTTCATGGGGTACGACAACGACGAGCAGAAGCTCCTCGTGAAGGCGTTTATCAATCCCCTCGTGCAGTTCGTCTGGATCGGAGGGCTGATCCTGGTCCTCGGCCCCGTCCTTCTGATGTGGCCTCAAAAAAACGGGGGGCAGGAGTCGGGCCGTGCGTAGAGCGATTCCGATCGCGGCTCTTCTGACGCTCTTTACCTCCGCTTCATTCGCGGCGGAGATCACCGGTCGAGTGGTGGAACGGGCACAAAAAGGGGAGCGGCCGGTGGGAAACCAGTCCGTCCGCCTCCAGATCCTTCGTGGAGAATCCGACCTCCAGTGGGCGGAGACGAAAACGTCGGCGGATGGCTCCTTCCGTTTCCGCAATCTCGTGCCGGATCGCGAACACATCCACGTCGTTCATCTCGACTATCAGGGGGTCCCGTTCAGCGCTCTTCCGGTCCGCTTCTCCGAGACCGATCGAACGATCCCCCTCCCCCCGTTTCGCGTTTACCCGGCCGTCGGGAAACCAGATCGGGTCGAAGCGAACGAGAAGTTGGTGATTGCGAGCGGCCGGGGTGACTCGCTCAAGCTCATCGAAACGATCACGTTCGTCAATCGCGGGGATCGGACCTACACGCCGCGCGCTCAAGGCGGGGTACCGATCGAGATCTCCCTGATCCGCGGCGGATTCGGCCTCGAACTGCTCGAAGGGTTCACCGAGGATTCGTTCGACATCGACTCCTCCGGGAACACCCTGCTCTTGAAGAAACCGATCCCCCCCGGCGATGAGAACCGCCTGCGGATCCGGTTTGCGTACTCCCTCCCGTACGAGACAAGAAATCTTTCGCTCTCGTTCCGGGCGAACATCGCCCGTTCCGGCCTGGACTTGATCCTAACGGGAGGTCCCTCGGGCCTTTCCAGCCTGCAACTCCACGTGCAGCCGACGGCCCCGCAGGGGAAGAACGCATCCCGTGTCTATTCCGGAGGACCATTCCCGGCCGGGGAAATCATTCGCGCGGAGCTCACCGGTCTCTGGCCGGCGAACCATGTGGGCTTTCTTTTCGTGTCTCTGGGAATTCTCGCGGTCTTCGTTTCGGCTGTCTTCCTTTGGTTCCGGGGCAACCGGAAAGGATCACGAAAGGGCTCATGAGCGGAACCGTTTCCCTTCGGAACGTCACGCGCATCTTCTCCTCGCGGTTCGCCCTGCGCGGGGTGAATCTGGAGGTCGCGCAGGGGGAGGCGGTGGCGTTGATCGGACCGAACGGGTCGGGGAAGACCACGCTTCTGCGGCTGATCTCCACCCTGCTCCGCCCGACCTCCGGTGAGATCCGGATCTTCGACCGGAATCCGACCCAAGAAGCGGCGGAGATCCGCCCGAAGATCGGAGTTCTTTTCGTCGAACAGTATCTCTACGGAGATCTGACCGTCCGGGAGAACCTCGAACTTCATGCCGAGCTTCATCACATCCCCTCGAAGGAATCGACGATCTCGGGTTGGTTGGAACGGCTGAACCTCCGTCCTTTATCCCCGGAACCGGTGCGAAACCTCTCGAAAGGGGAGAGACAGCGAACCGCGCTGACCCGCTGCTTGCTCCACGACCCCCCCCTGCTTCTCTGGGACGAACCGACGAGCGGCTTGGACGAAGCCGGCCGCACACTCCTGCGCGAGATCGCCCTTGAATCGAAGAGGAAAAAGACGGTGTTGTGCGCGACCCACGATCTCGAATCGATCGCCGGATGGGCCGACCGGACGCTCACTCTAGAGGGGGGGCGCCTGCGATGAGAGAGTTCTTGCGCGTGGTCCTCACCCTTTCGGAAAAAGATGTCCGTCTCGAGCTCCGCTCCAAGGAAGCGCTCTACTCGACGCTCCTGTTCGTCGTTCTGACGCTCTTCATCCTCAATTTCAGCTTCGGCTCAGCCGCCGAAACGGTCGAACGCCTCGCTCCCGGCATCCTCTGGGTCGTGATTTCTTTCGCCGGGACGATCGCCCTCTCTCACCTCGCCTCGCGCGACCGGGAGGACCGGGTGCAGGAGGGGATCCTCCTGTCGGGCGTCGGCGGAACTGCGATGTTCTGCGCGAAGTTCGTGAGCGCCCTCGTGTTCCTCCTTCTGATCGAGCTGATCACGGTCCCGTTGTTCGTCGTCTTCTTCAACTTCGACTTCGGAGCGACCCTCCCCCTGTTCCTGTCGGTCCTCGTGCTCGGAACGATCGGGTACGCGGCGGTCGGAACCCTCTTCGCCTCGCTTCTGTCCCAAACCCGGCTCAAAGAGCTGCTGCTCCCGGTCGTCTTTTATCCGGTGATCATCCCGCTCCTGATCGCCGCGGTTCAAGCCACGGCGAAGGTGTTGGCGGGAGAATCGGCCCGGGAACTGCTCTTCATGATCGGCTTTGACTTGATCTTGGTCACCGCCTCGGCCCTTCTTTTTGAATACGTGGTGGAGGATCCCTCGTGAAACTGAAACTTTCGGCCATCGCCGCCCTCTTCGTGGCATTCGGAACGATCTTTTTCTATGCGCCGGTCGAGGCGCAGCAGGGGATCGTGCAGAAAATTTTCTACGTCCATGTCGCCTGCGCCATGACGATGTACGTCGGGTTCGCCACGGCCTTCGTCTCCTCCCTTCTCTATCTCGCCGACCGCCGCGAGAAATATGACGAAATCGCCGTCTCGGGGGCCGAGGTCGGCTTTTTCTTCTGCACGATCGTTCTCTCAACCGGTCTGGTTTGGGCGAAACCGATCTGGGGGGCTTGGTGGACCTGGGATCCGCGCCTGACGACGACGCTCCTCGTCTGGCTTCTGTACGCGTCGTATCTCGTCCTTCGCGGATACCTCCGGGACTCGCCGCGCAAGGGAACGGTGAGCGCCATCGTGGCGATCATCGCCGCACTCGACATTCCGCTCCTCCATTTCTCCGTCCGGATCTGGCGCGGCATGCACCCGACCGTCGTGTCCGGTCAGGGGGGCGGGATCTCCCCCGCGATGAAGCTCACCCTTCTCGTGACTCTGGGGGCAATGCTTCTCCTCTTCGCGGCTCTCTTTTCCCTCCGTCTCCGCCTGGAGCGGAGCCGGAACCATCTCGCGCGGATCCAACTCGAACGGCAGGAGGTCTGAATGGAAAAACTCAACTACCTGATCGCCGCCTATTTCATCTTTTGGCTCGCGACGGCGGTTTACCTCGTGACGATCGGCCGGAGGCAGAGGGAAATCGAACGTGTCATCCATCGTCTGTCGGGGGAGAAGAAAAGCTAGAAAATCCGGGCCGTCACCGTCTTATGGTTTCGACAGCCGCCACGAGACCGGCGTCATTAATGCGCCACGATCAAAGATGAGCTTGTACGCCGTACCCCAGTTAATTTCCGAGGGTTTGGTTCCGAATGGACTCCTCAGGTCTGACGTAGATTTCACAGGCACGCCGATTCGATGGGCCAATGTGTCTGGTATTGTTCCCTTTCCAAGAGTGCAAGTTATCAGATCGAGTCTTCCAGACAGGCCCCAATTAAAGTTTCCTAGCGTAGCGACATCAAAGGATTTACTGGTATCTTGATCAAACACAAAGTCACTGTAGCCATTCACCGCAAGAGCGAACAAGAGATCAATCCTTCGAACGGATCCATGCCCGTGAATCCCTAGAATACCAAGCACGTTGGCCCCCCCCATTCTGCTGCCTCGCGCGAGAGCCGTTTCAACTGCGGGGCCGATCTGGTCCGGGTTGTCGACAACATACACGTTGGTAAAGTTACCGCTTAGCCAGGCTTCTAGTGTCCAGAGCCGCACCTCGGCGTCGGTTATTGCAGCCAATAAGTCTACATCTACAACCTTTGACTTGCGATCCGTCGTTGACGGTGGTGCCCCCTTGCGAGCCGCTTCTTCCATCATTGTCAACAGCCCTGGATCGTCAGGCGCTGGGCAGCCGCGACATGGTCCCTCGACAGGTTCGTCCTTAGTGACTAGCTTCGTGAAGTAAAAAATGGGTCCGATTTCGACGACACCAGTAGGAACTCTCTCTTTGGCTTTTTTCTCTTCTTCTTCTCTTTTTCGCAGTTCCCCCGCCCACGCCGAATCGAGCTGTTCCTGTTCTCTTTCGCGGAGGTAGTTATCGCGGGAAGCAAACTCTTCGGACACCGGCCCGTGGAACATCTCGCAGACTGCGCGGGCGCCGGCACAGGGGGGCCCGACGCCGGCGGGGCGGGAGAGCATGTCGGAGTCGGCCGGCCCGGAACTGAAATAGGAGCTGTGGCTCTCATCGACATGCCCCGATGGATCGATCGAGTTGACCGGGTTGTTCCGCGCGTAAGCGTAGCGATCGAGAGATTGAGAGCCGGGGTACGGGACGATCGAGTCGGCGGAGAGGAAGCGGCCGATCTTGGGATCGTAATAGCGGGCGCTTAGATACGTGAGACCGAGTTCGTCGTCGTCACCGCCGGCGAATCCCTGGACGGAGTTCTGTCCCCGGAGCTTCCGTCCGAACGGGGTGTAATCGATCTTTTCCTCCAGTAGACCTTGGGAGTTCGTCGTTGCGCGGGCGGAGAAGAGATGATCGGTGTGGTAATAGTGTTTCCCTTGGGAGTCGACACGCGCGACTCGTTCCGGCCCGGCATAGATGTAGGTGATGTATTCCCCGCCGGACGTCCGCTCGACCCGATTCCCGAAATAGAGTCGACTTCCCTTTCGGATCCGGTTTCCGTTCGCATCGTAGTCGAAGTTGAAGAGCCATCCCCCGCCCTGGACGGAGGCGAGGCGGTCTTCGGGATCCCAAGTCATGACACGATCGCAAACGACGGTGGTGGTACCTCCGCCGGCGGATCGTTTCGCCGGCAGGAGGGACATCAAGGCGGGCGCGTCCATTTGCGTTTCATCCCCGACGGTCACCGTCCGACAACCGGCCTTCGTCATGTTCCCGTTGGCGTCGTATCCGTAGGTTCGGGATCCGACTTTCGTCACGGCGTGGAGGTGAGCGGGGTTCGTGTATTGATAGGCTCCGTTGGCGCTGTGAGAGGTGATCCTTCCCAGGGGATCGTACGAGTACGATTCGTTGATGCCGCCGGTGACGCCGGTCACCCGGTGGAGGTCGTCGTACGTGACGTTCCAGTTGAAGGCGGGATGGGTGGTGGAGGTGATGGTCTTGATCCGGCCATCCGCTTCATATCCATCGATCTGTTCCTTGAAGATCGTGGTTCGCTCGGTGTGGGCGGCATCTTTCCAAGCCACGGTTTCAATCGACTTCAGACGACGGAGCTTGTCCGGTTCGAAGTCGTAAGTGGTGACGGCGCCGTTCGCCAACCGGATTTCTTTTTTCATCCCCTGGGGCCAGTACGAGATCTGATCGACGTAGCCCGGAACTGATTGGAGACGGCCGGCGGCGTCGTATTGATAGTCGACGGTGATTCCGATCGGGGCGGGGATGACGAGGTGGCTGGGACGGGAGGCGATGTCGTAAAAGTACCGGTACTGAATCGTGTGGGCGCCGACAGATCGGGTTTCGATGTTTTTCCGTCCCATGTCGTCGTAGTTGAACGTCTCCGAGCCGCCGGGGTAGGTGACGGTCGTGATCCGGTCGACGTTCCGGGCAGCGGCGTCGGTCCCATACGTGAAGACGACCTGGCTTCCGTTCGGGTAGATCTTTTTCGCCGGCCGTCCCTCGGTATCGTATTGGAACGCGATGGTCTGGTTCTTGGCGTCGGTGCGGGTGAGAGGGCGCCCGCCCGACGTATACGTGAACCGGATCGTGCCCCGGTCGGGATCCGTGGTCTGGAGTATCCGCCCGATCCGGTCGAAGGTGGTGGAGGAGACGTTGCCAAGCGGGTCCGCCACCTCGACCTTGGGGATTAAGGGGTTGGACGTCGTTGTCGTGGTTCGTATTGCGGTGCCGTCGTATTCGATGACCTTGCTGACGAGTTTCTCTTTGCACGAAGCCGTGGCGTGGTTCGAAGCATCGGTGACGGTGGTGCAGGCGAGATCGAACGTGCCGCGCTTGTCGGCGTAGTTGTTTTTCAAAAGAGTCTCGGTGACGCCGTCGACCTTGACAGTTTTCAACCGTCCGATGGTGTCATACGTGAAGAGCGAAACACTCGGGATTCCCGTGGCGGAGTCGAACCACTCGGTGGAGGTTTCTTGCAGCGTGGAGGCGTCGACGTACGTCGACTTCTGAACGACGTAGTCCAGGGACGTCGTGGACTTGTTGCGGGTTTCGTAGATCCTCCCGAGCCCATCGAAATAGTCTTCCGACCAGAGGCCGTCGGAGCTTCCGTCGGAGCGGGCGACGCGGGTCCGCTGGCAGGCTTCTCCCGCCGCCAAGCAGGGATTCCCGACATTCAGGTATTGGAACTGAACGAAACTGCCGTTGGCGTAGCTTTCGAGGAATTTCCTCCCGAGCTTGTCGTACGTGTTCGTTACGGTGATCCCGTTCGGATCGCCGACGATTTCAACCTCCCCGAAGACGGTCCAGGAGGTCTGGGTTACGTGCCCGCCGGGGTCGGTGGTCGACTGGAGACGCCCCTCGCTGTCGTATGCCACCGTAGTGATGTACCCGTCGGGATCTTTGACCGTCAGCGGGCGCCCTTGCGTGTCATAAGTGGTTTCGGTGTGGGCATACGTGGTACCGCTGATCCAGCGCGAAATCTTGGTCGGGAGCCCCTTGAGCGGGGGCTGGGTGACGCTCCGATGGTCATACAAAAACTCCGTGTAAGTGAGTTTCGAGATCGGGGTCCCGTTTCCATCGACGCTGATGATACTGACGTAAAAAGGAAGGTTGACGATGAAGGCGGCCTTGTTCGGGTTGAACAACCGGAACGTGACCGTATTGTCCTCCGGCAGGAGATCGGTCGTCGTGCCCTGATACTCCCCGAATGATTTCATTTTCTTTTCGTTTCCGTATTCATCGTATTCGAAATCGGTCCGGACCTGTTTGCAGAGAGCGGGATTGTCCAGACCCAAGGCCGAGGTAGTGGATCCCTCACACGCATACACACGCGTGGAGGTGGTATGTGACGAGCAAAGACCGTTCCCGGTGTCGGCATCCGTATAATCATACCGAGTGGCGGAGATGATCTTTCCGTCGGAATCTTTGGTGAGATTCAGGCCCTCTCCCCCAAACATACATTCGGACGCGGTTTCCGCGGTCGGAAGACGGAACGCGGTCTCCTTGATACCCCCGCGGCTGTCGGTTCCCTTCCACGTGGCAAACCCGAGGAATCTTCCTTTCGGCGAGAGCCACGTCGCCCTTTTGTACTCGAATGTTTGCGAGAACGAGCTTCCGCTTAAGCCGTGCGGGTAGATCGATGTTTTCGTGACGACCGGGAACGAATTCCGGAGAACCGGATCACCGGCCTGTTGCGAAATGACACCGTAGGTGGCTTTTTCGGCCCCTCCCATTTCTTTGGTCACGGAGACAAGGAGGTTGTCGCGGGGGAATTCGTCGGTTCCCCCGAACGGATCATCCCGATGGAGATCGATCTTGGCCTGGGGCACACCTCCTTGAACCGTGCCGCCATAATACGAGTTGTTATGGTAACACCCGAGCGTGCCGAGGAACGTTCCGGTGAAGTTCTGCGTTTGACCGCAGGCATATTGAAAAAGAAACCCGCCGCCGCAAAAGCTTCCCCACCCCGGAACCCCTGCGCACGGGACGCACGTGGCCCCCGACGGTAGATTGGTGCAGTCTGAGAAAGATGCGGGCGTTGATCCGTCGACAACGGAGAGAATGTCGGCTTTCGAATCGCCGTCGAAATCTCCAAATTGGACAAACTGCTCCTGATTGCGGTCGGTTCCGGTGGCGACGATCGTCTTGTGGCCCCGAAATTGTCCTTTGCTGTCGTATGTCAGAAAGTGAATCTCCCTCCCATTGTTGCCGTTCATGGTCGGGGAGATGGTGTAGAAGAGGTCGGTCTTTCCGTCGCGGTTCAGGTCTGTTGCGCCAATCAGCTCTCGCGGAACCCACGCGAGATTTCCGATGTTGGAACAAGCGGTATATTCACCCCCGCAGAAGCCGGACGTCTCCGAATCGTCGCCGACATCGAAAAGATCAAATCCGGCACCATTTCCAAACCAGAGTCGACGCAGGGTGGGGAACAACTGGTCGGTGACCCCGTCCCCGTTGAAATCTGCCGTCAGGGCTGTATGAAGCCTTTCCACCTGCACGTTAGGATCCGGGTTGGTCAGTTCGCCGACGGAGAAACTTGTGGCGTTTGAATCCCATCTCCAAAGGTGCATCTTGCCCAAAGGGTCCTCATACAGATGAAGGAGATCGGTCGACCCGTCCCCGTTGAAGTCCCCCATTTTCCACAGTTCGCCGGGATCGACGATCGTGGCGGATCCGGGATTGGGATCGTCGGGGGACGTCGTGCCGGAATTGAGACAGAGATTGCTGTAACCCGTGCAGGAGTATGTCGCTGTCTGCCAGTCGAGGCTTACGTCGAAGGAAACCTGCGTGTCCGTCGACCACGAGAGCCACGTCCGGACCGATGGGTGTCCCTTGCTCATGATGTGGATCAGATCGGCCTTGCCGTCTCGGTTCAGGTCCGCCACCAGCCAGGAGCCTTTGCGCTTGGAGCTATAGAGGCTGGCCGGGTACGACCCGTTCACCGTGACCTGACTGTACGGCGAGGGGAACCCTTCGATCGAAGAACCCGGTTTGAAAAGAGGTTTCAGGCCCGTCCCGCTGTCGTAGACCCAGAGGATGGCGTGCGGATCGGCCAGCGAAGTTCCAACGCGGGAATAATCTTTCATCTCCAAGAGATCGGTTATCCCGTCGCCGTTGAAGTCCGCGGCGAAGTACTTGGCCGGGGTGGCGGCCCGATTGCTGCTGCCGAGCGCATAGAACTCATTCAGCGTCCCGAGATTGTTCTCCCGGGCCTTGACCTCGAACCCCCCCGTCCCGTCCGAACGGTACAGAACGAAGATCGTCCGATAGGTGTTGGTTCCTCCGATCTGGTTGTACGAGTTGACGTGCAGGAGATCGGTCTTCCCGTCGCCGTCGAAGTCACCCGTAAAAACCCGCCGCCCCTTCATGTCGTGAAAGAGCGCGCTCATGTAACTGGTGCTCGGGATCTGCGTGGGAACGGGCCAGGAACTTGTCGTAAATTTCATGCTGTCGTATGTCGCGGTCCCCACCGGTACGTCGCGATAGTCGAACGTCACGGGCGGAAGGGAACTCGGGATCGCCTTGTAGACGCTCATCGGGTTAAAGCCGGGGGACATCGAGGACGACTTGCCGCTCAGCCAGTCCCCGATCTGGTCGATGATCCCGGGCTCTGCCGCCGCCGGGGAGGAGGTGTCTCTTCGGTCCCCTTTCCCACAGGCAAACAACAGGGAGACCAGAAGGAGCGCGGTCGGGAATCTCCGGATCCTCACGGCCGACCCGTCCTTTGAACGGCCTCCAGAAGGCTCTGGTTCGTGTTCCGGCTGATCCGGTAGCTCAACGTGTATTTCCGCTCCTGCTGGAACGTGGTCTGTCCCGCCAGCTTCATCTGGACGGCGACGGCCTGTAGACGGAACCGGGTCTGGCCCAGTTTCCCCACCATCGCGAACGACGGAGGATCCGGCCGGTTCCCGCTATCGTATGTGAACTGAACCTTGAAGTTTCCGGCTCCGTACAGAACCGAGTCGAGATAGACATCGTACGGATCGACGCACGGAAGCGTCGAAACCTGATACCCGTTCGTCCCGTCGTCGCAGGCGTAGGTGTAATTGGTGGAATGGCCGAACAGGTCTTCCGTCCGGGACAGACCCCACCGGACCACCGTGCCGCCGCTTCCTTCAACTTTTACCAACGGCACGTACGTGAGCTTGATCCCGTTCGGCCGGGTCACCTCCCAGTTGGTGCCGACTTGTTGTTTTACCCGGACCGAGTTGTCTTGTTTGAGGCAGTGCGTGCTTCCGACGGTGCTCCAAGGGGGAATCCCGGAGCAGGGCACCAACTCCTCCCCGTCCACCGCGTAGATGTCCGAAGGGGTCAGCGTCGGCAGAACGCCATGTTTTGACGTGCGGACGATGTCCGAGGCGGCGTGGAGCGACCAACCGACTCCCACACGACCGTTTCCGCCCCCGGAGTAGACCAGACTGATCGTCGGCTCGACGCCGTACCAGGCCGGAACGATGATCGACTGCGACGTTCGAAGCGATCCGGTCTGCGGATTGACGTTGAGCTGGGCGAACGAAAGGAACGGAAAAAGGAGGAGCGTGGCCGCAAGACCACAAAGCCCGATTGACTTCTCATGCGAGGCGGGCATGTCGGATACTCATTATAACCCCAAGAGAACCAATTCACACAATTAATAATGTGTAACTTTAGTATCTTAAATCAATAAAGGATTTACAGGTTACTTTTGTTACTTTTTTGGGTGTCCCCGTTAGAAGATCCGGACCGTGACCGTCGCGGAAGCCATCGGCCCCGAGTACCCATGGGCCCGGTCCGGACCGCCGAGAAGTTTCCGGTGCGTGTAACCGAACTCGCCTCGTAAGATCGGGGAGAGCTCGTATTCGAGAAGGGCGGAGGCGACCATCATCGGCGCTTTCCGAAGGAGATTCTCCTCTTCGAACGCACCCCGGACGAACGCCAGGCCGCATTCCCACGTCAGGGAGAGACCTTTCACGAGGGCGAACGCTCCGTTCAAGCCGATCTGTCGCCGTGTCTGGCTGCCGTAGAGGCCGGAGAACGAGCCCCCCCCTTCGACCACCTGGGAAACGTCGGCCGTCACCTTTCCCCAACCGAACTCTTTCGTGAGTGTCACGCCACCGAACGGAAGGTAGCGGGTCGCCTTTTGATCGGCCTGATGGCACTGCGCGAAGCCGGCGAGAAATTCGAGAGAGATCCCTTCGGTCAACATCCGTCTCCAGCCACCGCCGAACGAGTAGGTTCTCTGTTTAAAGAGATGGCCGTCCGAAGCAAAAGCAAGATGTGTCACGTCCTGCTGCGTGAGCATCGAGTTGAATCGAGCGCTCCAGACATCGTTTCGTTGATCTCTGGTTTCCAGATTGACGTTCAGCCCGCTCTCCAGCGTTCGATTGACACGGGAGTCGCCGAAGACACGGGTGAGAGACTCGGTCGCGGAGATGTCCAGTCGCGTCCCCTCCGTCAGGAAATGAGACTCCGCTTCTGCCGTCCAGAATCCGCGGCTGTCGGAGCGGATCGCAATGGGATCAGCGGTCGCCTCGTTGTCGCGAACGGGTGAGATCTCCCGGGAGAGACGAACCTCCTGCGCTAAGGCGTCCCCGGCACCCAGGAGAAAGAGGAGGACGATTTGCAGAAAGCCCGCAACTTTTCGCCAGTTGTCAGAGAAGGGCTGCTGTGATTTCAATATATTATCTTTTCGAACGTTCACTCAGGGAAGGAACTTTGCAACTTCGGTGCCTTCCTCGGTGGAAGGGAAAATCGATACAACTGACCGATAAAATTGATGTTTCCCTTGTCGTGAGAGAGCCCTATGCTCTGACGCGGCTGCTCAGAAACGGCGCAGATCACATATCTACTCTTGTTGTTTCTGCTGTGCGCGCCATCTCTCTCGCTCGCCGGCATCCGCGTGATCGTGGCGCCGGTTCATGGGAACGCCAAGTACCCGCTCATCATGAATGGAGTCCGCCAAGTTCTGATGACCGATCTCGCCCAATCCGGCTTGGTGAATGTCGTCACGGAGGAGATCCCCGAGGATCGTCTGACGACGGTTGCATTGGAGCAGGAGAATGAGCTCCCGGCCGTTGTGGTTCTGTTTCTGAACTTCATCGAGGGGGTCACCGATTTCACCCTCTCGGTGCGGGTCAACGACGTGCGGACGGGATTCAGCTCCGGAGCGGAGATCCGGGTGTCGGGGGATCCGGAGATCAAGTACTCCCGGGCGGAACAGGGGGCCTTTCTCTATCTTCGGAAAGGGAAACACAAAATCACGGTCACGCACGAAGGGCGCTCGATCGAGCGGGTGATCGACATCTATGAATTCACCGACAAGAGTCTGAGCATCGATCTACAAACCACCGACGAAGCGGAAGAGTCGCTGACGGCGGGACGAGAACTGACCGACGTCGCACAGGAGTTCGAAAACGAGGGGCGCCTGGAGGATGCGGCCAAGATGTACGACAAGGCCGGCGCGCCGGAGCGCGCCGGGGGTGGCGACGAGAGGCCTGATCGTCCCCCAGAATGAGATCGTTCCCGGCCAAACGGCCGATCGTGAACGGAAGGCGACCGATCGGAGTCATCCTCCCGGACTCTCTCCCTTCCACGACTACGAATGTACCGATCGACTTCCCCGGCATCGGTGGTTCCCGCAAGAAAAGTGCTAACCATACTACACGGCTTCGCCCTAGAATGTCTTGCCATGAAAACGATTCGCCTTTTGTTCCTCTCTCTCCTCTTCGTGACGATCTTCTGTCCACGACCGGCCCTCCCTGCCGAGACCGGGACCGCTGCCTACGCCGCGCTCCTAAAGACAACCGTGACGGCCGACGGTGTGCGATGGGATAAGATTGGTGCGACGGAAAAGAAGCTTCTCGGTTCGTTTCTCGACTGGATCGCGGCGACGAATCCGGTTGCTCTGGAGGACACCCACGAACAGCTCGCATTCTGGATCAACGCGCACAACGCATGCGTGATGAAATTCGTCCTGGATCACCTTCCGGTCCAGAGTGTCATGGCGATCTCCGGGTTCCGGGATCAGCTGAAATGTAAGGTCGCCGGCTCCGAACATTCCCTGGTCGATCTCGAAAGCAGCATCGTCCGCCCCCTCTTTAACGAGCCCCGGGTTCACTTCGCTCTCTGGTGGGGAACCAAGGGGGGGCCTCGCCTGCGCGAGATGCCCTACGAAGGGGCCACGCTCGAAAAGGCTCTCGAAGAGGCGAGCCGCTCCGCGATCACGAACCCGCTCTTCGTCAAATTCGACCCGTCGAACCCAGCAAAGCCGGTCGCCCTTTCGGTTCTCTTCGACTGGTACAAACTCGACTTCGGGAAAAAGGACCAGGACCTGCTGAGCTTTATCCGGGCACGGGTTGCAAAAGAAAACACGAAGAAGATCCCCGGCGCCTTGTCGAAAGTTTCGTTTATGTCGTTCGACTGGACCCTGGACCGCGCGAACTGACGATCCGTTCGACTTCCTTCCGGAACTGCTCGATCACCCGTCCGGTTACCGTTCCCGGCTTGCCGCTCCCGACCGAAACTCCGTCGATCGTCGCGACCGGCATGATCTCCTTCACCGTCCCGGTCAGGAACACTTCGTCCGCGGAAAGAAACTCCTGTCGCGAGATCCTCCGTTCTTCGAACGGAATCCGCTCGCGATGGAAGATCTCCTTCAAGAGCCCGCGTGAGATCCCGTCCAGAATTCCGCTCTCCATCTGCGGCGTCTGAATCACTCCACCCTTCACCATGAAGATGTTCGACGCCGTCGCCTCCGCGATGCAATCCTCGACGTTCAACATCACCGCATCGGCCGCTCCCCGCTTTTTCGCCTCGATGATGGCGATGACGTTGTTCAGATAATTCCCGGACTTGATGTTCGGATCGAGCGCCTGACGCGGGTTCCGGCGGATCGAGACCAGCGCCACACCGACCCCCGATTCGTAGTACTCCTTCGGGAACACCTTGATCCGGTCGACCAGGATCACCGTACGGGGAACGAGCTTCTCCTGGGGATAGAGATCGAACCGGTCGTCCTCCCCACGGCTCACGATGATCCGGATGTAATGATCGGGATGGGGGCTCCCCACCATGCAGTCCACAAGGTGCCGATCGAGCCGCTCGAAGGAGAACGGGATCCGGAGGCCGATCTGTTCCGCGGAGTGGAGAAGGCGCCGATAGTGCCGGTCGAGAAGGAACGGGATCTTCCCCCGGTAGGTCCGGACCACCTCATAGACGGAGTCGCCGTACAGAAACCCGCGATCCATCACCGGAACGACCGCCGCCTCGGGGGGGACTTTTTGGAAATCGATGCTGAAAACGGGTGTCATCCTTCCAACCATTTCGCCAGGAGAGTGAACCCGATTCCGAGAGCAAAACCAAGGATCGCTTCGACCCGCCCCCCTTCGCGGGAGTGAGTTCCGGGAAGAAGATCCCCCGTGGCCAGGTGCAGGAAAGTCCCGGAAGAAAGGGCGACGGCGATCCCGATCATCCGTTCCCCCAGCGTCGGAAGCTCGAAGACCGCGACAATAATCCCGAGCGGAACCATCAGAGAGAAGCAGGAGATCAAACCGTACAGACGGGATCGGGACTGTTTTCCGAGAACCAGGAGGGAGGTCAACGAGAACGCCTCCGGTCCTTTGTGAATGGCGGTCGCCATGAAGACCGCGCCGGCCAGTCCGGGGACCAGTATCGCCGATCCCAACGCGACCCCTCCCAGGAACGAATGGAGGGAGAAGCCGGCCAACGCCGCCAACCCGAGGGTGTGATAGTCACACCCCCCCTCGTCGCACGGGTGAACCATCACGAACCGCTCAAGGAGGAAGATCGAAAAATAACCGAGGAGGATGAACAGTCCGGCGTGGGAAGGGCCGAGACGTTCGTACGCCTCCGGCATCATGTGAATCAACGCAACGCCGAGGAGAACGCCGGCGGAGACGCTGATCGCGATTCGGGCGAACCAGGTCGACCGGAATCCCCAGATCGCGAGCCCGGCCCCAAGCCAGATGATCGCGACGATCGAAAAAGCGTAAAAAATCGCTCCCGGGGGAAGAGTCACGGAGGGCAATTCCTAAACCAAATCAACCTCCTAGTAAAGAACAGGGACGAAACGACACCGGTGTCATTAATTCACAGGGAAAATAAACGTTTAAAATTCGCAAGCCATTAGAATCATTGATGTCTGTGGTTTTCCCAACATTGGCACGCGTCCTGCTGTAACGAATGACCGAAGGAGAAGAGAAACAGGAGGACGCCATGATGAACGAGAGACAAAAGAAGATGATGGGCGATGCCGGATACGCTCTTTCTCCGCTGATGTAATGGAGCGATATCCACAAAACCTGGGGATAACCACGATGAAAAAGAACCCAATCTTCGGTCACTACTCGATCTGGCGCGGCTCCGAGCGAAATGCCTCATTCTTGGGCATCAAAAAGATCGGCCAAAATCAACCGTTTTTTCCTGTTCTGCGACATGGGATGACCCCCATGGATTCGAGTTGAGGCGCGACACGGAATATCCCCAGATGGGGATAGAATCGGCCCTTAACGTAGTGTCACCTACGTTCGCAGGCCGGTGGTAGCGCGAGTCGAAACGTACCGCGCGATCTCGGTTCGGATCTCCGGAGTGGCGTCGAGGAACTCGAGCGCCAGACGAGGACTGGTGTCATTTCGCTCCACCCGGACGACCTTTCCATAGACCGTAATGACCAGATCGCTCTTCGGAAGCTTGAACTGCATCCGGATTTTGGTCCCGACGAGCGGGACGACTTTTTCGTTTGCAAGAGCCTGAGCATCGACCGCTAGACCCTGCTCGGAAATGTTGAGGGCATAGCCGAAGCCGATCGCCTCCCCTTCGGCGGAGCCGATTCGCATCGAAACCGGAACCCGCGGCGCGCGCCGCTTTTCGTCTTTGATGACCATCGTCCGGCAACCTAAAATTTGGCTCCGGGACAAGGATTCGAACCTCGATAAGCAGGTTCAGAGCCTGCTGTCCTACCATTAGACGATCCCGGAGCGACCGGGGGTTTGTGACCGAAAGGGGGTTCTTTGTCAAACGTCGCTCCTTGACGGAGCGGCGGCGGTATGGTTGAAACGCCATTCTTAAGTTCCTCGAAGACCGTTGGTCCCATCGTCTAACGGTTAGGACATGGCCCTCTCAAGGCTAAAATACGGGTTCGATTCCCGTTGGGACCGCCACTTGCAGCTACGTAGAACCCCACATCACACTAATATTGGGGTCATGGGTAACACCCCATCCCTCCGACCAACGACGGAGCCCGGATTGGGATCGCCAAGGACAGCATCGTAGAACCGTGCTTGATCCCAGAACCTCGACAGATCTGAATCCCTCGGACATGAGAGCCATATGATTTGGACTCTCTTAATTCTTTTCTTGATCCAGCAAGCATCAGCCGGATCGTTCCCAGGCACCACCACTGACTTTCACGTGGGCATCAAGACTCTGAAGTTCACAGATGTGGCAAGAACACGAAATATCGATATGCGGATTTGGTACCCCGTCGATACCGTTAACCCGGCCAAGGTGCTTTTTGATGGACCGGTATTCCTGCCAGTGAACGCGATCGAAGATGCTCCGATCGCAAAGGCACCAACGAAGTTCCCGTTGATCATTCTATCCCACGGCTCCGGAGGCCTAGGAATTCGGCTTTCGTGGCTTGCAGAGTTCCTTGTCCGGCATGGATACATCGTCGTCACTCTCGATCACCCCGGCAACCGTGCACAGGACAACTCGCCGGAAGGCTTAATGCGTGTCTGGGAACGGCCGAAGGACGTGTCGTTTGTGTTGAGTCAAACACTCAAGGACAGGGAATTCGCTAATCACATTGACGCGACAAGAATTGGAGCCGCCGGACATTCCGCTGGGGGTACCACGGTCCTTCTCTTGGCAGGAGTGCGCCTCGACAAAAAGAGGCTTGCAAATCCAATACCCGGGTGTGCGGGTTCAGATCCGTATTTTCTTCAACTGTGCGAGGGTATGAAGAAACTAAATCCGAAGAAATACGCCACTGAAGACGTTGAATGTTCATATCGCGACGATCGTATACGCGCGGTGGCCTCGTTCGACCCCGGCTTCGGGCCTTCCTTCAACCCCGAAAGCTTCAAATCGGCCAAGACGAAGATACTGGTTCTTGCTGCCGGAACACTTCATGACCCGGCGGATGAACTGTTCACCGCATCTCTCAGGGATTCCTTGGGTCTCGGAAGTTTCGAATTGATAAAGGAAGCGGACCACATGACCTTTCTCACGCCTTGTAAACCAGGTGTGGAAGTCACAATTCCTGATGTGGCTGACGTGTGTTGGCGGAGCGTCGATCGGGCTCGCTTACAGGAATAAGTTAGGGCCCGCGTTTTGAAATTCTTTCAAGAATCGCTCTAGCTGGATCTGATGTGGGGTTCAATTATCTACAGTTGGGACCGCCACTTGTAGCTACGTAGAACCACCAAGCCCAAAGGCTCAAAGCTCGAGCCGACCACCTCTCCCCTTCTTCTCTGGCTGCACAGGGTCAAGTTGGGTATGCTTTTCCCGAATGGCACTCAAGATCGGCGGGCTGCTCGTCTCCATGGGCCTTGTGAGCCCCGACAAGGTCGATCAAGCGTTGGAACACCAGAATACACATGGGGGAAGGTTGGGGTCGATCCTGGTGGGGTTGGGGTTTGTCTCCGACCACGACTTGGCCCGTGTCCTATCCGAACAGCTGCATCTCCCAGCCGCGAAATACGATGAGTTCAAAGCGATTTCAGAGTCTGCGATCAGGGCCATGTCAGCCGATTTTGTTAAGGAGCACCAGTGTATCCCTCTCGTTCTGCGCCATCGCATCCGCGTGGCGATCGCCGATCCATGGGAAATCAAGGCAATCAACGAATGGGGATTGCAAAACAGTTTACAGGTACAGATGGTCCTCGCGCCGGAAATCTGGATCATCGCGGCGATGGAGCGATACTATCGAATCACACGTCCGGACCGCTTCAATGCTGCGGAATCAGCCGAGACTTTGCCTGGAGATGAAAACAAGGGGAGCCGTCCCGCGGAGGTGATCGCAAACAACACTATCTCCTTTCCGGTTTTTCAAAAACAGCTGGCCGAATCTCGATCCAAGGAGGAAATCTTTGACGTTCTTTTGAACTATCTCGCGCCCATCCTCCCCCAGATCGCCGTCTTTGTGCTGCGGAAAGGGTTTGCCGTGGGCTGGCTGGTGCATGGTCTTCCGGTGCGCCCGTCTGTTTTCGGTAAGATCGAGATCCCCCTTTCGGTTGCGACGTCGTTGGCAACCGTGGTGAATTCCAGGGAGCCCTTCCAAGGCATAATCGCCCAGGATGCCGCCACTCGAATGAGGTTTGATTTGTTGCAGATCGACCCCGGTCAGCAGATCCGTCTTTGCCCGATTGTGTTCCGCGGCCAGGTCGCCACGGTCTTGCTCGGCATACCGAATCAACCACTTTCATCCGACCAAGAAAAGGTTGTGTTCCAAGCCTGCGGGAAGATGGAAGCCGCGATCGAAATGCTCGTTTATCGGAAAATTATTCTGGCCCCCTTCCTGGAATAAGGACCGCCAATTGAATCAGTAGTTCATCCGTAATGACCTCTATTGGAAACGTCGCCCAACTCGTTCGCGCTGGCGTTCCGCT
This sequence comes from Pseudomonadota bacterium, assembly GCA_043809315.1. Lineage (GTDB taxonomy): Bacteria > Bdellovibrionota_G > JALEGL01 > JALEGL01 > DATDPG01 > JAZDDX01. Next base: position 37,059 of record JAZDDX010000038.1, read on the forward strand.
CGAGTCTTTCTGGCCTTCAGGTAATGGGGTAGAGAGAGCACTCCGTAACGACCTCAGAGATTTGCACAAGGGATCCGCAACCTTTTTGAAGGCCAGATCCCTACGGATGAATGTTCCTTTCGGGGATATGGACCGAAAGGTGTGCGAGAAACTCTAACGGGATAAATGTAAGATGGAGGCCGCTCCGGGTCGAAAAAAACACCCGGTCCTGGGCATACGAGAGCCGCGGCAAGAACTTCCGTTCGAAATTCGAACGAGTACAATGCCGCACCCGGACAAGAACCACGATGCCCGACGCGAATCAAAACGGGATCTTCTCCCCCTTGAGCGGAAAACTGCGCGAGCCGGAGTTCTACGAGGCCCTCGGCTTCCGCTCCGGTCTCGAAATCCACCAGCAGCTCCTGACGGAAAAGAAGCTCTTCTGCCGCTGCCCGGCGGGGAGGTACACCCGGACGCACGACGCGGTGATCCTGCGCCACATGCGTCCCACTCTATCCGAACTCGGCGAATACGACGGAACGGCGCTCATGGAGTTCAAGACGAAGAAGGACATCGTCTACCTCCTGAACCGCGAAAACGTCTGCACGTACGAGATGGACGACACGCCTCCGTTCCTCATCAACGAGACGGCGATCGACATCGGGATCGAGATCGCACTCCTTCTCAAGTGCCAGATCGTCAACGAGATTCACGTCATCCGGAAACAGTACCTCGACGGCTCGATCCCCACCGGTTTCCAGCGGACCGCGATCCTCGGAGTGGACGGAAAGATCCCGTTCCGAGGCCGCGAGATCTCGATCGTTCAACTCGCCGTGGAGGAGGACTCCTGCCGGGAGGTCACCGACGAACGCCACCGGATCACCTTCCGAACGGACCGCCTGAGCATGCCGCTTTCGGAAACGGTGACCGGCCCCGACATGCGAACACCCGAGGAGGTGGCGGCCGTCTGTGACCTCCTCGGGCGAGTCGCTCGGGTGACGGGGCACGTGCGCCGGGGGATCGGAAGCGTCCGACAGGATGTCAACGTCTCCATCACCGGCGGCCTGCGGGTGGAGATCAAAGGGGTCAGCCGCATCCCTTTTATCCCCGAACTCGTGCACAACGAGGCGCTCCGTCAGTCGAGACTCCTCGGAATCCGTGAGCATCTTCGCAGCCTGGCGCTTACGCGGGAAAATCTCGCGGGCGGACAACACGAGGTACGGGAGTTCTTGGCGAAGACTTCCGCCCCCCTCCTTCGGAAGGCGGTGAACGAAGGCCTCAGCATCCGGGCGCAGGTGTTGCGCGGATGCCGGAAGGTCTTGCTCGCGAAGACACAGCCCGGCTTGGTCTTCGCGCAGGAACTCAGCGGGCGCGTGCGCGTGATCGCCTGTCTCGACGACCCGGTGAATCTCTTCGTCCGCGACGAACCTCACGGATTGGGTCTGGCGCGCCAGCGGTGGGAACAGGCCCCCCGCGATCTTTGCGCGGGCCCCTCCCTGGATGAGTGGAAGCGGCTGGCGAAGAGACTTCATGTCACGGAGGAGGACGGAGTCGTCCTGACCTTCGGTTCCGCGGAGGACACACTCACGGCCGCGAACGAGATCCGGAACCGGATGGTCGAGGCTCTCGAGGGGGTCCCCCACGAAACGCGGATGCCGTTCCCCTCCGGCACAACCGACTTCGAACGGATCCTCCCGGGACCGGACCGAATGTATCCCGACACCGACCATCCCCCGGTCGCCCTGAAGGACGAGCGTTTCGCCGAGATCGCCTCCCGCCTTCCCGAACTCCCGTGGACGAGAGAGGCCGCGCTGAAAGAGATCGGACTGAACGGGACGGTGATCCGCGCCCTTGCGATCTCCCCCCACTACCCCCTCTTCCGCGAGTTCGTCTCCCGCCCCGGAGGGCGGGCCCGGGCCGCCGTCCTGGCCTGGCTCTTCGTCGAGCTTCTGAAGTTTCTGCGCCGCGACGGTGTTCCGGTCGAAACCCTCCGGGAGGCCGACCTTCGGTATGTCACGGAGCTGTATCTTTCGGGCCGGCTGCAACGCGAGGGGCTCCAGATCGTCCTGACACGGCTCGCGAGGCGCCGGGTCGCGATCGCTGGAACCCGGGAGGAAACCGACCGCCCGGAGACCGTTCTCGTCGCGATCCTGAAGGAGGAGTTCCCCGAAGTGGCCGAGAAGAAAACGCCGCTCGGTGCGCCGTTCGTCGATCTCCCCCGTTTGATGGAAACCACGCTTCGCCTGGCATTCCCGGGGGAACCTCAGCGGCTCCGAACGCTCATGGGGGTCGCCATGCACCGGTATCGGGGCGTGGCTCCGGGTAGAGAGATCGGCCAGGCGGTCGAGGCGTGGTGCAAGAAACACCCGGATCCATCGGCCAAAGAGACCCTCGTGCGACTTTCCGCGCAGGGAAAAAAGGGAGCGAGGAAGAGATGAGCCAGGGCCCGACCGTCGTAACGCACGACCCGCAGCAAGGGTACCGACCGCCTACGCTCGACGTCTTGCGGGAATACGGCGCGGCGGTCTGGAACGACGTGGAGATCGCAACGAAAAACGGAACGTTCCAGGGGATCATTCTTCCCCGTTCCGAGACCGCCGACGCGAATCACATCGTGATCAAGCTTCACAACGGCTACAACGTCGGTCTGCGCGCCGATCTCGTCGAGAAGATCACGGTCCGCGGCACCCGGGAAGCCAAATACAAGATCAAGGAGAAGGTGTTCCCGATCGATCCGGGGAAGCCGGCCGTCAGCCTGCTCGGGACCGGAGGGACGATCGCCAGCCGCCTCGACTACCGGACCGGGGCCGTGATCCCCGCTTTCTCGCCGGGGGAGCTGTACGGCGCCGTCCCCGAACTGGCGGACCACTGCAACCTGAAAACCAAAAAACTTTTCGGAATCTTCAGCGAGAACATCGCCGCGGAGCACTGGGTGGCGATGGCCAAGGCGGTCGAAGAGGAGATTCGGGACGGGGCGGACGGCGTGATCATCGGGCACGGCACCGACACCATGCACTATTCCGCCGCAGCGCTCACGTTCATGGTGCAGAATTCTCCGGTCCCGATCATCTTTGTCGGCTCGCAACGGAGCTCCGATCGCCCTTCTTCGGACGCCGCACTCAATCTGATCACATCCACCCACGCCGCGGGCCGGTGTGACATCGCCGAGGTGATGGTCTGCATGTTCGGACCGACCTCCGACCAATACGCGCTGCTCCACCCCGGGACGAGGGTCCGGAAGATGCACTCCTCCTACCGCTCCACGTTCCGCACGATCGGGGACATCCCGCTCGCCACCGTCTCCCCCACCGAGATCAAGCTACTCCGGACGGACTACAAGTCGCGCCGGAAGGACCGGAACGTTTCGGTGAACACGGCGTACGACGACCGGGTTTCGATCGTCTACTACTACCCGAACATGAAGCCGGACATCATCGACTCGCTGGTCGACAACGGCTACCGCGGGATCGTCATCGCCGGGACCGGCTTGGGGCACATCAACAAGCCGCTCTACCCATCGATCCGGCGTGCCGTGGAGCGAGGGGTCCACATCTACATGACGGTCGAGACGCTCTGGGGGTACGTGCAGATGTACGTCTACGACACCGGTCGGGACTTGATGGAGCTCGGGATCATCCCCGCCGCGAACATGCTCCCGGAGACCGCCTACGTGAAGCTGATCTGGGCGTTGGGGCAGTCGCAGGATCGCGAGAAGGTGAAGGAGATCATGCTCACGCCGATCTGCCGCGAGATCACGGAACGGGAACCCCACGACGGCTATCTCATCCTCCAGGGGGGGATCCCCGAGGTGCGCGAGATGATGTCGCATCTCTGGAAGTAGCGGTTCCAGATCTCGGAAGCGTCCATCTCGGACAGCAGTTTCGGCATGGTTCCCGCTGGGAAAGGGTCGGGAAAGAGCGGCCGATCCAGCGCCTCTTCGAACAGCGCCATGAGAGGGATCAGCCCGAGCCACGAGAGAGGCCCCCACGCCACCATGATGACGGCGAGGGGAATCGATGTGCTGATCGTGAGACCGACCTTCAGCCCGAGGTAGGCGTTGGCCGATCCCAGGATCGCACCGTCACGCACCGATTTGGAGAAACGATCGAGAAGCTTCCCCAGCCGATTCAGTGGCTGTCCGATCTGGGAGGGCAATACATCGCCGAAGAGACGCGGCAGTACGGTCAAGACTTGGGCTTCGAGGTCATCAACACGCCGGCCTACAGTCCGCAATCAAACGGCATGGCCGAGGCCTTCGTGAAGCTGTTCAAGCGGGATTACGTGTACGCCAACGATCTGTGGACGGCGGAGTCGGTGATGCGGATGGTCCCGGGTTGGTTCGACGACTACAACCGAAACCACCCTCATTCGGGCTTGGATTTTCGGTCGCCGTTGGAGTACAGAAATGAGGCCTTTTTAGAGCAACAACTGTCCGTTTAATTCGGGGTCACTCCACCTCGGGTCGGACTCGGAATCCGACCTGGGAAACCTGATCCCGGAGGGATCGGTAGAGCAACGTCGATGATTCCTGTTAAAGAATTCTTCGATCCGCTTCTGCCCGGACAACCCCGCAAATAATAGCCGGTTCGCAATTTTGTTCTGGCCACCGCCCATTCTGCGGTCCCCTGCGCAAACGCAACCCCTTGAAGTCCCAACATTCCTGTTGCTCGTGGGCTGGACCACGGTTTGCATGAGAGTCCGGCATGCGTGTCCGATCCCTTCTGGTTGGTGTGTTTTTGATCCTCGGCGGTGCCTGCGGGGATTCGGGGGTGAGTGGCGACCATCATAACGATTCTGTTCGCACGCCGACACCAACCCCGACGGCTACTTCGACGGTCAAGCCGGGATCGGCCCGGCTGGTCGTCTCGCCCAGTTCTTTTGACTTCAGCGTGGTCACGACCGGGGATTCTGCGAACCAGGTCTTCACGGTAACCAACGACGGCTTCGTCCCGGCGACCGGCATGACGTTTTCCTCTCCCTCCGCTCCGTTTTCAATTCAATTCAACAGTTGTGGGGGGACGTTGGCCGCGGGTTCCAATTGTACGATCGGCTCGCGGTTCGCCCCCTCGGCAGTGAAATCGTTTTCAGTCACGCTGACGATTTCGTACCAGGACGGAAGCGGCACCTCCGTTCTTCACGTCGTCCTGTCCGGGGAAGGAACGAACGTCATCGCCACCCCGACCGCAACCCCCACGAGAACCCCGACGCCGACCCCCACTTCCACCGCTTCTCCAACTCCGACGGAGACGCCGATTTCCGGCTCCGATCTGGTGATCTATGACGATAGCCTGGCGCCCGGCTGGAACACCTCCTCTTCCTGGAGCGTTTCGTCGGTCACCCTCGCCAGCACAGAGCAGGTCTACCAGGGAAATTTCTCGATCAAGTTCGTCTCCTCCGCCACATGGGGGGCCCTTGCCGTCCAGAATTCCTCGCTTCTGGACCCGGCCCTGTACTCGGCGTTCGAATTTCAAATCCGGATCGCGTCTGTTTCGCAACAGATCCTGGTCGACATTTACAACGGCGAGACGTTCCTGAATCAGAGGGACTTGGGGACCGTGACGGCGAATTCGTGGCAGAAGATCTCGATCCCGATGGCGACGCTCAATCCGGGATCCGCGCAGTTCGACCGCCTCGCGATCCTGACCAATACCGCCTCCGGGACGTACTTCGTGGACAACATGCGCCTCGTCAGTTCCGGTTCAAACCCGACGCCGACCCCCACTCCGACGAGCACCCCAACGCCAACCCCCACAGCCACTCCGACCGGGCCGACGCCGACTCCCACTCCGACCGGTACCCCCGGGGGGACGAATATCTGGATCACGGCCTATCTGGAGTCCTGGAATCTGAACGTTTCCGGTCGTGAGGCCACTCTCGACAGCAAGGTGGGGGTGCCGATCCCGATCGGAAACATCGACTGGAACGCCTTCACGCATCTGGCTTTCTTCGCGGTCGGCCTGACCTCGGACGGAACAGCCATCGACCACACGGACAACTGGAGCGATGAACGGGTCCAAGCCATCGTTCCGGCGGCTCATGGCGGCAATTCCCAAGGGGTTCAGAGACCGATTATCTTCACGATCGGAGGGGAAGGCGGGAGTACCTCGTACATCGGCTCGGACACCAGCCGCAGGGCCGCCGTCCAGACCATCATCAATTACATGAACCAGAAGGGGTTCGACGGCGTCGACATCGACATGGAACCGATCGACGATACGCTCGGATACGTCGCCTTCATCACGCTCCTTCGAAGCGAGTTCGACAAGATGGTCCCGTGGTATCGAGGAGGCGTGAAGTGCCCCGTTCTGACGGCGGCCGTGATGGACAATCAGGACGTCGAGGGCACAAGCACCCCCCTATTCAAGTACCTCGAGAACAAGTTCGACCAGATCAACGTCATGTCGTACGACATGGGCGGATACGGGAGTCCCGACTGGTCCGTCAGCTGGCACAACGCCGCCCTTTACGTGGCGGACGGAAACGGGAACGTCTTTCCCGCTGATGCGGGGATCAACAGCGAAGGGATGTCGGTCGCGATTCAGAAGAAGGTGACGGAGAAGATCATGAACCGGGGAAGCACTCCGATCGCGAAAACCAAGCTGGGGCTGGGCATGTCATTCCATGGCCACCTCTGGTCGAGTTCCTCCAAGTGTTTCACTTCGCCCCGTCAGCCCTCTTCCGGAGGGTCCCTTACGTACACGAGCTATTCCGAGATCCGGGTCAACTACATCGACAAGCTCTCCAGCTTTCCGGGGGCTCAGGTGATTTTTGAGTCGAACGAATTCGTCCCGTACGTGAGCATCCCGAGCGCTTCGAACTCGAATTGCCATTTCATCTCGTACCAGGACGAGAGAACGTTAACGGAGTTGGTGAAGTTCGCCCGGGGGAACTCGACGAGTCATCCGGGGACTCCCTGGGGCGGGATCATCATCTACGATCTGGGAGAAGGGTATCTGCCGGCCAACTACGCCGTCCGCGATCCGCTCCTCCAGGCGGTCAAAGCCGCGGCGTTCCCGTAATCCGTCGAGAGTCTGAGGCGGGGCCATTGCCGGAGGATGGCTCAGTTGGGCAGGGAATTGACGCCGTGCGGCCTTTCTTCGACGGTTGACTCCCCCGCCGACACTTGCTTCACCCACATCCTGTCTCGGCGGCTTGTCGATTTCGACGGACGGCGGTGCAACCTTCACAAACCGAACCACGGCGGACGGGCTCGGGGACAACGATGTGAACGGTGTTTTCGCGGTCGGTTCGACGGTCTATGCCGCTACGGATGGCGGCGGCCTGTCAATCTCGACCGATGGCGGAACAACATTTACGACCTGAACCCTCGCAAGCAATTTTGTAAGAGCCGTTTCCGCAGTTGGCTTGACGGTCTACGCCGCGACGTGGGCCGGTTTATCGATTTCGACGGATGGTGGATCGATGTTCTCACCCTTCCCCAAAACCACGGCGGATGGACTCGGGGGTTCGGACGCGGGCGACATTTTCGCGATTGGTTCGACGGTCTACGCCGCAACGGGAAACCTGTCGATTTCGACGGATGCCGGCGCGACATTTACGACCCGAACCACAGCGAACGGTCTCGGAAGCGATCAGGTGGAGAGCGTTTACGCGGTCGGTTCGACGGTTTACGCCGGAACCTATGATCGTGGCTTGTCGATCTCCCACGACGGCGGTCTGACATTCACACGCCGAACCACGGCGGACGGACTCGGAAGCAATTGGGTGTGGAGTATCTTCGCGACCAGCTCGACGGTTTACGTCGGATTGTATCCATACTGCTTTCCTTGATCGCCCGCGCTTCCGTCTGACGATCTTCAGGCTATGCAAATAGTTAAGGGCTCGTGAAGTTCTTGCGCACTTCTTCGGACGGCGACCGAGACATTCTTCTTTAAATACGGTGGGTTGTCTCCCTGGGCCGCGGGAACGAACCTTGCTTTTCCTTCTTCTATATGCGGAATCGTCATCTCCTCCAGGCGGCCCTGCTCTCCCTCTCGGCCCTCGCCTGCAGCTCTCAGATTGATGGCGCCAACCAGCCCCCGTCCTCCTCCGACCTCGCCGTGGCTCTGGCTCCTTCCGCTCCCACCACCGCAGATTTAGTCACGCTCAATGTGAGCTTCGCCCTTTCGAGCGCGAATTCCGTCGCGCTCTCGGAGATCCGGATTTACGTCAACGACACCGTTCTCAAGACCTGCAGCTTTTCCCCCGCCTGTTCCTCGGCGTCCTGCCTTTGTGCCAGTAATGCCGTCCATTTCTCAGCCGGCGTGCACACCTACTACGCGACGGCCGTCACGAGTTCCTCTCCCGCGGTGGACTTCTCGACGGTGACGGAATCGTTCAACGTCACGAACCCGGGACCGGCATTGCACGGAACCTTGCAGACCTATGCCGTCAACCCGGTCAGCGCCAAAACCACCGCCGTCGACCGCGAGTTCACGTTCACGACGGGCGTCCGATGCGTGGGTGGAAACTGCGGGAACGTCAGCGCCACGCTCGATCCGACCATCGATCTCGGCGTGAAAAGCGCCCAGGATGTCACAACGACCGCGGACGGTTCAAGACCCGAGGAGATCTCCGTACTCATTTCCACGGGCCAACTGACCGTTGCAGACGAAAATACGGTCGACGGAATCTACTCATCCATCTCTCTGGACAACTTTGGATTCACCACCGCTGTCGGAGACCCACAACTCCCGGTCATCCGAAAGAACATTGAAGTTCCTTTCGGAGCCACCTACGAGCTCATCGTCGGGAACTTCAGCTTCGAGGAACTTCCCTTGAGCGACTTGGGCGTCACCGGAAAACTGATCCCGGTCTTCGAGTTGGTCCCCTCCCCCATCCGGGGCGACAAAGACCGGCGTCAGTTCAAGATCAATCGCGGGACGTACGCCAGAAACGAATACCTCTTAAACCAGATCGCGAAAGTAACCTCCGAGGGCGTTCTTCGAGGACACCGGTACGTTTCCATCGAAGTCTTCCCCGTCGACTACAACCCGGTCACTAACAAGGTCAAGGTCTACCGGACGCTCACGCTCAAGATCTCCCTCAAGAACTCGGATCTCATCCGGACCCAGGAGCAGACCCGAAAGTACGATTCTCCCGCCTTTGCTCCGGTGAGCCAGAGTCATTTCCTCGAGTACACCGCGAACCCCTATCGTGCCACTTCCCTTGCGGTTTCGAGGGGCAAGGGGAGCAGCCTCCCGAACTATCTGATCATCACCGCGCCCGCTTTCAAATCGAACGTGATGTTGGCGCAATTCGTGACGGAACGATCCAAGACGTTCAACGTTTCCCTGGTCGATACGACCCAGACCGGGGGGTCGACCAAGGAACAGATTCAGACGTACATCAAGAACGCATATCTGGGCATGAATCCTCCAACCTACGTTCTCCTCGTCGGAGACACGGACACCATTCCCGGATGGTCGGGAAACAGTGCGAAGACGGACCTGAGCTATTCCACCGTAGACGGATCCGATCTTGTGCCCGACGTTTTTCTGGGCAGGTTCTCCGTCCGGACGCAGGAACACCTAAACAACATCATTACGAAGACATTGGCGACCAGCAATCTGAAGAAAGCGGGCATCACGGCCTCGGCCGACAAATCCTCCGTGACCGAAGGCACGGCCAATTGGGTGATCCAGAACTACTTCGCTCCGAACGGCTTTCAGACCGCGACGATTTTCGGCCGGTTGGGTGAGGGATATTCCAAAACCATCAGTGTCATCAACGGTGGCGTCACATTCTTCAACCATAACGGTCATGGAGCTCCCCAAGCCTGGCTGGATCCGGCCTTTGATACGTCGGATTTCGACCAACTGACGAACACGGTCTATCCCTTGCTGCTGGCAAATGCGTGCGACTCCGGGGATTACTTCGACTATACGGAGGCGTTCGCCGAGACCTTCACGATCTATCCCACAGGCGCGGCCGTTTATATCGGCTCATCCACCACTTCTTCCTGGAACGAGGACGACGTCTTTACAAAGGCGTTTATGCCGGTTCTCTTTGATGCGAACTTGAACTCCGCCGCCGCTGCCATGAACGCAGCAAAAGCTGCGGTCGCCGCAAAGTACAGCAATTCAGCCCAAAGATACTATGAGGAGTACAACCTGCTTGGAGATCCTTCGAGAACCCTGTTAGGGGCGAACGTTACCCCGCCTCCGACCACGCCGACCCCCACACCTACCGCCACTCCGACTCGTACTCCGACGCCGACACCGACCCCGACCCGCACTCCCACCCCAACCGCGACGCCGACTGGCCCAACACCCACTCCGACCGCGACGCCGACTCGTACCCCGACACCGAACGGCCCGACGCCGACTCCGACCGCCACTCCGACTCAAACTCCAACGCCCACCCCCACCCCGGTTCCCGCGAAAGGCGTCATCCCGATGAACTCGGGTTCTCCCTTCTACACCACCAGCCAGAACCCGGTGGCTCCGTCCGATCTCAGTTGCCTGAAGAACATGAAGGAGGGAAGCACCTGCGAACAGACCTGGACGGTGAAAGTGACGGGCGGACGTGGCGCCACGTTCGACTTTTTCACGATCTACAACTCGGACGCATCCGGCGTGAGTGAAGTCCAGACGACGTCAATTCCAATAACGGTCCAATAAGGGGCACTCGGGACCGGCTCGCCGGATTTGGCCGGCCCAACATCCGCTGGTTCCGTCGGATCCGTAACGATCGAGTAACCGAAACGTTTCCTCCGAAACCGGGCGGTGAAGACGGCGCCGGAGGATGGCTTAGTTGGGCAGGGAAATGACGCTGTGCGGCCTTTCTTCGGCGGTTGACTCCCCCGCGCCCGGAAGCCCGTGGGATTTCCCAATCATTTCAGGCCACTTCCGTGCGACCGGAAATCCCGAGCCCTGGCATGCTTTCTGCTCTCTGACCTTCCCGGGGGATCCAATGAAAGGACGTCGACGTCTCTTCTCTCTTATGATCGCAACGCTCGGTCTTTCCGGGTGCGGCGATGATCAAGGCTTCCTCATCAATGCGCGACGCGTTGTGGATTCGTCGCTCGTCGCGGACAAGGCCGAGTTCAGTTTCGTTTGCGTGAATCAGGTCCCTTCCCCCTCGCAAGACGCGTTGACGCTCTCCAGCTCCGACAGCGACATCCGGCTCAGCTGGAAGCTCAAGAGCGAGCTGCCCTGGCTTTCGGCGACCCCTCAGAACGGGGAGACTCCCGCCCAAATCAATCTCAACGTGGCTTGTGACCATGTCGGCGTGGGATCCTATGAAGGAACGATCCTGATCGAATCCGAGAAGGTTTCCAATTCCCCTCTGGCTCTCTCGGTTCACCTGACCGTCCGAGAGGAGTCTCTGACGCTTACTCCGACACCCACGCCGACGACGACCGCAACGCCGAACGCGACCGTGACTGCAACGGCCACGCCGACTCCGACACCCACGTCGACGACGACTGCAACGCCGACCGCGACCGTGACCGCAACTGCCACCGCAACCGCGCCGCCGACGGCAACCGTTACCCCGACCGCAACTGCCACCGCAACCGCGCCGCCGACGGCAACCGTCACCCCGACAGCAACGGCCACGCCGACCCCGACCCCGACGGGTCCTTGCGGTGGTTTGTCGATTTCGACGGATGGCGGCGCGACATTTACGAACCGAAACAGCGAGAACAGCGGGCTACCGAACAATCGGGGGTCTAGCGTTTACGCGGTCGGTTCAACGGTCTATGCCGGGACGTATTGTGGCGGATTGTCGATTTCAACGGATGGCGGCGCGACATTTACAAACCGGACCTACGAGAACGGGGAGCTTGGGGGCACTTCGTCAACCAATTGCGTGAATGACATCTACGTGGTCGGCCCGACGGTCTACGCCGCGACGTGGAGCGGCTTGTCGATTTCGACGGATGGCGGCTGGACATTTACAAACCGAACCAGCGAGAATAGCGGGCTTGTATCCAATTTCGTAACGAGCGTCTACGCAGTTGGTTCAACGGTCTACGTCGCGACGCGGGGCGGCTTGTCGATTTCGACAAATGGCGGGGCGACATTTTCAAGCCGGTCCGGCGAATACACAACGAGCGTCTACGCAGTCGGTTCGACGGTCTACGCCGGGCAGTGGGAATGGAGCCCCGGCACCGGCGGCGGCTTGTTGATTTCGACGAATGGCGGCGCGACATTTACAAACCGAACCTACGAGGACAGCGGGCTTGGCGCCCCTGGCACATTTGTCGGCCATGACGACGTAGCAAGCGTCTACGGGGTCGGTTCAACAGTCTACGCTGGGATGGCGCTTACCGGCCTGTCGATTTCGACGGATGGCGGCGCAACATTTGCGAGCCGAACCCATGGGAACAGTGGGCTCGGGGGAGACAGTGTAATGAGCGTCTACGCAGTTGGTCCAACGGTCTACGTCGGGACGCAAGGCGCCGGCTTGTCGATTTCGACGGATGGCGGCGCGACATTTACAAATCGAACCGCCGAGAACAGCGGGCTTGGGGCCAACATGGTGTACGACGTATACGCGGCCGGTTCAACGGTCTACGCCGCGACGATGTGTTATCGCTAGCAAATCCAGGGACACACGACTGGACCCGAATGACCCTAGGTTCAAACTTTTCAAGTTATTTAGGACCCTACTGACGAGGAAGTGGGTCCAGAAGAGTAGTTCTCCCAAGTTCCATAATGAGATCGGATGGGAATAACGGTGCGGCCAAACCCTGGAAACGATATTTTGATGGTTTGAGAAGAATCATTTTTCCGTTTTTGGTCTTCTTCTCGGGCGGCTGCGCGTTGATGTATGAAATCACGTGGGGCCGGATGTTTTCCGTTCTGTTCGGGAACACCACGTACGCTCTCTCCGCCGTCGTTGCCGTATTCATGGGCGGCCTCGCGCTCGGCGGTGTGGTCCTGGGCCGCAAGGCCGATCAGATTCATCGCCCCTTGCTCATGTACGCCGCAGTAGAAACGGGGATCGGAATCACCGCGTTCCTGGTCCCGCTTCTGTTGAAAGCGGCGGATCCGTTGCTCGCCATGCTCTACACCTCAGGCAACATCGCCCCTTGGAAGCTTCTCGCCGTTCGTCTGGCCGTGAGTGTGCCTGTCCTGATCGTCCCCACGATGTTGATTGGGGCGACGTTTCCCGTGGTCAGCAAGTTGGCCGTGCGAAGCGCCGAAGAGGTCGGCCGAAGGATCGGGCTCTTTTACGCCCTCAATACTTTCGGCGCCATGATCGGCTGCGCGCTGACCGGCTTCTATCTGCTGCCCAGTCTTGGCGTCATCGGCTCCTCGTATCTCGCAGCCGTCATGAATCTGGCAATCGGCGGTGCGGCGTTCCTCCTGCACACCCTTGAAACAAGAACGGAGCAAGCGACTTTCGATCCCGAGACAAACTTCTCGAACGAATTCCCGACATCTCCAAAAGCCGCCCGGCTGATTCTCGTCGCGCTTTTTGTCTCGGGGTTTGCGTCTCTTTCGTACGAGCTTCTCTGGTCGAGGGTGCTTGGAGCTGTCTTCCTGACGGGAATGAGCATCGTGGCGTTCACGGCTGTGGTGACGATTTTCTTGGGAGGAATCGCCGCCGGCAGTTTTCTGTATTCCCAAACGGCCCGCCGCATCCGAAGCCCCGTCCACACCCTGGGCCTACTCCACATCGTGATCGCATGCAGCGTCTTCGTTTTCTTCTGGTTGATCGCTCAGGAGCGCTTTGCGCCCCCGCCCCTGGGCTTTCAAAACTGGAGTGCAAGATATGTCAAGGCGATGGTCCTGATGGCCGTTCCGACCCTGCTCCTGGGGTACGTGTTTCCCATGGCGTGCGACCTGGTGACGGACAACCGGAAGGTCCTGGGGCGGACGGTGGGAAGGGCTTACGCCGTCAACACCGCCGGCTGTGTCCTGGGACCGTTGGTCACCGGCTTTTTTTTGATTCCCCGCTTTGGAAGCGAAGCCACGCTGAAGGGGATGGTCGCCGCGGGTTTGGTCGTGGGAGTCTTGCTGCTGTTCCACGACGGTTTTTTCTTCGAGCATCGGCGCTTACGCATGGCAGGCGCGCTCGCGTTTCTGACCCTGTCGTTCCTGCTCATCGAAGGCCCACGAGGGATCTTGGTCCGCCTCATGAACTCGCTCAACGCACCCGTCGTGTACTTCAGCGAGGGGCCGTCGGGCACCTATCTTGCTTATCAAGCTAAGGACGGTATCAAGTTGCTGGTGGGAGGAATGTACGGGGCCGGCAGCACTCCCAAGTTGGCCACGGGCAACGAAATGGCCGCGTATCTCCCTTTGCTTCTGCATCCCTCCCCCACGGATGTGGCCGCGATCTGTTTCGGAACCGGGCGCACGTCCGGCCTTTTCGCCCGGAATCCGCGCGTCCGGCGTGTGGATATCGTGGAGATCATGGAAGAGACGATCAAAGGAGGAGAGGTTCTTTTTTCGTCCTACAATCAGGACGTCCTTCACTCTCCTAAAGTGAACGTTTTCCTGGACGACGCATTCAACTTCATCAAACACACTCCGCGCCGGTATGACGTCATTTCTGTCGACGCCTTCATGCCGCGCCACGCGGGATCCGCCCGACTTTACACGCGCGACTTTCTGGAATTCGCCCGCAGGCAGCTGAAGCCCAAAGGGCTGGTCACTCTCTGGGCCGGTCCCGGCCTCATCCACAGGCGGGCCTTTCTTCTCGCACTAAAAACATTCCGAAGCGTTTTTCCGCACGCGACCGTCTGGCGTTCGCCCGACAACGCGTTCCTTTTCTTCGTGGGTTCGATGGAGCCGATTCATCTGGACGCCAAAGAGATTCAAAAACGTCTGTCGGCCCGGCCCTCTTCCGGCGAATACCCCTACCGCATCACCGATGCCTCTCAATTCGCGAACCTCCTGGTGATGGACGAGAGTGCGGCCGAAACATTTGCGGACTTGAACGAGCTTCCTCTCTTCACCGTGGATCGCCCCAATTTGGAATACCTCTTCCTGCGTGGTGGAGCCCCCGGGTTGAACGAAAAATCGCCCCTTCTTGTGCGGTAGCCGGAGGGACGGTTTCTTGCGGTTGAGATTTTCCTTGTCGCCAGCGAGGCACTGCCGATAGAACTCCAAAAACCTCAAACGCGGAGGAGCTTGCTGCATGAATACTCGTTCTGAACCTTTGGCTGAATTCACCCTGAAGGCGGTCGTCGTCGGCGTGATCCTCGGGATCGTCTTCGGCGCCGCCAACGCCTACCTTGGACTCCGCGTCGGAATGACGGTCTCGGCCTCGATCCCGGCAGCGGTGATGACCGTGGCGATCTTCTCCGCCCTGCGGATGCGCGGGACGATCCTGGAAGCGAACCTCTCCCAGACCATCGGCTCGGCTTCCACCGCTCTGGCAACCGGAACGATCTTCACGATTCCGGCGCTCTTCCTCTGGGGGATGGTTCCCTCCTATTTCCAGGTGGTGGTCCTCTGTTTCCTGGGCGGAGTGCTCGGGCTCGCAGCGATGATCCCCCTGCGCCGACTGCTGATCGTGGATTCGCATAAGGAGCTCCCCTACCCGGAAGGGACGGCGTGCGCCGTAGTGCTGCGCGCAACCACGGCAGGAGGAGGTGGGAGCGCTTGGATTTTTCGGGGGATGGCCATTGGAGCAGCGACCAAGCTGGGCCTTGCCCTTCTCTTTCTCCTCCCAAGCGTCATCAAGTGGGAACTCCCCTTTCTGCCCAAGGCCGAGCTCGCCCTGGAGTTGGCGCCGGCTCTGCTTGGAGTCGGCTTCATCCTCGGTTACCGCCAATCCGCTGTCATCGTGGCGGGATCGATCGTTTCTGCCCTCGCCCTCATCCCGTTGATCGCATGGATCGGCGGTTCCTTGACCGTTCCTCTGGCGCCGGAAATGACTCGCTTGGTATCGGAAATGTCAGCCGCGGACATTTGGTCGCGCTATGTTCGATACATCGGCGCCGGCGCGGTGGCCATCGCCGGGATTGTAACGGTGCTGCGCGGCCTGCCGACCATGGGAAAGGCCTTCCTGGCTGTAGCCCGGGGAGTCCGTAAAAGCAGCGGGACCGCCGCTTCAGCAGAAATCGAACGAACGGATCGCGACCTGCCTGGCTCATTCGTGTTGGGTTCGATTCTTTTCGTGGTGGCGGTTGCAGCGCTCGTTCCGGGGGTTTTCGCGGGCGGGATGAGTCTCGTGCCCCGCATGGTATGCGCCGCAGGTGTGGGGCTGTTCGGGCTCCTGTTCGTGGCTGTAGCCGCGCGCATCGTCGGCATCGTGGGAGTCTCATCACAGCCCACCTCCGGAATCACCCTGGTGACACTGCTCGGGGTCGCTTCCATCTTCGCCGTGGTGGGCTGGGTTGACGCTTCCGCCCGGGCTGCCGTTCTGACCGTGGGAACCATCGTTGCGATCGCGGCCTCCAAGGCCGGCGACATCTCTCAGGATCTCAAGACCGGCTGGCTGGTCGGCGCCACGCCAGCACGTCAACAGTTCGGACAGTTGATCGGAGCCTCCTTCGCCTGCTGGGCCGTTGCTGCAACCGTTCTGCTTTTGGGGGCGGCCTACACGTTCGGATCCAAGGACCTTCCGGCACCGCAGGCCACTCTGATGAAGACGATCATCGAAGGGGTGCTTTCCGGTTCCCTCCCCTGGAATTTGGTCTTGACCGGCGGAGGAGTCGCACTGTGCGGACTGCTGTGCGGCGTCTCAGGGCTCGCGTTCGCCATCGGCGTCTACCTTCCGCTCTCCTCCATGGCGACGATCTACCTGGGAGGATGCATGCGCGCACGGGTAGAGAGAGGGAGGAAGAACGAAGATAAACGGGAGAGCGATCCCGGCATCCTTGCGGCCTCGGGCCTCGTGGCCGGTGAGGGGCTGGCGGGAGTTCTGGTGGCCGCCTTGGTTGCGACCGGACTCGCGCCACGCTCGATGGACCCGCACGTGGGGGGAATCGCCGGCGAGCTGCTGGTCGTCGCGGCTTTCGTCTTCATCGGCTGGTTCCTGATCCGGGCCGGCAGGAAGTAATCGTCCGTGTCTTGTTGACTCACGGAGATTGTAGAACCAGCATTATTTCGGAGATATGAGATTCAGCTGCAGCCGAGTGTCCGGCACAGCTTCTCGATCTGCCCTTCCTTCGCCCATAAGATCGCGCGGAACTTTCCGCCGACCGCCATGGCACAGCAGGCATCGAGATCCACGCCGGCTTTTCCGATTCGATCTAGGAGTTCGTAATAGGCTCCGAGACGATCGCTCTCTTCATAGAGACACGCCTGGGTCACAGTGTATTTGTATCCCGTCTTCTTCAGGGCGGCTTCCGTCTCCGTCGGACTCTCACCCAACATAAACGAGTACGCTTCGTTCCCCTCTGTCCAGGCCCACGTTCCGATCTGATTGGCTCGCGCCTCGCGAAGATGTGCGAGAACCTTCGCCAATCCCCCCGGTCGGCTCTCCACGTTCACCTTACATATGCTGACGGTTTTCGATGTCATCGGATTACCTCCATTGAGGAGGGATCAGAACACCGGGGACGCCCAACGGTCAACCCCAATCCTCTTAGGGGTGCTAGGGGTACCAAAAAAGGCGTTATTTAACGGCTCCTCTTCACCACTACGACCGTGCCAAACTCTTCAATGATCTCCCAACCCGGAACCGTGTTGTTCCCGCGGAATAACGCATTCACGACTCTCGTCGGACCCTCCCATCCTTCCCACGAGGTTCCGTCCCCTCTTCCTTTTCTGCCATCGTGAAACAGCACTACGCCACCCAACCTTCACGAACCGTGACCAGTCATCCCAATCGCGGCGACAGGATTGTTCCAAATGATCCCCGTCAATAAAGAGGAGATCGATCGGTTTGTCCCAGGTTTTGACAACGTTCCAGCTGTAGTTTTCATGCCACACGATTTGTCCGTTGGAAACGGCGCCTACGCTTCGAATCGTAAATTCTTTTCGCGCAACGAGATTCCGATTCATGCTGTCAGGAACAAATGGATCAATCAGATGTAGCGTCGCATCCCTCGACATTGCCTTTCGGAACACCGCCGCGGAGGCTCCCTCAAACACGCCGATTTCCACCAGAACCGTCCTCCCGCGTGCATACTTCTCAAACAATGGTTTCTCGGTGGGGAACGTAAGATCCCTGGGCTGAGGATAATGGAGGGAACGCTTTGGATCCCTATCGGAATCTCTTACTTCCATAACCTCCTACGTATCATAACCCTGCCGCCAACGGGTTCAATCAACTACACGTGAGCGAGCATCGTGCCCTGTTGGCAAAGCCTTCGGTGCCAAATATACTAACCATCTCATGCGCACGAAAATGTCTTCCCTTTTGCTTGTTTCGTTGTTCTTTTTCGCCTCCTGCAGAGGTGACGAATCCTCGGGAAGCGGAGGAACTCCGAACGTAGCCACAATCAACGACGAACTCGGGCAACAGGTGGGGGATACGATGGCTTCCGTCGACGAGAGCGGAGGAAGCAGCGGAAACCTCGCTCGGGCGGTCCGCCGAACGTTCGATCGATGGGCACCGAGTGAACTGCGGCCCTCGCCTTTCTCCTATCTCCTCCCCGAGGCTTTCGCGGCCAGCTGCGCCTCGCTCACCACTTTTTCCTCTTGTGTGAACAATGTCATCACGCGAACGTTCGATGACTGCACCCTCGGTCGCGGGACGTTCTCCGGAACGATCACCCTCACCTTTGTTGACGACGCCGTGGACGACACCTGTCGAATGACTGCCGAGGGACATTCAATCGCTCGCGATCCGGAGTTCGCCGTGACCGGCCTTCGGGGAGCCACGCTGACCGTGGCAAAGACCGGCGCCGTCGGACAGAAAGTCACCCGCTCCGCCACCGCGGGAACGTTTGCCTTCTCGAACGACGGAATTCGTCGGACGTTCAAAAGTCCTGCCGGAACGACGCTGTTCGATTTCTCCACACAGACGGTCGACCCGATCACACTGACCGGAACGTCACGCCTCAATCGGACGCTGAACGGCGGCACACTCCGGGTCACGAATGAATTGACCGGGGTCTCCTGCGACATGGTCCCGACGAACGTCACTTACGCTGCGACCTGTAACTGCGCCGTCTCCGGAACCTGGGAGGGAAATTGCACGGATGGAGAAATAGCCAAGGTCGAGATCACCGGCTGCGGCGAAGCAACGCTGACCAAGGACGACCGCGTGCAGACTGTTGACTTCGATCGCTGCGAACGAATCTAGGAATCGGTGGCGTTCGGGATCCAGCACGGGCGTGCGTGGTTTGCGATTGCGTTCCTCGCCACGGCTCTCTACCTGAACGGGATCTTTCACCCGTTTATCCGATACGACGACGGCTTGATCGTCCACAATCCGGCGATCTCCGGTTGGCTGAGCCTGTCCGGTATTGCGCAAACCTTTTTCGACCTGTCGCTTCCGACGAGGACGGAGCACGGGGGAGAGTACCTTCCGGTGCGCGATCTCTCGGCGGCCCTGCAATCCCGGATCTTCGGTGACCATCCCGCGCCGTACCACCTCGTCGCGATCCTCCTCTACGCTCTGGTAGCCATCACGCTCTTCGAAACGCTTCTCTCACTGTCCGTGGCTTTCGGAACCGCGTTTCTCGCGACCCTGCTCTTTACGGCACACCCGGTCCACGTCGAGTCGGTGACATGGCTTTCTGGGCACAAAGACCTCCTCTCGCTCCTCTTCTTCCTACTCTGCTTGAAGAGCTACGCCGACCGCCGGCCGGGACGGTCGATCGTCTCATACCTCCTCGGAATCGGATCCAAGTACACCACACTCGTCGCTCCCGTCTTCCTGCCTGCCGTGGACTGGTCCAAGAGGCGTCCTCTTTCCTGGCGACTTCTTTCGGTCATTCTTGTTCTGGGGATCGGCGTCTATCAACTCATCGGTCATGTCGCCTCGAGTGTTTCGTACCCTCACCTCGCGATCACGGGGGGATGGTTGGACTGGCTGCGAAACCTTCCGGTGGTCCTGGACACGGCCTTTTCGCGGCTCTTGGTCCCTCTCCACCTTCGGCTTTTCTACACCTTCAAGCCTGCAGACCATTGGTTCGATCCCCGGTTTCTCCGCGGGACCGCTGAGTTTCTGCTTTTGCTCCTTCTGGCGGTCCGTTTTGGCCGCACTCTTTCCTGGCTTCCGTTCGCCGCAGGTCTGTTTCTTCTGAACCTCGCTCCGATGTTCCGGGCCCCCACCTACTGTTTCCTTGCAGATCGATATCTCCTTTTATCTTCCGTGGGATTCGTCCTGCTCTTGGCGGAGGGCTTACTTCGGATCCCATACCGGGCGACCCGGTTCTGCCTGATCGCCCTTTTCCTCGTCGGCTATTCCTTGGCTACGATTGCACAAAATCGAGTTTGGGCTTCCGACCAGGCGCTTTGGGAGAACGCCGCCCGTGCGGAGCCTCCGGTTCATCCGATCGTCTGGAACAACCTCGCGGCCATCTACTATCAGCAGGAGAACTGGGCCGGAGCCATAAGAGCCGACGAACACTGCTTGGCGTCCCTACCCCTCAAAGACCCTTCGCGCCTTCCGTTTCTCCTCTCTTCCGGCTACAGCCGTGCACGGCTTGGGGATTTCAAGGGAGCCGAACAGGACTATCTTGAGGCGCTGCAAATCGATCCCGGGAACACGGCCATAAAGAAGAACCTCCAAGCGGCGCGACGCTTCCTCGCCAAGAAGGGTAACCCCGGCGCGTCTCTCTAGTTTCGGTTAGCCTTGGCCCACTTTAGTGCTGCGCGGATCGCCTGTTCCAAAGCCTTGCCCTTTGGATCCTTTTTCTGCAGCTCTCCCTCCCGCACCTCACAGTACGGCATCGTGAGATCGGGCCGGATCACACAAATCGTCGGGATGGCGGTCACGCCGAAATCTTTCCGGACATTTCCGGTGGCATCAAAGAGGAGCATCGAGTCGTCGTTGTCGGCTGCGTACTTCTTCGCCGTCTCCTCGGTGTCCCCTTCCCAGGGGGTCCAAAGCGAAAGAAAGACCACCTGTTTGGTTTCGGAGAATTTAGCTTCAACCTTTTTCAGGACCGGTGCCGCCGCCGTACAATCCGGACATTTCGGGTTCATGACCTCGAACACCACCACATCGTAATCGGCCAGCAGATGACTCAACGGCCCGGTCTCCTCTCCGGCGGCGGTCTTGAAGCCGAGGTTGAGAGCCATCGAAGTGCAACGGATCGCCTTCGGTTTTTCCTCCCCCTTCAGGCAACAGGCCTTGGTGTTTTCGTCGGCGGAACACCCTTCCTCCTTCTTCTTGGCCGTGCAGATTTTTTTCAACGTCCAGGTTCCGTCCCTTGCGTGGATGAGAGTGAACTGATCCGCCGCGTCCTCTCCTTTGTAGGAAAGCGGGATCCCCCCTTTCTTGAGGTCCCACCATTGGTCCCAAGCCAAGGGGGTGGAGATCCGGCTGTTCGTCTCGGTGTAGCTCTCTTCCACGACGATCGCGGGCTGGCCCTCCTCCGCCGTCTTCAGGATTTCAATCTTCGATATCTGGCCGGGAATCGGATCGGTGCAGGTCAAGAGAAGCTCGGCCGTACCGGCGAGCCCTCGGCCCGTTCCGAGAAGAATCAACGCGAATTAACGCAATGAGTCCTAACGAGATTCTTGTTTCGCGTCAAAGAAAAATGACCGGCCGGGAGTCGCGGCTACGGGATCTGACTTAAGCAGGGAAGGTCCGAGCGCGTGAACGACGTCAGGTATTTGGCGACCTGTCCGGCGAGCGTGGCGTTGACCGGAGAGAGTTGCAGGACATCGTTGAGTTCGAAACGCCGGTCCTGGTCGTAATCCGGGCGGTTATTGGCGGTTGGGTCACCGCAGAACGTGAACATCGAGGTTGAGCCGTACGGGTCCGGCCCTCCATAGGCACCGGTCTCGGCTGTACAAGCGACCGCCGTTCCCGGTTTGAGGGTCGAGCAACGGTTCAATGCGGTTCCGCCCCCCGTCTTGGCCGGATTCGGCGTGGCGTGAAGAACGTAGGAGACCGCCTGATCCCAGGCACTGCCGTTGTACGCCGTTCCGGTATCGGTCAGACCGTTCGTCCAGGAATAGGAGCAACGATATTCCGGCACGCCCTGCCGTGTGTCGTACGGAGCGTTACCGAACGTGAAGTTATACTGCAGATCGATTCGTGCGGCGGCCGGCAGAGGTGCTGTGCAGGAGGAGGAATCCCAAGCACTGCTGACCCCGAAATCCCCCCCTTCGAAGATGTTGTCGGTGACGTACGCCCCCTCCCCCCAGGTGTACGAATAGATGTGCGCGACGAGAAGCTTGGCGTTCACGCCGGTCTTCACCATCTTGATCGAATTGTTGTGGATCAGGTTCTTGGTGCCGCTCCCCTCGCCGAGGAAGATCGCGGCGACCGGGATCCACCCGGTCGGTGATCCTGAGACCTCACCCGCATCGACATAGATGATGTTATTCCGGACGACGGAGCGGGTCGATTGACGGCGGATCACGACGGCGTCGGAGTTGCTGTTCCCGCGCAGGACACCGTACAGAAAGTTCCTCTCGATGAGGCTTCCGCCGCCGCTGTCGACTTCGATCAGGTGATACGGCGCGGTGGTTCGGTTGGTGTGCGTGATCGTGTTGCCGCGGATGACGGAGTAGGAGCCGCTCAGGACGTTCACGTACGAGTAGCCATCCGCCGTGGCGTTGGTGAAGTCGATGTTGTTGAACGTGTTCCCCTCGATCACGAACCCTTCATTGTAGCTCGCCGCCGAGGCGATTCCGTTCAGATAGACCGCGCTCTTGTTGACGGGCCACCCCGGCCCGGTCCCCGCAATCGATCCGGTGAACCGGTTGTTCCGGATCACGATGCCGTAGGAGACCCCTTCCCCCGCAATCAAGTGCGGCGGGGTAACGGGAAGGGATCCGGCCCTCGTCCACGGGCCGCCGTTCTGGAGCGTCATCTTCTCGATGATCCAGTACGAGAGCCCCTCACCCAGGCCGAGAACCGCCTTTCCTCCGCCGTCGAGGATCACCTCCCCCGGTCCGCCACCGCTAAGAACGATCGGAACCCCCAAAACACCGCTTCCGCAGGTCGACGGCGTGATCGCCACCGTGGAGGAGAGATTGTACGTACCGGGTTGGATCACAATGACATCCCCCGGCACGAAGTGATTCTGGCAGAGATTCGCGAGCGAGGTCGCGTCGCTGATTTGAATTGTTCGGGCCCCGGCGAGGCCGGTCCAGACGGTGAGGAGGAGGCCCCAGATCCAAGCCGGCCCTCCGAGGCCCGAAGCTTTTCTTCGCAGGAGAAGAAGTCCGACTCCCGCGAACAGAAACCAGAAGAATGAGGTCGAGGCTAGATTCTGAGCGGCGGCACAACCCCCCAAGGCTGCGCCCGTGCGGTCCGTGGAGGCGTCTCCCGATCCGGGGTTGTTCGGATCGTTCGGATCCGGTGTCGGCGCGGTGACCGTTACGAGCGGCACCGGCGTCGGGACGTTCACGCTGACCGGCGCAGAGGTAGAGGTGGCGATGATCCAACCGGTCGAGCCGAACATCTCGAGGATGTTCGGTTCGATCGTCACGCTGGAAGCTTTTGCCGGGGAGGCGACGGCATAGGTCACGCGCGCCAGCTCGTGGCCGGTTCCGCTCAAGCCTCCGGCGTTCGCCCAAACGATCCGGTTCGTTCCCGGCGCCCCGAAGAAGGGGGAGGCGGAAGCCGTACCTTGGGCCACGCTGACGACATGGAGAGCGGTGCTCGGATTGACGGTCATTTCAAGATAGGCTCCGGTCAGCGAGCCCAGGTCGAGATCGGCGATCACGGAGACCGTGAACTGGTCGTATCCGTTCAAGGTTCCGATGGGGACGTTCGTCAGACGGATCCCGGAGGCGAAGACGGCCGGAGCGAGGAAAACGATCAGGAGGGCGAGCCTATTCATACCGTTTGAACCTCGTGTCCTCGTCCGGTTTGACTTCGATCGTGTGGCCGGGGGGGACGATCTGTCCGCTCCCCAGGTATTGGAACTCCAGGCAGCCGGTGCGGAGAATTCCGTGATCCTCGTTGGTGGCATCGCGTGAGGCTTCGAGAATGTCGACGCAGACATTGTTGACGCCGGCCCGTCCGTCCGCCCCGGTCAGCGTCTGACCGAGGGAGATGTTGGAGACCGTGAAGCTGTAACACTGCCGGTGATCGTTGGTCAGGCCGGCGTCCTTGATGTCGTACTCGTAGGCCGTCGTCGGCCGGTTCGCCGGGTCAGTGGTCATCGGGAGCGTGTGCTGGATCACTTCGTCCCGGTTGTTCACGCCGTCCATGTCGGTGTCGATCAGGCTGTCGTCCACGTTCGGGCTCGTTCCCGCCGAAAACTCCATCCCGTCGGCTAACCCGTCCAGGTCCGAGTCGAACGAATACTCCTTCGTTCCCAGGAGGATCTCCTCGCAGTCGAGCAGGCCGTCCCCGTCCGCGTCCCCCTGTTTGTCCACCTCGCAGACACTGTCCCCTCTCACCAGGGGATCGGCGCCGATCGTGAGTTCCACGAAATCGTTCACGAGATCGCCATCGGTGTCCGGATTCCTGGGATCGATCCCCAACTCGACCTCCTGGTCGTCCGTGAGGCCGTCCCCGTCGCTGTCCAGAGAGATGGTTCCGTCCGCTTTGGCCACGACATTCTTGTTTCGAACGACCAGCGACTTGAGCAGGAAGGAGCGGACGAACGAGGCGAAGTCGAACGAGCGGAACGTGACCTGACTTCCCGGGGTTCCGTCGAACTGGGCGAAAACGCCGTCGCCGATCTGGGCGAGATCGAGCATCAACTGTTGGGCGTCCTGGATCCGGGTGTTGGTCATGCTCGGATCACCGGTCATGAACGACGTGTTCACCGTGACATCGCCGAGATGGTACAGACGCTGGAGTTCTTTGATGTCCCGCGCCACCTGCTTGATGTCTCCGGGGAGTTCGTCGACCGCGATGCCGAGATTCGTGTCTCTCTGTTGTGGGAAGCCGTCGGAGAAGAGAATCACGACGTAGCGCAACCGGACCCGTTTGGCCGGCTCCACCTTCAGAAGATCCTGGAGAATCTGGCGCTTGGCCTCCTCCAAGGCGTTCTTCATCGGCGTTAAACCGACCGGGTTCTGCATCAGCCGGAAATAGCTGTCGCCCGATCCCTGGACGAACCCGTTGGTCGGGTGGGCCGGATCGTTTGTCGAGGCATTGGCCGGGAACTGGATCAGGGACAAGTAATAGTTTTCGCTGTTTTGGTACCGCTCCCAGATGTCCCGCACCGCTCGTTGCCGCTGGTTCGTGCAGTCGACGCAGACGAAGTCGACCGGCTTCTTGGTGACGCCGTCCGAATAGTAATCGGGATCGGTCTGATTCAGGGAGTCGGAGTTGTCCACGACGAAGAGGATCTTTACGGGGAAGTCGAGTTCGGTGGGGCTCGTCGTGCAGAACGACCCGGTGAATTCGACTTTGTTATCCTGGATCATCCGGTCGTTCTTGAGCTCTTTGAGCTGAGCATTGCTGCAGGCGACCGCAAGCGCGGAGAAAGCGACCGGTAAAACTACTCGCAGGTTCAGACGTCGCATCAGAGCACCTCCCCGTCCAGCTCCGCTTTCAGACCGTCCGCGGGCTCTTTGTGACCGGACCCGAGATAGCGGGCTTTGAAAACCTGCCGGTGCCAAGTCCCCAGATCCTCGGGAACGTCGCTCGGCGTCGTGCTGAAAAAGAGATGGATCTTGTTCTCCCCTTGCAGGAGCTCCAGCGCCGGGACCGGAAGAGTGATCCCGAGAGTGATGTTCTCGACCTTGTAGTCGAAGCATTCGCGCTGATCGAGCGTCATGCGGCGATTCGAAAACGTATATTTGTAGGCGTACGCGTTCCGTCCGGCGCCGTCCGCTTTGAACGGGTTGGTGTGTTCCGCGACCTCCTTGAGATTCGGGACTCCGTCCCCGTCCGGATCCCCCTGGGCATCATCCCGGAGAGGATCGGTGCCGGCCCACAGTTCGATCCCGTCGGTCATTCCGTCCCCGTCGGTGTCGGGAAGTTCCCGGTTCGTCTTGAGGATATCCTCGTCGCAGTCGCTCAGCCCGTCCTTGTCGCTGTCGATCCCCGGCGTTAGGCAGCCGCAGTCGACCACCTTCGGGTCGAACCCGGCGATCCGCTCCGCCTTGTCGCTGCATCCGTCGTGATCGGAATCGGGATCCCGGGGGTTCAAGCCGGTCGATGCCTCTTCGTCATCGGGGATTCCGTCGCCGTCGCTGTCGAGTTGGGCGCCGTCCGGTTCGTTGTGGACGTGGTTGTCGGTGACGAAGAACGTCTTGAACCGTTCCACCGCGGCGATCGAGGTCTGGATGAACTGGAGGAAGTTGAGTTGCGAAGCATTGGGGGCATTGACGTAATTGCCGTTTCCGCGCGCGGCGATCTGCGCAAGCAGATCGGTGGCGATGTTGTAGTCGTTGCTTCCGGTCGCCATCACCCCCTGGAGGAAGACGGAATGGATCCGGATCGAGCCGGCCCCGCCGTTCGCCGGATCCAGGAGGGACATCACCTCCCCGACGCGGAGAAGGATGTTGACCGGCATCTCCTCCGGCTTGTCGATCACCGGCGGGTTCTGCCCGTCGGTATTCGGGATTCCGTCGGAGAAGAAGATGATCTCGTAACTCGTCCGCCGCGCGGTCCGGGGATCGAGATCCAGAAGATCGGCCCGGATCAGGTTGTACGCCTCCACGAACGCGGAATACATGTCGGTCGTGTTCTGCCCCTCGACCAACTGGCGCAGACAAGCGTTCATGTCCCCTTGAATGAACCAGGGTGCGGAGAGAGGGCAACGCCAAACGTTGGTGTTGAAATAGATGAAGCTGAACGAGTAGGCGGGGTCGGTCTGGAATGCTTGGACCACCGCGCGTGCCGCCCGCTGGCGATTGCTGACTCCGTCGACGGTCGGATCGTTCTCGGCGTTCAAGCTCCCCGATTGATCCATGATGAACAGGATCTTCTTCGGAAGGATCGTCGTCCCCGGCTTTGCCGTGCAGGCGGTCCCCTCGACGCTCATCCGGCTGTTCTCGAGAAGGGTCAGGTTCTCATTGACGAAGGGAACCAGCTCGGGGGAGCTGCAGGAGGAGAGAAACAGGAGTGCCACGGCATGCAACAGGAACACTCCTCTGTTTTCTCTCCCCCTCACCTTTGGTCCCCTCGTCGTCCGACGATTACCGTTCTCTCCGGATCATCCCGATCGCCAAGAGCAGAAGTACGGCCATCGTGGCTGCGCTTCCGCCGGTGGTGGCACACCCCCCCGCCGACGCTTTCGCGGCGGAGAAGTCGATGTCCAGCGTGCTCACCGACTCCGTCGTGTCGGGGAAGAGCGAATCGCCGTCCACGAGCGTCGACTTGACCAGCAGCTTGTGGATCCCCGTCGACGCGGCCTGGATCTTCGTGATCGAGGTCCCGAAGACCGGCAGGCTCGCGACAACGCCGGTATGCCCACCGACGTAATCGACAGCCGGGCTGACCGTGCTCTCGAACCGGATCGGGCCGCTCCGATTGCAGAAGAGGAGGACGCCGTTCGGCTCCCCGGCTTTCGGCGTGTTGTGGTCCAGCCAGGTGTAGCACTTGAAGGCGAGCGTCGGATCCAGACAGCTCTCCAGGACCGGCCCATGGTCATCGAACTCCCAGACGAAACAGTTCCGGGAGCTGCAGGCGTCGCCGATCTGGTCCCGGTCGGTATCTTTCTGGTCGACGTTGACGATGGTAGGACAATTGTCTCGGTTGTTCCCGATCCCGTCCCCGTCGGTGTCAGCGTCACACTCGTCCCCGATCCCGTCTCCGTCCACGTCGTGCTGGAGCGGATTGGCGATTTCCGGACAGATGTCTTTGTCGTCGGAAATCTTGTCGCCGTCCGTGTCCAAGCCGGCGTATTTCGACCGGTCCGGGTCGCACGCGTCGGCGATCCCGTCGCTGTCCATGTCGTGCTGGCTCGGGTTGTAGACGGTCGGACAGTTGTCCGATCCGTTCGCGATTCCGTCTTCATCGATATCGGGGTCGCAGGCATCGCCGATCCCGTCCACGTCGATGTCGGATTGGTCGGGGTTCGCCGTGCCCGAACAGTTGTCGCAGGCGCTACCGATCCCGTCCCCATCCGTGTCCTCTTGCGCCTGGTTCCGGAAGTACGGGCAGTTGTCGTTCCGATCGGCGATCCCGTCGAGGTCGATGTCGTCCTCGGGGAAGATGATCGGATCGTCGTCGGAGGCGCCACCGCCCCCGCCGCCTCCGGCACCGATCGGCGGGTTTCCGCACGGTCCGATGCACTCTTGGGCCGCAAAGGTGGCTTGGGTCGCCCACAAGGTCAACCCGGTGAAAATGGCGAGAAGGACTAGACATTTGGTTTTGTTCATATGACCCCCTTTAGAAGGTGGCGTTCTTGAACACGAATGGATACGAAACTAGGACGATGCCGCCGTCCCGCGGTTTCGGGAATTTCCAATCTCGGACTTCGCCAACGAGACACCTGTGAACGTTCGCGTTTTTCAACGTCGATGACCCGATCCCGGTCGCGGTCACCAGACCAACGGAGGAGATGGACCATTTCAACACGACCTGGCCCCCGAGTTCCGGGTCGTCGAGCAAACTCTTTTCATAGCAGTAGCGGATCGCCGAAAGGTTCTCCTGAACGACCCGTGCGATCTCCTCCCTCGTCAAGCCTCCTTGGATCGAGACCGAGAGAGGGGGCGGATTGATGTCCACGACATAGCCACTGACCTGACGGTCTTGCTTCGTGCCGACGCTCGCGTTGCCGAAGCCGTCCCCCTTGGGAGTTCCGCCGGCGAGTGCTTTGCTGGAGCTCACGCTCGCGAGACGCACCTCCTTGCCCGGCATCGCCTTCAAGAGATTCCCGACCCGGAAGGTTTGAACTCCGCCGGCCGCCCGTACGGCGTCGAGATTCGAGGCGGCTGCGACGAGTCCCCGGGTCGACATCTTCGTCGGGGAGAAGAGACCGGTTCCGCCCAGTTTGCCAAGGGCGCCCACCTGCGAGAGGTCCGCGATCTTTCCCTCGGTCGGGCCGGCCCGGCGGGGGGAGGCCACTTGCTTCGCGACTTTGGTCGGGGCTTTCCGGGTCTCTTTCTTGGGTTTCTCTTTCGGCTCTTCGCGTTTGACCACCTTCTCCTCGACCGGCTCCGTGACCGCCGGTTTCTTGAGATCCTGAAGAGCGACATCCACGAACTTTTCGAGCTCGGCGCTCGGAAGCCGGGCCGCCCGGACGTCGGTGATCGGGGAGCTGAAGATGCTCAGAATCCCCACGACCACGATGTGAATCCAGGTGGCGGCGCCAAAGATGTTGACGGTCGTTTTGTCCACTTCCGTCTTCTGATGGCGGATCCGTAACGTTTCCGGGGTGTCGGGGTGGATCAGGTATTCGATCCCGTCGTAACGGACGACCAATGTTTCCGAAGTGAGAGGAAGCCATGAGGTCCGGCGTGATGGGCGGGATTCCGGTGCCACGGGGGAGAACTGATTGAAATCGGGGCCGGCGGCGACGTCGAGTTCGGGAATCGCCGCGACCTCCACCTTCCGGTCCCGGGTGATGCGCAGGATCGGCTTCCGGCCGTTCACTTCGCGCAACTGCCGGCCGGAGGTAAGCCAGGTCACTTCGTGAATCAACTCCCCGCGGAGGCGGGTTACCTTGAACGCGACCGCGGCATGCGAGCGAGAAGCCTTGAGCGCCTGTTCGAAGACCCTCTCCCTCACCGAATAAGCGGGGACCTGGTCCTCGGCGTCTTCCTCCTCGTCGTCGGACGGAAGCGGCAGGGTTTCCGACGAAACCTCCACGGCGGGCGGTTCCGGGTCGGCGACGACCTCTTCCGGCTTAAGCTCGTCGCCATGCTGGAGCACCTTCTCGATCTGGTCCCAATCCGGAATGGATTGGGCCTCTCGGTGCGTCGGTTCCTCGGCGGTCGGAAGAGAGGCTGCCGCATGAAATTCTTTTCCGTTGAGTGAGGGCCGGAACACCGTTCCGTTGATCGCGAACTCCTGCTCCTGCTTCAGGATCGCCCGGTCCACAATCTGCCGGTCGACTCGGATCCCGGACGGGCGGGCCAAGGCGATGATCTCGAATTCATTCTCACGCGCGATCAGGATCGCGTGGCTGCGGTCGCCCGACGGATCCTCGATGACGAGGTCGTTTTCCGGCGCCTTCCCGATTCGGACGGTCCCGAGCTGGAACGACGCGAAATTCTCCGACCCGTCCTTGTGTCGCATGCGGATGATGATGTGGGGGGTTTCGGTCATCGCGTCCTTACTTGAACATCGTCTCCAGGATTTCCTTGCGATAGTCCTTCCGCTGCGTCGTCAGGTCCTTCTGGGTGAGACTCCCCCGGTCGAAGACGTAGACGGCGTCCGCCTTCTTCGTCTGGCCATGCACGACCAGCTCATCGAAATTCACGCGGGTCTTCCTGCCAGTCTCCGCCAGCGCGCTCCAAGGGAGAAACGCCGCAATCAACGCCAGGAGAACGATTCGTCGCGCGTTCATACTTCCCTCCGGAAAACCGCCAGGCGACATTTGGGGTAGCCGGCCATGCCGGCCGATTTGAGGACCATGTCGATCAGGCGGTACGGCGTCCGCTTGTCCGCCTGCAGGAGGACGATCGTGTCCTCTTCCTTGAGCGTGATCCCCGCTTTCTTCACGCGGAACGCCGTGATCGCCTTGTGGCGTCGGAGTTCCTCGTACAGCGGCTGGATCCTGTTTCCCTGGACCTTGGTGTTCACGATCCGTCCGTCTCGGATCGTCGCGACCACCTTGTCGTCGATCGAGATCGAATCCAGGCTGATGATGATCCCCGGCGCTTCCCGGAAGCGGACCTGCGAGCTCGAGTACGGAAGCTCGAGCTCCTTTTGGAGCTTGAGCGTCTGCTCGTCCGGAACCATATGATAGAGCAGGAAGACGAGGATGATCGTGAACATGTCCATCATGGACGTGAGCATGACCTTCGCTTCCGGAGCCCGCCGGACCGAGCCGCCAAAACCGCGCCCGAGCATCAGCCGTTCTCCTTCACGAGGCTCGAGAGAACCACCTCGGGGTAAAGGGTTTTCCGCTCCGCGGCGCCGGTCGGAAGAACCTGCGTGTCCGGAAGCCAGCGGGTGGCGTCCATCGTGGTGACGATCTCCTCGTACGGGATCTCGTTGTCCGGGACGAGGATGACCGTCTTCCCGCGCGGAAAACGGTTTTTGACCATGGTGAGCGCCTGGGTCAGGCCCTTCGTGTCGAAACTGCCGCCCCGTTTCGGGATGTTGTTCCGGACGGAGGCGACTTCGGCTGCCGTGACGTTATCGCCGTTCCCCATGATGTGGTACCCCTGGTCGTCCATCTGGAGGATCACGTTCATCACCTTCTCCGACTGATCCGGCCCGACCGGCGCCTCGTCCGAGATCGTCGGGACCGAGGCGTTGATGATGCTGATCTGGTAGAACGCGGTGCACATCAGAAGGAACGGGATCATCGCCACGAACAGGTTCATGACGGGGGTGAGGTTCACTTCCGCATCCGGGGAGGCGCGTCCCTTGAGGTTGCCGAAAAGCACTACGACCTCCGGCCCTGCTCCGTTCCCGCGACCCGTTTCAGGGTGGCGGTGCGCGATTCACGATTCGAGGCCGACACGACGTTCATGACCTGGTTCGCCCCGAACTGGATCGAGTCGAGGATCAGGTTCTGCCGGTTGACCAGCATGTAGTAGGCAACCAGGCAGGGGATGGCGACCACAAGACCGAAGAAGGTGGTGAACATCGCGACCGCGATTCCTTTCGCCAGGATCTCTTGTTTCAAAGCCGCATCCGCCGCGGTGACGCCGCGGAATGCCATGATCAAACCCTGGATCGTCCCCAGAAGCCCCAAGAGAGTCGAGACGTTGGCTAGCATCGAGAGGGCCCCGGTCCGTTTCTGGATCACCGGAGCCGCTTCGAGGTAGGCCCCCTCCATGGCGCCTTGGATCTCTTTGTCGCCGCGGTTCCCCTTCAGGAGGCCCGCGCTCAAAACTTTCGCCAGCGGGTGGTAGAGGTACTGGTTGCAGTAGTCGAGAGCGCGCTGCACATGCCCCCCCTCCACCGCGTGCGCGATCTTGGAGACGAACTCCTTGGAATTCAGGCGGAGTTTGAAGAAGAGGAAGAACGCCCGCTCCACGGTGATCGCCAGGCCGATGATCGAGCAAAGGAGGATTGGGTACATGAAGAAGCCACCCTGGTTCAAAATCTGAAAGTACTTGGACATGCCGCTCTCCTTGGAAAAGGTGTATTCGGGGCTAGTTGTGCAACGACGGTGCCAGGACAAAAGGTCAGCAATACCCATACTTAGAAACGGGTCCCGCCTGCCGAGAATCGATCCGGTTCGAACCTTTTTGCGTAGCGGTTCGAACCTTTTTGCGTAGCGGATTAGAGGTTCGTCGGGTCGCCGACTTCGAGCGGTGCGCTGAAATCACCGAGCAGCGTGTCCCCGGTGGCGAAGATGATCTGAAACTGGCCTGCCATCACATTCCCCGGGGTCAGCGTGAAGGTGTGGAAGACGATCGATCCGGTCTGGATCGCCGGGAACGGGCGCCGATCCTCCTGCGATCCGCCCGAAGAATCCTTTACGATCCCGAAGCGCCGGATCGTTCCGTGCTGGACCAGATCAATCGGAACCTCCTGTGCGATCGACACACCGGAGTTGTCGACGAAGAGGTTCACGGCCTGCTGTTCTTCGGTCGATCCGGAGATCGGCGTGACGTAGAGAATCTGAATCCCGCGATCGAGGTAAACGAGAACCTTCGTCTTCTGAAAGGAGAGCGGAAAAATCAGACCGATGCTTCCATCGAGGGCATTCCCGTTGGAAGCGCAGCCGCCGAATGCGAAGAGCCCCGCGAGGATCAGGGCTGCACATCGGGCGGCCACGCGGACCCCGTGAAAACCGAGTACATCAAATCCGCCTGGGCGCCGTCGGAATAGGTCGTCACCGGTTTCCCGTCGGACCCGAATGCGATCGACGGAAACTGGCCGATGCGCGATCCGCGGACGATCGACTTCGCAATCCATGTGTCCCCTTTCTTCCATGCGATCTTTAAGCCCTCTCCCTGGCCGTAGTCGGTGCCGTCATAATACACGATCGCGGCGTGACCATCCTTGTCGAAAGCGAGAGCAGAGTACGTTCCGATGTCGCCGAGCCGGTCGACCAGCTCCGCGGCCGACCAGGTCAACCCCCCGTCGGTCGATTCGGTGTAGTAGAGATCTTTTGCGGCCGGCTCCTGGTACGTCATCGCGACGAGGCCCGTGGAGCTCACCGCCAGGGCCGGGATCGAATCTCCACCGCGCGCCGTCGCGACGGGAATGATCTTCCACGACGCGGTGTTTTCCAGAACGCCGCCCAGAAACTTGGCCACCTTGATCGCCGCTTGCGTCCGGTTGTAGAACGCGACGATCGGGCTCCCCCCGACCATGGCGACCTTCGTGTAGAAGCCGCTGTTCGAGTTGTAATCCCCGGGCTCGACGAGACCGGTCGTAAAGGTCGTCCCGTTGTCAGAGTAAGCGATGCGGAGCTCACGGCGGATCTCGGAGGTCGTGTCGTTGCAGAGGGGACGATCGTCGTAACAGCGCTGGAAGGAGATCAGGATCCGGCCGGCGGGGGAGATCGCAAGCGACGGCCAGTCCCCGGTCACGCCCAACGATTCGACGGTGGCGGCGATCCCGTTCTCGAAATACCGGAGATCCGACCCGTCGAAGAACGAGACCACCGGTTTGCCACTCCGCAAACCAAGTCCTGTAGAGCCCAAGCGGTTGGATGTCCCGACGACACTGTCGGTCCAGGCGCCCGTCGGTCCGCTGGAAAGATGAACTTGATACGGATCCGAGATCTCCATGTGCGTGACGATGGGGATCCCCGTGGAATCGAGGAGGAGGTTGGTCCATTCCCCGACCAGGCCTTCGGTCCGCGCTCGTTCGGTGGTCCAGAAAAAATTGTCGACCCCCGATCCACCACCCTCCCGGGCCGCCAAAATCTCTTTGGAATCGTTGCCTCCGCTGTTGGCACACGCGGCGAAGATCAGTACACTAACCCCTGTCCAAAAAACGCTACGCATATTCGCCCGGAGGAACCAATGCAATCGGCGTGCCACCTGAAAAGAATCACTACCTTAGTGATTGCGCTCTCCCTTCTGGGAGCGACCTCGGCTTTTTCGCAGGAGATCGACGAGTCGGCATTCGCCCTTCAGGCGCGCAAGTATCACCTCAAGCACGAGTTTTACGTCGCGCCGGGGTTGCTTCCGCTCGATGCGTTCAAGAAATCGGTGATCGCGAACGTTTCGTACACCTATCATATTAATGATGGCTGGGGGGTGGAGATGGCCCAGGCGGCGTACGCCTACAACGTCGACACCGGGCTCAAGAAGAACCTGGAGCGCCTGTTCGGGGCGACCACCGCCGCCGAGAATCCGCTCAAGTACTTCGCTTCGGCGAATGTCGTGATCAAGCCGATCTACGGGAAGATGATCTTCTTCAACCGCACGATCCTGCACGGCGAGACGTTTTTCGTGGCCGGCGGCGGCCCGTTCAAGTTCCGGGACGGGTTCAAGGCGACCGCCGACGTCGGAATCGGCTTCCGGATCTTCCTGAACGACTGGGCTTCCCTTCGGTTCGATGCCCGGGATTACGTCACCGTGAAGGGGTTCAAGAACATCCTCATACTGGCGTTGGGCATGAGCTTCAATCTCGGAGGGGGATAAGATCGTCGGCCCACGAACATCGGGGCGTTTCCTGCTCCTCGCGACTCTCTTCGCGATTTCCGGCTGCGCCGGACACGAACCCCCCGCGACGGCGTCGGCAAAAGGGGGAGCGGTCAGTTTCGGACCGGTCCGGAGCGCGCTGGAGAGTGACGATTTCGAGGATGCCGCTTTCTACGCCTGGAGTTACATCAAGGGCCACTCCTCTGCGGGGGAGGACTACCAGGGGGCCGAGTTCGCGCTCGCGCGATCCCTGGACCGCCTGAAACTCCATCACGCGGGGATCGAACACTATCTGGAGGTACTCGGGCACGGCGGCGCCAGCGAGTTGATCGTGGAAAGTCTCTCCTCGGCCCTGGAGACGATCGAGAAGCGACCGTACGACGAGTATTTGGTGGAGACACAGTTGATCGCAGGTTCGGATTTCGATTTTCTCCCCGATCGCGAGGCCAATCAGATCCGCTTCGTCCGGGGGAAGAGCGACTTCGGTCACGGGGATACCGACTGGGCCCGCCGGTCGTTCGACCAGATCGAACCGAAGAGCGATGCCTGGTTCAAGGTTCGCTATGCGATGGCGGTGCAGGAGCTGAAAGAGGGGCGGCCGGATCAGACCGTGACGTCGTTCGAGGAGGTCTCGGGGGGGGCCCCGAAGGGGAGCGAAATCCGGAACCGTGCGCTGCAGTCCTGGGCCCGGATGCTCTACGAGCAGAAGAAATACAAGGAGGCCCTGGAGATCTACGACCGGATCGATAAGTCGGTCCTCCTCTGGGACGACATCTTCCTCGAAAAGGCGTGGAACGCGTTTCAACTCGGGATGTACGAGCGGGCTCTGGGCCACCTTCACGCGCTGCACGCTCCGATCTTCGCGCGGGCGTTCCAGCCCGAACGGTACCTGCTCCTCGGGATGATCCTGCGTCAGCTCTGCCGGTACGAGGACGTGCGAGGGGCGATCGCCGCGTTCCGCGACAAGTACGGGGCTGCGATCACTCACATCCAGAAGGGACTTCCGCTCGAAAAATTCCCGATGATCGCGCAGGCGGCCCGGACCCGGAAAGTCCTCAAGAACCGAGGGGATTTCCTGGAGAGCCTCAAGACCGAGCGCGCACGTCTCACAAAGGATGCCCCCCGCCGCTGGAAATCGAACGGGCTCTTCGATCACTTGAGTTCACTGTACGACCTGAAGCTGCACGAGATCGAGACCTCGATCCAGTCGTATCAGACCAAAGCGCTGGAGGAGGTGGCCGCCGAACTCCTCTACTACAGCGAACAGATGAACTTGATGGAGTACGAGGTCCGGATGGACGAATTCCGGCGCAGCCGCTTCTACGAAGCCAAAGCCTCGGAAACCACCCCGTCCGCCGGCGGGCTGACCGCCAAGGTGATCCATTGGCAGTACAAGGGGGAGTTCTGGATCGACGAACTGAACCGATTCGCCGTGAAGGTGGAGAGCCAATGCAACCAGTGAACTCCCGCCATCCGGCTCTCTATCTGCTTCTTTTCGCGGCCCTTACGTTCACCGTCGGGTTCACCTTCCCGAAGAAGAAGGGCCCGGGAGAATTCGTCGCGGAATTGAAGGAGAACATTCGGAAGACCGACGGCGCGATCGCGGTCGTCGACGACGAGATCCGCAAATCGATCAAGAAGTCGATCGTCCCGGGTTTGATGCTCCGCCTGGCGGAACTCCGCGTGGAAAAGGCGAGGTACCTCTACTTCCTGGCACGCGAACAGAATCCCGGCTCGGTCAAGAAAGTCTCCGACGTGGCCGCCGCGGTCACGGAAAAGGAGAAGGCGATCGAGGTCTACCGGAAGATCCTGCAGAACTACCCGCAGGACCTCAACAGCGACAAGGTCACCTTCTTCATCGCGCAGGAATACGGGCAGCTCGGCCAGGAGACGGAAGAACTCCGCTACTACCAGAACCTGATCCGCCACTACCCGGGGACCGAGTTCCGGAACGACGTCCTCCTGATCCTCGGAGATAAGGAGTTCGACGCGCGGCGGATCAACGAAGCGGCCAAGTACTACGCGAAAGTGCTCGAGGGGGAGGAGACCCCGATGCACAACATGGCGCGCTACAAGCTGGCCTGGGTCCGGATCAACCAGCAGAACTGCGGCGAGGCGTTGGCGCTGTTCGAGGCGGTCGCCAAGAGCCGGAAGAGCACCGAGCGACGACCCGGAGAGGTCGGGAAGAAGCAAGGGGGACTCCAGCGGGAGTCTCTCGTCGACAGCGTGATCTGTTTCACCAAGGTGAGGAAGCCGGAGGACTCCGTCACCTACTACCGGAACCTCGCCACCAGCAATAAAGACCTGGTTGCGGTGTTGGACAAGCTGGCGAACCGTTATTACATCCAGAAACAGGTCAAGGAAGCGGTCCCGATCTATCGAGAGTTGGCCCGCCGGACCTCCGACGTGGAGCTCGAGAACGAATACCTTCTCCGTCTCTTCGGGAATCTCCGCCTCATCGATTACGCCGGGCCGATCGATCAGGACGCCGTTCTCCTGATCGACCATCTGACCCGCTACTTGAATTCGTGGAGGATCCCGAAAAAGGAACGGCAACAAGCCGCGCTCCAGTTCGAACTCTACCTCCGGGATGCCGCCACCCGTCTCCAGATGATGGGAAAACAACGGAACGACGTGGCCCTTCTTCGCAGGGCGGCCGCCACCTACGAACAGTACTTGAATCTTTTCAAGAGCGCCCCGAAAGCGCCGCAGATGATCCTGGATCGCGC
Source organism: Pseudomonadota bacterium (assembly GCA_043809315.1). GTDB lineage: Bacteria > Bdellovibrionota_G > JALEGL01 > JALEGL01 > DATDPG01 > JAZDDX01. The sequence goes on from JAZDDX010000038.1 coordinate 74,383, forward strand.
CGAATCGCTGTACGCGACCGGCGACTATCTCGGGGCGGCGAAGGGGTATCTCGAGCTGGCGGAACGGGGGAAGAGCGGTACCGAGGTGAGCGATTGGACCCACTCCGCCGTCGCCGCCTACTTCGAAGCGCTCAAGAAACCGGACTCTCTGTCGAAGGTGGAATTGATCCAGGCACGGCATGGTTTCTTGCGGAGCGCGGACCTGTTCCTGACGCGTTTTCCGACCTCGTCGCAGGCCCCCGACATTCAGTTCACGATCGGGCGGATTCATTACGACGAGAACAACTGGGATCTCGCCATCGAGCATCTCTCCCGCTTCGTCTTCCGGTATCCGACGGACAAGAACGCCGTCACGGGGGGCCGCCTCCTTCTGGATGCGTACAACATGAAGGACAATCTGCAGGGGATGGTGGGGGCCGGGAAACAGATCCTCGCCCAGGGGGCGATCCGCGATCCCCGTTTCCTCTCCGATGTCCGGGACGTCGTTTCGAGAGCCGAGTTCAAGAAGGTGGAGGAGTCGTTGGACCGTCCGGGCGGGGCTTCGTCCGATACGAGCGTCGCCTTCTTCAAGATCTCGGAGGAGTACAAAGGGACGGAGGTCGGGGAGAAAGCGCTCTACAACGCGTTCGTGACGGCGAAACAGATGGCGCGGCCGATCCTGATGGCGCGCTCCGCCGAACAGCTGCACAAACAGTATCCAAGTTCCAAGTTCCTTGAGGAGGTGTTGCCGATCCTCGCCCAATCGATGGTGGAGGCCGGGCAGTTCGAACTCGGCGCCCAGCGATTCGAGGAGTTCCAGGCGAAGTATCCGCGCTCGCCGGCCGGAGGGAACGCGCTCCTGACCGCGGGGCGCATCCGGGGGGCCCTGCGACAGTACGGGTTGGCCGCGCGGGATTTCACGGCGGCGTTGCAGTCGCCGCAGGTCGACCGTTCCGAGGTGTTACGGTCCTGGGCGGGGATCGCCAACGACTCGGAGAGTTGGCGGGAACTCGAGGCGACGGCGGGGCGGTTACGGGCCGCCGATCCGTCCGATCCCAAGGGACTGGTCTGGCTCGTCAAGGCGCAGATCAAGGGGGGAAAGACGGCGGAGGCGCTCCGGACGATCCCACAGGCCCGAACGTACGTCCAAAGGATCGCGGATCCCGCGGAGCGCACGACTCTCTCGGCGGAGCTGGCGTATTGGGAGGCGGAGGTCACGTACCAGAAGTTCGAGCGGGTTCAGGTCGTCAAAGGGCACCGCGAGGACTCGGTTGTGGAACAGAAAGCGAAGCTTCTCGAGGCGGTGGAAACGAAATACACGAATGTCGCCGGGGCCGGTAGCGGGACTTGGGCGATTGCGGCGATGTACCAGGTGGCGAAAGCATACTCCGAATTCGCCCGGTTCCTGGGAACGACCTCGGTCCCGAAGGGGCTCGCCCCTTCGCAAGCGGCGCAGTACCGGGCTTTGATCCGGGGGAAGGTCGACGAGGTCGATCGCAACGCCAAGACGCTGTACGCCGCCTGCAGCCAGAAGGCGCATGAGTTCAAACTGTATACGGAGGAAGCGTTGGGGTGCGCGATGGGACGGAGGATTTCGAAGCCGGCGATCCCGGCCGCGCGGAACTTCGGAGGAGCCGATCTGGCGAGACTCCGCGCCCTGGTGAGCCGGCTGATGGACAACCCGCGGGACATCGACGCCTTGAACAACCTGGCCCGCCTCAATTTGGACACGGGGAACATCCCCCCCGCCCTCTTGATCTTGGCCCGAGCCAGCGAAATCGACAATTCCCGCGCCGATACGAAGAACCTGATGGGGGTCGCGTTCGAGCGGCTCGGAAAATACCAGGACGCGTACGTCGGTTACTCCACGGCCGTGGAGCGGGATCCGAGACTCAAGAGCGCCCGGGCCAATCTCGCGGCTTTCTGTGTCCGTCATCAGGACCGGGTGTGCGCCCAGAACGCGATCTCGGGCGTCTCGCGCGATGACTTGAAGAGGATTCCGCGCTCCGACCTGGCCCCCGACGCCCGTCCGTAGGCAAGAATCGTTCGAGATGTTTGGCCTTGCCATCCTATGGGCGCATCGCCATATTTTCGGCATGCACTCAAAGGGACTTTCGCCCTTGTTGGGGATTCTTTCATGCGCCGGCAGTTTCTTTTAGCGACCGTCTTCTGTAGCGCGGCTTTGGCGATCGTTCTTGCATCGTACGATGCCGCTTTTTATTTCAGAACTTTTTCGCAGTTTTTTGCATCGGGGCTGACGTTCTTCAAGGAGTATCTGTTCCTGCTTTGGGGGACACTTCTGTTTACTCTTCTCGCGAGTCCTCTGCGGATAAAGCCCAAGAAAGGCATCTGGGTCTGGGGCTCGATCCTGCTTGCACAAGGGTTGGTCCTCGTGGCGCAGATTTACTACTCCGAACAAACCCGGACGCAGTTCGGCACCTCAACGACCCTCGTCTCGGGAATCTCCTTTTCTCAGAATAGGCTAACGCATCTGCATGTCGGCAAGGCAATGCTGACCTTTCTGTTTCGGACAATCGGCATTTCGATCGGATCCCCTCCCCTGGATACCGGGGCTCCGTTCCAGGCCATATTACCTCCCCCTCTGGTCGGGTTGATGTTGGTTTTCAGCATCGTGAGCCTGGTGCTGATCGTCGTAGCAATTCTCGGAAAGAAGGAGGTTTGGTCCGGGCGACAATACTGGTGGTGTTGGATCGGCCTCGTTGTGAGCTCGTTCGCCGTCCTGCGGAGCATGATCGATGGGGGACCGTTCTCATCGGAATTCCTGGTTTACCTCCCGCTGTTCCTTCTCCTGCTGTTGGGTGTCCCGGACTCGCCGCTCTCCTTGGTACGGAAGCTTGTCCCCTGGTGGGTCGCGGGGTTCATTCTCCTTGTGGGCGTAACTCATCTGTCGGGAGGTCGGATCGGTCACGGACTGTTCCTCCGCCATGTATTCTTCATCGTCTTCTGTCCCACGCTTCTCCTTCTGACCGATTTCCTGACATCCGGACGGTTCGTTCGCAGACAATTGAATCTATTGTGGTTGATTCCGATTCTAATCGTCATGAACACGGGTCGTTTCTGGGGTAAGTCACTGTGTTACTTTCACACGAACCTGCCGGCGGGAACTCTGGTCCGCATTGCCATCTGGAACCGAATGATTCCACTCCATGCCCTGGCAACGGAAGGTCCACTCACGATCTACGAAATTCGGCTATCCACAGCCACGACCATCGGGACGATTCACAAAATGTACGGCATTCCGCCTGGGTATGAGGTCGTCGCGGCGGAAGGAAGGAATTGTGAAACGAGCGCTTTCGGAAGAAACAAGGGAAGGATCACGATTCTGGCCGCCCGCCCGGAGTCGACGCCACCTCTCCCGCCGGTCTTCCGATCCTTCACACTGGAGCCTTGTCGGGCGGATGAAAGGTGCAATCGCCACTTCGAAACCGTGATCAACGGCTGCATGCCCGGTGGTTCTTACCAACTCTCCATCGCTCGGCTGATTTCGATGGGATTCGAATCATTTGTGGTTTCCAGCGACAGGTGAGCATGAGAGCCCCCCCTGCGGATCGACGAATCTCAACACCTCGGAACGTCTCCATGAGCAAACTCCGATGTTACTGCTTACAGACCGGGCAGTCCCGGCACGGTTTCCGCATGTAGAACGAATCCTCCAGGCACTTCTTCTGCTCTTCGGTCAGCATGACGTCGAAGGGGCTTCCGATGCTTGCCCGGATGACCGGCTTCATGGGAGGAGTTCCGCAAATCGAGATCGGCATGGTCTCCCCTTTGTGTTTCGCCGTGAACTCCTTCAGGGACTTGTTGGCGACCGGATTCACCCAGAACTTCCCGACGTAAGCCCCCTCGGTGTTCTTGGAGACCGAAACACATTCCAGGTCTCGGTTCGACAAAACCACTTCCCCCTTATCACTGGAGACCTCGAACGCGTTCGAGACATACCCCGCGGCCCAAGCGGTGCTGGCGCAAAACAGCAGGACTAAAGCGACTCTTTTCATTGTTCGAATATTCGACGTGCCGGGGCGCTTGTCAAGCGCCCTTAACGAGGAGTCTCCGGGTGTAGGGGATCAACCCTCCGGCATCGATGATCGCCTGCCGGGCTTTCGGCAAGGGAACGGTCGGGAAGGTCTTCCCGCTGGTCCGGTTGATCACTTCCCCGGAAGCGACATCCAGTTCGTCCCCCTCATTCGCGTCATAATGTTTACTGTGTTTATCCATCAAAGGATTAAGGTCAACTGTAGAGCGCGGCGTGAAGATCACGTAGAATCCGGCTTTCCGGATGATGGCCCAACGGTTCAAGGTCGGTGAAGTGGCGCTCGAACGTGCCCTATCGAAGCTCGGCTTGGCCTCTCGGAGTCAAGCCCGGAAGCTCATCGAGCAAGGGCGGGTGCGTGTCGGCGGCAAGGTGGTCAACGATCCTTGGTCTGCCGTCCGGCCGGAGACATCTCGAATCGAGATCGATCGACAAGTTCGGAAGGTCGCAAATAAAGTCGTATACCTGCTTCACAAACCGCGCGGCACTGTTACAACGGCGAGGGACCCCGAAGGACGTCCCACGGTTTTTGATTGTCTTGCAGATATCGAGGAACGGCTCCATGCCGTCGGACGGCTCGATTTTGCGACCTCCGGCCTTCTCCTTCTCACCAACGACACCCAACTGTCGGCGTACCTCGCCGACCCCGCGTCCGGGATCGTCCGAACGTACCTTGTCACCGTGCGGGGGGAGGTAACATCCGACACGCTCCAAGCATGGATCGAAGGGTTGAGACTGCAGGACGATCATCTCACCGCCAAGTCGGTACGTATCCGGAAAACCAGCCGACGCGAGACCCACCTCGTGATGGAGCTCACGGAAGGGAAGAACCGGGAGGTGCGCAGACTCTGCAAGATGGCCGGGCATGAAGTGACCCGCCTTCGGCGCGTGGCGTTCGGCGGCCTCGGGCTGGGGGATCTTCCCCCGGGGGCGTTCCGAAAACTCTCGGAAGAGGAGATCCGCGACGCATTTCCATCTCTTCCACAGAACGTTCTTCAGCGATTACGGGGGATTCTCTTGTGAATCCACTCCGATTGGCCGTCGCGTCGATCTTCATGGTCGGTTGCGCGGCGAAGAACTATGACATCGTCTTGTTCCACACCAATGACCGGCATTCCCACTTCCTGGGAGTTCCTAACGGGAACTACGACCCGTCGAAGAGGGGAGACGGAACGGTCGGCGGGGCGGCCCGATGGGCCGCCCTGATCAAAAAAGAACGTGCCACTCACCGTGACACCTATCTCTTTTCCGCCGGCGACTACAGCCAAGGGACCCTCTTCGTCACCGCACAGAACAAAGCGGCCGATCTGAACTTCATGAAATACCTCGGGTTCTCCGCCGCGGCGCTGGGCAACCACGAGTTCGATCTGGGGCCGAACGCCCTGGCGGACAGCATCAAGGCTGCGCAACCGCCGCCGATCCCCCTTCTCTGCGCGAACATCAAGTTCTCCAAGGACGGCGTTGGCGACTCCGACCTCAAGGCGCTCTATGGAAACCAAGGGGAATCCGGAAAGGCGATCTTCCCGTACATCATCATCCGGACCGCCGACGGTGTGAAGATCGGAGTCTTCGGCTTGATGGGGCTCGAGGCAAGCACCGAATCGAGCCCCTACCCTGTCACCTTTTCCGCCGACATGGATGAGCTGGCCGCGACAGCCCAGAAGGTCGTCGACACGCTCCGGAATCAGAAGGGGGTCGACGTCGTGATCGCGCTCGCCCATTTGGGAGTCAACGATGTCGCCGGCACGTCGGGAGAATCGCTCGAGCTCGCCCGACGCGTTCGCGGAATCGATTTTGTTTTGAGCGGTCACCAGCACACGCCGGTCGCCCGACCAATAGAGGTTAACGGTTCGACCCTAGTTCTCGAAGCGGGACACTACGGTGAGTTCGTCGGCCGGTATGAGCTGAAGCGGATCGCCGGAAAGAAAGGGAAGAAGGGAGAACTGATCGCGATCAACGACACGATGCCGGAAGATGCCGATGTCACCCGTTACGTGAAACGGCTCGAAGAGGACGTCCGACAGAACCTCTTCGGAAAATATCCGCTGGTCCCGGCCAAGGGGGCGTTTTTAACCGGCGACTTCTTTCAGGTGTTGACCCATTCGGCGTTCGATCTTCAGCTGGTCGAACACGAGAACAACAACCTCGGATACCTGGTTGCCGATGCGGTAAGGAACAAATCGGGAGCCCAGGTCGCGTTCGTAAGCCAGGGAGGGGATCTCCGCGAATCGCTGGTTCGAACCCGCGGGAACGGGCTCTCTCTCCCGGACGCGTTCATCTCAACCCCGTTGGGGGTCGGACCGGACGGCTTGTTGGGATACCCGATCGCGAAATACTGCCTCACTCTCGGGGAGATCAAAGCGATGATCGAGGCGACGACTTGCTCCCAAGGTCTTGCGAACAACGATTATATGATGGACCTCTCCGGCCTTCGGGTCGTCTTTGATTCCTCCGCGCCGCCGATGAGCCGGATCCGGAAGCTGACGCTTTACCGGAAGACGAACGAGTCGGATCGCGGGACCGTTCTGTACGATTCGAGGCGTGGGTATCGGAACGGGTACTCCCCATCTTCTCTCCTCTCCGTGAGCACGACGACCTACATCGCCGGATTCCTGCCGACGTATCACCTCGCCACGCGCGACTGCCGGACCGGCCAACCGAACGCCGATCGGAACTCGTTCATCGTGAGAGATCCCGCGGGGCGCGAAGAGAAGCTTTGGTACATTTTCGCCTCGAAACTCGCCTCTTTCTCTCCGAAAGGAGTCCCGTCTCAATATCATGGTAATTATCCCCCGAACCCCGCCGGCCCCTCCTGGAGGCGGGGATGGGACCTCGCAAAACACCCGTGTGGGGGGCATCCGTACTGCAGGTAACGCCGATTGCGGAAATTCAATGTTCAATTTTCGGTGGAACTATGATTTCTAGAGTCGATAGAGTCCCGCTCATGAACTCGATTCCGACAAATACCGAAATGCAGCGCGCCTTTTCCCGGCGAGACCCCTCGTACGACGGGATCTTCTTCACGGGGGTCAAGACAACCGGGATCTTCTGCCGTCCCTCCTGCTCCGCCCGCAAACCACGCCCCGAGAATCTCGAGTTCTTCCCGACGATCAAGAAAGCCATGTTCAGTGGATACCGCCCCTGCAAACGGTGCGATCCCTTGAATGTCAGCGGAACACCCCCCGCATGGGTCGCGCGTCTTCTGGCAAAAATCGAAGAAGATCCTTCCGCCCGAATCAAAGATGGTGATCTCCGAAGCGAAGGGATCGACCCCGCTCGCGCCCGCCGTTACTTCCTCAAACAGTACGGCGTCACATTTCACGCCTACGGTCGCGGCCGACGGTTGGGAAAAGCGTTTCAGGCGGTGCGCCGGGGAGCCGACCTCGACGACGTCGTCTTCGACACGGGATACGAATCGCACAGCGGGTTCCGCGAGGCGTTCGCGAAGACGTTCGGCCGCCCGCCGGGAAAAAGTCGAACCGACGATTGCATCGTTCTCACCTGGATGGAAAGCCCGCTCGGGCCGCTGGTAGCGGGTGCGACGGACAAGGGGGTCTGTCTCCTGGAGTTCTCCGACCGGAGGATGTTGGAAGCGCAGTTTCATACGTTACGACAGCGGCTCGGGAAAGCGTTGGTTCCCGGCAAGCATCCGCACCTCACCCGACTCAAAGAGGAGTTGGTTGAATATTTTGCCGGGAAGCGGACGGAGTTCAGCTTGCCGCTCGATTATCCCGGAACACCGTTTCAACAAAAGACATGGGATGGTTTGCGTAAGATCCCGTACGCCGAGACCTGGTCGTACGAGGATCTGGCCCGGCATGTCGGGAAACCGAAAGCCCAGCGCGCCGTCGGACATGCGAACGGCTTGAACCGGATCGCGATCGTCATCCCCTGTCACCGCGTGGTGAACAAGAGCGGAGAGCTCGGCGGGTACGGCGGCGGGGTCTGGCGGAAACGATTTCTTCTCGACCTGGAACAGGCCGCGATCACTCCGAGCGTGGCAAAAAGAGTCGCGAAAACAGCACGTTAACAAACTCCGCTTTTTGCTTGTCGACGCATCGCGCATATGTAACAACGCGGGGCATTATGACCAACAGGTTATTCCTCGTTTTGCTGCCGTTGTTCGTTGTCCCCCCTTCCTTCGCTCAGCACGGCGGGACCGTGAGTTCGTCCAGCCAGCCCAAGTCGATCTTCGGGGAAAGCAAACCACCTACCTTCGAGACAGGTCTGCAGGGAGCGTCGTACGGCCGTCCCGATTTCGCCGGATCTGGAACGCTCAAGATCACAAACCAGTGGGGAACCATCGGGGCAGGAAACGTCACGCGCGTGCTTCGGGAAGGGGAGATAACGACTGATTACGCCTTCGGCGGTCGGTTTCTTCCGGCGAGCTGGATTCCCGGCCTTACGAAATATCCCGATCTTTTGGATTTCAAAGCCGGCTACAAGTGGCAGGGGAAAAGTTCTTCACGTGGCCTGGGAACGTACGGAACGATCCGGATCGATCCGTTCGGGGGTTACTACTTGAAGATCCGCGCGGCACATGAAGAATCGACCGACAAGGACGGCCTGAGGAAGAGCGCCAACTTCACGGACGCGCAATGGAAGATCATGAACTCCGCCGAACTTCTACTGACGTACTCGCGGAAAAACGAGGAAAAGCCGATTACCTCCCGCGGCCGGCCGACCGGGAAGACCGCGTGGGATGGCAAGTACGTCCGAGGGGTCGGAATGAACTTCTATCTTCCCGGAAACCTCTTTGCGATGGCCGGTCTGCCGAACGTGTATGACCCCACCTCCGGAACGACGAAAATTGTAAGCTTCGGCCACTTCCGCCCGTTCGGTCCCCAGCCGGAGATTCCTCTCTATTATTTCGGTTCGTACAAATGGGACAACATCAGCAACTTCGCAATCGGGGGGATTTCGTTCGGAGACGGACAGGACAACGCCGGAACCTATCAGGGGAATCAGCTCGTCAAACCGGCCGAGATCGGGATGATGTACGGCCTGTTCACGAACACAGGCGGCCTCGAGGAGGCGCGGGACTTCCGGCGTTTCGAAGAGTTGAACGCCAGCAGTCTGTCGAAAACGCGGGAGCAGGAGATCGGAAGGATCACCCTCCTGTTCGCCTACATGAACGTCGACATCAGCGATCCGACCCGGCCGAGCTGGGGAACCGGAAACCAGGGATTCGAGGATTATGAGCTGTACTTGGTTCCGTACGATTTCCTCTTCGGGATGAAAAAACCGTTCGTGACGGTCCAATATCTGAAGGAAAAGAATGTTACTTTCACGATGGCTTCCGGATTCGGCACCGATAAGAGCGACCGGGTGACCCTAGGATTTGGCGGGGAGCTCGACAACATCCCCCATCTTTACTTCACGCTTCTGGCGGTCCCGAAGATCCGGGACAACGGCCTCAATATCGACGAGGTCCGCGGAGAACTCTATTTCCGCTTCCTTCCTTAAATTGTACGGTTCGTTTTCGTTGTAAGCGGCCGAAAGATCCCATAAGGGTGGGTTCGCGCATGGAAGAACCGCCCCAACGACGTGTACATTCGACGGAACACAAGGTCGCATGACGAATAGATTCCCTCCTATCGTGCAATCCGAACTCCAGGGGTGGGCTCTCCGATGGTTCGCGCTTCGACCGACCGGCAAGGGAGTCGGAGCGTTGGGTCAGCTCCGGAGACAGGCGGGGTCCGATGTTCGCGTCCGCCACACCGCCGAGAGCCTGTCGCAGGATCCGATTGTCTCCGGAATCCGGCGCTTGTTTCGAGAGTGTGGCTGCGATCCGACACGATACCGACCCTCTTCCGAAGCTTTGATCCGACGGATCCTGAAAGGGGATGAGCTCCCGGTGATTCATCCGCTCGTCGACCTCAACAACATCCTGTCTGTCCAACTGGCTGTCCCCTGTTGTGTGATCGACGCGGCGACCGTGTCACCCCCTCTTTCGCTTCGGGCCGGTCGGGCCGGGGAGACGATGCAATCCCTCCGAGGTCTTTTTCCGCTCGAAGCAAAGCCGCTGCTTGAAGACCGCCTGGGCCCCTTCGGGACACCCATTACGGATAGCGAACGTGTGCGCGTGACGAATTCGACGACCGAACTTTGGCTTGTGATGTACTTACCCGGCATGGATCTCGGAAGCAAAGCAGACCGAATACTACGGGAGTTTCTGACGGCGGCTCCGGTTGCCGAGCTTCTGAATCCCAATGCCCCATTTTAAACTTGCTTCTGCTGTTCGCCGGACGAAATTTTGATATCTTCATTCTTTCCTATGACACGAACGAGGTGGTGGAGCGCGGCGATCGTCTTCTTGACCCCCCTTCTTCTTTTTTCCACCAACCTGGACGGGACCTGGATCCTCGACGATCACTACCAGGTCGAGCGGAACCCTTACATCCGTTCGTTTCAATTCCTGGGTCGGATCTTCACGACCCGCGTCTGGCAATCGACGTCGAACGAAACGCTCGGTTCCGACATCTACCGCCCCGTTTTTCTGTCGTCGTACATGGTCGACTACCAGATCTTCGGGCTCCACCCGTTCGGGTTCCACCTCGCCAACAACCTCCTGCACGGGATCAACTGCCTTCTGCTCTTCTTCCTGATCCGTCGTCTCCTCTCGACCGGACCGGCCCTGCTGGGCACGCTGCTGTTCGCCGTCCACCCGATCGGGGTCGAAGCGGTGACCTGGATCGGTGGGCGGATGGATCTTCTGATGACGCTCTTCGCCCTCATCAACCTCCATCTCTTCCTCCGAATCGCCGATCCGGACCGCCGGACCTCGCTTCTCGCCACAACTCTCTTCCTCCTGTCGGTCCCCCTCGGCATCCTCTCGAAAGAGCCGTTCATTCTCGTCCCGTTCTTTACCGTCGGCGCCTGGTTTCTGACCCGCTCCCGGGATCGGGTGGCCGCAACGCACGTCGCTCTTTCGACCTTGCTTCTGATTCTAGTCACCCTCATCACGCTCCGGTGGCGCAATCAGATCGTTGCCAGGGAGATTCTCGGCCTGATCTCCCTCGAAAATGTCAGGAACGCGGGGGAACTGCTCAAACGCTTCGTCCTGCTCTTTTTCGTCCCGTCCCGGAGCGACTTTCTCTCCCCGTATTTCTCCGCGCCGTTCCGTGGGTCGGTCGACCTTCCACGGTTTCTCCTGTTCCTTCTGCCGATCTCCTATGCGGCGTGGCGGTGGCGGAAGAATCGTCCCTACCTGATCGGTCTCTCCCTGTTCGCAGCCCCTCTGATCCCGGTCACGTTAGTCCTCGATACGTTGGGGGTGATAAGCGAACGGTACTTCTATCTGCCGCTCGCCGGGATTGCGATTTGGGTCGCGACGTTGGTGGCGCCGTTGTTTGAGCCTGTTTTGGGGAGCGAACTTAGGCGCGCGAAGAAATTACTGTTGGCTTGTTCCATGGTCTGGGTGGCGTTGCTGGCCGGCAGAACCGTTCTGAGGAATCGCGAGTGGCGCGACGAACCTCGTCTATTCACGAGTTCGATGTCTCAGAACCGATCGAATCACCTGCCGCACTTCTTTCTCGCTTGGCATTTTCATCGTGAGGGGGACCTCCGACGGGAGATGCTCAGCTATCTGGAGGTCTTGCGGAGAAGACCGGACGACATTTCCTCCATGAACAATTTGGCCGTTCTGCTCATCGACCAACGAGAGTTCTCCCGAGCCGAGCCGATTCTGGCCCGAGTCATGGAGCTCGATCCCAAGAGAGCCAAGACGTACTATAATTTCGGATACCTTGCCGAGGCGCGGGGAGACCGGAAATCAGCTGCCGAGTCGTATCGGCGCGCGATTGCGTTGGATCCGGAGTATGTTCTTGCCCGAGACGGCCTGGCGCGGGTCACGAATCGCGCAGAAACCGGCGAACGGTCTCCGAGTAGATCTCGACCGCCTTTGTAACCTGCGACACTTCGACAAATTCATCCGCCGTGTGGGACCGTCGTGTGTCCCCGGGACCCATCTTGATGGATGGGATGCCGGATAAGAAGACCCAGTCCGAACTGGTTCCGGATCCGACCAGCGGAATCCCCGGTTGGGCCGCCTGCGCCGCTTTCACGATTTGAGATGCGGGATCGGTCCGGATCGCGCGGCGACGATCACTGTAGACCCGGACCTCGCCCCGCACCGCGGCCCGGATTTTTCCTAAGATCTCTTCCGAGTCGTAGACCGGCGTGTATCGGATGTCGACCGTCGCCGTCGCCGAATCGGGGATCACGTTCTTCCGCTCCCCGGCGTGCAGTTGAGTGACCTCGAGGCGGGTCTCTCCGAGGAACGGGTCGGACTTCCCGAAGCGAAGTTCGGAGAGCGCGATCAGGTCCTGCATGCATTTTTTGAGCGCGTGATCGGTCGTGCCGTGCGCCGCATGCGCCCCGATTCCGGTCCATGAAAAATCCAGGATCAGAACCCCTTTCTGCGCCACGCAGATCTTCATCCCGTTCGGCTCCCCGACGATCCCTGCATCGAGCGGTTTCAGCTCTTCGATCACCGTCTCGAGCCCCATCCTTCCCATTTCCTCGTTGCAGGTGATGGCGAGAACGATCGTGCCGTTGTGTTTCGAGATCTCGTTCTTGAGGTTCGATACGGTCGTGATCAGGGCCGCGACCGAGGATTTGGCGTCGTTCGACCCGAGGCCGAAGATCTTCCCCCCCTCTTCCGTCGGCTCGTACGGTTCCCGTTTCCATTCGGATCCGGCGGGCACGGTGTCCAGGTGACTGTTGAGAAGGATTTTTGGGCCCTTTCCGCTCCCGACGACGCACCAGACGTTGTCCCCCTTCCGTTTCGGGGAGAGACCGAACGAAGCGAGGCGATCGAAGACGAACTGGGCGATCGTCCCCTCGGCGCCGCTCACGCTCGGGATCGCGATCAGCTCTTTCAGGAGATCAATGACCATTGCTCTCGATCCTCTCGACGATCAGCGTCCCGCACCCCTCGTTCGTGAAGACCTCCTTCAAGAGGGAGTCGTTCTCCTGCCCGCTGATGATGTGGGCCCGACGAACCCCACCCTGAATCGCCGCCACGCAGGAGCGCGCCTTCGGCAACATCCCCCCGCTCACCAACCCGTCGTGGATCATCGATCCAATCATCTGAACATCGGCGTACGAGATGACGGAACCGGGATCGTTCACATTGCGGAGAATCCCAGGAGTGTCGGTGACGTTGATATATTTCTCGGCACAGAGAGCAACCGCGACCCGTTCCGCCACGGTATCGGCGTTGACGTTCAGGATCTGACCGTTCGAATCGCCACAGAGGCTCGCCAGAACCGGGATGTGACCGGAGGAGAGGAGCTCCTCCAGAAGATCGGTCCGGATCCCGACGATGTCGCCGACATAGCCGTAATCGACCGTTCTCGGCAAGTCGTCCGGACGTTCGCGCACCTCGACCGGAGGACGGCGGGAGGCGACGAGCGTCAGGCCGTCCAGGCCGGTCAATCCGACCGCGTCGGTCTGGAGCGAATTCAAGAGCGCCACCAGGTCGGTGTTGATCGTTCCGGCGTAGACCATCTTCGCGAGATTGAGGGTTTCCAGGTCGGTGACGCGACGACCGGCGACCTTCGTCTGTTCGATCCCGAGTCTCTTGGCCAGCGCCTCCAACTGCGGACCGCCGCCATGGACGACGATCACGTGGATCCCCAAGTGGTAGAATGTGGAGATCCCCTCGGCGATCTGGCGAAGATCGGACTCGCGCCCCAGAACGGAGCCGCCGATCTTGATCACGAAACGGGTTCCGCGATATCGGCGGAGATATGGGATTGCCTGTTTGAGTCCTGTCACCTGTGACGTCATCGTCTATTTCCCTTCCGCCATCGTCAGGAGAACTGCTTTTTGCGCGTGGAGACGGTTCTCCGCCTGATCGATCACCTTCGAAGAGGGGGAATCGAGGATCTCGTCAGTCACTTCGACGTTCCGGCGGACCGGAAGGCAATGCAGAAAGATCGCGTCGTTCGTCCGCTTCATCTTCGTGCCGTCGACGCGCCAATCATCGAGCCCCTTCTTCTTCTCTTTCTCGAAATCGGGATTCCCATACCCTTCGGCCGATCCCCAGCTCTTCGCATAGACGACATCCGCCCCTTCGTACGCAGCGTTACGGTCGTCCGTTTCCCGGAACGATCCACCGGCTGCGCGGCTCAATTCCGCCGCCTTCCACATCACCTCCGGATCGAGCGGGAACCGTTCCGGTCGGAGAAGGGTCACCTTCCACCCCATCCGAGCCGCCATCAGGATAAACGAGTTCGACACCGCCATCGGGACCGCCTTCGGGTGCGGCACCCAGGAGAGAACGACGTTCGGGTTCTTTCGGCCGGTCTCTTGCACGGTCAACGCATCGGCAAACGCCTGGCACGGGTGCGCCATCGCCGACTCCATGTTGACGAGAGGAACGGTCGAAACGCGCGACGCCGAACGGATCAGGTCGTCCTTCCGGTCGTTCTCGTAACTCTTCATGTCGCCGAACGCCCGAATCCCGACGAAGTCGCAATAGCGACCCAGAACCGGAACCCCCTCCTTGATATGTTCGACGCCGTCGCCGTCCATCGCGACCCCTTCCCCGGTCACCAGCTTCCAGGCGTCACGCCCGACATCCATCGCGAGAGCCGAGCCTCCCAGCTGTTCCATCGCTCGGATGAACGAGACGCGAGTCCGAAGGGACGGGTTGAAAAAGAGGAGCACCATCGACTTCCCTATGAAATCGGCGCGCCCCTTCTTCTCTTTCTTTAGCTGCGCTGCCAAACGGAGCGTTTCTTGAACCTCCGCCTCACTCCAATCCGTCGTTTCGATCAGATGCTTCATACAACCTCCGTGAACTTTGAAATGAATGTCTCCAAATCCATCTCACCGATCGTGAGCGGAGGCATGAGACGTACAACTTCGGGGTCGAGAGATGTCCCGACCAGGATTCCCTTCCCAAGAAGATCCCGCACAACATCGGCTCCGGCCCGTTTCGTCCGGATCCCGATCAGAAACCCTTCCCCACGAACCTCCTGAACTCCCGGAATCGCCTTGAGACGCTCCTTGAGTTCGCGACCGATCCGTTCGACACGAGCGTGGATCTCTTGTTCGATCAAGACCCGGATCGTCTCCTGCGCCAGCGCACACGCAACCGGTCCCCCGCCGAACGTCGAGCCGAGATCGCCGAGTTTCGTTTTCGCCGCGATCTCCCGCTTGGCGAGCGTCGCTCCGATCGGAATGCCGCCGGCCAACCCCTTTGCAAGCGTCACCAGATCGGGATCGACATCTACTTTCCGGAAGTACATCGGGGAACCGGTTCTTCCGAGACCGGTCTGGATCTCGTCGAAGATCACCAATGTCCCCGCCTTGGCACAGAGATCGGCCGCTTGGAGAAAAAATTCACGCTCCGCTTGTCGGATCCCGGAAAGGGACTGGATCGGCTCGAAGAGAACCGCCGCCACGGTCGAATCGAGTTTGGATTCCAGGCTTTCAATCTCGCCGAACTTCGCGAAGCGGACGTTGGGAAGATCCTCGCTCCGGTATTTCGAAATCCCGGTGACGCCGATCGCCCCCATCGTCCGGCCGTGAAACGATCCTTCGAACGAGACGAAGGTCGGACGTCCCGTCGCGATCCGCGCGATCTTGAGAGCGTTCTCGTTTGCCTCCGCCCCCGAGTTCGAGAAAAAGACCTGCCGGTCCCCTCCGACAAACTTCACCAGAGCCTCGGCCGACGTCCCGCGGATCGAGCTGTAGGTGATACTCGAATAAAACAGGAGTCTGGACGCCTGTTCGGACAGAACCCGGACCAACCTCGGATGGGAATGGCCGAGCAACGCTACCGCGTGCCCACCGTACAGATCGAGATACCGGTTGCCATTCGAGTCCCAGACGTACGATCCCTCCCCTTTCTCGATCGAGATCGGAAACTTCGCATACGAAGCGATCAGGTACCGATCCTCTACGGAAAAAGCGGCGGCTTCCACAACCCCTCCTTCTCATCCCATCCCATCCCGGCATTCAGATTCTGGATCGCCTGCCCCGACGCCCCTTTGACGAGGTTGTCGAGAACCGAGAGGACGATGACCTCCGACCCGCGGCTCGCGACGTGCAGATCAACAAAATTGCTACCGATGACAGCCTTAAGCTCGGGGGGATTCTCCCGGATCCGTACGAACGGACTGTCCCGGTAGAACGAACGGAATGTCTCGCGCAGACGTGCGGAGTCGATCGTGTCTCGCAGACGCGCATGAAGCGTCATGTGAATCCCGCGAACGAACGGGCCGGAGTGCGTCGCCAGAACCAAATCCACCGACGAACCGCAGACCTCCGCCAACGCGCTCCCGATCTCCGGCTCATGCTGATGCTCGAACAGTTTGTAGGCGAAGAGGTTCCCCTCTCGGAACGGATGGTGTGTCGTCGGGAGTGGGGTCGCCCCCGCTCCGGAGGAACCTGTGACGCCGGAAAAGAATAATGTTCCGTCGACGATCTTCTTCGCCACGAGCGGGGCGGCAGCAAGAATCGCCGCGGTCGCAAAACAACCTGGGTTCGCGATCTTATTTTTCCCTCGTAACGATGCACGGAACAGCTCCGGAATCGCATATCGAAACCCGGGCTTGTACCGATGATCCCCGGTCAGATCGATCACGATCCCGGAGTATTCGGCGAGGCGCCGCGCCAATTCGACCGACTCCCCCCCTTTCACCGCCAGAAAAACGACATCCGCCTTCCCGGCTGCTTTTTCCGGTTCCTCCCCCGTGAATTCGAGATCGACGAGTCCTCGGAGATACGGATGGAGGTCGGCGACCGGTTTCCCCGCATGATGCCGGGAGTGGACGAAGGCAAGGTCGAGTCGCGGATGCCCTACGATCCAGCGGAGAAGTTCCCCGCCGGTCAGACCCGATCCCCCGAAGATCCCGACCCTAGCGCGTTCCACCGGCATACGCCTGGATCCTCGTTTCCAGAAGGTCGACCAAACGGGTGTGATCGCTCCGCGCGTTCCAGGCCGGAAGGCCGAGCGAGCGTTGGACATAGTCGCGTCCCACCTCGTTGTCGGTCACCGGCCCCGTCATGACGGCGATCTGGCGCGCGAACTTGTCCTCAAAAAACCGTAGAGCTCCCCAGGCCGCGACCGGATCGGAGGCGCAAACGACATGAGCCGCACCGTACGACATCAGCTCCGGATCTTTGAGGATCGTTGCGACCCCGTACTCCCCCGCGATCCCGTCCCCCAACTCGACGACCAGGACCGACGGATCCCAGTTCTTGAGCTCTTTCAAAATCCCGCGCGCGATCGGAAGAACTTCGTCGGTGTTCGTGGTCGACGCGACACCGGCATCGGTGAAGTTGAAGCTCTTGACCGCCCCGCAATCCTCCATTGCCAGCGTGTCGCGGAGGAGGGAAACGCCGGTAACCTTCGCCGCCGCCACACGGTACCCCCGGTGGGTCAATTCCCGGATGATCTCGGCGCAAGCGGTGGTCTTGCCGGTGCTCATGCACGTGCCGGAGACATAGAGAACGGGGGGACACCCCCCGACGGAGTCGACCCAGGCGACCGGCCCTTTTCGGATGTGAGCCGGAACGCCGATTCGCTCTTCAATCGACGGGAAGGTCAGGATCGAACCGAGGATTTCGACCGGAAAAGGATCCCCGACCTCGCCGCTGGCGGTGACGCACTTCCCGATCACCCCTCCCATGTTGAGGATGTTCAAACGATCCCCCGCGGCGATCTTCTCCGGGACATACCCGGCGTATCCGCGAAGCGCCTTCCTCGCCCCCAGAACGCCGGCGATGATGTCGCCATCCTTGATCTTGACCAGTCGCCCTTGGGGGGATTCCAGCTCGTTGTAGACGTTCTTGCGGGAAAGAACTTTGACCGCCACCACGTACCCTTCCTGCGCGATGATTTCGGGGGAGAGTCGTGCGTCCGCGTTGATGTTGGCGTTGCGGGTGGAGGAGGCGATTTTGTCGAGACGGACTCTCACGACTTCCTCTCTGCGCCATGCCAAAGCTGCGCCGGGATCGAGTTGAGCTTCGCGAAACCGCGCGCCTCTTCCCCGGTCCAGGAGAGAGCCTCCTCGCCGTAGACCCCGAGCGACCCCCCTGTCATCGAGAAATTGCTTTCACACCCTTCCACCTGGCAGCGGAACGGAGCGAGCTTGACGAGAACTGAACCGGTCACGCGCTCCTGCGAGCGGTCGAGGTACGCCTCGATATCCCGTAGGACCGGATCGAAGTAATGTCCTTCGTGAAGAAGATCACCATAGAACTGCGAAAGTTCGCGCTTCCAGAACGTCTGCCACTTCGTCGTCACCAGTTTTTCCAACTCGCGGTGAGCGGGAAGAAGGACGGCGGCGGCCGGGGCTTCAAAAGCGATCCTTCCTTTAATTCCAACGACGGTGTTCCCGAGATGGATCCCTCGGCCGATGCCGAGGGGGTAAGCCAGCTCCGAGACCTTCTCGATCAGCGAGACCGGGTCGAGCCGCTTCCCGTCGAGCGAAACCGGAATCCCCGACTCGAACCCGATCCGGATCGTTTTTGATTCGGTCGAGGTCACGGGGCGATACGCCTCTTCCGGGATCGGGCAGGCGGGGTCCTGAAACTCCCGCGCGCCGATCGTCGTCCCCCACAACCCCCGGTTGATCGAATAGCGGGCCTTCTCGGCCGAAACCGGGAAGCCGTGCGCGTTCATGTAGTCGACTTCGATCTTCCTCGTCAGCTTCTCGTCCCGAACGGGCGCCAGAATCTCCATCTCCGGCGCCAGGACGCGGAAGTAGATCTCGAACCGGACCTGATCGTTCCCGGCGGCGGTCGAGCCGTGGGCGACCTGTCGAGCGTTGAGATCACGGGCCACCTTCACCAACTCTCGCGCTTGCGTCACCCGCTCCGCCCCCACGCAAAGAGGGTAAACCTCTCCCCGCAGGATGTTCCCTTTGATGAGGTACGAGATAACATCGGCGAAATAGGTCTTCTTCGCGTCGACGATCCGGATCTCCAAAGCGCCCAACTCTTTTGCACGGCGGGCGATCGCATCCAACTGCTCCCGTGTCGACCCCCCGGTGTCGACATGGACGGCGACGACCGGCGAACCGGTTTTTTTCTTTAAGTACGGGATCAAGAACGACGTATCGAGACCGCCGCTGAAGGCGAGGACAATAGGATGGTCCAAGGTTACTCCTTAAGGCCGATATTCTTCCGGATTCTCCGTACGACGGCGTCGCACTCCGCACGACCGGCGACCGCGATGAAGATGGTGTCGTCGCCGGCAACCGTTCCGACGACCTCTTTCCAACCGGAGCGGTCGAGTTCGATCGCCACCGTCTGCGCCCCGCCCGCCCGGGTCCGGATGACGACGAGATTTACTCCGGCCGCGACGACACTGATGCCGAGTTCGGTCAACGCCCGCTCCAAGGTCGCGATCGGGGCTTCCGACCATGGGCGGTAGACGCCGCCGACCTTGATTACCTGCAACTCGGCCAGATCCCGGGAGATCGTCGTCTGCGTGCAGCTGAAGCCGTGCTTCCGGACCTCGCGGACGAGATCGGTTTGCGTTCCAACCCTCCCTTTTTCAAGGATGTTCAGGATCGTCTTCCGACGTTCCAGCTTCTCCCCCTCTTCCCGCAAGTCATGTACACGAGCCGATGTCATCGATCCTCCGTTTCAGTTCTTCGATTTGAGTTTTGACCGACGCGGTCGATCCGCCGCCGAGGGTTCTCCGTCGCTCGACCGACCGTTTCGGATCGAGGAGCGTCAGATCGTCGGAGCGGAACAAGGAGTGCGCCGAGGTCAGGTCATTGCTGGTCGCTTGCGCCAACGTGCATCCCGACTCTTCGAGGGCGAGAACCAGTTCTCCGACCGCTTTGTGCGCCTGACGAAACGGCACGCCACGGGAGACCAGAACCTCCGCCAGGTCGATCGCGAGAATCGACGGATCGGGGGCGGGGGGGTGAAAGCGAAGGCCGGAAAGCAACGCTTCGGCCGCGGAAAGGGCGGAAGCGAGCGTGTCATCCGCTCCGAAGACGAGCGCTTTATCTTCTTGGAGATCGCGGTTGTACGAGAGCGGAACCCCCTTTTGAAGCACCAGCAAGGAGGTGAGCTCTCCGATCACTTTCGCGGAACGCCCGCGGATCAGCTCGGCGATGTCCGGGTTCTTTTTCTGCGGAAGCATCGACGATCCGGTGGCCAGGGAATCGGGAAGGGTCACCCATCCGAACTCCTTGGTGTTCCAGAGGATGATCTCCTCGGCCAAACGGGAGAGGTGGGTCATCGTCTGGGCGACGCAGAAGGCGTACTCGGCAACAAAGTCACGCGACGCGACGGCGTCGATGGAGTTGGAAAAAGCGGAAGAGAAACCCAACTCTTTGGCAACGGAGGAGGGGTCGAGGGGGAGAGAGGAGCCTCCGACCGCGCCGGCTCCCAACGGGGAGACCTCGATCCGTTTCCGGACATCGATGAATCTTTCGACATCCCGCACCATCATCCAGGCGTAGGCGAGAAGGTGGTGTCCGAGCGGAATCGCCTGGGCTTGTTGAAGGTGAGTGTAGGCGGGTACAACTATTTCTGTCGTCTCCCCGGATCGCGTTACGAGGGTTTCAACGAAAGTTCTCAGCTGTCCGATTCGCTTGCGGGCTGCGTAAGAAAGGTAGAGGCGGAGGTCGAGGCAGACCTGGTCGTTCCGGGAGCGGCCGGTGTGGATCTTGTCGGCGACTTCGCCGACCAGTTCCCGGAGACGACGCTCGACGGCGGAGTGGAGGTCTTCGTCGGTGCTCGAAAACGGGAAGGCGTTCTCTTTGGCTTCGGCGGCGATGAGGGCCAGACCGTTCAAAAGGGCGGTTTCTTCTTCGGCGGCCAGGAGACCGGCTCTGGCGAGCATGCGGACGTGGGCGGAACTTCCTTGAACGTCGAACGGGAGCATGCGACGATCGGCCTCGGAACGGGTGAACGCCCAGAGTCGTTCGTCCGGATCGGAGCGGAACCGTCCTCCCCACATCTTCGTCATGCCGGGTTCTTTCTTTGCATAAGTACCTATCCGATTCGCATATTTATGCAAACGCCGCCGTACGTCAAGCCTCTTTTTTCGTTTGAGTATCTCGGACGAAGATATCCCGATCGCCTACCGCGTCGATGCAAACCAGGCGGTGATCGCCCCGCCGTATCGGGGAGGTGCTCTGGCCAAGTTCCCGGTGCAAGCGATCCATAACGCGATTGGCACCGCCCGTGTTGTCCAGCGAGGCGTGCAGGTGATTCCGGTCTACGGCCAGCTGCCGGAACCTGCAAAGTTCAGATCGAAATGCCGGTTTCCAAGGAACCCGTGGTTGATTTGGGAACCATCGTTTGTACCGAACTTCACAGCGAAGAGGATCACGACACGATGACCAAAGACGGTGTACTCTCGTTCGGAAAGGATCTGTTGGCCCCCGAATGAGAAAGGGACTCACCATGCTGTTGGGCTTTCTTGCGAACGTCGGAGTTCGGAGTAACGGTACGGGGGAACCGCCCGCTACGGACCGGTCAACCCCCCCAACAACAAGGCCCAGACCGCGACCATTTACGGCCGAATCCCAGCCTCGCAGGATATGCCAGCCCTCGCTTTCACTGACACGATCGTCGCCACGCTGACATGCTGATCTCAATGAACCTGATCGCTCCGTTCATCGCGTGGGCTGAAAAAGATCCGGAGAGGCCGGCGCTCGAAATCGCCGACCGGAGCTACACCTACGGCGAACTGCTTGAGCGGAGCGGCGCGATCGCCTCTTGGCTGACCCGAACCGCGAGGACGGCCAAACCGCGCGTCGGAATTCTGGCTCGAAGAAGCTTGGAAGTTTTTTCCGGAATTCTGGGAACCACCTGGGTCGGCGGAGCGTTCGTTCCGCTCAATCCAAAATTTCCGAAGGAGCGACTTCGGAAGACGATTGCTCATGCGGAACTGGATGCATTGGTTGTGGATGAGTCGGGGCGAAGTATTGAGCGAGCTTTGGCGTGTGATGAATCTACTGTTTTGTCCTCCGTTCCAGTTCTGCAACCGGATCACGGCCCCGCCGTTCCACGGCCTCCGTTGGCCGAGCTCAAATCGGACGACCTCGCCTACCTCATGTACACCTCCGGGACGACCGGAACCCCGAAAGGGGTGATGGTAAGCGTCGGAAACGTGCGTCACTTCCTCGACGTCGTCTCGAAACGGTTCCAATTTTCCGATCACGAACGATTCTCCCAATTTTCCGAGAGCACGTTCGACCACGTGATTTTCGATCTCTTCACGGCCCTCGGCCATGGCGGATCGCTCCATGTCGTTCCCGATCATGAACTCGGCGTGCCGTCGGGGTTCATTGCGCGGAAGAAGCTAACCGTCTGGTTCTCCGTCCCCTCGGTCATCACCCTTCTCCGTCGGGCGCGCTTAATCCGAGATGGATCGTTCCCTTCCCTCCGATATTCCCTGTTCGCCGGCGAATCTCTTTCCGTGGACGCCGCACGCGCGTGGCAGAAGGCTTCTCCGAACTCGATCATCGAGAACCTTTACGGCCCCACCGAGGCGACCGTCGATTGCGCCATGGGGGGCGTGACCGCGCCGCTTCGCGTGACGCGCGGGCGGGACTCCGTCTCGATCGGACCCCCGAACCCCGGCATGAAAGCCGCCATCCTCGATCCCGAGATGCGCTTTCTTCCCGCTGGAGCCGAAGGGGAACTGGTCTTTTCTGGCCCCCAGGTCTCGCTCGGTTATTGGAGAGATCCTGTTCTCACCGCGGAGAAGTTCCGGGAGTTCGGTGGGTCGGTTTGGTATCGAACCGGGGACCGGGCGTACGTCGATCCCGACGGGTGGATCCACTACCTCGGCCGGGTCGACCACCAGGTGAAGATCCTCGGCCAACGGGTCGAACCGGAGGAGGTCGAAACGGCGCTTCGAGAACTCATTCCGGGAACGGAGGTCGTCTGTGTCCCGCATCCAGTCCGGGAGGGGATCGCGGAGGGGCTCGTGGCGTTCGTCCGGGGCCCGGAAATCGATCCACGGGAGGTTCTCGCGAAGCTGGCTCAACGTCTCCCTTCTTATATGATTCCTTCCAGGATCATCCGGATCGAAACAATTCCGTATTCGGTCAACGGAAAGATCGATCGTGGCGCCCTGCTCGAGCGACTCGAGAATGGAGGTTCTTGACGACGAATCCACGTGAAGAGGTGACCGACTTCCTCCGGTCGCTCCTCTCCCGCCGGGAAGAGAACCCGGTCGTTTCCGACTCGGAGTCGCTGATCGGTTCCGGGAGGATCGGGTCGCTTCTGGTCGTGGAGTTGGTGGTGTTCCTGGAGGACCGCTACCGGATCGACTTCGCCTACCGGCCGTTCGATCCCTACGATCTCGATACGATCGACAAGATTGTCGAGTTGGTCCGGGCATCAGGAATCCGCGTGTGACTGCCATCCGAAATTTCCGACTCGTCCCCGCCCTCGACCGATCCCCCCGACTTCACGCGGCGGCTCAGACCTGGTGGGGGAAAGTCGCCTCCCTGATTCTGTTCGGAGCCTTGCTCTGGGTTGTCGGGTTCGACTGGTGGCTGGAATGCACGGCCCTCCTCTTCTATGCGACCTTCTTCCCGTTCGCACGACGATGGGTCTTGGTCATCGGATCGCTCACGGCGTTCCTGCACAACAATTACGTCCGGAGCTATTTCGAGAGGTATTTGAGTTCGGCCAGACTTGAAAGCGAGCTTGGGCGAGGGATGAATTTATCTGTTTGTCTTTTTCTGGGGTCCTTGCTGGTGACGTTCGGAATTGCTTGGGCATTCTCCCGTCTGAAGAATCGCGGGCTCAAATACCCCTTCGCTTGGTTTCTGCTCTTCCTGTTCGGGCTCGTCGTCTTCGCTTCCACGGGGCGGATGGCGCCGGAACTCCGGATCGTGCTCTGGGCGTTGATTCTGGTCCTGAGCCGCTACGCTTTTTACATCGGGTACACGACCCACGAAGCGCGGCTGGAGAACCCGACACCGTTCTTTTTCCAGTTGGGCTACTACTATCCGTTCTGGTGCGGGACCTACCTTCTGTCGTTTCTTCCGATTTTCAAAGGGGCTGGGCATCTCCGTCGGATCGAGTGCAAGAGTCCGGAAGAGTCGGCCGTCGCCCGACTCAAAGCGATTAAACTCCTGATCTGGGCGGCGTGGGTCATGCTGTTCCGTGACCTCTGGATCCGCCTCCTTTACGGCACTCCGGTCCGGACCCCTTTTCTGAATCTCCTCCCCGGCTCCCTTCACGTGCCCTCCCTCATGGCCTGCCTTCTCGAGGCACAGAAAGGAGCCCCCTACCCCCCGCTCACCGAATGGATGGCGGTGATTTCGTCCAACTTCACCGATCTCTTGAACATCACGGTCAAGGGGGGGGTGATGATCGGAGCCTGCCGGATGGCCGGGTTCAATGCGTTGCGCGTGACCTACAAGGTTCTCTACGCCCGGACGTTCGTCGAGTATTGGAACCGATACACCTATTACTTCAAAGAGCTGATGGCGGATCTTTTTTTCTATCCGGCGTTCTTGCGGTGTTTCCGAGGGCATCGCAAGTTCCGGATCTTTTTCGCCGTCCTGGCGGCGGCCACATTCGGAAACTGCCTCCTTCACCTTCTCTGGGACATTGGGTTCGTTTTCGAACTCGGGCTCCGACGTGCACTCGTTTCGTTCGTCCCCTATATCCTCTACGCCTCCATAATCGGGACCGTCATCGGAGTTTCCTATCTCCGGACCGAGCGTCAACGCGCCTTGCCACGAAGCGGATGGTTCCGGAGGGAGGTTTTGAGCCGAGTCCTGGTGCTCGGCTTCATGCTCCATCTGTGGCCCATCGCCAATTGGACTCCACAAATCACGCTTCAGGACTATGGTAGATTCTTCCTGAGCTTATGGGGGATCCGATAACCTCACGACCGGGAAATCTTCGGGCCGCGCTGGTACGCGCCGTCACGATCGGCGCAATCGCCTCGGCCTGTTACGGTCTCATCCTCCTCCGCCCTTTCGAACTCTTCCCCGTCGCTCGTCCGTTCGAGCTTCGCGTCTGGACGTTCTTGCTGGGGGGGTTCTGGATCGTTCCGTTTCCGCTCTACCTCTTCTCTTTCCGTCTCCGTCCCGACCGCCGGTTCGATCCCGGGTCGAAGCCGATGTTGCTCCTGGCGCTCCTGCGTCGGATCGGGCGCCGTCCTTTACGCGCGCCAAGACTCGTTCGGAGATCGTTTCACGCCCGGTTATCCGTCTTGAGCCTTCTTCTCAAACTCTTCTACCTCCCGCTCATGAGCTCGTTCTTTCTCGCACACGGGTTCGATCTGATCCGATGGTGGGGGACCACCCTTCCTCGTGGAGTTGATCTCCGGGAATGGGTGCTCCGGGACGCTTATTTCTTCGTCTATCATTCGATTTTCGTGGTCGACCTCGTGATCTTCGTCTTCGGATACGCCGTGGAACTCCCGTTCTTGAAGAGCCGGATCCGGTCGGTCGACCCGACTTTTTCCGGATGGGCGGTCGCGCTGATCTGTTATCCCCCCTTCGACCGGATCCCCGGCCCGTTCCTTCATGCACACGGGGGCGCGGCGACGATCCCCGGCTGGGTCCAGGGATGGGTCTCCGTCGCCATCCTCCTCTGCTTCTTCGTCTATGTGTGGGCCACGATCGCCCTGATGTTCAAAGCAAGCAACCTGACGAACCGGGGGATCGTCGCTTCCGGCCCGTACCGTTTCGTGCGGCATCCGGCCTACGCAGCCAAGAACCTGGCATGGTGGTTCGAATGGCTTCCCTGGCTCGGTCACCCGGCCAGTTGGCTCGCGATCGCGGGATGGAACGTGATTTATGTTCTCCGCGCAATCACGGAGGAGCGTCATCTCCGGAAAGATCCGGAGTACCGGGCCTATTGTGAAAAGGTTCGCTACCGTTTTATTCCCGGATTGATCTGACCCGGCTTTCCCTCTTCGCTTCCCGCGCACTTGTTGTATAGTGCGGCGATTTTCAAGGAGCGCTCCATGAGACAGGTACCGTTGGGATCGCAGGGGTTAGCCGTTCCGCGCCTCGGGCTCGGATGCATGGGGATGTCGGAGTTCTACAGCGGGCGGGACGACGTGGAATCGGTCGCGACGATCCACCGGGCGATCGATCTCGGCGTCACCTTCCTCGACACGGCCGACATGTACGGACCTCACACGAACGAGCTCCTCGTCGGACGCGCGATCCGGGGACAACGGAACCGCGTCATTCTCGCGACCAAGTTCGGAAACATGCGCGGCGACAAGGGGGCGTTCCTGGGCGTGAACGGACGCCCGGAATATGTCCGCACCTGCTGCGATGATTCGCTCAAACGTCTCGGCGTCGATCACATCGATCTCTACTACCAGCACCGGGTCGACCCGACCGTTCCGATCGAAGAAACCATCGGCGCGATGGCCGATCTCGTGGGGGCGGGGAAAGTCCTTTTCTTGGGGATGTCCGAGGCGGCCCCGAAAACGATCCGCCGCGCCCATGCCACGCACCCGATCTCGGCGCTTCAGACCGAATACAGTCTTTGGACGCGGGATCCCGAAGAGGGGATTCTGTCGACCGTCCGAGAGCTCGGAATCGGCTTCGTTCCGTATTCCCCGCTCGGTCGGGGGTTCTTGACCGGCCGGTTCCAGCGGTTCGAGGACCTCCCGGAAGACGACTATCGGAGAAAACATCCCCGATTCCAGGGGGAGAATTTCGCGAAGAACCTCGAACTGGTCGGGCGTGTGACGGAGATCGCTCTGGATAAGAAAGTGTCGCCGGCGCAACTGGCGCTCGCGTGGGTATTGGCGCAAGGGGATGACATCGTGCCGATCCCCGGGACGACGAAACGAATTCGACTGGAGGAAAATCTCGGAGCGCTCGAGGTGGAGCTGACACCGGAGGATCTCCATCGTCTCGATGAAGCCGCCCCGAAAGGAGCGGCGGCCGGGAACCGCTACCCCGACATGAGCGCTGTGAATCGCTGACGGAAACGCATGAAACGGTTCTTTGCACTCCTGTTGCTGATCATCACTCTCCCCGCCGCCGCGGACGTGCCCACCGGAGAGCTGACGATGAAGCGCTGCATGGAGCTGGCCGTCGCAAACAACGTCCGGATGAAGCTCGCGCGCACCGAGAACGACGCCGCCCGGGGGCGTGCGATGAAAGAGGCGGCCGACCTGCTTCCGCAGATCGTCGGGACCGTGAGCCAATCCCGGATCTTCCGGCAGAACATGAGGGCACTGGGGTTCCTGAACGTCGGACTGATCGGACCTTGGAATGTCTTCGACGGACGGATCACGCTGACGCAGAGGGTCCTTGATCTCGCATCCTGGCACCGGTCCCGCGCGGCGAAGACCGACCGGCAGATTGCGGAATCGGCGGAGGATCTGACCGCTGTGCAGGTGGCGGCCGCCGCCGCTCTCTCATTCATCGAAGCGTATCGGGAGAAGAAGGCGATTGAGGCGGCCGAAGCGGGGCATCAGTTGGCGAAAAGCCTGTTGACGCTCGCAACCGAACGGCACAGAGCCGGATCGGCGGCACGGATCGAAGTGGCGCGCGCGCGAACGCGGGAAGCGGAGGAGATCCTCCGGATCGTAGAGGCCCGCCTCGCCTTCGACGAGGCGCTCCTTCGCTTGAAGCACCTGATCGGTCTTCCGCTGAACACTTCCGTGCTTCTGGCCGAACCACCCCCGCCCTCGGAGCCAGGAGCCGCGCCGGAGGAGGAAACAATCGCCGCCGCCTTGCGGGACCGGATCGAGCTCAAGCTGGCACGGCTGGAAGTAGAGTCGGAAGATCAATCGCTCGCGTCGGCTCAAGACCGGCACCTCCCCTCCGTCGCATTCGACGGAGAGGTGGCTTATAGCGGGAACGTTCCGAACTCGGATGCCGAATGGGTCGGGAGTGTCGGCGGCACTCTCGCCGTACCGATCTTCTCCGGGAGAGCGGTCTCGGGCGAGGTGGTCGAAGCACGGGCTCACTCCGACGCCGCAAGAGCGCGCCTCGCCGACACGCGAATGCAGATCGAGGAGGACGTCCGCCTCTCGTTACGGAAGACCGCGGCCGCGGTCGAACGGGTCCTGACGGCGAAACTGGCGCTCGACCTGGCGCAGGAAGAGCTCGACCTCGCCCGGGAACGGTACCGGACCGGGATCGCCGATAACGTCGAGGTGGTGAACGCACAGACCGCTTTCGCGCGCGACCAGGACGCTTTTGTCAACGCCTCCGCGGCGCGAGAGGTCGCCCGGATCAACCTCTCTCTCGCCCTTGGGCGCCTAACCGCAACAACCCTCTGAAGGAGATTTCATGGAGCCGCTGCACGAAGGTCGTTACAACAATTCGGAAAACCGACGACGTTTCTACCGGGTCGGAGCGATCCTCCTCGTCGTCGGGGTGATCGCGATCGTGATCTATACGTTGTACGCGAAGACACACGTGTCGACCGACGACGCCTTCATCGACGCCCATATCGCGAGCTTGAGCGCAAAGGTGGCCGGCCAGGTCGAAAGGGTCGTCGTGGAGGACAATCAGAAGGTCCGGAAAGGGGACGTGCTGGTCGAGATCGATCCGCGGGATTTCCAGGTGAAGCTGGCGCAGATGAAAGCCGAGAAGGACGCGGCGGACGCGGAGGCGCGCAGGGCCGCGACCGACGCCACCCGGCACAAACAGCTCTTCGAAAAGCAGCAGATCTCCCGACAGGTTCTCGACCGGAGCGTCGCCGATGCGGACGTGGCCGTCGCCCGCGCAAGGGTGGCAGAGGCGAAGATGGAGGCCGCCGGGCTCGACCTCTCCTATACCAAGATCTCCGCGCCGGAAGACGGGACCGTCGCCAAACGGGCGGTCGAAGTTCGTTCGTACGTGCAGGTGGGACAACCGCTCATGGCGGTCATCCCGAACCAGGTCTGGGTCATCGCGAAGTTCAAGGAGACGCAGCTCAAGAAGATCAAGCCGGGACAGAAGGTCCGGATCCGGGTCGACGCCTACTCGGACCGGCGCTTCAACGGGCATGTTGACAGCATCCAACCGGGGGCGGAGGCGCGGTTCAGTCTCTTCCCGCCGGAAAACGCCACCGGGAATTACGTGAAGGTGGTACAGCGGGTCCCGGTCAAGATCCTCTTTGACGAGCCGACCGATGGCTTCTGGCTCGCTCCGGGGATGTCGGTAGTCCCGACCGTGCGGGTGGAATGACCGTCGAGCCGCACGCCGAGTGGCGGCCGCGGCATTCACCGTGGCTCGTCGCGTTCTCCGTTCTCCTCGCCACCTTCATGGAGGTGCTCGACACCTCCGTCGCGAACGTCTCCCTCTCGCACATCGCCGGGAGTCTCTCCGCTTCGATCGACGAGGCGACCTGGGTCCTGACCAGCTATCTTGTCGCCAACGCGATCATCCTCCCGATGGCCGGCTGGCTGAGCGCTTTTTTCGGAAGAAAGAGATATCTCGCGTTTTCCGTCGTCGTCTTCGTCCTAGCTTCCGCCGCCTGCGGCGCGGCCCAGACATTACCGCAGTTGATTATCGCCCGCGTGATCCAGGGGCTCGGCGGCGGCGGGCTCCAGCCGCTGGCGCAAGCGGTGTTGCTGGAGAGTTTCCCGAAGGAACGGCGCGGGGTCGCGATGGCGATGTACGGCCTCGGAATCGTCTTCGCCCCGATCATCGGGCCGACCCTCGGCGGATGGCTGACCGACAGCTATTCCTGGCGCTGGATCTTCTTCATCAACATCCCGATCGGAGCGGTGGGACTTCTTCTGCAGCAACTTTTCCTCGAAGATCCGCCGTATATCAAGGCCGGGCGTGCCAAGAAGATCGACTTCTTCGGCTTTGCTTTGATCATCGTCGGGATCGGACTTCTGCAGATCGTTTTGGACAAGGGGCAGGAGGAAGACTGGTTTTCCAGCACTTGGATCTGCTGGTCGCTCGGCATCTCGCTCGTTTCGCTGGCCGTGCTGGTCTTCTGGGAGCTCCAGGTCCGGGAACCGCTGATAAATCTGCGCCTTCTCAAGAACCTGAACTTCAGCCTCGGGATCTGTCTGATCACGGTTCTGGGTGCGATCCTGTACGGGACGATCGCGCTCCTCCCGATCTACATGCAGAACCTACTGGATTACCCCGCGCTTGCTACCGGGATCGCGATGAGCCCTCGCGGGGTCGGCGCGTTCCTCGGAACGTTTCTGATCGGCCGCATGATCGCGAAGAGCGATCCCCGGAGGTTTCTCGCTCTCGGCTTCGGGATCGTGGCGGTGACCTGCTGGATGTTCACGCACCTGAGTCTCGAGACCTCGCAGGAACAGATCATCGTCCCCCTCATCCTGAACGGGGTCGGCATGAGCTTCATCTTTGCCCCGCTCGCGACGGTGTCGGTGGCGACCCTTCGTCAAGAGGAACTCTGGCAGGCGACCGGGATGTACAATCTGGTCCGGAACATCGGAGGGAGCCTCGGGATCTCCCTCCTCGTCACGTACCTGGCAAGGAATTCGCAGACGAACCAGAGTCGCCTGACTTCGCAACTGACTCCTTACAGCCTCAACTATCAGGAGTGGTTGCACCGGGCGGAACACTTTCTACCCCCCGGTACCTCCCTTCGCGTGTTAGAGGGGCGCATCTACCACGCCCTGGTCGATCAGGCGTACCTGATCGCCTTCAACAACTCCTTCCGATGGCTGGCGATCGGCGCCCTCCTCTGCGTCCCGCTGGCGTTTTTCTTCGCCCATCCCCACCGGAAAAAGGGATAACATGCCGCTTACGAAAGAAGAAAATGAGCGATACGGCCGACACCTGATCCTTCCGGAGATCGGTCCGGAGGGGCAGGAACGTCTGAAGAACGCGTCGGTCGCGATCATCGGTGTCGGAGGGCTCGGTTCCCCGGCCTCTATCTATCTCGCGGCGGCCGGCATCGGACGGATCGGGATCGTCGACTACGACGTCGTCGACCGCTCGAACCTCCACCGGCAGGTTTTGTACGGGACGGAGGATGTCGGAAAACCAAAGCTCGAACGGGCGGCGGCCCGTCTCCGTTCGATCAACCCGAACGTCACCGTCGACCGGTACGAGACGAGGCTGACGTCCGAAAACGCGCTAAAGATCTTGAAAGGGTACGACGTCATCGTCGATGGGAGCGACAACTACCCCACGCGCTACCTCGTCAACGACGCCTGCGTTCTCTTACGAAAACCGAACGTCTACGGATCGGTCTTCCGCTTCGAGGGACAGATCTCGGTCTTCGACGCCCGACGCGGTCCTTGTTACCGCTGTCTCTACCGCGAACCCCCCTCCGCCGGACTTGTGTCGAATTGTGCCGAGGGAGGCGTGCTCGGCGTCTTGCCCGGATTGATCGGAACGATCCAGGCGACTGAAACGATCAAGCTGATCCTCGGAAAGGGGGAGACGCTGACCGGACGTCTTCTCCTGTTCGATGCGCTCGAGATGCGATTCCGCGAGATGACACTTTCGAAAGATCCCGACTGTTCGATCTGTTCCGATCGTCCGTCGATCCGCGGGTTGATCGACTATGATAAGTTCTGCGGTACCCGGCACGAGATTCCTCCGAAGGATCCCGAAATCACGGTGCAGCAGTTGCACGCCCGGTTGCACGAGGGAAGGCGGGTCGTTCTTCTGGATGTCCGGGAGCCGAACGAATATCAGATCTGCCGGATCGAAGGAGCGCGATTCCTGCCGCTCGGAGAAATCTCACGCAGGCTGAGCGAGTTGTCGATGACGGACGAGATCGTCACGTACTGTCACCACGGAGTGCGCTCCCTGACGGCCCAGAAGCAGCTGGTCTCCGCCGGATTCCGGAACGTGCGCAGTCTTAGGGGTGGAATCGACGCCTGGTCGCGGGAGATTGATTCGGCGGTTGCGAGGTATTAAGCGGGTTTCTGTGTCGAATCGGTCGGATCGGACTTGTTGTCCGACTCCGACTTCCCGGCGGCGGCATCCTTGAAAATTCGGATCGCTTTTTCCACCGCCTCCCCCACTTGGGACAGTTTTCCGACGCCGAAGAGGATCATCACGATGAACAGGATGAGGATCAGCTCCCACATTTCAATCTCACCGAAGAATGCCTTGTAGAATCCGGGTTCCGTCATCGTGTCACCCAACTCGGTCGCGCGTCGCCTATTTCCAGCCCTGAAGGACTTCCATGTAGTTGAGGCGTTCGAGCGCTTTCGGGTCGGGGCATTTCATGAGGTTCATGCTTCCGATCATCTCCCGAACCGAGGAGTACTCGTGATCGTCCAACCAGCGGGTCACCTCTTCGCGGTTCGCCTTCAAGCGCTGCGGTCCGTTCTTCAAGAGAGTCGACACCATCTGGACCACGTGGGCTCCGCTCATCAACGCCTTCACCGCATCGAGACCGGTATGGACTCCGCCGCTCGCCGCGAGCGATGCCTTCACCTGCCCTGAAAGAATCGCCAGGCCATGGAGACGCAACAGCAGTTCCGAAGAATCGGAAAGCTTGAGAGACCGCTCGATCTTCAGGTTCTCGACATCGATGTCCGGCTGATAGAAGCGGTTGAACAGGACGATTCCATCGACCGGGATCTTGTCCAGCTTCTCCGCCACGCACGGAAGCGATGTGAAGAACGGCGACAACTTCACCGCGACCGGGATCCGGACCGTCTTCTTGACCGACTTCACCAACTCGAGGAGATCGTTCTCGACCTTCTCCGCCGTCGCTTTCGGGTCGGTCACGACCGCGTAAAAGTTGAGCTCGAGAGCATCCGCCCCCGCCTCCTGCATCGACTTCGCATAGCGTGTCCATCCACCCTGCGTCGTCCCGTTGAGCGATGCGACCACCGGAATCTTCGTCCGACCTTTCACCTTCCGGATCTGCTCCAGATAGTCGTCCGGCCCGAGTTTGAACCCGGCGGGGTCGGGAAGAAACGAGAGCGCCTCTCCGAATGAATCGCAGTGGCGGTCGACCGCGTCCTGCTCCGCCTGTTCCGCCGCGATCTGCTCCTCGAAGAGGGACCGCATCCCGATCATCGACGCCCCCGCATCCTCGAGACGGAGGACCGTATCGAGATCGTCCGCCAGGGGGCAGGCACCGACCGTGAACGGATGAGCCAGCTTCAAACCGAGATAGGTCGTGGTGAGGTCGGTCATTTCGGCTCTCCTTTCGTTCCACGTCCCATGTGAACGCCGGCCAGCTCCTGGTACATGGCGAACCTCCGGTCCGCCGCATCCTGTGCGTTCTGCATCAGCCCCTCGAACCGCTTCGGATCGATCTTTTCCGCCATTCGGAACCGGGTCTCTCCTTGGAGATACTCGCTCGGACGGATGGAAGGTTTTCCGGAGTCGATCTGCAACGCCGGAAGACCGTCTTTCGCCCGCCGCGGATCGAACCGATAGAGCGGCCAGATCCCGGAGTCGACGAGCTTCTTCTGTTGGTCCGCCCCGAAGGCGAGATCGAACCCGTGAGCGATGCAGTGCGAGTAAGCGATGATCAGCGCCGGACCGTCATACGATGCGGCCTCCTTGAACGCGTTCATCGTCTGCACGTCCTTCGCGCCGAACGCCACCTGCGCGACATAGACGTGGCCGTACGTCATCGCCATCATGCCGAGATCTTTCTTCGGCATGTCTTTTCCGGCGACCGCGAACTTCGCCGCGGCCCCCATCGGGGTCGACTTCGACTGCTGTCCGCCGGTGTTCGAGTAGACCTCGGTATCGAGGACGAGAACTTTCACGTTCCGTCGCGTCGACAGGATGTGGTCCAGCCCGCCGAACCCGATGTCGTACGCCCAGCCGTCCCCGCCGATGACCCAGACCGTTTTTTCGACCAAGTTGTCCGCCAGAATTTTCAGCGCTTCCGCGTCCGGTCCTTTGGCGGACCGGATCTTCCCTTTGAGAATCTCAACCCGTTTCCGCTGAGCGGCGATCCCCGCCTCGTCGGCCTGACTCGAAGTCAGAAGCTCCGTGACGAGCGCATCCCCCACCTGCGCGGAGAATTTCTTCACCAGCTCCGAAGCCCGTTTTTTCCGGAAATCGAGCGCCAGCTGGATCCCGAACCCGAACTCCCCGTTGTCCTCGAAGAGAGAATTGCACCAGGCCGGGCCTCGTCCCTCGCGATTCTTGGTGTACGGGGTGGTCGGCAGGTTCGCTCCGTAGATCGACGAACATCCGGTCGCGTTCGCGATGACGATCCGGTCGCCGAAAAGCTGCGTCAGGAGCTTCACGTACGGGGTCTCGCCGCATCCGGCGCAGGCTCCCGAGTATTCAAAGAGCGGCTGGAGGAACTGCGATCCCTTGACGTCCAGACGAACCGTCGTTCGGTCCGCTTCCGGGAGATCGAGGAAGAAGCGGTAGTTCTCCCGTTCCGGTTCCCGAAGCGGGATCTGCAACGCCATGTCGATCGCCTTGTGGCGCGGGTTCTTCTTGTCCTTGACCGGGCAGATCTCGACGCAGAGGGTGCATCCGGTGCAATCCTCCGCCGCCACCTGCAGCGTGTATTTCATCCCGGCGTATTCTTTGCCGCGGAAGTCGGTCGACTTGAAGGTCGCCGGGGCGTTCTTCAGATGATCCGGAGCGTAGACCTTCGGCCGGATCGCGGCGTGCGGGCATACGAAGGAGCACTTGTTGCACTGAATGCAGATCGCCGCGTCCCAGACCGGGATCTCGCTGGCGATGTTCCGCTTCTCCCACTGGCTCGTCGCGGTCGGCCAGGTCCCGTCGATCGGGAAGGCCGAGACCGGGAGAAGGTCTCCCTGGTTGGCGAGGATCACCGCCTCGACCCGCTTGTAGAATTCAGGTGCCGCCGCCGGAGCCCTCGACTGCGATTGCTCCGCAGACGGCGCGCTCAGCTTGCTGTAATCGACCTGTGTCAGGTTCGACACGGTCTGGTCGACCGCCTCGAAATTCTTCTGCACCACTTCCGGGCCGCGCTTGGAGTAGGTCTTCTCGATCGCCTTCTTGATCTGGTCGACCGCCTGATCGGACGGAAGAACACCGGAGATCGCGAAGAAGCAGGTCTGCATGATCGTGTTGATCCGGGTTCCCAGCCCCAGATCCTTCGCCACTTGGTAGGCGTCGATCGTGTAGAAGCGGAGTTTCTTGTCCCGGATCGTCTTCCGGACGTTCGCCGGCATCCGCTCCCAAACCTCTTCTTTCGCGTACGGAGCGTTCAACAGAAACACCGCCCCCTGTTTGGCGCTCGCGAGAACGTCGTACTGATCGAGGAAGGTGAACTGATGGCACCCGATGAAGTTCGCCGACCGGATGAGGTAGGTCGAACGGATCGGCTTCGGCCCGAACCGGAGGTGGGAGATCGTGATCGCCCCCGACTTTTTCGAGTCGTAGACGAAGTACCCCTGGGCGTTGAACCCCGCCTCCTCCCCGATGATCTTGATCGAGTTCTTGTTTGCTCCGACCGTGCCGTCTGCACCGAGGCCGTAGAACATCGCCCGCGTGACGTTGTCCGGCTCGATGTCGAACTCCGGCTCGACCGGGAGTGAGGTGTGCGTAACGTCGTCGACGATCCCGACGACGAAATGATTCTTGGGTTTCGTTTTCGAGAGTTCATCGAAGACCCCTTTCACACAGGCAGGGGTGAACTCCTTCGAGGAAAGGCCGTATCGTCCGCCGACGACGACCGGGAGGTTCGCGAACGGAAGGGTTCCCGAGCTCTGCGCCTCAGCGAACGTCGTCACGACGTCCATGTAGAGCGGGTCGCCGATCGCCCCCGGCTCTTTTGTCCGGTCGAGAACCGCGATCTTCTTCACGCTCTTCGGGAGCGATTTCAGAAAATCAGTCACGGAAAACGGGCGGTAGAGCCGGATTTTGAGAATGCCGACCTTCTCCCCTTTTTCCGTCATCCATTCCACGGTTTCATGCGCCGTCTCGGCCCCCGAACCCATGAGAATGATCACCCTCTCCGCTTCGGGGTGACCCACATACTCGAAAAGACGATAGTGGCGCCCGGTCCGCTCGCCGAACTTCCTCATCACGTCGGCGACGATCGCGGGGCATTTGTCGTAGAACGAGTTGGCCGATTCCCGTGCCTGGAAGAAGACGTCGGGGTTCTGGGCCGTGCCGCGCAGGACCGGGGCGTCGGGCGAAAGGGCCCGCTTGCGGTGCGCATCGATCAACGTCGGATCGATCAGGGCGTTGAAGTCGTCATCGGTCAGACAATAGACGCGGTTCACCTCGTGGGAGGATCGGAACCCGTCGAAGAAATGGAGGAACGGCACGCGCGACGCGAGGGTCGCGAGGTGTCCGATCGCGGCCAGGTCGTGCGCTTCCTGCGGGGAGTTCGAGGAGAGCATGGCGAACCCGCACTGGCGGCAGGCCATGACGTCCGAATGGTCGCCGAAGATCGAGAGGGCATGCGTCGCGACGGTACGTGCGGCGACATGCATGCAGTACGGCGTCAACTCGCCTGCGATCTTGTACATGTTCGGGATCATCAAAAGGAGCCCCTGCGACGACGTGAAGGTCGTCGCCAGCGCGCCCCCTTGCAGAGCCCCGTGAACAGCACCGGCGGCGCCCCCTTCCGACTGCATCTCGACCACGTCGGGGATCGTCCCCCAGAGGTTCGATTGCTTGAGCGCGGCCCATTCATCCGACCATTCCCCCATCGGAGAGGAGGGGGTGATCGGATAGATTGCGATCACTTCGCTCAGTTTGTAGGCGGCCCGTGCGACCGCCTCGTTGCCGTCCAGCATCAAATACGTCGGTTTGCTCATGGTGTTAGTTGTAGTCGTCTCCGGGCCGACAATAGATGATTAACATCAGCGTTTCGAAGAGGGGGACACACGACTGAACCCCGAATTCGAGATGGAGATCAGGGTTTAGTCGTGTGTCCCCAATTTCGGACTTCGGACAGCATACGCTTGCGATCGGCATCCGAAGCTATTGGAACGGAACCGAAATATTTGTGTCCGACCACCGTGAGGCCCGGAAATTCGAATGTCACCCCGTCCATCAGCTGATCCATCGCCGCGAAAAACCCCTTGTTCCGATAATTCTCCTCGCTGTCTCCGAGCGTCACGATCGTCATCACCTGTTTCCCGGTGAGGAGTTTTTTCAAGCCGTTCGCGTCGAACGCGTACGCGAACCCCTCGGCAAAGACACGGTCGATGTACCCCTTGGCGATCGCCGGCATGCCGCACCACCAGAGGGGATAGATGAACGTGATCCTATCCGCCCAAGCGACGTGCTGTTGTTCCTCCCGGACCTCTTTGGCGATCTTCCCCTGCGACACCCCGGCCAAATCGTCGGCGGAGAGCACCGGCGGAAAGTCCATCGCGTACAGATCCCGGATCCGGACTTCATGACCGCTCTCCTTGAGGGCTCCAGTATAGGTGTCGAGGATGGCCCGATTGAAACTTTTCGGGTTCGGATGGGCGAAAACGATCAGGTGTTTCATACCTGCCGGCTACTGCCCCGCCCGCTCGAGAACACCCCCGGAGCGCTTGTCGTTCCGGAGCAGAACGTAAGCAAAAACGAGCCCCGCAATCCCCAGACATGCGAACATCATCATGCTCGCCTCGTAGTTCTGGCTCTTTTCCCGCAACACCCCGTTGAGCCATGGGAAGAGCATCAGGCCGACGTTCTGGACCATCGCCATCAGGCCATAGGCGGTTCCCACCCGCTCCTTGGGAACAACGAGGGCCACAGCAGGCCAGATCGCCGCCGGCACCAAGACAAACCCCGCCCCCAGAATCATCATCGGCCAACGAGGCGCGATGTTGGTAAGCCCCATCGTCACGTGAGCCACGATCAGAAGAACGGATCCGACCAACATGAGCGAAGCGCGCCGGCCGATCTTGTCGATCAGTCCACCGGCAAACGGGGCAAAGACCATCGAAGCGAAGATGACGATGGAAGTCGTTCCGGGGGCCGTCGAAAACATGTGCATAAAGCTCTTGAAGATGTCCCCCAGGAACCCCCCCGTGTTTTCAACCGTTAACGGCAGCTGCCATTTTTCGTGGAAGAAGTTCGTCGAGAGGGCCGTGAACGGGAAAACCGCCGAATAGAACAGCACGCAAAGCATCGTGAGGTACCAGAAAGATGGGGAGAACTTCCAAACTTCGGACCAGACGATCCGGTCCCCCGCCCCTTCCTGTTTGAGTTTCAGAACCGGTTCGGCAACCCGATCCATTCCTACGTAAAGGAAGTTCACGAGAAAGCTTAGGACGCACAGACCGGCGGCGACATAAAGGGCCGCGATCGGTCCCCATCGGTCGGCAATGAGAGCTTCCGTGTTGAACGTGAAGAGCGTGCCCAGCCGAGCGAAGGTGAGCGCGAGCCCGAACGCCAGGGCGAGTTCCTTCCCTTTGAACCACCGGACGATGATGGCGTTCTGACAGACGTAGAGAGCCTCACAGCCGGCACCGAAAATGAACCGGCCGAGGTAGAGCACCCAAAGATTCGGCGCCCACGCCACGATGACGGCCCCGATCGCGATCAAGAGCGAGAAGAGGATGCTGGATCGGCGCGCCCCGATGTAATCGGTCAAGAGCCCCGCCCCGAAGAGAGTGAAGATGGCGGCCCAACTGTACATCGAGTACATCGTCCCGATCTCGGACTGCCCGATTCCCATCTTCTTCATCAGCGTGTCTTCGATCGCTCCCACGCTGTCGTATGCGAAATAGCTCCCGGCCATGACCAGCGCCACGATCACCAGGACCGTGAAACGATAGGGTCTGCGGGAAGGATGGAACCAGCTTTCGTTCATTCGAAATCTCCTTGCTGTTCGAAACGTTAACGAATTGTTGTGATAATGCGAGATTTTGTTGATCCCCCGAGCGGTCCTCACATAAGTTCTGGCCGGATGCGGGAGATCGGTCGATTTGTCTCCGTCGCGGCCTTTTCGCTCGTCGCGAGCCTGGCCTGCATCCCCTCCAAACCGATCCCGACGATCCCCCAACTCACCGCCTGGCAGGGGAACTCGCTGACCATCTGCTGCAACCGAACTACCTCCGACCTCGATTGCTCGGCGGAGAACTGGACGCAGGTGATCCAGACCCACTGCACCGGCGCGGCGAAGATCGCCTCTTCTCCACCCCCGTCGGTCGCGGGGGAATCGGTCTCCCAATGTGTCACCTATTCCTGCGCCGGGACGGTCCGCCCCTATTTTTCCAA
>JAZDDX010000039.1:0-107917 GCA_043809315.1 Pseudomonadota bacterium
GTGTCGACCTCTCAGATCACCCTTCAGTTCACCGACAACTCGATGAACGAGGACAGTTTCGTGGTGCAGCGGAAGATCGTCCCTCCCTCCCCCACCCCCGAGCCGGCCTTTGGCGACCTCCAAACGTTGTCGGCCCATGCCGGGACCGGGAGTGTGACGTTCGCCGATACCTCCGTTGTGGCGGGAACAACCTACAAATACCGAGTCCTGGCTAAAAAAGGATCTCTCTCCTCGTTCTCCAATGAACTGTCGGTCACGGCTCCCGGGGGGCCTCCCAGCGCGCCTCAGAACGTACGCGAACATGATTTCGCGGAGGGGCTTCTCGGCGGGACCAAGTGGATCTGCACGTGGGATGTCGTGTGGGATCATCCGGCCAGTGATCCGACGGGAGCCGGAATCACGTATCGTTATTGCCTAGACCGATACCACCAGGGCGTACTGGAATTGGACAACTGGTGCACGATGATTCCGGCCGGGGCCCTAAGTCAGCCCGAGGGGACCTGGTACTTCTTCGGCCAAAAGCCCAGGGACTGGCGCGAGCTCATCTCCACCGTGACGGCGTTCCGAGACGGTATCGAAGGCGGCAGCGCCTCGGTTTCAGTGACCTGCGGCTATGATTGACGAGGCTTCGGGTCATAGCTGATCGAGCTACCTTGGCGGCCTGGTCGGCAAGGTGGACGACGGCCCGTCGACCTGCTCGAGCGGAGGCGGGCGCAACCTATCGCTTCTGCCTTACCCGTTATCATCAGTCCGCTCTCGAAGTGAACAACTGGTGTACGTCCGACCCAAGCGAATTCGTTCTCTTGCCGAACGGACACCTGAGTCATGGTGAGGGGACGACCTACTTCACGAACCGAGCCCGAGGGATTGGCACAAACTGATCTCCACCGTCACTATATTCAGGAGCGGAGTCCCCGGTGAAAGCGGATCGACCACGAATTTCTGCGGTGAAGTGGACTAACAACATGGTCCGAACCGGCTCCTTTTGGACCTGCCGGTAAACCGCCACCCGACACTTCCGTTAGCGGCCTCAACCTCAAGCAAAAACGAGTGCGAGTCATTCTCGCTTAAGTAGATGG
Organism: Pseudomonadota bacterium; assembly: GCA_043809315.1. Taxonomy (GTDB): domain Bacteria; phylum Bdellovibrionota_G; class JALEGL01; order JALEGL01; family DATDPG01; genus JAZDDX01. The sequence continues at coordinate 1,080 of JAZDDX010000039.1, forward strand.
CGATATTTCAGCAAGCCTCACCCGAGTTCGCCGACATACCCTTGTATTATCAAGCCGTTCGATTGGCACAACCATTGCTGTAATACCTTGCATGAAACAATTACCGGCCGTCTTTCGGCACCTTCTCCTTTCCCTAACTCCGCTTCTTCTCTCCTCCTTGATCGGCTGCGGGTCGAACACTGTCAACCTGGTGAGTCCGGAGACGCTGGCTTCCGATCCGAGTGCAATCACTCAATGCGCTCCCCCAGCACTGGCTGCCCTCATGGGGCTGACGGCCTGCGGAGTCGGTAAACCTGCGGTCATTCTCAATCCGAACAAACCGGTGGGAACGGCGGCAGCTAACCGGGATATCGGCGGAACCCCATTCGAAAAGATGAAGATCACCTGGACTTATCCGGCCGCTGATCGAGTCGGCGTCAATTTCGAGGTGAAACGGAAAAGAGATCAAGCCTCAGACTTCATTTCGTTGGCAACGAATACGGCCAATCCGATGCAGTTCATTGACCGGGGTCTCGCGCCCGGAACCACGTATACGTACAAAATCGTCGCCGTGGATGCGAACGGTCCCACGGAGTCGGACCTGTTTTTCGGAACCACGTTGGTCGCTGCCGGCTCTCCGATTGCCCCTGCCTATCTGACGGGAGCCTTCGTGGCGAGCCCGTTGGCAATCGATCTGACCTGGGCGGATCAGAGCGGCAACGAAACGAACTTCCTGATCGAGCGCTCCGTGGACGGGTTAGATTTCGCCCTATTGACTCCGGCTCCGGGGCTGGCAGCCAACACCGTTACGTACCGAGACACTACGATTTCGTACGACCACAGCTATGCGTATCGAGTGTATGCGAAGAACGCAGCCGGCCGGTCCCCAAACTCGAACCAAGTCGATCTCGCCATCGGTTCCGAACCGGCCCCCGCCGCCCCCAGCGGGCTCCAAACGACCTTCGTTTCGACAACTCAGATCACCCTTCAGTTCGTGGACAACTCGATTAACGAGAACAGCTTCGAGCTGCAGCGGAAAGTGGGAACGGGTTCCTTCGACGCGATTCTGACGCTTTCAGTCCAGACTGGGACTGGGACGGTGACCGTGCAGGACATGTCGGTCTCCGCGGGAACGAGTTACACCTACCGGATCAAAGTAATAAAAGGGACTCTCTTCGCGTTCTCCGATGAACTTCCCGTTAGTACGCCGGCTCCGCCCCAGAAGGCGCTGGCGATCGCCGCCGGAAGCCTTCACACATGTGCACTGCTTATGGACGGCACCGTCAGCTGCTGGGGATATGGCGGAGTGGGTCAACTCGGAAATGGGAGTTTCAGCGATAGCTCCGTGCCGGTCGCCGTGACTGGGCTCAATAACGTTATTTCATTAACCGCCGGCAACCATCACACGTGTGCACGCCTTTCCGACAATACGATGAAATGTTGGGGGTGGAACGATTTCGGCCAGCTAGGGAATGGAAACGCCCTAAGTCAATCGGTGCCCGTTTTCGTCAAAGTGAACGGGATCAACAATCTCACCAACGTTTCTGCGATTACGGCCGGCTACATGCATACCTGCGCTCGGCTAACGGACGGTACGATGAAGTGTTGGGGGTCTGCCGCCGATTCTCAGCTCGGAAACGGGCGCACGAGCGGCTATTCGACCGTACCGGTTGCCGTGAGCGGGATCACCACCGCGACGGATGCGATCACGGCACATCATGTGCACACATGTGCGCGACTGGCCGACAACAAAGTGAAATGTTGGGGATCCAACATGAAAGGAGAACTCGGAAACAATACGATCACTCGAAGTGCAACCCCGGTCTCGGTCAGCTCCATCAGCAACGCTTCCGCGGTCTCCGCCGGCGACTGGAACAGCTGCGCACTTCTTTCCACCGGTTCGATCCAATGCTGGGGTTGGAATCTCTACGGTGAACTTGGAGATTCGACCACCACGGATCGTTTGACGCCGGTCGGTGTGAACGGAATCACCTCGGCTTCCGTCCTCGCGACTGGATCCAATCATTCCTGCGCAATTCTTCAGGACGGCTCCCTCAAATGTTGGGGTCATAACCAATATGGCCAGGTGGGGGATTCAACCACCATGGATCGTTTGATCCCGGTCGCCGTGAATGGAATCAGCGCCGCCTCAGCAATTGCAATGGGTGCCGGCCATTCCTGCGCACTCCTTCAAGGAGGATCAGTTCAATGCTGGGGACTGAACAGCTATGGCCAGCTCGGATCGAACGATCTCGTGAATCGTCTGACGCCGACTCTCGTCTCCGGTTTTTGACCTCGTCAGTTAGGGAGACAAACGACTGAATCCGATCTTCGGAACCCGAGATCTTCATCCAACCGGGATCCGCTTCCGACCAAACGACCCCTTGAACGTCTTAAACCGGCCGGCGATCTTCGTTGCGCAAGAGGGGCAAGCTCCTTCCGGTGTGAGCTTGTAGCTTCCGATCTCGTACCAATCCCGCTCGACTAACGGCTCCTGGCACTTCGGGCAGAACGTCGTTCCCCCCGTCACATCGTGAACATTCCCTGTGTAGACGTAGCGTAACCCGGATTTTCGCGCGATCTCCCAGGCTCTCTTGAGCGTCATCCGGGACGTCGGCGCGATATCGGTCATCTTGTAATCCGGATGCGCAGCCGAGAAGTGAAGTGGAACGTCAGGGCCGAGTTCCTTCGCCACCCACTCCGAAAGCTCGGCCACTTCCCGGTCGGAGTCGTTGTGCCCCTCGATCAGGAGCGTTGTGATCTCCGTCCAGACCGTTGTCTCCTTCACCAAATATTGGAGCGTCTCCTTCACCGGCTCGAGATGCCCGCCGCAGATCTTGAAATAGAACTCCTCCGTAAACGCCTTCAAATCCACGTTCGCCGCGTCCATCTTCGCGAAAAACTCCTGCCTCGGTTCGGGGGTGATATACCCCGCCGTCACCGCGACCGTCTTGATCCCCTTTTCATGACAAGCCTCTGCAACATCGATCGCGTACTCCGCGAAGACGACCGGGTCGTTATAGGTAAACGCCACGCTCTTCGAGCCGCTCGTCAGCGCCATCTCCGCGATCCGGGATGGAGATGCGGCATCCGCCAACGTCTCCACGTCCCGCGATTTGCTGATGTCCCAGTTCTGGCAGAAGCGGCAGGCGAGATTGCACCCGGCCGTACCGAACGAAAGGACTGAACTCCCCGGATAGAAGTGATTCAACGGTTTCTTCTCGATCGGATCGATGCAGAACCCGGAGGAACGGCGGTAGGTCGTCAAGATCAGCTGATCGCCGATCCGCTCTCGGACGAAACAGTGGCCGCGCTGGCCGTCGCGAAGCTGGCAGAACCGCGGGCAGAGGTTACACTGGATCCTCCCGTCGGGGATGATCTTCCACCATCGCCCGACGTATCCCCCCTCTTTCACCTCTGACTCTTTTCCTCCCATTTGAGAAGCGTGTAGCGGAAGAGTTGCACGTCGTCCGACCAGTGGTCAACGGGGAGCCCTGCTTTGCGCTTGAGGTGCCCGAGGAATGCTTTCGGGTCGGGAAGCTTCTCCCAGACCTGCGGCAGGAAAGTGCTCTGGTTGTACCCCGACCGGAAGACGATCCCGTCGATGAACGGGCGGATCTTCGAAAGGGCATCTTTCTCATCACGGAACTCGATCTCTTCCGTCGGCGAAAGAACCGACACCTCGACGCGGATCTTCGGATACTCCTCCAGCGTCAGTGGCGGAAACCGCGGATCGGAAAAAGCGGCTGCGCGGGCGTGGGACCCAAGATCTTCGAGAAGTGGCCGGCGCGCTTCGATCGTCCCGATGCAGCCGCGAAGTTCGTCATCGATCGTAAGCGTCACGAACGTCGCTTCGTGGTTCGTCATCCACGGTTCGAGGGGAGGTTCATAGAGACGCTCCAAGCCGAACTCGTGCGCGATCGCCGACCGCGCCACGCGAAGGAGGATCCCTCCCCTCCTCTCTCGGTCGATTTCATCCACCGTCGGCTTTCGAGAAAGCGAACGAAGCGTACCCGACCACCTGGCGGCGATCCCCCGCCGTGTCCCCGGAGTTCCGGAGATCGAGAAGCTCCCCTGTTAGATCGTGTTTTTTCGCCGCTACCAGGAACCCGTTGACCGGCGTCGCGCCGCACGCCTGTTCGTGCGTGATCGGAACCTCCCACGTGAGAATCTCCTTCGCCGTCCCCTGATCGGTCCGCTGGGCATCCGCGTACGGGAGGTAGTGCGATAGATCGGAGCTGATGACGATCAACGTCTCCTCCCCGCCCCACAACCGCTCCAGCACTTCGGCCACTTCTTCCGGGGAAGCCCTCCCCACAACGAGAGGCACGATCTTGAACTCCCGCAGAACCTTCTGGAGGAACGGGAGCTGGACTTCCAGCGAATGTTCTTCCTCGTGGGCGTAGTAATTCGATCCGACTTGCGGAAGGTCCGCGATCTCCGGAACCTTGTCGACTTCGACCTTACCAAGAGGCGTCTCGAACCAGTCGACATCCGGGAGAGCAAGCCCCTCGACGGGCACGCGATGCGCTGGCCCTAAGATTACAACACGGCGGATTCGATCGGCGATTGAGGAGAGTTGCGCGTACGCCGTCGCAGCGATCGGGCCGGAATAGATATACCCGGCGTGCGGGACGATCAGAGCCTTGGGTGGAACCGTCCTTGCGGATGAATCAGCTTCCGACAGGAATTCGCGGACCGTTTGTTCCAGTTCCCGGGTCGCGCCGGGGTAAAACGCCCCGGCAACAGCCGCTGGCCGTATCCGCGTCATCGACTCACTTATGCGACGGTGATTTCCTTACAGAGATAGACGTCCTGGATCGCGTTTAGGATCGCGACCCCGTCTTTCATCGGGCGCTGGAACGCCTTCCGTCCCGAGATCAGCCCCATCCCGCCGGCCCTCTTATTGATGACCGCCGTGCGGACCGCTTCGGCCAAATCGCTCGCTCCGGAGGAGGCTCCTCCCGAGTTGATCAGGCCGACCCGCCCCATGTAGCAGTTCGCCAGCTGGTAGCGGGTGAGATCGATCGGATGATCGGTCGTCAGGGTGTCGTAGACCTTCGGATGGGTCTTCCCGAACTTGACCGCGTTGTACCCGCCGTTGTTCTCGGGAAGCTTCTGTTTGATGATGTCGGCCTCGATCGTGACCCCGATGTGATTCGCCTGCCCCGAAAGATCGGCCGAGACGTGGTAATCCTTGTCCTTCTTGAACGCGGGGTTCCGCGTGTAGCACCAGAGGATCGTCGCCATCCCGAGCTCGTGGGCATGCTCGAACGCCTCGCTCACCTCGACGATCTGACGCCGCGACTCTTCCGACCCGAAGTAGATCGTGGCCCCCACCGCCGCCGCCCCCATGTCGAACGCCGACCTCACGCTCGCGAAGAGAGTCTGGTCGTAGGTGTTCGGGTAGGAGAGAAACTCGTTGTGGTTGATCTTGAGAATGAACGGGATCTTGTGGGCGTACTTCCGCGCCACCATCCCCAAGCCGCCGAACGTCGAGGCGACGGCGTTGCACCCCCCCTCGATCGCCAGCTCGACGACCTTCTCCGGATCGAAGTAGATCGGGTTCGGAGCGAACGACGCGCCCGCGGAGTGCTCGATCCCCTGGTCGACCGGTAGAATCGACACGTACCCGGTGCCGGCCAGCCGCCCGTTGGTCGAGATCCAGCGGAGGTTTTTGAGGACGTTGACCGGACGATCGGAGGAGATCCAGGCACGTTCGATGAAGTCGGGTCCCGGAAGGATCAACTGGCTCTTGTCGAACCCTTTGGCCTTGTACTCCAGAAACGATCGGTCATTCCCCAGTAATTCAGCGATTTGCGAGAGCGTCGTCATAGTGTGGCCAAATATAATGAAGCGCGCTAAAGATTCAACCGATGGTTGTGGGAATCTTGCGCATGCGGCTCTACAACCGCGGGAGCCGTTCCCTGAAGGAGAAACGGCAAATCCTGCTCCGGATCAAGGACAAGATCGCGCATCATTACAACGTCGCGATCGCCGAGGTCGGCGACAACGACGACTGGAAGAGCGCCGTTTTGGGGATCACCGCCGTCGGGAACGACCCGGCCTTCGTTCAGTCGGTCTTGGACAAAGTCGCTTCGACGATCGAAGGGTTCCATCTCGCCGAGACCCTCTCCCGCGACACGATCGTCCGGACTTACTCCGAGGAAGAGTTTCTCAGGCGTTAAGGACGGATCTTGGCACGTGCCTCCACGATCCATATAGCGACCCGATCCCGGATCGCCTCGATCCCTCTTCGTTGATATCTCTCTGACGGGGAAAGCTTCTTTCCATCCTCTCCTTCGGCCTCTCGGAGTTGTCCGAAACGGCCCACCGTTTTCGCCCCCGGCATCTCTCGAACCGTCGCCTCGAACGCGGCTTCGGCCGACGCCTTGAAGCCGTATTCCGGATCGAGAGCCTCTACCGGCAGCAGGTTCGCATTCAGATAATCGAGAAGATTCACCCCCTTCTCTCCCGACTGCGCGGACCAGACCCAAGTCGATATGGAATGATACGATTCCATTCGGAAGTAGTTTTTGACCGGAATGCCGTACTCAACTGCAAGTTCAAGAAAATCGAAAATTCGGGAAGGGGTTGCCTCCGGGATCCAGAGGGGATCCGTATGGCCGATATTTCCCTCGGCTATCACGATCTTCTGCGCTCGTTCCACTTCCACTCCTCGCCCATCATCCACTGCCAGTTTCCGTTTTCTGGCTTCTTCGAAGAACGCATCTGACCTGCTTTTGAAAGACCGGTCCTTCAAGCTTGCGACCTTTTCATGAAGCTCTTTTGCTCCGTCGATCAAGGGGATCACACGATCGATCGCAATCATTTTTGATTCGCTGTAGTCGCGTAAGAGAATCTCCCGCGCGTGCTCGGCGACCGATCCCCCGTCCACGAAACGCAACGACTCCTTCTCAATTCCTTTCGCGATCGCCTCGTAGGCGTCGGGGGTCTTGATCCGTGCCAGAAGGTCGTAGAGGCGACCGAGCATCTCCGCCTCGACGAAGGACAGTACTCTTTGCGTGTCGAGAATTCTTCTCGATTCTTCGGTCAGCGGCGGCCAGTCCGCCAATTGAATCAGGAGCTTTTCAACTTTCGAAATCGGGTTGTGGAGGATCGCGAATTGGAGTTCCGACGAAAAGACGTCCAGAACCCGAAGATGAACGAACGGGTTGGGCCCCTTGGGATACTTCCCCTCATACTTGGCATAGTCCGATCCGTAGAACTTTTCAAAGATCTTGCGGTATTCGAGATGCTTTCTCTTTAGCTCGTCGTTTCCTGGGCCTCCGGGATTCGCATCTACCTTCACTAAGCGTTCCCCTTCTTCCCGCGCCCGATTCTCAAACTCCGGAATTAAGCGAATTAACTCATCCATCCTCGCCGTGATCGTCTCGTGCGTCCAGACCGGGACCGGAGGTTCAACTTGCGCCCAGGCCGCCCCCGACGCGAAGAGAATCAACAACAGAATTTTCGCCCCATTCATTCTCATCTCACTACCTCCGTACCATCTTGATGATTTCGACAATCCGGAATTCGACGGCAAACCGAAGCGCCAGCTTCGACCGTTCCGCCATCGCCATCCCCTTGAGCCTCTCTTGGTTCCGGAGTTCCTCCTCCTCGATCCGGAGTTTTCCGACCTCCATCGGGAGATCCCTTTTCGCAACGGTTGCACCGAACAGATCCCCTTCGTTGGGAGGTCTCAGACGTTCGATTGGAACTCCGTTCATCCCGAGCCAGGTCCAGAGATCGGTTGTCTCTTTCCCGCTCTGGGCCATCCACCGGGCCATCATTTCGGTGTCGTTGAGGACCGAGTTCTCGACCCGGTACGAGCCGAGTGGGATCCGGAACGCCTCCGCAAGCTTCACCACACGGGTCAGTTTTTCCGGCGTGACGTCCTCCAAGTAGAACGAGCGAACCAACCCGAACCGGTTTTCCGGATCGGTCAGGGAAAAGAAATGGAGGCGCCCCTTTTCGGCTCCGACGTGGGAACGATGGATGATCAGTCTCTCATTCTCCGCTAAGTTGAAGAACCGAGTCACGCGTTCCCGCCAAGAGAATGAGTTCAAATCCCGAAGGTCTCCGAGGATTCGATTCAGTCTTGCCAGGCTCTCCGATCTTCGGAGACCGGTCGGGTCTGCACTCGTCTTTTCCGGCTCCTTGGCCAGAAGAGCCAGCGCTTCTTTGATTCCCGCTATTTTCTTGACGAGGTCCGGCTCCCCGATCAGCAACTCCTCCACCCGGGTCGAGATCGATACTTGATCGGGCAAGAACAGAAGCAGTTTCCCGAGCCCTTTTCCGATCGCCGCATATGCTTCGGGGGTCCCGATCGCGGCCAGGAGTTCGTAAACGGTGAGCTGCCGCGCGGCCTCGAACGGAACCCATTCCCCGAAATAGATGAGGAGTTTCTTTGCCTCTGGAGAAAGCTTCAACGTTTCCGACAGTTCAATTAGGAGGGGGGTCCCCTGTTCCAGGGGAAGGAACCGAACTGCATACATCAACTGCATGTAGAACTCGTTCAGAGCTGCGAAGCGAAGCGCCTCATTCCCCCCGGGCGGTGGAGGCGCAACGAACCTGCCAAATCCTCCCTTTCGTTTTTCGATGATGCGATCCCTCAACTGCGTTTGAAGGAACTGTTCATATCCGCTTCCGTATTTCGCCTCCCCTTCCAGCTCCACTTTCTTGAATCTGGTGAGCTGGCTTCCCCATAGGTTGATCGCGGCATTGAGGTAAGTCGCGTCGTACACCCCGGGCGCCAGTTTGGGCTCAAACGGAAGAACCGCTTGGTCAACGGCTTTTGTGATCCGCTCGGCACTCCAAGGCTCTCCTTCTTGGGCAGGGGCCGTGGAGACGAAAGAGAACAGTAAGATCACCACGAGCCAAAGGCGGGTCATGGGCGCATCCTCTGTTCCAGCGTCTCGATCATCCTCGCCTTCAGCAGCGCCTCTTTCCAGCGTGTGACGACCTCACCTTCGTTGAACGCGCGGAAGTTGGACGTTTCCAGGCTCTGGATGCTCAAATCGTACCGCTTCTTCTTGTACGTCTCCGGATCGATCAGATACTCCGGATATTGTGAAAACTCCTCGTCCGATGGGTGAAACCCGAGGGACCAGGCGTGCATCCACTGCTCCATGATCTGGATGTCAGCCAGTTCGGCTTCCAAGACCGGCTTGTTGACGTTTGGATTCCGGATCCCCTCTGTCCGATACAGAAACTTCTTTAAGATGCGCTCCTCGTTCGGATAGAAATCGATCAGCTTCCCGTCGAGCCATTCGAGCGCCTTCTTGCACTGATCGATCATCAGATAGTTCTCGACGACCAGCGCCGCCAACCTCCCCTTCCCATGCAGCTGGGGGAAGAGCATCGGAAGGAGCCGTTGCGGCTCCAGCCTTTCCACGAATTCATCCCCGAGCAGCTGGTACCACTCCTTGATCTCCTGTTTGTCCCAGTTCTTGAGCGTCTCCTGGATGACGGCGTTCTCCTGCTCAGCGTTCAGAATCCGGACTTTCAGGAGGTAATACGCCTCCAAGTAGATCGTCAGAATGTCGTTCCGCGTTTCGCGTCGACGGTCCAGTTGTTCCCGCAGAGGTCGTCGCTTCCGATCCGGGGAGTGTAGATCGGTATCGTGGTCCAGATCGTCTTCGTTGAACGAAAGGGCCGTTTCATCCCAGATCAACCGCGCCTTTTTGATCCCGAGCGTGACGAGGTCTTTCGCCTGCTGCGGGAGATTGATCGCCGCCATCGCCCCCGCCATGCTGAACCCGATCCCGATGGCGGTCCCCCAACCCGGATAAATGTTGCTTCCAATCATCCCTCCCAGGTAACCGGCGGTCGTCATGGCGGCCACCATCGTCACGAACTCCCCGGTCGCCGTTTTGAGCCGCCAGGTGTTGTAGATCCACTGGTTTCTGCGCCCTTCGTCGTTCGAAAGAATGACGCCGATGTTGCTCAAGATCTGGAGGAAGACCCTCCTCTTTCTCTGCACGTAAGGAGGGGGATGTTTGACGAATAAGCTTCCGGCCGTGGCGATCGCACCAGTCCACATCCCCTCCGAGATTTTGTAATCCTCCAAGTCGGTCAGCATTCCCCGCGCCTCCTCCCAGAGCTCGATCCCGAGATCCCATCCGACGAAGATGATGATCGATTGAATTCCCGAGGCGAGGAGGTTTCGGAAGATTCCGCGTGCGGCCCCGTTCGACATCAAGACCCGGAGGTACTCGAGCGGCTTGCCGAAGAGTTTCCCGAACAGCGTGCCGCCGCCGATGCCGAACCAGGTGCTCCCCCCGTCCAAGACCTGCCCCGCAACCATCCAGCAGATCTCGGCGAGTTCGGAGGCGTCGACCTTCTCGCCGCGGATCCGCTTGTAGTGGATCTCCTGTTGCGCCACCGCGGCACCGGAAATCACCATCAGAAAAACGAGGAGCTGGGCCGTTTTGCCGGTCTCTTGCTCCCGGATTTTTTTCAGCGCTTTTCCTGTCTCCTGGTCGACCTTTTCTTTCAGCTTTTCGTTCGAATGTTCGAATCGAACTCGTTTCCGGAGAATCTCGTCGAGAGTCTGGAGCGTACTCAGCCACTTCCCCAGTTCCGTCGAATCTTCCGGGCCTTTGAATTTCACTGCAACCCGTTCGACGATCTTCTTCACCTTTTTCGGTCCGAGCATCCGTCGCGCCACTGGATCGACTTCGAGGAGGGTCAGAATCCTTGCGATCGCGCTGACTCGAGCCTCGGGACTCGTTGCTGCAGGATCCTCGGGAATATGCGCCATCCACTCCCGGATCGTCTCAAACCCTTTGTCGGCCGATTCGTTCAGGAGAACCATCCGTTCCGCGGCGGTCATCCCGGAGCGATAACGCGAATCAAAATATCGAATGGCGGCGGGAAGAGCTTCGGCCAGATAGACAGGGTTGTTTCCAAATGCTCTCGTCAGGAACTCTGGGGCGATGTCGGAGTGAGGCCTCGGTTCGGTCTCCCCCCAAGGCTTTCCCCAAGGATCCACCGAGGGTCTCGTCCATGGATCCCTCTGGGCACTCTGGGCCCACCCCACCGATGGGAGAGCGAGCGACACGACGACACACGGCAGGGCGAGAGACAGGAAAAGTCTCTGGAGGATCTTTCCGACGGTCATGGCGACAGAACTCAACCCGCTCTAATAGATCAAGGGACGTGCCAAAGACCGGTCGGACTATTCCTAGTAAATTCAATAGGTTTTGTTGTGATACTTGAATGATTTCAGAGACCTGCGACACCTCAATGCGACATCCCGGCCCGCCCTGGCAATCTTAACATTTGGCCCATGGCGTCATGGTGGCGGGTTTGCCATTTTCAACCGGGGGGGACGTAAGGCCGTAAGTGCGCTAAAGACGCCCCAGAATGGCCTCCCCCCCCCAAGAAGGGCAGATCTTGGAAGTCGAGATCTCCGCTCTCGCCTATGGCGGCGACGGAATCGCTCGCCCCGACGGATTCACTCTTTTCATTCCCCGGACCGTTCCAGGGGACCGTGTTCGCGTGGAGGTCCAGACCGTCCGGAAACGCTACGCCCGAGCCGTTCCTCTCGAGATCCTCGAACGCTCCTCTCTGCGAATCGAACCGAACTGTCGGTACTTCGACGAGTGCGGCGGGTGCCACTATCAGAACCTCGACCCTGACTATGTCGCGGAACAGAAGGTGACGCAGATCCGCGAGACGCTCGCGCGGATCGGAAAAGTGGAGGCGAACGTTCTTCCGATCGTGAGACCTGACACCGTCTGGAACTACCGCAACCGCCTGACCTACCATCGCTCCCCCACCGGCGCTTCCGGCTACGTTTCGTGGCGCGATTATCGGATCGTCGATGTCGAAGAGTGTCCGATCGCCCAACCCGAGCTCAACACCCTCTGGAAAGAGGTACGAACGGCAACCCGTGATATTCCCGGCAACGTCCTTCCGTTCGTCGTCCTACGTAAATTCTCCACGGGCCACCTGGGGGTTATCTACAGCGCGACCGGAACTCTTCCTTCAGCCCAATTGTTGGAGCCCAGGGTTGCTAGTGACGATTCTATCTGTGTTACTTCGATTAAAGTGGGAGCTCGTTCGGCGTTTGGAGACACGATCGAAGTCTTGCGGGGGCCGGAGCGACTCACGGAGAGGTTCGGCGGAATCGATTACGTCGTCCGGCCGGACCTCTTTTTCCAGGTCCATCCGGAAGTGACGGAGCGCGTGGTGGAACGGGTGGGCGCCTGGGCGGAAGAGATCAAACCGGCGCGGGTGATCGATCTTTATTGTGGCGCAGGCCTCTTCACGCTGGCGTTTGCAAAGCGCGGCTTCCCGACCGTCGGAGTCGAGGTGACGCGCGAGTCGATCCTCTGCGCCGAGGAAAGCGCCCGCGTGAACGGTCTTGAGGGAACCGTGCGGTTTCGTGGAGGGAAAGCGGAACGGATCACCGAGCGTTTGATCCGCGAAGGGGAACGGTTCGACGCCGCGGTGGTCGATCCTCCTCGGAAAGGGTTACCCCCCGAGCTGATCGACAAGCTCCCGAGACTCGGTGTGACCCGCCTTCTTTATGTTTCCTGCTCCCCGCCGACGCTGGCGAGGGATGTCGCGGTCCTTTCAACCCTAGGGTATCGGCTCGTGTCGGTCCAACCGTTCGACATGTTCCCTCAGACGTACCACGTCGAAACGATCAGTACCTTTTCGCGCTAGATCGGTTCGTTCCGTCTTCGTTTCCGGATCGCGGAGGCGATGATCGCCGCCGTGAGGATCCCGACGACGACGGTAAGCGAAAGGACGATCGGGATCTTGAAGAAGTCGGCGATCACCATCTTGATCCCGACGAAGATCAGCACCAAGCCGAGGCCGAGCTTCAGATAGTGGATCTTCCCCATCGCCCCCGAAAGCAGGAAGTAGAGGGAGCGCAATCCCAGAATCGCGAAGATGTTCGAGGTGTAGACGATGAACGGGTCCCGCGTGATCGCCAGAACGGCCGGGACCGAATCGACCGCGAAGACGAGGTCGGTGAATTCGATCACGAGGAGAACGATAAAGAGCGGGGTCACGTACCGGCTCCCGTCGATCCGCACGAAGAACTTCGAACCGTGGAAGTCGGGGGTGGCCCGGAGGTATTTCGCCGCCAGCCGATATGCGGGGCTCCGGGCCGGATCGTGTTGATCCAGCTTCCCCTGCAGGGTCTTGATCCCCGTCACGATCAGGAACCCGCCGAATAGATAGACCAGCCAGGCAAATCGGTGGAGGAGCGAGGTTCCGGCGAAAATGAATATTCCCCGCATCAGAAGAGCCCCCACGATCCCCCAGAAGATCACGCGGTGCTGGTACACCCCCGGCACTTTGAAGAACGAGAGGACGAGGAGAAAGACGAAGATGTTGTCGACGCTCAAGGCGTACTCGATGACGTATCCGGTGAAGAACTCCAACCCGGATCTCGACCCGATCTTCCAGAAGATCCACCCGTTGAAGAGAAGGGCGAGCCCCACCCAGACGATCACCCAGGTCAGAGCTTCGCGAAACGAAACCTCATGAGCTTTGCGGTGGAACACGCCGAGATCGAGGACCATCATGATCGCCACGAGGATGCCGAAGACGGCCCAGAGGAGTGGGGATCCGACGCTTGCGTTCATGTCAGGTGAGCTTCGAAAACTCCGGCAGCAGGTCCTTGATTCCGTTGATCACGAACTGCGCGGCGATCGCCGCCAGAATCAATCCCATCAACCGGTTCATCACCCGGACGCCGGAGGGGCCGATCCATCGGAGGAAATAGAGCGACCCGGAAAGAATGAAAAACGTGAGGATGCTGACGAAGATGATTGCGGCGCAAACCACGCCGTCCTGAACCCACCCCTTGCTGTGACTCATCAGGATGATCACCGTCGTGATCGCCCCCGGCCCTGAGAGAAGAGGAACCGCGAGCGGGATGATCGAGATGTCGTGCTTTTCGGCCGCCTCTTTTTGTTCCTCCGGAAGCGTCCGACTCCGGATGTTCGCGCCGCGAATCATGTCGAGCGCAACGACGAAAACCAACGCGGCCCCGGCGATCCGGAGCGCCGGGATGCTGATCCCCATGAGCTGCAGCAACCCCTGCCCTGCCACGGCAAACGCGAGAAGAATGAGAGCACAAGTCGCACTGGCCCGTCGGGCCATCCGATGCCTCTCCTTTTTGGAAAGCCCCGTGACGTGAGAAGCGAAAAGCGGCGTAGCGCCGAGCGGGTTCACGATCGTGAAGATCGAAACCGTCGTCACCAGGATGAACTGGGAGGTGATGCCGGGGCTCATTCCTGTTTTCTACCTGGGATCGCTCGAAGGAACAACTCTTCGCCGGATCGCGGCCCCCAACGCGCAGAGAAACAGGCCGGCTCCGATCAGGGTAAGGCCCGTGAGCGAGGATCCGTGACCGGCACCCACTGACACCGCCTGCCGAACGAGTTCGAAGAGACCGGCATCGTGCGGGATCGTGAAAAGGCCACCGGCGATCAGGAGAAAACCAAATCCGAGAAACATGCCCGAAACTGGAGTCTTCTTCGGTCCCGACCCGAGCGTGCTCCGGTAATGCCCGTAGGAGGAATAGATCGACATCCCCAGGAACAACCAACCGACGAAACGCCACCAAGAAGCCGGAGGGAGGTAGAGCATCAGGAAGAGGCAGGAGCCGACCCCCAACGCGGGGAAAAGCCACGGACCGAGAGGGACCCGGAACGGGCGGTGCCGATCCGGCTCCTTAAACCGGAGAACCGGGATCGCGATGCATACCAAGATGAAGGCGAAGAGCGTCCCGATGTTGGTCAGATCGACCATCTCGTCGATCGTCGTCACCGCCGCCGTGAGCCCCACCAGGAATCCGATGATGACCGTGTTGATGTGAGGCGTCCGGTATTTCGGATGGACCTTCGAGAAAACTTTCGGAAGAAGCCCGTCGCGGGACATCGAGAAGAAGATCCGCGCCTGTCCCAACTGGAAGACGAGAAGCACCGCCGTGTGCGCGATCACCGACCCGAGTGCGACGACCCCGGCCATCCAGACAGCGGCCGGCGCCCGGTACTGGATCGCCATCGTCAACGGCTCCGCTTGCTCCGTGGCTAGCTTCGCTTTCAGCACCTCATACGGGATCATGCCGCTGAAGACCGCCGACACGAGGACATAAAAGACCGTGCAGATCACCAGCGACGCGATGATCCCGAACGGAAGATCCTTCGCCGGGTTTTTTGTCTCCTCCGCGACGGTCGAGACGGCGTCGAACCCGATGAAGGCGAAGAAGACCACCGCCGCCCCGGCGAACGTCCCTGCCCAGCCGTTCGGCTGGAACGGCTTCCAGTTGGCGACCATTTCGTGCGGCGAGACCAGATAGAAGGCGACCCCTACGAAGAAGAGGAGCGTCAGGATCTTGATCCCGACCATCACGGCGTTGAACCGGGCCGACTCCTTGATCCCCCAGACCAAGACCACGGTGATGATCCCGACGATCAAGAAAGCCAGGAGGTTGAAGACGATCGGGACGCCGGCGATGTGCGGCGCCGCCTCGTACAGCCCGGGAATGTGCGCGGCGGTGCGGTAGTCGGTCGCCAGCCAGAGAGGGACATGAACCCCCATGCTCTCCAGGAGTGACCGGAAATAGTTCGACCAGCTGATCGCGACCGCGACGTTCCCGACGGCGTACTCGATGATCAGATCCCAGCCGATGATCCAGGCGATCAGCTCCCCGAGCGTCGCATACGAATATGTGTACGCCGAGCCGGAGATCGGGACCATCGACGCCATTTCGGCGTAACAGAGGGCCGTGAAGGCGCAGACCACCGCGGTGATCGCGAACGAGAGCATGAGCGACGCTCCCGCCCCCGGCCGGAACGCGTCCCCCGCCGCGGCGGTGCCGACCGTCGCGAAGATCCCCGCCCCGATGATCGCCCCGATCCCCAGGAGCGTGACGCTCCAGGGCCCCAGCGTCCGCTTGAGCTGGAACTCCGTCTGCGTGAGCGACGCCAGGATGTCGGTCAGCTTCTTGGTTCGAAAAAGTTCCCCCGCCAAATCGCCGCCACGTTGCCGGGTCCGGGAAAGTGAGTAAAGTAAATTCCCTTGTGATCGATTTTATCCTTCGCCTGCTGAATCCGAACGAACTCGAGATGATGCTCCGTTCCTGGGGGTGGCTCGGCTACCCGATCCTGTTCGGGATCGTCTTCGCCGAAACCGGCCTCCTGGTCGGGTTTTTCTTCCCCGGGGATTCCCTTCTGTTCATCGCGGGGTTCGTCGCGAGCACCGGAGTTCTCGACATCACCTGGCTGAACCTCCTTCTCTGCGCGGCCGCCATCCTCGGGGACGGGACCGGCTATTTTCTCGGTCTGCGGAGCGGGCCCAAGATCTTCCGCCGGGAGGACTCTCTTTTCTTCCGGAAGTCGCACCTCGTCCGGACGCAGGAGTTCTATGAAAAGCACGGGGGAAAGACGATCGTCCTGGCCCGGTTCATCCCGATCATCCGGACATTCGCCCCGTTCGTGGCAGGGTTGGGGAAGATGAGGTACCTCCGCTTCGCCGCGTTCAACGTCTTCGGCGGGATCGGCTGGGTCGTCCTGATGACCGGGGCCGGCTACTTCCTCGGGAACATCCCGATCATCCGACGGAACTTCGAAAGAACCGTGATCGTGATCGTCGTTCTATCGGTCCTGCCGCTCGTCTGGCACGGCCTTAAAGAAGTAATCCGGCGACCGCCGCCGACATGCAAGTAGCCAACGTTCCGGCGATCATCGCGCGAAACGCAAGACGCGAGAGGTCGCTCCGCCGGTTCGGGGCAAGCGCGCTGTACCCCCCGATCTGGATGCCGATCGAGGAGAAGTTCGCGAAGCCGCAAAGGGCGTAGGCGGCGATCAGGCGCCCGCGCTCGGTTAGAAACGTCGGATCGGCCCGAAGCGCCTCTCCCATTTTCGAATAGGCGACAAACTCGTTCAGCACCATTTTCTGCCCCAGCAGACCACCGACGTTCGTTACGTCGACCCAGGGGACTCCCATGAGCCAGGCGATCGGAGCGAATACGATCCCTAAGATCGCTTCCAGACTGGTGCCCAGTTTGTGCAACCCGAAGTTGACCATGGCGACCAACGCCAAGAACGAGATCAGCATCGCAGCGACGTTGAGTGCTAGATGAAGGCCGTCCGAGGTTCCCCGGGCCACCGCATCGACCAGGTTTGCGTCCCCCGTCGAGATCTCGATCTTCGCGTTTCCGCCGGTCTCCGGTTTTCCGATCTCCGGGAGCATCAGTTTCGCGATCACGATCGAGGCGGGGGCGCACATCACGCTGCAAGCGATCAAATGCCCCGCGACCCCGGGGACAAAGTCCCGGAGCATCCAAACGTAGGCGGCCAGAACCCCGACCGCCGTCGTCGCCATCCCACACGTCATACAGGTCATCAGTTCCGAGTTGGTCACGGTCGGGAGGTACGGGCGGATGACGAGCGGCGCCTCGGTGTGCCCCACGAAGATGTCCGCAACAACCGAAAAGCTCTCGGCACCGCTGACTCGCAGCGTCTTCGAGAGGAATCTCCCCATCTTCGAGATGATGAACGGCATCACGCGTAGGTAATAGAGAACCGCCATGAGAGCCGCGAAAAAGATGATCGTCGGGAGAACCTGAAAGGCAAAGATGAACCCGAAGCTCTTCGTGTCCGCCACCAGGTTTCCGAAGACGAACCGGGCCCCCTCGCTCGAAAAGGCCAGGAGGCGCTCGACCCCGCTATTCGCGATCCGGAACAGTCCATTGACCGGCGTTCGAAGAACGAGAAACGCGAAAACGAAGAGAATCAGCATTCCTAAGGCCGTCGTGCGCCACTCGATCGCACGGCGAAGCTTCCGCGGACAGAGAACCCACGCGATCGCCAGAAAGACAACGATCCCGAAAAGACTGATCAGCCGTTCCATAAAAGAGCCCCCGTTTCGGCCCCTTTTCTGGCAGAAAACAGGGAATTCCGCCAAACATTCTGCGTTGTTAAATCGCTTGGAAGCCCCTCCCGATTGAAGGTATAAACGGTCGCTCCCGGATCGGGAGTTCGAAACAGGCAACGAATCATTTGGAGGAATTATGGGATTTGGTTGGGTACTTCCCGTCGTCTTTACCGTGAGCGTCCTGTCGCTCGTCGTCGCTTTCCTGCTCGCGAAGTGGGTCTTGGCCAAGGACACCGGGAAGCCGGAGATGATCGCGATCTCGGACGCGATCAAGGAAGGGGCCGAGGCGTTCCTCCGGCGCCAGTACAAGACGATCGGCATTCTCTCGGTCGTCGCAGCAGGGGTGCTCTTCGCCTTCTACTTCAAGAACCGGAACGTCGCGAACATCTTGGAGATGGGGGAAGGGACCGCCTGGAAAGTCACCGTGTCGTTCTTAACCGGCGCGCTCTGCTCTGCCGTTGCAGGGTTCATCGGGATGTTCGTTTCGATCCGGGCCAACATTCGCGCCGCGACTGCGGCCTTGACCAGCCTCAACAAGGCACTCCAAATCGCCCTCCGCGGCGGCGCTGTCAGCGGCCTGGCGGTCGTCTCGATGAGCCTCCTCGGAGTCGGAGGGCTATTCTATTTCTTCGGCGGTCTCGACAACTACAGCCATGTCCCGCTTCAGATCGTCGGTTTCGGCTTCGGAGCCAGCTTCGTCGCCCTCTTTGCGCAACTGGGAGGCGGAATTTTCACGAAGGCGGCTGATGTCGGCGCCGACTTGGTCGGGAAGGTCGAGGCGGGGATCCCGGAGGATGATCCCCGGAATCCGGCCGTCATTGCGGACCTCGTCGGGGACAACGTCGGGGACTGCGCCGGCCGCGGCGCCGACCTCTTCGAGTCGACGGCGGCCGAGAACATCGGAGCCATGATCCTCGGGATCGCGCTCTATCCCGTCTTCGGCATCGGCGGGATTCTCTTCCCGCTCCTCGCCCGAGCCTTCGGTTTGATCGCGACGATCGTCGGTGTCCTCTCCGTCAGCTGCAAAGAGGATGAGGACCCGATGCGCGCGCTGAACCGCGGTTACCTCGTGACGACGATCCTCGCCATGGCGGGGTTTGCGGTCGCGGTGTACACCCTTCTTCGTCCCGTGGCGGGAAGCAACGTCGAGGTGCACTTCGGGTACCTGCTCGGAGCAGGAATCATCGGGATCATGACGGCGTACGCTTTCGTCTGGATCACGCAGTATTACACCGAGTACCGCTACCGGCCGGTTCAATCGATCGCGGAAGCTTCCAAAACCGGGCCGGCCACGAACATCATTTCGGGACTCGCGGTCGGATTCGAGTGCACCGGCCTTCCGGTCCTGACGATCTCCGTCGCCCTGATGGCGTCATTCTGGTGCGGGCAGATGGCTCTCTCCGGCATGGCCGGGGCGGGACTGTACGGCACGGCCATCGCCACGATGGGGATGCTGGCCCCCTGCGCCTACATCCTTGCGATGGACACCTTCGGGCCGATCACCGACAACGCCGGCGGAATCATCGAAATGTCGAAACAACCGGAGGCGATCCGGGCGAAGACCGATCGTCTCGACGCCGTCGGGAACACCACGAAGGCGCTGACCAAGGGGTATGCGATCGGCTCCGCGGCCCTCGCCGCCTTCCTCCTCTTCCGTGCCTATATTGACGAAGTCCAGAAGATCACCGGGACGGCGATCTCGGTCGATTTGAACCGCATCCCGGTCTTCGTCGGCGGGCTGATCGGAGCGACGCTGATCTTTGTATTCAGCTCGATGGCGATTAAAGCGGTCGGGAAAGTCGCTCAGGTCGTCATCATGGAGGTCCGGCGGCAGTTCCGCGAAAACCCCGGGATCATGAAGGGGACGTCGAAGCCGGACTACGCCCGTTGCGTCGACCTAGTCACGGTCGGAGCCCTCCGGCAGATGGTGGCGCCGGGACTTCTGGCGGTCTTGACCCCCGTCGCGGTCGGCTTCGGGTTCAAATACCTCTCCCCGTACGGCCAGATCGGTGCCTCATCCGTTGCCGCCCTTCTGATGGTCGGGACGATCAGCGGGATCCTTCTCGCCACCGTCATGAACAACGGCGGCGGAGCCTGGGACAACGCCAAGAAGTATATTGAGTCGGGGCTGTTCAAAATCGACGGCGTGGTGGTCGGGAAGAAATCCGACGCACATAAGGCCGCCGTCGTCGGGGACACGGTCGGGGATCCGTTCAAGGATACCGCCGGACCGTCACTCCACGTCCTGATCAAGCTGCTTTCGACGATCACGCTGGTCCTGGCGCCGCTCTTTATCTAGGAGACGATCGTGAAGCGGGAAAAGGTTGCTCGAGTTTTCGCCGTAAGCCTTCTCCTTCTGACCCTCTATCTGCTCGCGCAGGTCCTGCGGCCGTTCTTCTCGGCGATCGTCTGGGCGCTTTTCTTCGTGACGGTCTTCCATCCGGTTTACGACCGCCTGAACCGCTGGCTCGGGAAACGGGACTGGGTCTCCTCGATCCTGCTCACGACGCTGATCACGACGTTGATCGTGCTTCCCGGGGTCTTTCTGGTCTCCAGCCTTTCGGACGCCGTCCCTCCCCTCGTCCGGTCGATCAACCTGAAGTTCTCGACCGGCTCCCCGACCGGCCTGCCGGCGACGCTCGAGGCTTGGGTTGGACGGTACGTGAAGCTGCCCCAGGGACAGCTCCACGCGATGATCTTGACGACGTTGAGCCGTCTCGGCGACGCCCTGACGACGCAGATTCAGCCGCTCGTTCAGAACGCGCTGGCCACTCTGGTCGACTTCCTCGTGATGATTCTCACGATGTCGGTCCTCTTCGTCCAGGGGCGGCAACTGATCCGCGGCGCACACCGGTTTCTCCCGTTGCAGGAGAAGGATCGCGACGCCGCATTCAAGCGCTTCGAGGAGCTGACCCGTGCGATCTTTTACGGCGTGATCCTGACCGCGGCCCTCCAAGGAATCGCCGGCGGGATCGGATGGATGATCGTCGGCCTCTCGAACCCGCTTCTGGCCGGCCTGGCGATGTTCTTCTCCGCTCTGATCCCGTTCGTTGGGACCGCTCTCATCTGGGTCCCCGGTGCGATGTATCTGTATTCGGATGGGTCCCCCGGCATGGCCCTCCTCCTGCTCCTCTGGGGAGTTCTCATCGTCAGCATGATCGACACCTTCCTGCGCCCGATCTTCATCAGCGGCAAAGCGCGAATCCACACGCTTCTCGTTTTCTTCGGGATCTTCGGCGGGATGACGGCGTTCGGGCTCAAAGGTCTGTTCGTCGGCCCCCTCGTGATCGCTCTTACGATGTTCCTCGTGGAGGTGGTCCGCCGCGACCTCCTCCCCGATTCGGACGACTAAAGAAAACGGGCGCCGAAGGTCAACCCCCCGACGCCCGTCGTTGTTGAATCGATCTACTTAGATCTTGAAGTAGATATTGAACCCAAGCGGGAACTGGATGTCGTGAATCGTCCCATCCCCCGCCGCCAGGTCGTACCGGAACATGATGCCGATCGCGACTGTGTCGCTCACCATGTAATCAATTCCGGGGCCCAGAGCGAAATCGAACAGATCGCTCGCCGGGGTATGAAGGTAACCCAACCCGACCAGCGCGTACGGCATGAACCGTTTGTGGGTCGGCCAGTACGCCTTCAGATTCGGCTGAAACCGGATGTAGTTCCCGGCATCCGGATGCAGGATCCAGACCTCGGCGCCCGGCGCAAGGATGTCGGTCACGAAGTAGTTCGCGCCCAACCGCAGTTGAATGATCGTCGCTTTCGCGTCCCCCTTGAGAATGTGGGAGTCAAGCCCGAACTGGGTCTGCAGATCCCCTTTCCCTACGGAGAACTCGTTATGGCTGAACAACGGGGTGGGCGAAGAGGCAAAGCTCGCCCCGGTGATCAGGAGAACTCCAAGCACTAATGTCAATCCAGTAAGTTTCCTCATCGTCTCTCCTTTAATTGTTTGAACAAGAACTGATTGGTTGTTGGGGGGAGACTAGTGCGATTTCACCCTGAGATCAACAACTACAACTCCTCTTCCGGGGGGGGAGCCTCTCCCGGCTCCGATTCCGGCGTGATCCGCTCGATCGTCTGTTCGAACGGGAGCGGGAAATGCGCCGCGACATCCGCCTCCTCCGTTGTCAGATACCCGGCCTGAACCATCTTATCGAGGATCGATGCGACCGTCTTCTCGGCGTGCGGCGTGAGTTTTCCGTGGTAGTACGAAAGACTGTACCGGCGAGGGCTCGGGAGAAGCATCGCCAAGAACGCCCCCTCTTTCGGACTCAACGCCGAAA
Source organism: Pseudomonadota bacterium (assembly GCA_043809315.1). Taxonomy (GTDB): domain Bacteria; phylum Bdellovibrionota_G; class JALEGL01; order JALEGL01; family DATDPG01; genus JAZDDX01. The sequence continues at coordinate 23,258 of JAZDDX010000039.1, forward strand.
CCCCCTTCTGGAAATAATGCCACGACGCCGGGCCGATCCCGTACAGCCCCCGATCCCATTCGGCGATGTTCAGATACAGCTCGAGGATCTTTTTCTTCTTCAGGCGTCGCTCCATCGAGAGGGTCAGGATCAGCTCCTTGAGCTTCCTCCAGAGCGTCTTGTCCTTGTCGAGAAAGAGGTTCCGCGCCGTCTGCTGCGTGATCGTGCTCGCCCCGCGGACGAACCGTTTCGCTTTCCAGTCGGCTACGACCGCCTCCTTGATCTGTTTGAGATCGAAACCGTTGTGCCGGTAGAACGCCCAATCCTCGCTGACAACAATCGCCCCAACCACCGTTGGGGGAATCTCCGAGAGGGAGACCCAACTCGCGGGACGGCTCTTGATCCACTCGATCGCCGGCGGAATGCCGGCGCCGAGGAAGTGAACCACCGGGTAGCGGTTGTTCACGATCATGACGCTCGGGATGTCCCTCAGGGAGAAATAGAGCGTGACAGCGACAATCGCCGTCGCCAGAGCCACCGCCACCATCAGCAACTTGAGCCTGCGCCGAATCAACGCCCCAAGCTTGTCTTGGCGGAGGCAAACGGTCAATATCGAGCCGATGGTGAACCGCGAATTTTCGATCGAATCGGACACCGACCTCTCCCGGATCATCCGGGAGATGCAAACCGTCGCTGTGGTCGGGATGAAGAACGAGAAACAGGCTGATGCGCCGGCGTATCGGATCCCCCAGATGGTTCAGGAGCACGGAATCCGGGTGATCCCGGTCAATCCGACAATCCGTTTCTCCCTCGGGGAGCCGGCCTATCCGAATCTGGCGGCCGTCCCCGACCGGTTCGACACGGTGAATATCTTTTGCCGGAGCGAGTTCATTGAGCCGATCGCCGACGAGATCCTCGCGTTGCCCATCGATCGCCACCCCCGCGTGGTCTGGATGCAGACGGGGATCCGGAACGTCGCCGCCGCCCGGAAATTATCCGATGCTGGGATCGAAGTTGTGCTGGATCGTTGTCTCGGAATCTATGTCGCGCGGTATCGCTAATAAGAACCTCCTCTGCTATCTCGGCAGTCGTTTTTTCGCAACGGTCGCCATGCAGATGCAGTTCGTGGCGATCGGTTGGCAGGTCTATGAGATCACGCGGCGCCCCCTCGACTTGGGATTGATCGGGCTGGTTCAGTTCCTCCCGATGGCGCTTCTCTCCATCCCCGGCGGGCAGTTGGCCGACCATGCGGAGCGGCGGAAGATCATCCTCGTCTGTCAATCGGTTCTCATTCTCTGTTTCGGGGTTCTATTCGGGTTCTCCCGAACCGGTTCTCTCACGACGCCGATCATCTACTCCCTCCTCGTCATCGTCGGCATGATGAGGGCGTTCTGGGCGCCGGCGATTCAATCGTTCCTCCCGCACCTCGTTCCGAAAGAACAACTCCCCCGGGCGGTCGCCTGGAACAGTTCGACGTGGCAGATCGCCGTCATCGCCGGCCCGTCGTTCGGAGGGTTGCTGTATGCCTGGAGCGGAAAACCGTCGACGGTTTATTTTGCCTGCATTCTCTTTATGGCCGTAGCGGTCGTCTTAACCTCCCTGATCGGAGTCCGGACGAAACGGACGGCGGCGGCACCCATCAGTCGGAAAACTCTCCTCGCCGGGATCCGGTATGTCCGAAGCCAGCGGGTCCTACTTGGAGCGATCTCCCTCGATCTCTTCGCCGTCCTACTGGGCGGGGCCGTCGCTCTCCTGCCCGCCTACGCGCGAGACATCCTGATGGTGGGTCCGGCCGGTTTGGGGCTTCTCCGTTCGGCCCCATCAATCGGAGCAACCTGCATGGGGATCTACCTCGGCTTCCGCCCCTTACGGTCGAGAATCGGCCCCCGCCTTTTCTCCTGCGTCTTTGCGTTCGGAATCTTGACGATCGTGTTCGGCCTCTCGACGAATTTCGTCCTCTCCCTGTTCTGTCTGATCCTCCTCGGCGCATTTGATCTCGTAGGGATCGTCGTCCGGCATTCGTTGATTCAGCTCCGGACACCGGACGAAATGCGCGGACGCGTGAGCGCGGTCGCCCTCGTCTTCGTCGGAGCTTCCAACGAGTTGGGAGAGTTCGAATCGGGAATCACCGCCGCCTGGTTCGGCCTCGTCCCCGCGGTCGTTCTCGGCGGGGTCGGGACCTGTCTCATTGTCGCGCTTGGAGCCTGGTTCTTTCCGGAACTCCGGAACCTTCAGCAGTTCATCGAACCGGAACCGGCCCGAAAACCCGCGCCATAACGCACTTCAGATAGCGGCTCTCGGGACAGTGGATCGAGAACGGATGATCCCGCGAAGCCCCCCTTACTTCCACGACCTGAAGCAGCCGTCCGGAGCGGCGTGCGGCCGAGTGGAGCAGAGAAAGCCATTCCTCCGCACCGAGCGCTCCCGAGCAGCTGCAGGTGACGAGGATCCCCCCCGGCGCGACCGCCGAGAGCGCATCCCGGTTCAGGCGATGGTACATCCGAAGTCCCCGCTCCTTCGCACTCCGCGTCGGAATCAATTTGGGGGGATCAACGATCACGAGATCGAAAGCGCCGGGTACGGAACCTTTCAGAAACTCGAAAACATCCTGTTCGACGAACCGGACGTTCGTAAGGGAGTTGATCTCGGTATGCCGATTCGCCCGCTGGATCGCTTCTTTGGAGCTGTCGACGCCTACGGCCTCCTTGGCTCCTGCCTGGGCACAGGCGAGAGCGAACCCTCCCGTGTAACAGTGAAGGTCGAGAACCTTCCGTCCCGCCACCAGTCCCGCCACAACGGAGCGATTCTCCCGTTGGTCGAGATAGAACCCGGTCTTCTGCCCTGAGCCGATCTCGAGTTCGAACGTGAGCCGGTTCTCGGTAAAACGGACCGGAGCTTTCGATATCTCCCCCCAAAGAAGACGATCCTCCGTCGGGTTCTTGAGGAAGATCCCCTTGACCGGAAGGGCTGCCCGCAACGCCGAACCGATCTCCTCCCAGCGAGAGAGGAGCGGTGGGCTCGAGATCTGGACCACCAGGTATTCGCCGAACCGATCGACGATCAGGCCGGAGAGTTGATCCCCCTCGCTGAAAATGAGGCGGCAGGCACCTTCCCGATCGAGGAAACCGCCGAGATTCCGCCGTAGTGCGATCGCCTCTTTCACGCGTGCTGTGAAGAATCCCGGGACGATCGGGCGATCCCGTTCCCAGGAATAGAGACGGACGGCGATCTCCCCTTCCGGTTGGAGAATCCCGTGTGCGACGAACCGGTCGTCATCCCCGCCGAAGACTGGAACGGCATCCCCCGGAACCGGGTCGCCGTCGATCTTCCCGATCATCGTCCGGAAGAGCCAGGGGTGCCCACCGATGGCGGCCCCCGCTTTCCGCGGCGCCAGGCGTATTCGCGCTTCCTTTTTCACCGGGGCGGGATCATCCCATGCCCCCGCTTCCGCTCAAATGAATTCCGGTGTATACGACGCCTCCAACAGAACCTAACGGAGGTCCCATGACCGAATTCACGTATCAGCTTCCCCCTCTCCCGTATCCGGACCATGCGCTGGCGCCGGTGATCTCGGCGAACACGCTACAATTCCATTACGGCAAGCATCACCAGGGGTATTGCGACAAGTACAACACGCTCATCAAAGGGACCCCGATGGTCGACTATCCGTTGGAACGTGTGATCCAGGAGACGGCGAAGGCGGCGGACAAAACCGCGCTTTTCAACAACGCCGCGCAGATCTGGAACCATACCTTCTACTGGAAGAGCCTGACCGCCAAAGGCGGTGGAAAGCCGTCCGGGATCTTAAAGGAGAGGATCGAAACCTCGTTCGGAACGTTCGAGAAATTACGTGAGGAGTGGATAGATAAATCATTGAATTTATTTGGAAGTGGTTGGTGTTGGCTTGTCTGCGACGAGGGGAAGGTGAAGATCGTCCAAACGAGGAACGCCGAGACCCCGATCGTCACCGGGCAGCGTCCGCTGCTCACGATCGACGTCTGGGAGCACGCCTATTACCTCGACTTCCAGAACCGACGGAAAGATTACGCCCAGGCGGTCATCGACAAGCTGATCAATTGGGAGTTCGCCGCGGAAAACCTGGTCAAACGCTAGAGACGTGCGACGCGCGGCCCTCGTTCTGCTCGTCGCGCTTGCTCCTGCCTTTGCTCGCGGAGAGGGGACGCCGACCCCAGGACCGTTGGAAGACCCGAAACTCACTCCGAAACACCTGATCGGGGATGTCACGGAAGGGGTGTACAACTCGACCGCTCACCGCTGGAACTGGCCGGCCATCGGAATCGCCGGCGGTACGGGCCTGGGCGTCTTTCTCCTGAACCGTTGGGTCGACCCGAAGATCGATCAGACGAACACTCCTCCCCGCCTCGGCTCGCTCAGCAAAGAGCTATCCCGGGTCGGGCAATTCGGGCCCTACGTCGTCCCCGCGATGTTCCTGGGATCCGGGTTCCTGTTTCCGAAAGGGAGTCCGGAGCGAGCCGAGGTTTTTCAGACGACGGAGCAGTTGGTTGAAACGTTCCTTTGGACGGCTGGAGCGACCTACGCCCTCAAGATGGCGGTCGGGAGGATCCGTCCCGATCGGAGCAACGACGGTTCTCTTCCATCGGGGCACGCGGCGTTGACCTTCGGAACCGCCGGCGTGATCGCCTGGCGTTATCCGTGGTATGTCGGCGTGCCGGCGCTCGCCACCGCGTCGGCGGTTTCATTCTCCCGCGTCGACCTGAACCGCCACTTCGCCTCCGATGTCGCTCTGGGAGCCGGCCTCGGGCTCTTCTTCTCGTCGGTAGTTCATTTCTACCACGAGCGATTCGAACCGAGCTCCACGACCGCTCTTCTTCCGGTCGTCTCGAAGGGGAACTACGGCCTTGCCTGGACGACCGATTTTTAGCTCGTCTTGGCCCCATCCCTGTGGAAAACTTCGGGGCATGAAAAGACCATTGATATCGGCCATGGCTGTTCTCTGTTTGTCGCTCGGAACGGCGTTGGCGGCATCCACAACCAAAGCGACAACCACTGCAAAGAAAGAGGCGGCAAAGCCGATGACGAAGGAAGTAACGGAGCTCCAGATCAAGGATCTTAACGTCGGCAAGGGAGCCGCGGCGACCGCCGGGAAGCGGGTTTCGGTCCATTACACCGGGACGCTGACGAACGGTACGAAGTTCGACTCTTCCCTCGACCGCGGAACCCCGTTCGAGTTCACGCTCGGCGCGGGAGAAGTGATTCAGGGCTGGGATAAAGGGGTCGCCGGGATGAAGGTCGGTGGGAAACGCCACCTCGTCATCCCCCCCTCCCTCGGCTACGGAGCCAACGCCGTCGGGACGATTCCGGCCAATTCGACGCTTGTCTTCGACGTAGAACTTCTGGGCGTAAAGTAGATCGACAGAAAAAAAAGAAGAGCCCTCGGTCCGGCCGGATCGAGGGCTCTTTTCTATTCTCGGAACGAATTACTTCGCCGCAGGGATCGCGTCGACCGCCTTCGTGGCTGCGTCGTCCGCCTTCTTCAGCGCATCCGCCGCAGTGGTCTCCTGCGCCAATAACGCCGGCGCAAAGCCTAAGCTTAGGATCGCCGCCGTACCCACAAACACGTTCTTCATATCGATCTCTCCCTTTCTTCTTTCTTGATGGTTATGGACCGCGCACGGTGAGCTCGACCCGCCGGTTCGCCCTTCGTCCTGGAAGAGTCGCATTGTCGTTCGCCGGTTTCGTTGGGCCGAACCCCATCGGAACCAGCCGTTCTTCCGCGATTCCGTGTCGGACCAGGTATTTCCGCACCGTTTGGACCCGCCGCTCCGACAGCTGCTGGTTATACCCGGATTCCCCCGTCGTGTCGGCGTGCCCCCCCACCTCCACTTTCGATCCGGGAGATCCTTTGAGCGAAGAAACCAGTTCGTCTAGGGTCGCCCGAGCCTCATTCGTCAACTTGGTCCGATTGAGCTGGAAGTAGATGATCTTCGGAGACGGTGTCACCGCTGGCTCGACGGCCGGCGCAACGGTCGGGACCGTGGTCACGGTCGGAACCGGCGTCGATGTTTCAACCGGAGCTACAACGGGAGCGGCCGTCGAAACCGGTTTCGTTGCGGGCGCCGGGGCCTCTTTGGGGGGCTTTTGGGTCGTCGACCCGCCGAAGTTGAAGAACGCCCCAAAGGTGAATTCAAGATTGTGCTGCCACTGGTCAATGATTCCGTTCACGTGGTTCGGAACATACCGACCGTCGACGCGGAACCCTCCGCCGTCGATCACGAACCATTTTAGGCCCGCACCCACGTTCGGCGCGATGCTCTGCTCGTCGATCGCGGTTCCGAATTGGGTCCACTCGACTCCGAAACCGGCTGTCAAAAACGGACGGAGGTAGTCGGATGGATTCCGAAAATCATAGAGGAGGTTCCCCCGGAATGAATCGATCGTTCCGTTCGCCCCTGCCGCTGTTTGACTGAATGCCCGCTGGTACGACGGTTCGAAGATCCAGTGATCCGTGAGCGAATACGCCAGCCGTCCTCCGAACAACATTCCGCGGTCGGGAGTAGCTGGCGAATACTCATCCAGGAACGAAAACCCTCCGAAGAAGCCGATCCCGAGATCTCCCTTCCGGTCACCTCCCGCGGATGCGGGACCGGACAGAAGGAGTACGCCCGCCACCGCCAGCGGAACCCATCACATGATCCGGCACCTTTCTCGAGACTGCTATGCGAAATCCCGGTCCATGACCGTCTTACGGCCTTCGGACTGGGCTTTCGCGATCGCTTGATCGCACAGCATCCGGAGTCGGTCGGACAAAGCTTCGATAACCGCACCCGAGGTGTTCATCTGGGATTTATTCTTGATGTAACCCTTCAGCTTGGACGCAACGACGAGGACCTCTTTCTTCTCTTCCACAAACCACTCCTTTCAAAAAGTGACGTATTTTCCCACAACTCCCGGTTTGGACAAGTTTCCTCAGAGGAGGTTCATGACGAGCCCGAATTGGGTCGTCGTATCGGTCTTCTTGAACCCGGGAACCGGGACGTTGTCGAAGCGAATTGCGTACCCTGCTTGGAACGCAAGGACATCCGTCATCTTGAAGGTCAGAGCCGTCAGCGTGTTGATTCGGACGTTCTTCCCTTCCTGCAAATCGAACAGCGTTTCGACGTCCTGGCCGATCACCGAGAGCTTGTTGATGTTGTACTTATACTGCAGGAACGTCCGCGCCGAATAGATGTCCTGATTCGGCGGTGCCACCCTCCTCTCGTGGGTGTAGTCGAAGCCGAGCTCGTACTTGAAGAAGTGCGGGTCGGATTTCACGAGTTCATGTGCGAGGCCCAGCGAGGAGCCATAGCGAAGGTCGAATCCGGCCGGCGGATCCGAACCCAAGTGTCCCAGGGCAAAGAGCGACAACGGGTCGGTGAGGAACCGATCGTAGCGGAGGCTCGTCTTCCCGTTCTTCGTGTTGGTGGTCGAGACCCCTTTCACCTCGGCCCTTCCGTACGCCCCGTTCGCGGCGAACTCGACCTTGTTCCGTTCCCATTTGTAGGAGGTAAGACCGTTCCCGCCGAGCGTCTTGTTCGAGGAGTTCCCCGAGTTGATGATCGCGCTTAAACCCGCGTTGGCCTTCCATTCACCCTTTCTCGATTCCGGAACCGGTGCCGGCGCCACTGCCGGTGGCGAAGCCGGTGCCACCGCCGGAGTCGGAGGCTCTTCGGCCCGGACGGTCGCCCAGGGTGTGAGAAGGAATGCGAGCAGACAAAGGAGCGTCGCCCTTCTCATGAGTGCACGTCGCTCGCGCAGAATTTGCACTTCGTCGCCTCGGCCAGAACGCTCTCCTTGCAGGCGGGGCAGATCTTCATGGCGGGTCCGGGAGCGGCCGGTTTCTCCTTGATCAGCATTTTGATGATCATGAAAACCACAAACGCCACGATCGCGAAGTCGATCACGTTCCCTAGAAAGTCCCCGACGCCGAACTGGAGCCGGCCGACGCCGACCTTCATCGCTCGCCAGTCGCCGCTCGGGGTCAAAACCCCGACGACCGGCATGATAAAATCGTCGACCAGCGCTTTGACCAGTTTACCCACCGCAGCGCCGATCACGACGCCGACGGCCAGGCCGATCACACCGTGCTTCAAAAGGAACGAATGAAACTCCTCGACCAACTTGAGCTTCGGAGGGGTCACTTTTGGAATCATAGGACCGGGTTCTTACCCAACTCCCCCCGGACTGCAAGTCTCTTGTTGGTTCCTACAGCAGCGAGAGGATGTTGAACACTCGCGCATGGCGTCGAAGGGTGAGCGCCTTGTCCGGACGGATCCCCGACATGCTGACAAGCTCAGCCACAGAAGACTTTCGGAGCATCGTGATCGACGCCACGCCGATCGCAAAGAGGCGCCGTCGGTCGTCCTGTGTGACGCTCTTGTTTTTGCGGATCGCCCGGTAGAAGCCGAGCAGGTTCACGACCGCGCCCGAGTGACCCCGGAACTCAAGATCGAACGTGGTTCGAACCCCCTCGAAACTCCGTGCCAGTTCGGTGCGCTGGTCGGCCGGAATCTTCCGCGAGCTTCCCTTCACCGCCTTTTTGAGGCTCCGCTCAAACCGGATCAGCGCGGCCGCGTGGTCGCTTAAGCCCACCTTGCGGGTCTTCCCGATGATCGGGGCGACGACGTACTGGACGATCTCGCAGAGATCTTTCGACGCGACGCCGAGTTGCACCGCTTTGAGGTAGCGGAGAACGGGGCGGAGGTGGACCTGGGCGAGCTCCACGAACGTCTCTTTCATCTGATCTAGGTTTTTCTCTTTCGCTCTCCCCTTCCGTTTCGACTTCGTCCGACTTTTCGTCTTCGGAGCCATCTGGATCTCCTCGAACGCCTTGTCGAGATCGGAGAAGAAGTCGTCGTTCAACTCCGCTCCGAGGAACGGGGGAACGGTCGGGGGGGTCTCAATACGCAATGTCGGTCTCATGTCAGCCTCCTTGGCAGCTTGCATTCGTTCAACAGTTTCAACAGCAATTTCAGCGGGAGAAAATGTAATGTAGTGCAATGCGGTGTCAACAGATTCTTTGCAGAGGGGGGCGCTGCATCCATAATAGTGCGATCGAAATGCCTCCCTTTCGGCTCCTGATTCTTCTTCTTCTTTGGATCCCGCTCCCCTCTTCCGCTGGGACCGACGACATCGTCCGTCTGGAACCGGTGGAAGGGAGTCGCGTGAAACTCGGAACCACGCAGGGGGTGATCGACGCCGATCCCGAGACCATCTTTCGCGTGCTCACGGACTACGAGCACTACGCGGAGTTCATGCCGAGGACGGAGAAAGCCGAGGTCCGAGAACGAATGACGGACCGGGTCGTTTTTTTCAGCCATCTCGGGATGCCGATTCTCATCGAGGATGTCGAGTACCTCTGCGAGGCGAAGTTCGCCTCCGATCACCGGTCGGTGGAGTTCCGGATGGTCCCCGGCAGCGGGAAAGGGGTTCGTCAGTTCCACGGCTCCTGGAAACTGGAACCGTTCGGGACGGAACCGGGAAAGACCCTCGTCACCTACCGCGTCTTCTTCGATCCGATGCGGGGGTACGCTCCGTGGCTCTTCGACCTCGGGACGAAACATTCCCTGGCGAAGGTAATCGGAGCGGTCCGAAAACGGGTCGGATCCGCTGCCGCCGGGGATCAGAAGTAGATCCGACTTGGAAAACCTGATCTGAATCAGCTTTTCCCCCCCAAAGATCTGAGATTGTTCCCCGATGCGTTTTCGCATGCGCACCTTGGCTTGGTTCTTGAGCGCCCTGGCGATTGCCTCGGCATCGCCATTCCTGGCTCGCTCCGCCGAACCGAAGCCCCCCCCAGGCTCCGACGATTGTCTCGCCTGCCACGAAATCGGTGAGGGAACCAAAAAACGGGAAGCGGGGGTTGCCCCCGTCTTCTCCGCTTCAGCGATCCTCGACTCCCCCCATTCCGCAATCCCTTGCGTCGGCTGTCACAAAGATCTCGAAAAGGCCGACTTCCCCCACAATGAAAAACTTCTCCCCGTCGATTGCGGCAAGTGCCACCCGGATCAGGAAAAGCAGTACACTGAGAGTTTGCATGGAGTGGCAGGGAAGCGGGGGGACCGGCTGGCACCGACCTGCAAGAGCTGCCACGGGGGTCACGCGATCCGCCGGAATTCGGACTTGGGCTCTCCCACCAACACCGTGAACGTCCCGGCTCTCTGCGGTCAGTGCCATCACGAAGGCTCCCCGGTTCAGCTCACGCACAAGATCCACCAGGACAAGATCCTCGAAAATTATACGGAGAGCATTCACGGGGAGGGGTTGTTTACGAAGGGGCTTCTCGTAACTGCAGTCTGCACAAGCTGCCACACGGCCCACCATGTCCTCCCCCACACCGACCCACGCTCCTCGATCGCGCAGAAACAGATCGCCAAAACCTGCATGAAGTGCCACGGGCAGATCGAGCGGGTCCATCGGAAGGTGATTCGGGGAGCCCTTTGGGAGAAGCAGCCGCACCTGATCCCCGCCTGCGTCGACTGTCATTCGCCTCATAAGATCCGGAAGGTCTTCTACGCGCAGGGGATGTCCGATCGGGACTGCCTGATCTGTCACTCTCGGAACGATCTTCGGTCCGACCAAGGGATCGACAGCAAACGGCTATACGTGGACGCTCCGGAGCTAGCCGGTTCCCGCCATTCGCGCGTGGCCTGCGTGCAGTGCCACAGCGGGGCTTCCCCGACTCTCATCCGACCCTGCTCTGCCATCACCGCCAAAGTGGATTGCTCCGCCTGCCATGCCGAACAAGTTGAAACCTTCAACGACAGCGTTCATGGGAAACTCGCCAAAACGGGAAGCCCGGATGCACCGATCTGCCGCGACTGCCATGGAACTCACGGCACCCTCGGACGCACGAACTCCGAAGCCCCCACTTTCTCGCGAAATGTGCCGGCTCTTTGCGGCCGGTGTCATCGCAAGGGAGAAAAGGCGGCGGTCCGGTACACCGGCAGCGAAGTCGGGATGGTCGAACATTACCGGGAGTCGATCCACGGCAAAGGGTTGTTGGAGAGCGGGCTGACCGTCACGGCGACCTGCGTGAACTGCCATACCGCCCACTCCGAAAAGCCGGCCAAAGACCCGACTTCGAGCGTAAACCCGGAGAACATCGCCAAAACCTGCGCCCAGTGCCATCGCGGAATCTACGAGTTGTTCGCCGCCAGCATCCATTCACCGTCGGTCTCGAAGACGGACCAGAAGCTTCCGACCTGCACCGGTTGTCACACCGCCCATACCATCGGCCGGACCGACGTCACCGACTTCCGCCTGCACATCATGGACCAGTGCGGAAACTGCCATGACGAGATCGCCAAGAGCTACTTCGACACGTACCACGGGAAGGTCTCCAAGCTGGGATACCTCAAGACCGCCAAATGCTACGACTGTCACGGCGCTCACGACACCCTTCCCACTTGGAACCCCAAGTCCCACTTGAGCCGGGCGAACATCGTGGCGACCTGCGCCCAGTGTCATCCGGGATCGAACCGTCGTTTCGCCGGGTATCTGACCCACGCCACCCATCACGACCCCGCGCGATACCCGTTCCTCTTCTACACCTTCTGGGGGATGACGATCCTTCTCCTGGGAACGCTGGCCGTCGGTTTCCTGCATACCGCTCTCTGGATTCCGCGATCCATCCAGTTCCGGCGGGAGCTCCAAAGGATCGAAGAGAAGACGGAGGAAACCCAGTACATCTGGCGGATCCGCCCGTTCTACTCGAAACTCCACCTGCTCGTCATCGTGAGCTTCTTCGCCCTCGCCCTGACCGGGATGACGCTCAAGTTCTCCTATACCGGCTGGGCCCGTGTCCTTGCGCATCTGTTCGGTGGATTCGAGTCGGCCGGGGTGATCCACCGGATCGGGGCGGTCATCACCTTCTTCTATTTCGGCGCCCACCTGTACGATCTCTGTAAGCGCGCCCGGAAAGAGCCGGGAGGATTCCGCGCTCTCCTTCTGGGTCCGGACAGCATGATCCCGAACCGAAACGATCTCCGAGAACTGATCGGATCGATGAAATGGTTCCTCGGGCGTGGTCCAAGACCTCAATACGGACGCTGGACCTACTGGGAGAAATTCGACTATTTCGCAGTCTTCTGGGGGGTCGCCATCATCGGCTCGAGCGGCCTTCTCCTCTGGTTCCCGGAGTTCTTCACGCTGTTCCTTCCGGGTTGGGCGATCAACATCGCCACGATCATTCACAGCGACGAGGCGCTGCTCGCAGTCGGGTTCATCTTCACGGTCCACTTCTTCAACACCCACTTCCGGCCGGAGAAGTTCCCGATCGACACCGTCATCTTCACCGGGAGGACGCCGCTCGAGGAATACAAGGTGGACCGACCCCGCGAGTACGAGGAGTTGGTGGCATCCGGGAAACTGGCCGGGAGGCTCGGAGACGCGCCCTCCCCGCACGTCCACCATTTCTGGCGGACGTTCGGGTTCACGGCACTTGCGATCGGTTTGACTCTGATCGGACTGATCGTGTACGCGACGATCTTCGCGTACCGGTAGGTCGAACTACTTCTGCTGCGACTTCACGTACTTCGTGATCTCGTCGGCTTCCGCGGGGGACACTTTCATCGCTTTCATCTTCCGGCTGCCTACTTCGATCGACTTCTTGATGGCTGCGTCGTCCAGCCCCTTCACCGCGGCACCCGTCAGGTCCATCGTTTCCGGCTTCTCCGGCTTCATCATCTTCGTGATCTTCTCGTTCCCTTTCAGGTTGTCGCCGTGGCACTTCTTGCAGTGCTGGTCGTACAGCGCCTTCCCGTCCGCAAACGCGCTCGGAACCGAACCGAATGCCGCCAATGCCAAAATCGCCACCATGCTTCCCATGACTTTCATTTCCTGAGTTCTCCTTTTTCGTTGGAATCCAACTGAGTTTTGAAACGGCCGGGCAATGTAGCGTGGTTTTCCTCAGAGGCAACAAAGAAACGAAGTTTCAACCTCCCCTTCGAAATTCTTCCCTTTTCTCTCCGCTCCTCTTACAAAGATCTGGAAACCAACCCTTTTTTGACCTACAGCCGAAAGACTCGCCATGTTGAAATCGCTTGAAATTTTCTATCGGATCGTCACGAACAACGTGGCCGGGCTGATCGGCTCGATCTTCGCAACCTCCAGCACCCTCCTCTTCATCGGCTACTTCCTGGCGATGCTGTCCGGGTTCGAAGGTGGGCCGTACTTCGGGATTCTCGTCTTCCTGATCAACCCCCTCTTCTTCGTCGGCGGCCTTCTGATGATCCCGTTCGGCCTCTGGCGGGAGAAGCAGAAACGGCTCCGCTCGGGGCAGGCGACCATCTCGTGGCGGGAACTGATCCAACTCCCCTCGTCTCCGGGCCGCCGGAAGCGCCTCTTCGTGATCTTCTCCGGCGTGACGGCTCTCAACGTGAGCATCTTGGTGGTCGCGGCCTACCAGGGGGTCCATGTGATGGAAACGACGGAGTTCTGCGGCACCGCCTGCCACGCAGTGATGCAACCGGAGTACACCGCCTACCTCCGCTCGGCGCACGCTCGCGTCGGCTGCATCGGGTGCCACATCGGCTCCGGAGCCAGCTGGTTCGTCAAATCGAAGCTCTCCGGTTCCTGGCAGCTCGTGGCGGTTACTTTCAACCTATATCCGCGCCCGATCGAATCCCCGATCAAGAACCTCCGTCCCGCTCGTGAAACATGTGAGCAGTGCCACTGGCCGACCAAGTTCGTCGGCGACCGGCTCAAGATCAAGAGTCGTTTCAAGGAGGACGAGGGGAACACCGAGACGAAAACAGCCCTCCTGATGCGCGTCGGCGGGACGCAAGGGAGCCGGGCCCACGGGATCCACTGGCATGTGAACCCCGACAACAAGGTGGAATACCTCTCCGATGCCAAGCGGGAAACGATCTACAAGGTCAAGCTGACGGGGAAGAGCGGCCTCGTGACGGAATTCGAGGGCCCGGACGCGACCCCCCAGGCAAAGAACGCCGAGTGGCGTGTGATGGACTGCATCGACTGCCACAACCGGCCGACGCACATCTTCCGGACGCCACAGGACGAGATCGATCTCGGGCTGGAAGAAGGGAGAATCGATCGCACCCTCCCGTTCGTCCGGCGGGAGGGGTTGGCGCTGCTCAAAGGCTCCTTTATGACGACGGGGGAAGCCTTACAGGCTGAGATGACGGGGAAGCTTCTGGCGTTCTACCGGGCGAATTATCCGCAGATCGCCGCCGACCGGAAGCCGTTGATCGACGATACCGCCGCCGTGCTCGCGGACCTTTATTCGAAGAACGTCTTCCCCCACATGCACGTGACCTGGGGGACCTACCCGAATCATTTGGGGCACGAGAACTCCCCGGGCTGCCAACGATGCCACGACGGGAGTCACAAGTCGAAAGACGGAAGGACGATCCCGGACGATTGCGACACCTGCCACAAACTGCTCGCCAACGAAGAGGTCAATCCGGAGATTTTGAAGCAGCTTCAGCCCTGATCTCTTGAAGCTCCCGCGGGTGCTGGTGTTCCATCTCTTCCTCGGTCACTTTGCCGGTCAAAAAGATCAGGCTGACCGGGTATTCGTCCGGGTGAAAGATGACGAAGAAGAAGTGCCAGACGGCGATCGAGAGCCCCGCCAGCCAGGCCTCGTAATAGTGGATCACGTCGGCCAACGGAATCCCCCAAGAGGGGAACCCAAATAACTGGCTGATCTCTACCGGGAACCAGAGGGCGAATCCTGTCGCTCCCATGATGATCGTCCCCCAGATGACCGCCCAGTATTCCGCTTTGTGGACGTACGAATACCGCCCCAGGTGTGGGCGTCGTGCGCCCCGGCGGCCGGTCAGCTGCATCCAGTAGTATTTGAGCGAATCCCGGACCTCGAGAAGGTCGCGGAACCGGGGGAGCAGCTCCTTGATTTCGTGGCGCCCTTTCGGCGTCCAAATCGAATGAACGACGTGCAGAACCCCGGCCAGGAGCATGACGATCGCCGCCCCCCGGTGGATCAAGCGACGCGCCTCCTCCCCGACGTGAACCCAGTTCAAGAGGATCGTCCAGGGGGCGTCGAAGAATCGCAGGGCAAAGCCGGTCACGACTAACGTGATGAAGCTGGTCAGAAGCATCCCGTGCGTCACCAGCTGGAAGTTCGTGAAGCGCCGGTACCCTTTCTCCTTCCTTTGTTTCCGGAACTTCTGCACGACGGCGGAGAAAAAGATCAAGGCGTTGTGCGCCAGCATCCCGCCGATCGTCCCGAAGATCAGCCAAAGATAAAGCTGACGAACGTAGAATAATATCGGGGCCGAGGCTGGTGAGGTCTGGAGATGGACGGGGGTCCGTGCGAACGTCTCCCTAGCCCCCGGGTGACAGTTCCCGCAGGTCTTGGCCAAGTTCGAAACATGGATCGACGAATTCGGGTCGGAGGACGGGAGAATCTTGTGTCCCCCGTGACAGCTGGCGCAACCCGCCACGGTGACCGATCCCCGGCGTACGGCGAGGCCGTGGTAACTGTCCTCGTAACTTGCGGTTCTGCCGGTCGAGAGACCATATCGTTTGGTGAGCATCAGATCGTCGTGACATTTTCCGCAGGTTTTGGCTGCGAGATGTGCCGGCGAGACCGGCGAGTTGGCGTCGTGCGTCCGTAAGATGCCGTGCTCGCCGTGGCAGTCGGCGCAGGAGGGGGCGTCCTCGATCCCCTTCGCCAACGCCTGACCGTGGATCGAAGCGGTGTAATCCTCCACCATCTTCGCATGGCAGCGGCCGCAAGCGGCCGGGATCGCCTTCTTGGCGGTCTTGGAGGTCATCTCCCGCCCCGGCTGAACGGTGTGGGCGCCGTGGCAGTCGCTGCAGACGGCGGCCTTGAGGTTCCCCGCGGCGACCGCTTTTCCATGAACCGAATCTTTGTACGCCGCGAACGGGTCGGCGACCGGGATGTCGTATTTCCGGATGAGGCTCACTTGGGCGTGGCAGCGGGCGCACATGCCGGGAATATTGGCCCTGGCCTGTTTCGAGGCGGGGTTGTCGGACGGGAGGATCTCGTGGAGGTTCCCGTGGCAGTCGGCGCAAGCCGGGGCATCGGTGATTCCCTTCGCGCGCGCCAGCCCGTGAAAGCTTGCGTTGTACTGTTTGACCGCATCCTCGTGGCAGGAGGAACAGTCGACCTTCGGCGGCGCCTCTTCATGCGCTTGGAACGGTCCTTTCGCGTGGCAATCGACGCAGTCGAGCCCCCCGTGCACGGAGGCCTCGAAGGCCTTCACGTTCAGGCCGTCATGACACTCCAGACAGGTTTGGGGCCGGATCTTCTTCGCCCCGGCCGCGACCGCCGAGGAAACCCAGACGGCCGCAACCAGGAACGAAAGAAAACAGAGACTACTTCGCTTGCTTCTGCAAGTCGCGCGAGTAAGCGGTGATCGCTTTCGCTTCATCCGCGGTCACTTTATCCTTCATCGGTTTCATCTTGCCAGTTCCTTCGAGAATCGCCTTCTCGAACTCGGCATCCGACAGTTTCTTCGCGTCGGCGGAGACGATGGAGAGCTTCGCCATCTGCTTCTCGTCGAGCTTCATCGTCTTGGCGATCGGCAGCCATTTCCCGTCCTTCATGCCGCTGCCGTCCGGGGCGTGACAGGTCTTGCATTTCCCTTCATAGACCGCCTTACCATCGGCCGCAGCCTGCGAAAGATTCCACGCGGCAACCGCAATCGCCGCCACCGTAACTCCCAACAACGTCTTCTTGAACATACTCTCTCCTCGTTTAGTTAATAGTTACTACCTCAATGTCGCATTCGGGAAGTCGGTAGCAAATGAATTCCCCCCGAGCGCCGTGTACGTCCCCTGCAGAAGTTGGACATAGAACGCGGTGTTGTGAATCCCGAAGCTCGCCTCGCGCACCAGCAGGTTGTGGTTCCAGACGGCTCTTCGGAGACGGTTCCCCAAGGTCGTGTCCTTGCCGGCACTCGCCACTTTGTCGAGCTTCATACAGTCCGCATTTACTGCACAGACTGTCGCCGGATCGTTGTCACACTTCAAGGCCGTGGTCGTGCCGCACAACCCGTCTCCGCCAGCCCGGTTGAAGCCGTAGCCGCTACCCTGGGCCGGATAGATGCTCTTTGTCGCGGAGCCCCAGCTGAAGCGGATCGCGGTGGGTCCGCAGTCGGTATCGGCTGTGCAGGACTTCTCCGAGGTTCCGATCTTGTTCGTGCATTTCCCTGTGCCGGTGTTGCACGTCCCCCAGTCGAAAGAACCGTACGTGGTCGAAGTTTGGCCCAGGCGTTTGAACGTACAGTCGGCATCGGCCTGACACAAATCGGCATTGTCGAGCGAGCATCGCTGCACTACTTTCGTGCCCGACGGGTCGCCAGTGCCGTCACAATCGCTCGCGGCGCTGCACTTCCACCCACTTGTGTAGTCGGTCCCTCCGATCGTCCAGATACAGTACTTCTGCGTTCCACCCGATGACGGGATCGCGCAGGCTCCGGTGGAGCCTACCCCGAAAACGGCAGGGTCAAAAACCGTTGCGCTACACGTTCCACCCGTCGCGGAGCCGTCCAGCGTCCGGATCTTGGCCGCCACAGCGACCAACAGCCCCTTCATCTCGTCCTCGACCCCTTCGATCGTGCCGTCGCCGTCATAGTCGGCTCGCGCCGGGCGGTTGAAGTCGGTCAGGCCGATGTGGCACAACTGACAAGGCTTGAGGTTTTGGAGGTCGGTCGTTTCATACGACGGTTCGGTCTCCTCCCCTTCCAGGTGACCGATCCCGTGGCTCCGCCGCTGCTTGAAGGCGTGGCCGCCGACATGCAAGTACCCCTCTTCGGTCGCGCTCGGGCCCGGGTACATGTGGCAGGTGACACACTTGTTGTTCTCGTTCGGGAGCGACGTGTCCCCGGTTACCGCCGCGAGATTGAACCCCGGCTGGGAGTGGAACGAGTTCTCCGTCAATGTGAAATCGGCCGTGCCGTCCTTGTCCAGGTCGGTCATCGCCGCCTTCCCTTCGAGAACCGCCGCCTGGCCGTTGTAGTGAACCTGGCGCAGGTAGAAGTCGGCGCTCTGTTCCGGCGTCATGCACATCCCATTCGTGAGGCCGTCAGGCACACTGTCGTCGGTGCCGTCGACCACGCCGTCGCGGTTGAAGTCACAGTCCGCCTCATCCCAGTTGTAGAGAGCGTCGTGGCATTTATAACAGACGGCCGCCTTCCCGGCGTTCACCGTCTGCCCCGTCGCGACCATTGTTACGTTCCCGAACGCTCGCAACTGGTTCGGATTCGTCGCGTCGTGCGGATCGTGACAGCCAGCGCAACCCACGTTCACGAACGAGCCGTAGGTTTTGTCGACCGCGGTCAACTCCTCCCCGGCCGCATATTGCGCAAACCCCTCGGAGGTGTGACAACGAACGCATCCCACTTCCGTAGGCCACTCGGCCTGGTCGGCCGTTTCGTTGTGCTTCGAGTTGACCCACTGGGCCTCTTCGAGATGGCACTGGCCGCAAACGCCGGTCTGGGCAAACGAGAAGGAGATCGCGGTCGGGTTGCCGTTGTGGAGACTCCCGGGGCCGTGACAGTTCTCACACTGAATGTTGGCAAGCGCGGCCACCTTCGGGTTTGCTGTCACAAAATCGGCGAAGGTCGCCGGCGCATCTGTGATCGAGAACCCTTCGGAGGTGACGAGATCGTCGAATCCGCCGTTCGCCGCGTCGGTGCAGTAACCGACCGTCTCGAATGCCCAAAGGTACGGTTCCGGGGCCAACGCCGACATCGAGGTATATGAATTCTCGAAAACGGAGGCGTGTTTCGTCTCTTTCCACTCCGTCACCATATCGGGCTCAACGACACCGTTGTGGCAGGTTCCGCATTCCGGAGCCCTCGGGCTGGTGCTCGCGATCGTACCGACGCCGACGAACTCTGCGGCGTTGATTCGGATCTTGCCGGTTATCGCACCGCTCGTTGAACTGTACGCCACGGTGTAGAGACCCGCGACGTCCGGCGTGAATTTCGGGAACTGAAGCGCCGAAGCGGAGGTTCCCGTATCGGCAAATGTGGCGGACGAACCGGACGGGCGCGTCAGAGTCCAGCTCCAGTCAGTGATTGCCGCGTAAGCCGGGGTCTGATTCGGGCCCCCCATATAAACGACCGTCCCAATCCCGACGTTGTTGAGACCGCTCGTCGGCCAGATGATCTTATCGTTGTCCTGGAGATAAACCGGGAAAGTCGTTTCGTCCGAATTTCCATCGGCATCCGTGACCACCAGCTTGAAAAGAACCTGCAGATTGCTCGCCGAGATCGGAAGCGGCTGCCACTTGTACTGGTTGGCCGACGTTCTTGTCGTATTCGTATCGTCATCTTTCCCCACCTGCTCGATCCCGACGAGCCCGGGGGCTGTGAACGACAGGGTCGACTCGGTCAACGCTCCCGCCGGAATCGCGCTCGGCCCGGCCACCTGCGACCATTTGTAGGAAGCGATGGTTCCTGAAGCCCGGCTGGTCGCTCCGGACAAGATCCCGCCGGTTTGGTCGAGGTTCATTATATTCTCAGTCGCCCCGAACCGGGTTCGCGTCGTGACGGCCGATCCGTCCCCGTTCGTGATCGTCGCCAGGATCGTTTTCGCCGTGACGGTGAGCGTGTCGGTTGCTTTGCCGCTGTTGATGCTCAAGTGAAGGACGTAATCCCCCGCCTTGTCGGCCGTGAAGGTCGGTGCAAGCGACGTACCGCCCGCCAGCGTCGCCGCCGATCCCGACGGACTCGACGTCAGCGTCCACTGCGCCGTCGTGACGTTGGTCGAGGAGGCGCCGTTCAGCGTGACCTTGTCCCCCACCAGAACCTTCTGGTCCGCCCCGGCATTCGCCGTCGGCGTTCCGGCCGGCCCACTACTGGAACAACCAGCCACTGATAGCGCCAGTCCGATGAGAACGGTCACAAACAGGTTCTTACGCTTCATGGATTTCTCCTCCCTAACTTTTTGTTGGCTAAGACCGAGCATGACAAACCTCACAAGCGGTTCCGTTATCCGTGTGCCGCAGCGGCGTGTGGCAGGTCCGACAGTCGACCCCCACCCCATGCTTGGCGTTCGCGGGAAGTCTCGGCGTCAAGGCGTGCGACGTCGAACCGCGGTGACAGGTGGCACAACCCTGCCCCCCCACCGACTCGAGCGGGTAGTGACAGCTCACGCAGTGCCGGTTGAGCGGCGACCCCCACCCCGCCGTGTGCGTCATCGGACGGGTGCTCGAATGGCATCGCTCGCAGAAATCGGTGTGATGGCAGGTCTCGCACCGGGTTCGGTTGAATCCGACCTGGAGACCGTGTCCTTTGATCCGGAAGAACTGATTGTGATCCTGCGGCGTCGTCTGTTGATGGCAATCGTTGCAGAAGTAGGCCGAGGAGTGGCAGATCACACAGTAGTTCGTGTTCACCAGGCCGAAGCGGCGGATCAGCCGGCCGTGCTCCCGCATCCAGAGCACGTCGTGCCCCGGCGGCTTCGTCTTCGTCGACATCCCCTCCGTATGGCACTCGGTGCAATCCGTTTTCGTAGCGACCGCGGGGTGGTCGAACTTCGTCCCTTCGCACCCCTTGTTCCCCATCGCAAACGGGAGAAGCGCCGCCACCAGGACCGTGGGAACGACCGAGCGTCTCAAAACTTCCATACGACCCTCGTGTCGACGGTGTGAAAATTCGCGAGCGAATCCTGCTCGAACTCGTATCCGACCCGCCCATCGAGACTCTCCAGAATCTTCATCGAAACCCGGGCGAAATAGGTCCGGACATCCTCTGACTCGTTTCCCGTGAAGAGGTTATAGCGATAGAGGTAGAACGCCGTTCCCCCCGACAGCCGCATCCGCCGTTGCCAGACCTCCTGGTCCGCCGCGAACGATGCGCTGAACAGGTTGTTCTTGAACGTGCTGTCGGTCCCGTGAAAGTAATCGCCGGTAGCCGAAAGACTCATCCCTTCCAGCGGAAACCCGGCCGTCGAGACCGTTACGAAACCGCGCTGGTATCCGTGGTTGAATGCGCTCCCGATCTGCGTGTCCCGCAGGAAGCGTCCCATATACCCGAGGTCGACGAAGAAGTGTTCTCCGAACCCTTTCGTGACCGTCGTCATCACCTCAAAAAACGGCTCGTACGAGCCGATGAATCCGTAAGCGTCGAAATCGATCGCCCGGATCCCTTGCGGCTTGAGGAGTGTGTAGAAGCGGTTCTCGATCGTCAGCTTCTGATCCGGAACAAGCATCCGGACCTCCGTACGGAGATCCCGAACCTGGTCCGAAAATGCCGTGAATCTCGTGCTGACCATTACGTTCGGGTCGAGATCGAACCAGAGGCTGGTGCCGAAGAGCGTGTCTTCCTGATCGCCGAAGTTCGCGCGAAACCCGGATCCCTTATCCCGCAGATGAACCATGTCGAAACGGAACCGCGCCCAAGGTGCCGGATCGAACTGCAGCGCTCCGCCCGCCATCCAATCCCCGGTCTGATGACCGAGGCGGTTTTCAAACAGGTGGACCGGGATCCCGCCGAACGCGGTCACTGAAAGCCCCGCCGCGCTTCCCGTCTGGAGGGTCGCCCCGTCGTAATGAAGCGATTCGAATTCGTACCGGTACTGTCGGCCGGCCCGGAACTTCTCGAACGGGCCCGCTTCCTTCACGTCGACGTACGCGTGGTAGATCCGTTCGACCGCCGCCGAGTTGAACCCGCCGTAGACGTCGGCGAACGGCCCGGTGTTCTTCCGGCCGTCCACGTTGAAGACCCCCCCCACCTGAACCGATCCGGTCACCCGATCCGAAAAAGCGTCCCCGAACTCGGCCGAACCGACCGTTTCAATATCCTGGTCGCTGACCCCCTCCGCCGTCCGGAAGCGGTACCGCGTCGACAGGGATCCGTGGGTCGTATAGGCGAAAACCGGGGTAGCGGCGCATGCCAGAGCGAGGAAAAACCCAAATAGTTTCGGAAGAAATCCCACGAAGAAGAGAAAAGGATAAGAACGGCCCATCTATGTCATATGATTTAGATCACCTTCCTGAGACCAGGTCGATTTCTTTCGCACCGTATCCGGACCACTTCAGTTGCTGCCGCAAGAAGCTCTCGGAATCGACGAGCCGGACATCGACCGGGCGTCCCCCCTGCTCGATCAACTGCAGCTCAGGATAGACGTAGGCGCAGTAGCTCGGAAGCCCGAGCTTCTTTTTCCGATCCCGGATCTCGGTCGCCAGTTTCGAATCGTACGTTGCCGCCCCGTACCCCTGCGCCAGTTTCCGGATCGCCGGGAGATCCCCTTCGGACTTGATCCGTTGAAGTTCGCGGAGCAGTTCATCCACGGCCTGTCGCATCCTCGGAATGTTCTCGTCCCGCACGACCCAGAATGTTTTCATATGTCCGCCCACTTCGCGCCGGACCTCCTCGACGACCCCCCATTTCTTCCGGAAAAAGTTGACCGCGAAGAGACCGCCGACTTGATGCGGCTCCTCCAGATTCGTCGAACCGAGGGGGATCTCCGCCAGGCCAATCAGCTCGGACACGGGATACTGTTTATACATTGCTCTCGCGGCCTCGTCCGACCAATCCTTCCGGATCCGGAACGTCTCGGGGTCCCAGGCATGGTGAAGCGCCAGGAGATCGGCCCGTTCCTCCTCCAGCCAGCTGTAGTAGCCGGGGAGGTAGTGGCTCGGATCCTCCGTCAATTTCGGATTCGCCTGTCCCGAGGCGTGCCCCAGCGTTTCATGGAACCCCACCAGGATCTCGATCGCCGCCTGCCGGTGTTTCAGCAGAATCTCCTGATCCTCGGGGATCACGAACTCGCGCACCGCCTTCTCCCCGATGATCTCGTCCCGTGCTCTCTTGGTGTTCCACAGGAGAA
This sequence comes from Pseudomonadota bacterium, assembly GCA_043809315.1. Lineage (GTDB taxonomy): Bacteria > Bdellovibrionota_G > JALEGL01 > JALEGL01 > DATDPG01 > JAZDDX01. The sequence goes on from JAZDDX010000039.1 coordinate 46,043, forward strand.
CGTTCTTGCTCCCGTATTGCACGCGGAGAGCTTGATCGTTCGGAAGGTTGACCCCGCTGAAGCTGATCGGTCCGGCCTCCCCCGCCTCGACCAACACCTCGACCATGTTCGCAATCGGCTTCACCCCGCTTCGTTTGTATGCGTCCGAAATCGGGGCGTGCGATTCGTAGTAATCGGCCTTGGAAGCGACCTCCCGGAGCCAGCCGGAGCTCTCCTCGTCCACGAAGTAGGTCATCCCTTCCCAAGCCCCCTTCTTTTCCCGGGGATCGAGGTACTCCTCGATGAATCCGTTGATGATGTCGACCGTCGGCTTGGAATAGGCGAGCCAGGCGATGTTGTATTTCGTGAACAGCTTCGGATCCCCCGTCCGGTAGTACTCCGCAAGAAGCCTGAGCGACTTCGCGTTCTCGGGGGTGGCGTACTCCACCGCTTCGTCGAGATGCCCGGCCACCTTCGCAAGATACGGAGCGTAGATTCCGGGCGGGATCTTTTTCGACGGGTCACCGGCCCGCGCAACTTGCTCGACGATCTTTTTCCCCTCCCGGGCGAGTCGCGAGTTCAACGGATGAAGATCCGTGAACCTTTGAAGGTCGGATAAGTGGATCCCACGGTCATAATAGTTGTTGGCGCTCGCGGTGAGAAGATCCTCCCCCGGTTTCGGCGACCGGGAGGTCACGAAAGGTTCGAACGCAGGATCGAAGATCGTCCGGCGCAACGAATCGGCATATTCCCGAACCTCCCGCTTCCCCTGCGACTGGAAGACGGCTCCGTTCCGCTTCGCGCGTTCCATCGCATCTTCGAACTTCCCATAGGTGATCCTTTTCGGCGGCAGAAGCTTGGCGTAGGTGAACTTCCCGTAGATCCCGGTATTGAGATACTGCAGCTTGAGATACGTCGCGATTTCCCCGAGCAGTTTCTTGTCGATCCCATCGGAGTGGAGAAGGATCTCCTCGCAGACCTGCCGGATCTCGAGATTGCGCCGGTGAAGCTGATCGAAGTGGATATCCCGCCCCGCAACGGCCGCCTGGTACAAATGATAGGCGAGCAGTTTGTCGTTGAGCGACAGACGGTCGAACCCCTTAACCGGGAGCCTCAAGATCGCGTACTCCTCCACCGTTTCGAGGGGCGCGGCAGATCCCCCTTTGGCGGGATGGGGCCGAGGCCGGGAGCAGGAAGCCAGAACGAACGCCATCAAAACGATCCCTGCGAGGGAACAGCCGACCGGTGTGGCATGAATCCTCATGGTCCCGTCTTCCTATTCCTTCACCGCCACGCCGAACCGCACGAGCTTCGCCGAGGAGCCGGCCTCGACCGGGAGAAGGAACGTGGCCGCTCCAAGATCCATGGAAAACGCGGTGACCGGACCCTTCCAGTCGGCCGGAACGGCCGGTATCGCGACCTCCCCTCCCTTGACTGTGACGGCGAAAACGCGCCCGGTCGCCCGGTCTGCGGTCATCAGATGAGAGCGGTACGGTTCGATCCCGGTCAGGTCGGTCCCCGGAAACGCTTTCAGTAATTCCGTCTGACGGCTTTTGAGGTTCACGATCGCGATCGCGCTCCCCCCCTCGGTATTCCCGGCTTGTGTCGCCACGAGGTAAAGACGGCGCCCGTCGGACGAAGCGCGCAGATACCGCGGTTCCCCCAATCCGGTTTTCTCGAGCGCTTCGGCGCCGAGGATCACCTCGACGGTTTTTTTCTTCGGGTCGAGCGACCAGATCTGTTTCGCCGACGGGGAACAGAAATAAGCACGGGCGTTCAGAATCGAATAGTCGATCGACGTGATCTCCCCGGCCCCGGAGATCGGGATCTCGATCGGAGGGGTGTCCGACTTCTTCGATTTTACGAGACCGAGAAACCCTCCGACTTTCGCGATCTTCAGGAGATCCTTCTCCGCCCAGAAAAGGCGTCCATGCCGTGCATCGTATGCGATGGCGGTCGGACTACTCGACGCGGGAGAGAGATCCTCCAGCTTCCCCCCGTGAACACTTGCCAGCATCCAACTTCCACCCTCCACCGGCCGTGCCACCAGATAGGTTCCCGGTGCATCGATCGCCAACCCCGCTGCGGGAGAAAGGCCGTCTCGAAGAACCTCCACGGCCGGTTCGGTCCGACGAGCCGGCTCCCCCCGCTTTCCCGCGCAACTCGCGGCGAGTCCAATCAATAGATAGACGAGTGTCTTGTTTTGTCCCATGGCGGCGGCAGCTTACCCTTTTTGAACATCCTTGACGAACGGCGAGGTTTCGGAGATTTTCCCTCCGATCAATCACTCGGACGGAGGCTTCATGTTTAAGAAAATTGCGTTTCTGATCGCCGCTCTTTCCTTCCTCTCCTCGCCGGCCTTCGCGTCCGGATTCAAGGAGGGGACGGTCGAGATCGGCCCGTACGTCGGGTATGCGTTTCCCGACAGCTACGGCGGGATCGAGCCGAAGAACAATCTCTTGTACGGGGCCCGCGTCGGAATCTGGTTCACGCCGGAGATGAGCTTCGAATCGTCGTTCCAGATGTTGTTCACGAAAGCAAATCCGGGAGACGTCAGTTTCCGGATCTACTCCACCCGCTTCAACCTCCTCTTTAACTTCCTTCCGGAAGGCCCGTGGGTTCCGTTCCTGACAGGCGGCGTTGGATTGGAGCGCTCCCGGTACACGTCGATTTCGACCTCGAACGATCTCGGGATCAACGCGGGAGCGGGCCTCCGTTACCTTGCGTCCGAACGGATCGCGATCCGCCTCGACGGTCGCGTCATCTATTCCGACGTCGGAAGCGGCGTTGCGCTACGCCAGTACAATTACGAAGGGGCGCTTGGCGTCTCGTATCTCTTTGGAGTCGCACCTGCGAAGGATGGCGACGGCGACGGCGTTCCGGACAAACTCGATCAATGCGCCAACACCCTCAAGGGGGCCACGGTGGATGCCAAGGGTTGCCCGAGTGATGCGGACGGCGACGGCATCTTCGACGGAATCGACAAATGTGCCGACACCGCGAAGGGGGCCAAAGTCGATGAGACCGGATGCCCGGTCGATGCGGACGGCGACGGCGTCGCCGACGGGATCGATCAGTGCCCCGACACGGCGAAGGGGGTCGCGGTCGATGAAAAAGGCTGCCCGATGGACAAGGACGGCGACGGCGTCGCCGACGCCCTCGACAAATGTCCGGAAACTCCCAAGGGGGTTGCGGTCGATGCGACCGGCTGTCCGGTCGACACGGACGGCGATGGCGTTGCCGATCATCTGGACAAATGTCCCGGCACTCCGGCGGGGCTGACCGTTGACGCCACCGGGTGTCCTGCCAAAGCCGGCAAGGCCCGCGGAATCCTGAAAGGGGTTACGTTCATGTTCAACAAAGCCGACCTGAAGCCGGCGTCGTTCAAAGTGCTCGACGAGACGGCAGCCGCGTTGAAGGAGGTTCCGGAGGTCCGGGTGGAGGTTCAGGGACACACCGACAACACCGGCCCGTCGGCTGCGAACTTAAGCCTCTCGGAGGCCCGGGCGAAAACGGTCATGAACTACCTCGTCTCGAAAGGGATCGACCCGAAACGCCTGCAGGCCAAGGGATACGGCGGAACGAAGCCGATCGCCGATAACGCGACGAAGGCCGACCGTGCCAAGAACCGGCGCGTGGAGCTGAACTGGCTCGACACGCCGAAGGCGCAGTAGCCGCGGTTATTTCTTCTTGAACAGGCCTTTGAGGCCGGCCCCGACTTTGCCGGCCTCGTGGGAGACCGCTTTCCCGGCGCCGGCGATTCCGGCCGTGACTCCCCCCATCAAGCTGTCCAGGACGGCGCCAACCGCCTTGTCCGGGGCGACCCCTCCCTGCGCCCGACCGATGTTCGTCAAGTGAATGTCGGAAAGAGAAACGGTCTTCATCCCCCCCAGGATCTCGACGTTCGCTTTGGCATCCTTGATCCAGAGATCGTCGATGATCAGTTTTTTCGGTTTCGACGCTTTCTTCGACTCCGCGTCGGCAGGAACGAAGCTTTGAACGTTCTTCTGGATGACGTTCAGGTTGTTCCCCTCTTTCGTGATCTCCGCCCCCTCGATCGAGACGCTTCGAATCTGGATCACATCGCTCGCAAGCGAGGTCGGGGAAACCCGGACACGAAAGTCCTTAAGCTTCACCGCCAGAGGCGCCTTGAAACCGGCCGGGTTCCCGATCTCGAACCCCCGGATCCGGCATCGGCCGGTGATCGGGGAGAGGGTGACGGAGCTGACCGTCATCGTGGTCTTCGTAAGCATCGGGCCGACGTTCCGGATCCCCGCCGCGACGATCGACCCGAGGAACAGGTACGAAGAAAGCAAGAGGAGAAGAAGAACTCCGCCGATCGAGAATAAAGCGATTTTGATCCAACGCATATACCCTCCGGGCTTGACGATTGATGACAGCGGTTTTATACGATCCGCATGGCTTACGTTGTTGCTGATCCTTGTGTGAAATGCAAATACACCGATTGCGTCGAGGTCTGCCCCGTCAACTGCTTCTACGAGGGGATGAACACCCTCGTGATCCACCCCGACGAGTGCATCGACTGCGGAGCCTGCGAGCCGGTCTGCCCGACCCAGGCGATCTTCACCGCCGACGAGTGCCCGGACAAGTGGAAGGAGTACATCGCCCTCAACGCCGAGTACGCCAAGAAATGGCCGGTGATCTCGCTCAAGAAAGAGGCGATGGCGGACGCGGAAAAATGGAAGACGGTCGAGAACAAGCGGAAAGATTTCGACCCGAATCCGTTCAAGTAGACCCGTGACCGGCGCTCCGGTCCGCCTCTCGATCAGAGTCGTCCCCCGCGCCTCGAAAAACGAGATCGTCGGGGTTCAGGATGGGGTCTGGAAAATCCGCCTCACGGCCCCCCCGGTCGATAATGCCGCGAACGAAGTCTTGGTAAAATTCCTGGCTCAGATTCTCGATCTCCCGAAACGGTCGGTCTCGATCGTCTCCGGAGACCGCGGCAGGAGCAAGGTTATCGAAATATCAGGACGTTCCGAACTGGAGATTACGGAGAAATTCTCTTCGAGCTACCACGGACCTGGGCGATCCAAACGAACCGTCCTCGATCGCTCAAGAACGCCGTGAGCAACCAGCTCACGATGCTCACCAGAATCGACCCCCAGAGCGCGGCCCAGAATCCGTGAATGGCAAACCCTTGGACGAGATAGGAGGTCAGCAGCAGGCAGAACGCGTTGAGAGCGAACAAGAACAAGCCCAACGTGAGCATGGTGAGAGGAAAAGTCAAGAAGAGGAGGATCGGCCGCACGACCGCGTTGACCAGGCCGAGAACCAATCCGGCCCCCAGCGCGGCGAAGACTCCGCTGATCTCGATGCCGGGTACGATCTTGCTGACAAAGAGAATCGCCGCGCCGTTCAGAAGGATGCGAACCACGAACCCCATACCTAGCCGCGCCCCTCGAAGTGAAACCGGTGCAGAAGCCGGTGAACAAACGGCGCGACGAGAAGTGCGGCCGTCGTTAGAAAAACCACGCCGCTGAAGAGCGCATAGAACGAGGCGAAAAGCTTCGCGGTGACTCCTACCATCGGGGAGATCGGACCCATGCCGGTCAAGATCATCGACGCATTCTCCAGGGAATCGATCCAGGGAAGGTCTCCCAGCCAGTGGTATCCGGCCATCCCGATCCCGAGCGATGCTGCGATCACGCCCGCGGCCATTCCACCGTGGTGGAGGAGGCGCAGCGCAAACTTCCCCCGGTCGAGGACCGGGGCACGTCGGTGTTCGTACATCAGCCGCGCTTCCCGCGAGTGGCCTTACGCGCGGAACGCTCAGTGAGCCAGCTCTGGCATGAATCGCTGACTTTCTTCCCCGCTGCGTTTTCGAGATGGGTCTTCAGGCAGTCAATCTTGCGCCCGTGCCCCGCGACAACGTCGTTACAGAGGGTTTTCACGTCGGACTTGCAGGCGGCCCAGAACGATTCGGCCACCTGTTTCGCCTTCCGCCCTTCCGAAATACACTCCTGCGACAGGTTGGCGCGGTTTTTCTTCAGATCCGAGCAGGGGCCCGGATCCCTTAAAGGTCGAGCGGAAGCCACGGGAAGCGCCCCGAGAAGCGAAAAACCGTTGCGGCAATCATCAATCTCATCGTTTCTCCTTTTCTCCGACTATCGGAAGAAAAGCATCTCGCGGTATTTCGGAAGCGTCCAAAGCTCGTCCGCCACGCACCCCTCCACCTCGTCGGAGATCTTTCGTACTTCCTGCATAGCCGAAACCACCGTTTCGCTCAACGCTTTGGCCCTTCTCCCCTCCCCGTCGATCTTCTCCGCCGCATGAAGACTCTTCTCGAGCGTCTCGCACCCGCTCTTCAGGCTCTCGTAGAGCCGAACGATCCCGGTCAGCCGGTTCTTGGCGACCCCCGCCTCCGGCACGTTCCGGACCACCCTACCGATCCTCTCCATCTCCCCTTCTGCTGCGGGAAAGACATGCGTCCGGACGAGGTCGAGCATCGTCGCCGCCTCCATCTCGATCTGTTTGATGTAGCGCTCGAGCATGATGACGTGCCGGGCGCCGATCTCCTCGGCGGAGAGAATCCCCAGCTTGGATACGAACTCCCACCGTTTGGCGTCCCCGAGGACCGCGAGTGCTGCCGGCGCCGACTGAAGGTTCGAAAGCCCTCTTCGCTCCGCCTCCTCCTTCCAATCGGACGAATAGTTGTTCCCCTCGAACCGGATCCGTTTCGTCTCGGTGATCACTTCCCGGATCAAGAAGAGAACCGCCTCGTCCCGGACCTTGGTTTGGGCCAGCTTCCTTTCCAGACGGTCGGCCAACTGGGAGAAGGAGTCCCCGGCCGCCGCGTTCAGGAACGAGATCGGTACGGCGATGTTGGCCGAGGCACCGACCGCCCGGAATTCGAACTTGTTCCCGGTGAAGGCGAACGGAGAGGTCCGGTTCCGGTCGGTGTTGTCCCGGGAGATCACCGGAAGCTTTGAAACCCCGAGGCTCAAGATCGCCTCCTCGGTGGGGTGCTCGACGACATCCCCGGTTTCAATCTTGTCGAGAATCCGGCTCAAGTTCTCCCCCAAGAAGACGCTGATGATCGCCGGTGGGGCCTCGTTCGCCCCGAGACGGTGGTCGTTTCCGGGGGTCGCGATCGACGCCCGAAGCAGATCCGCATGATCATGTACTGCTTTAAGAACACCCGTCAAAATAGCTAGAAATCTTAGGTTTTGATGCGGAGTTTTTCCGGGCTCCAGAAGGTTCTCCCCACGCTGGGTCGCGAGACTCCAGTTGTTGTGTTTCCCGCTCCCGTTGATCCCGGCAAACGGCTTTTCGTGAAGCAGGCAAACCAGGTCGTGCCGCAGAGCGATCCGACACATCAGATCCATGGTAAGGGAATTGTGATCGGCGCTGACGTTCGAATCCTCGAAGATCGGGGCCAGCTCGAACTGCGCCGGAGCGACCTCGTTATGCCGGGTTTTGACCGGTACGCCGAGCTTGTACAGCTCCTGTTCCAGCTCCTGCATGAAGGCGAGAACCCTCGACTGGATCGTGCCAAGATAATGATCCTCGAACTGCTGGCCGCGTGTCGGGGATCGCCCCAGAAGGGTCCGCCCGGTCATCAGGAGATCGGGACGGGCGGCGAAGAACCCCCGGTCGATCAGGAAATACTCCTGCTCCGCTCCCAAGGTCGTGTGAACCGTCGTGATGTCGACGTCGCCCAGGAGCTTCACGAACCTCACCACCTGTTTCGAGAGCGCTTCGTTCGCTCGCAAAAGAGGGGTCTTCGTGTCGAGCGCCGCTCCGTGATAGCTCAAGAAGGCCGAAGGAATGCAGAGGGTGTTCCCGTTGACGGTCTCGATGATGAAGACCGGACTGGTCGGGTCCCAAGCTGTGTACCCGCGCGCCTCGAACGTCGAACGCATTCCTCCGCTCGGGAAGGAGCTGGCGTCCGGCTCGGACTGGATCAGCGCCGCACCGTTGAACCGTTCGATCGCCGACGTCTGGCCGCTCTCCGAGGTCCGGGTCGTGATGAAGGCATCGTGTTTCTCGGCGGTGAGTCCCGTCATCGGCTGGAACCAGTGCGTAAAGTGGGTCGCCCCGTGGGCCATTGCCCACTCCTTGATCGCGTTCGCCACCTCGTCCCCGACATTCCGGGGGAGTCTCTCCCCTTTGTGGACCAGGTTCATGAGCGCCTCGTACGAGTCTTTCGAGAGCTTCTCCTTAATCTGGTCGAGACCGAAGGTGTTGCTTCCGAAGAATTCGCTCACGGGAAGGATCTTCCCGAGCGCATCGGTCGGGCGGTGGATTTCACGGGTGCGTCGGGTGATGGAGGCTTTGATCGCCTCCTGGCGAAGGAACATGTCGTTCTCCTTTCGGCTTCAGGAAGTCGTTCGACCCACTGAAACCTGGATTCGGGTTTCGACTCGGAGAAGCGCACGCCTCTCCGAATCCAAAGAATTTGTAACCCGTATTTCGGAAGGTGGAAAGGGGTTACAGCTGATTTCCCGGAAGTCCAAGCTCCTCGGGGGTTCGCTTTGTCAGGAGCAGCTCGAAGTATCTCTCGATCACCATGGCCGGAAGATAGTAGACCCTGTACCCGTACGGATCGTGCGGAACAGGTTCGTCGCGAGGAGGATACCGGTCGGCGAAATCCCGGAACCAGCGCTCGAAACGGCCCAGTTCCCGCCGAACGATGGTCGGTTCGACCGTCAGATACCTTTTCTTCTGATCCGCCGTAGAACTCTCCCCCCAGTCCACCTTCTCCCCACTCGGACCGAAGGTGTCATCCACCCGAATTACCCCTGGGATTGTGACAGGGATTGAATCCAGGCCCGCCCCATTTCCGGGAAGACGAAACCCTGCGATGACGCGTCCAAGTTCCGCCCTTTCGATTTCTTTCAGGCGGTCGATCGCCACCTGAATCTGTCTCCCCTGGATTCTCTTCCAGGAGAGAAACGCAGCGGACTTATTGCTCGGGTTGACGAAATAGACCAGGGGCTGATGATCTTCCTCCAACGTGAGATCGGCACGGAAGGCGTTTTCGGGGTTCGTTGCACCACTCCAAACCAATTCGATCGCCCCGCGCTCACTTCCGGCCCTTGCGACCGAGAAGCCAAGGAGGAGAAGAATCGTTGCGAGGATCCGTTTCATCGGGTCACAAGAAAACACCTAGTCGATTTCGAAGGAGGAAAAAAGAGAATCCCTGATCCCGGAGAGGTTCGCCGAAATTCTGCTCAGCTGGAGCGTTGCGCGTGTCGCATGGAGCGTCTTAGGCGACAGAAACAAGTAACAAAATCAGGAGATTGGGAATCGACCCGTGGTGGCATGCCCTTTGCGGTAGCCTGTTGGGTCAAAGGAGGAATGAAAGTGACGCGACCCGAAATCCGATTTCTCAAACAGAGTCTCCCCCTGGTTTGTCTTCTTCTTTTCTTCTTTCCCGTTCGTTCGTACGCGCAGGAGGACCCGATGTTCTCAATGCCCGGGATGAAAGAGAAGGACCAGACCTCTCCGGCGATGAACGGGGAGGAATCCCGGTCACGCGCCAAAGAAGTTCGGAAGACGAGATCGAATGACGATGAATCCGATCGGGAGACCTCCACGCCGACTACGAAACGAGGAGTTGTCTTTCGGACTCCGGACGGCTCCCCCGTGTTTCTCACCGCGGATTCGACGAGAAAATCGCGATTGGTCGCGACCATAAAACAGAAGAAACAGACCGTGTACTTCCTTGTGATCATGGCGGGTGACATCGAGGAAGAGAACGTGAGTTCAAATTCGGACGATGTGGACGACGTCAAGAAAAACATCGCCGTCGACTCCCGCTCCAAAGACCACTCGAATATCGATTACGGACATCTAACCCAGGAGGAGATCCTCGGTCACTGGTGGGTCGCCCCTTTGAGCAAGAATCACACGAGTTGCGGCCGGGAGTTCAGGGTCCTGAAGGATGGTTCCACCGAACTTCGAGAACCTGATGGGAAGGAATCGATGAAAGGAACCGATTCCAAATGCCCCTGGTACGAGGGGGGGTATGGGTGGACGAATCGGACCGAGATCAACCCGGGTTCACCGAGCGAGGTGCACGCTTTGATGATCGACGGGGAGAAGGTGGAACTTCCGCCCATGGCGCTTCTTGAAGTACCGTACCCCGCTACCAAAGATATCGCCGAACGGTAACAATCGCCGAAGCAACTCTCTACTTCTGCGTCGGGGAGGTGGGAAACACCAGGAGCTTCGACTTGTCGCTCCGAAACTTGAGCCCCTTGTGCTGCTTCCCGACCTCCTGCACCGAGATGACCGTGTAGATCGAAAGATGGAGCGTCTTGACGTCGGCGAGCCGTTTCTCGAGCGCTTCCTGCTCCGGTGAGATGACGAGCGCGTCTTTGTCGAACAAGAAATCGGAGATCGCGATGAATCCCAAACCGAGACTCGAGTCGTGGATCCTCGCTGCCTTGAGCGAGAAGATCTTCCCCTCGGTCGGGTCGCGGTAGGTCAGGATGAAGTAGCTGCTCACTCCTCTTCTTCCTTAGCCGCCTGTTTCAGGAACGGGGAGGCCGCCTTGATCTTTTCAATCAGATGTCCCGGCACCTCGCGGTACGAATCGAACTCCATCGTGAAGCTCCCCTGCCCCGCCGTCATCGACTGCAGGTCGGCGACGTAACTCTGAACCTCGGAGAGAGGACAGAAGGCGTTGACCACCGTCATGTTCCCCCGGTTTGTCATCCCGGCCACCTGTCCGCGACGAGTCGAGACATCCCCCATGATCGCGCCGGAACTCTCCTGCGGCACCACGATCTCCATCTTGTAGTACGGCTCCAGGAGCTTCGTCCCGACCTTCTCCATCGCCGCCCTTAAGCCCTTGTACCCGGCCTGTTGGAACGCGATGTCTTTGGAATCGACCGGGTGGTACTTCCCGTCCCGGAGCGTCACGCGGAAGTCGATTAATGGATACCCGGCCATCATGCCGTGCTTCGCCCGCTCGATGACCCCCTTCTCGACGGAGGGAATGAACTGCCGCGGGATCGCGCCTCCCGAGATGTCGTTCACGAACTCGAACCCCTTCGTGCGCGGAAGCGGCTCCGCATCGATGTAACAGACACCGAACTGTCCCGCGCCGCCGGTTTGTTTTTTGTGTTTCCCCTCGATCATCTGGACTCTTCCGCCCAGCGTCTCGCGGTACGGGATCGGCGGGAGCTCCTTGGTGACGGTCACCTTGAACTTCCGATTCAGCCGCTCGATCGCGATGTCGAGATGGCTGTGACCGAGGCCGCTCAAGACTATGCGGTGGGAGAGATCGTCGACCGAGATTGAAAGCGTGGGATCTTCCTCGAGGAGGCGGTCAATCGCCTCTTTCATCTTGTCCTCGTCCTTCTTGGCGGCCGGGATCAGGATGCAGCCGATCATCGGTTTCGGATAACTCGGATTCGGCATCACCCGGACCTGTTTTAGTTCACAGAAGGTGTTGTTGGTGTGCGTCCGGGTCAGCTTGATCGCCGCCGCGATGTCGCCGCAGACGAACGAATCGACCCGGGAGAAATCCTTTCCGCGCACGAGGTACGGCGTTCCGAGACGCATCTTTTCTCCGGTCGCGACGTTCAGAACCTCCCCGTCCTTCGTCGGTGTCCCCGAAAAAATCCGGAAGACGGTGACATGACCGACGTTCAAGTCGATCGCCGTGTGAATCACTTGCCCGAGGAACGGCCCGTTCGGATCGGGGGTGACGGTCGTCTCCTCCCCCTCCTTGGTCTGGCAGACGACCGGGGGACGGGTGAGCGGGCTCGGTACCCCGCGGGCGATCAGGTCGAGAATCGGCTGCACACCGATGTTCTTCGAAGCGCAGGTGAAGAGAACCGGGGTCAGATTCCCTTGCGCGACCGCCTTGAAAAACACCTCCCGGACCACTTCGGGGTCGGCCTGGTTTGTTTCCAGATACTTTTCCAAGAGGGCGTCGTCGGTCGAAACGATCCCCTCGGTCAGTTCGGCGGAATTAACCTCGACTTCATCCTTGAGATCGGCGGGAACCGGACCTTCCGTCACTTTTCCGGTCAGATCTGCGGCCCATCGGTACCCTTTCTGTCCGATCAGGTCGACCACCCCAGAAAACGACTCCCCGGCTCCGATCGGGAGCTGGATCGGGAGCAGCTGAGCCTCGAGCGCCTCCCCCACTTCCCGGACGATATCGCTCCATTTCTTCGCGGCGCGATCCATCTGGTTGATGACCAGGACGCACGGGAGGTTCCTCTCCTTTGCCTGCGCCCACGCTTTTCGGGTCTGGAGGCGGACGCCGTCGACCGCGCTCACGACGATCACGGCCGCATCGGCCCCTTGCATCGCGGTCATCCCGTCCCAAAAGAAGTTCTGATCCCCCGGGGTGTCGAGAAAGTTGATCTTTTTCCCGGCGTACTCGACCCACCCGAAGTGCGTGACGATCGAACCCCCTCTTTTATGCTCTTCCGGCTCCGTATCGAAAACCGACGTCGGGTCCCCCGGCTTCCCCAGACGGGTCGTCCCCCCCAGGGTGAACATGATCGCTTCGGACAGGGCGGTCTTCCCGGAATGCGAGTGCCCCACGATCGCTACGTTTCGGATCTCCTCAGGTTTGACCATGCCGTTTCCCATGAACTCCTCCGCGTAAGAAACCCCTGCCCCCGGCCTTTCGCCGGTGAACGTGCTGATTTAGAACACTCTTGTTAATTGTGCAAGATTGCAGGAGAGGTTTATCCTGGTTAACGTTAACACGTGGAAGATATCCCTCTGATCCTGACGTTGCTCGACAAGAGCATCCGGCAATTCACGCTCTACGGCCGGGAACATCCCCAGACCCAACTTGCCCTTCGGGATCTCATGGCCCGCCTGGACGAGTACCTGACCAACGTCGGGCGGCTGGAGCTCACGGTCAAGCGAACCGAGTTGGAGTGGAAAGGCGAGGCCGTATTTCGGATGGAGAAGCGGGAGAACAATTACCTCCAACAGATGTATCTCGACGGAATCCGCCGACTGGGGTTCGCGCGCGAAATCACGCCGGAAGAACTCAAGGACTTCGTGCAGGTCCTCTCCCGGGACCCCGGAGTCTACGAATCGCAAGAGGACGACACGGTCACCCTTTTCTGGAAGAAAGCGTTCCGGCACCTCTTCTATCAGACGGTCGATGTCTACGGCGGCGACCTGGTCGCCATGTTCCAGAACAACCTGTCCGAAGAAGACATGACCAAGGAGGAAATGGACGAACGGAATTATGCACGGCATTTCGTGGAGAAACTCGTCGCGGCGGAACCTTCCCCGGGCGCGGAGTCCGTTCCCGCCCGAGCCCCTGCCAAGCCGCTCCCGGAGGTTCCTTTATTCCATTTCGAGGTTACCAGCGAGAACGGCGACCGGATCCGGAAGGAGGCGCAGGAGACCGGCATCCGCGACTTTCACCCTGAGCTGCGGACGGTCTTCTGCGAAGTCCTCGAAACCGAGGGGGAATCCGAGGATCTTCCGCCGCTGGTCGCCGCATACCTCGCGATCGTCGCGGGGTTCGTCGAGGAAGGAAAACCTACGCTCGCTGCGGAGTGGATGACGGAGCTTCGAATCGTTGAAACGTTCCTGGCCGGATCCCCGACGGCCTCGGCGATCTTCGACCGGGAGATCGACCGCGCGTTTCCGAGCGAGATGTTTACGGCGTTGGGGAAACAGTTCGCGCACGCCTTTCCGGGAACCCCGGAAGAGTGGATCGCTTTCTTTCGGCCGCTTAAGAGCACCGCCGCTCCCATCGTCATCGAGCTTCTTACCCACCTCCCGCAAGAGACGCTTCATGCCACATTTACCGACTTCCTCCTCTCGGACATCCCGGGGGAAACCGAACTCTATCGGTCCCAACTCACGAGCCCGAACTGGATGATGATTCGGGACATGGTGCGGATCCTAGGGAAGCTCCTGTCGGGGAAGGATCTCGTGGACGCTCTCAACCGCGTGGCCGCACACCCGCACCCGGAAATACGACTGGAGGTTCTTCGTGTGGCTGGCCCGATCCCCGGGGAGTCGACGCACGAGCTGCTTCGCAGGGGGCTTATGGATTCCAACGCAGACGTCCGGAATGCGGCGCTCCGATTCGTCGGTCAGCACCGCGACCCCTATTTCGCCAAACCGCTCGCGAAGCTCGCCAACGCCGATTCGTTCCTGGAACGCGACCCGGTCGAGAAGAAGCGGTGGATGATCACGTTGGGGCGTTGCGCGGGAACGGCCGCCCTCCCCTTTCTCGAGCAGGTTCTCGACCGGGTCGGATCGACCGATCCGGAGATCGAGGTTCGCGTGGCGGCGTTGCACGGCCTGGCCGAGATTCCCGACCCCCGCGCACACAAGGCATTGCAGAATGCAGCGTCCCCGCTCTTCGGAAGCCGGGAGGTCAAGAAGACCGCGCGTCACCTTCTGGAGCGAAAGACCCCGCCGAAAGAGAAGGACCCCAAGTGAGTCCGGAAGCCAAACAAGGAACAACGCGGTCGAAAGAACAGATCGTGCAACTGAATCGGGTCGGAAGACAGTGGCTGCAGGCGTTCGCGACGATCCTCCGCACCTCCCACTTCCACGATCCGCAGAATCAGATCTTCAACAAGCCGATCGCCGCCCTCCTCCAAGCGAACCAGGAAGTCTTGAGCGGCGAAGGGAAGATCGAGTTCCGCATCCTGGACGATCAGTTCTTTCTGAACGGACTCTGGATCAAGTCGACCCTGGCCGAGAAAGACGCGCTCTACGCTCTGGCCGATGCGTTCAAGAAGATGGGACTCGGCGGGATCGACGTCCGTTCCGAATCGAAGGAGGAGCATTGGCGAACGCTGGCCGGAATCTTCAAGACCCTTCACGGCCCGACCGGGGAACGTGCGGAAACGATCAATGTCGAACTCGCCCGTGCCGGCATCGCCGGAATCCAGATGCACCGCGTGTTCCATCTCAAGGGCGACTCGGAACAAGGGCAACCCCTCCCGGCCCCCTCTTTCTTCGCCGTTTCGTGGTACGCCAAGTCGTTGGCGGCGCTTCGCGACTTCACCCAATCCCCCCGGGGGGAGGAGCAGGTCGCCGTGCTCCGAAAAGTCCAGCGGATCGTGTGCGAGATGATCGACCTGTGTGAAAAAAACCCGGCCCTTTTCGCCACGCTCGCCCTGATCCGAAGCTACGAATCGTACTTTTTCCACCACGGGGTCAACGTGATGATCCTCTCCATCTTGACCGGCCGGGAGATCGGCATGGAACGGAAGGAGACGGCCGATCTTGGGATGGCGGCCCTTCTTCACGATATCGGGAAGCTTTCGATCCCGGACGAGATCCTCTCCAAGCCTGGAAAGCTCACGCCGGAGGAATGGGCCCGGATCTCCCGTCACCCGATCGAGTCAGCAAAGACGTTCCTTCTTCTCGGGTACATGAACGAATCGGTCGCGGAGCGCGTCCTGGTCTCCTACGAACACCATCTCGCTTCGCGCACGCCGAAGGCCTACCCGACTCCGCGACGGAGCGTGAACCCGACGTTGATGGCGGAGATCATCTCCGTGGCGATCGCGTACGATTCGATGACCAATGCGAAACCGTATCGGCCCGCGCTCTACCCCTGGGAGGCGATCCGGATCCTGGCGGCTCGCAGCGACCAGGGGTTCTACCGGAAGGAGATCGTCGACGCCCTTCTGCGCGTCCTGGGCCCGGTGCCGTTCGGAAGCTGGGTTTTCGTGGAGGGGGGGTTCGAGGGGATCGTGGCCGCTGCCGGGACGCTCGCTCCGACTCCGATGGTTCCGCTGGTTCTGGTCCCCGGGGAAAACGGGGATTTCCGCTGGATCGACACCGCCGAACCAAATCCCCAGACCGGACAACGCCCCGGTGTCGTCCCCCGCGCGACGAACCTGAACCGATACCAGGATGCCGTCAAACTCCTGTTCCACTGCGTCGCTGCGGACGGACGCCTGGGCACGACCGTAGCCGCCTCTTCTTGAGTAAATCTTGGGATCCGGGTTACAACGAAAGCTGCCATGAGCCTCCGAACGCTTCTCATCGGCCTCGCTCTCGTTCTGATCACCGGCACGGTCGGTTTTCATTTTCTCGAGCATCAAACGTACTTGGACGCTTTCTACATGACGGCGGTAACGGTCACGACGGTCGGGTTCACAAACGCAACGGAGCTCACCCCCTACGGGAAGATCTTCCAGGTTCTGATTCTTTTTGCGGGGTTCGGCGTCGCCTTCGCCGCCCTCTCGCAGCTCGCAGCCTCCCTCTTTCGGGGAGAGCTCCAACAGGTGTTAGGGAGAAGACGTATGGAACAAGAGATCCGGAACATGAAGGACCATTACATCCTCTGCGGCCTCGGTCGCGTGGGGCACGTCATCGCCGAGGAGTTTTTCAACCGGGAGATCCCGTTCGTGATCGTCGACAAGGATCCGGAAACGGTGCGGGGGATGACGAAGCTGGGGCAGTTCGCCTACGTCAAAGGGAATGCCGAGGAAGAAGAGGTTCTGAAATCGGCCGGGATCGCGAACGCGAGAGGGATTGTCGCGGCGGTCGGCTCCGACGCCGACAACGCCTTTATCTGCATGACAGCCCGGTCCCTGAACCCGAAGCTCCGGGTCGTCACCCGGGCGACCGACCCGAAAAACATCACCAAGCTCAAATACGCCGGTGCGGACAAAGTGGTCTCCCCCTATTCGATCGCCGGAACCCGGATGGCGCAGACGATCCTGAACCCGAGCCTCGTCGACTTCATGGAGATCGCCGCGGATCAGAGCCGCTCCGATGTCGACATGGCCGACGTCGAGATCCCTCGGGATTCGGCGTACGACGGAATCCGTCTCGATCACGCGGAGATGAAAGACCTCGACGTGATCATCATCGGAATCCACCGGGGCGACCAGGCGATGGATTTCCATCCCGCCGCCTCATCGGTGCTTCATAGCGGCGATCGTCTGGTTGCTGTCGGACGCCCCGACCACATCCAGCGGATGATCCAGCGCGCCTCGCAACGTCGTTGACGCGGCTGATCCATGTCATATCCTGCCGCGGCCGAACCAATTAACCAGAGGCGCGTCATGAGAAAAGCTGCGATTTTGTTGGGAGATGAAGCGATCGCCCTTGGGGCGATCCACGCCGGAATCTCGGGAGTTTACGGGTATCCGGGAACCCCTTCGACCGAGATCTTCGAAGCGATCGAATCGTTCGACCGGGATAAAAAAATCCACGCCCGCTGGTCGACGAATGAGAAGGTGGCGTACGAGCAGGCGCTCGGCATGAGCTTTGCCGGGAAACGGGCCCTGGTCACGATGAAGCATGTCGGCTTGAACGTCGCAGCCGACCCGTTCATGAACTCCGCGGTCACTGGGGTTCAAGGTGGGTTGGTCCTCGCGGTCGCCGACGATCCCGGGATGCACTCGAGCCAGAACGAACAGGACTCCCGCTTCTACGCCCAGTTCGCCATGATCCCCTGCCTGGAACCGGGGGACCAGCAGCAGGCGTACGACATGATGCTTGGGGCGTTCGATCTCTCGGAAAAACACAATGTGCCGGTCATGCTGAGGCTCGTCACCCGCCTAGCGCATTCGCGAGCGAACATCCGGGTTCTCGAGCGCGGCCGAGAGATGCATTCCGTCCCCCTCGCCGAGGACTGGAAGAAGTGGACGCTCCTTCCCGTCAACGCCCGGCGGAACTTCGACAAGTTGATCGCCGCGCAGAAGAGTCTTCTGAAAGAGAGCGAGGAGAGCTCCGACAACCGGCTCCGGTTTGCGAACAACTTTCGCCGAGGGATCCTGATGAGCGGAATCGCCGCGAACTACGTCTACGAGAACCTCGGAAGCGATCTCGCCGGCTACTCGACCCTCCATGTCTGCCAGTACCCTGCACCGACCGCTCTCGTCCGGAAGTTGGTCGACTCCATTGACGAGCTCCTGATCGTCGAGGAAGGGTACCCTCTCCTCGAACAACAGTTGACCGGTCTTCTCGGCCTCAAGGACGTCAAAGTCCGCGGAAAACTCAACGGGGCGCTTCCGCGAACCGGGGAACTCAACCCCGACTTGGTGCGCACGGCTCTCGATCTTCCGCCGCGGGAAAAATTGCCACTTCCGCCGAATCTAGCCGGCCGCCCCCCCCAGCTCTGTAGCGGCTGTCCGCACGACGCCACATTTCACGCGCTCAAAGAGGCACTGGAGACCTTCGGGCGGGGACGGGTCTTCAGCGATATCGGCTGTTACACGCTGGCCGCCCTCCCCCCGCACGATATCGTCGAGAGCTGTGTCGACATGGGGGCGAGCATCTCGATGGCAACCGGCGCCTCTCACGCCGGCCTACGTCCTGCGGTCGCGGCGATCGGTGACTCGACCTTCGCGCACAGCGGGATGACACCGCTCCGGGATGCGGCCCGGGAGAACACGCCGGTCACGGTCGTGATCCTGGACAACGCCACCGTGGCGATGACCGGAACTCAAGAGAGCGCCGCGACGGGGGAGGAACTCCTGAACATCCTCTACGGTCTCGGAGCGCCGAAAGAGCACGTCCTCGCGATCGATCCTCTTCCGAAGAACCACAAGACGAACGTCGAGATCTTCCGACGGGAACTCGCGCACGAGGGGTTGAGCGTGATCGTCGCCCACCGAGAGTGCCTCGAAGCGATCAAAAAATCCCGGAAAGGGAAGGCGTAACATGGAACAGAACATCATCTTATCCGGCGTCGGCGGACAGGGGATCCTGTCGATGTCGTACATGATCTGTCAGGCGGCCCTCGAGAAAAACTGGAACGTCAAGCAGTCGGAGGTCCACGGGATGGCCCAGCGTGGAGGGGCGGTCTCGAGCCACCTCCGGTTGTCCCCGAAACCGATCGCGAGCGATCTCATCGCCAAAGGGGACTGCACTCTCCTGATCTCGGTCGAACCGCTCGAAGCGACCCGGTATCTCGATTTTCTCGCCCCCACCGCCGCCGTCGTCACCAGCATGACGCCGTACAAGAACATCCCCGACTACCCCGACCTCGCGAAGGTATGGGAGCAGCTCGACCGGGTTCACAATCTCGTCCCGATCGACGCCGAGCCGCTCGCGAAGAAAGCGGGAAGCTCTCTCGCTCAGAACACGGTACTCCTCGGGGCCGCCTCTCTCTTCCTCGATTTTCCGGCTGCCCTGCTGGAAGCGTGGCTTGAGAAGACCTGGAAGGCGAAAGGGGATCGCATCGTGGCGACCAACCTTGAGGCGTTCCGGAACGGACGGAAGATGGCGGCGTTTCTGAGCAGCCTTTCGGCCGAAAGCGCGCCGGCCGAGGGGATCCGATTCCTGTCGAAACAGGTGCCGATCGAGAAGGCCGATCCGGCCCGGGCGTCGTCCTGGACCGTGTTTCTCACGAACCATCGTCCCGAATCCTGGGCGGAGAAAATCCAAGGACAACTGGCCTGACGACCGTGCCAAGGAACTTCGAAGCCCCCGATCGGATCCTCGAGCGGGCCCAAAAAGAGGGAAGAAACTTCCTTTTCGAGCACGAGGTATACGATCTCCTGAAGATCCTCGGGATCGGCTCGCCCGTGCCGTATCGCCTCCTGACCCCCCAAGAGGCGGCCACGAAAACGTTCTCCTCCTTCGCCGAAGAAGAGTACGTCCTCAAGATCGTCCACCCGCGGATTCTCCACAAGAGCGACGTCGGCGGCGTGCGCTTCGCCAAACGAGGACAGCTCGAGGAAACAACGCGGGCGATCCTCGCGGAGGTTCCCGGAACCTTCCTGGAAACACTTCTCGCCGACGGCAATCTTCCCGCGGAGTTTTCGCGCGCTTCCAAACGGGAGCTTTCGGACCGCTTGAAAGCGGAAACGGTCGGCGTCCTCGTGTTGCCGAAGGTCATCTCCTCTTCCGGATTCGGGCGCGAACTTCTCTGCGGCCTCCGCGTGACCCGCGAATTCGGTCCGGTCTTGACCGTGGGACTGGGCGGCCTCGACACCGAACTTTTCGCGAAGAAGTTCCCGAAGGGGGAAGCCGCCGTGAGCACCAGCCCCGTCCTGACCGGAACCGATGCGCTCCGAGCCCTGTTCGAGGAAACCGTTTCGTTCCGAAAACTGACCGGACGGAGCCGCGATCGTGCCCGAACCGTCGAAGATGCCACGATCGAGACCCTGCTCGGACGGCTGCATACGATGGCGATCCACTATTCGCCGCTCAACCCGTCAGCCCGTTTCTGGATCGACGAGTTCGAGGTCAACCCGTTCCTCTTCTCGAGCGGCCGGGCGATCCCCGTCGACGGTCTCCTCAAGTTCCGCAAACCCTCCTCCCTCCCCCCCCACACGACGGTGGCGAAGCTCGACTCTCTCCTGTGCCCCAAGAACATCTGCGTGGTCGGCGTCTCCGCGAAAGGGATGAACGTCGGACGGATCATCCTGAAAAACCTTCTGGAAGGGGGAATTTCCGCCGAACGGCTCGCCCTAATTCGCGAGGACGGTGCTCCGGTCGACGGGGTTGCGGCCTATCGCTCCGTCCCCACCCTCCCCTCCAAATTCGATCTAATGATCGTTTCGATCCCCGCAGCCGACGTTCCGCAGCTCCTGGAGGAGACGGTCCGGAACGACAAGGCCGACTCGGTGATCCTCATCACCGGAGGGCTGGGGGAAACGACCGGGGGAAAGACGATCGAAAAAAGGATCCGCGAGATCCTTGCGGAAGGGAAACAGCAGCGCTCGCGCGGGCCGGTCCTCGTGGGGGGAAACTGCCTCGGGATCGTGAGCGGCCCCGGCGGGTACGACACCCTCTTCATCCCGGAGTCGCGGATGCCGCGGAACCGGTCGCTCCCGATGGGGAAGAACACCGCGATCTTGAGCCAGTCCGGAGCGTTCATGATCACCCGGATGAACCGGATGGGGAGTTTCGTCCCCCGATACGCGATCTCGACCGGAAACCAGGTTGACGTCGGCACCGCCGACTTCCTGGAACATCTCGTGACCGACGACGGAGTTCGGACGTTCGGATGCTACATCGAGGGGTTCCGCGACCTGGAGGGGATCCGCTTCGCCCTGGCGGCCCAGGAAGCGGTTCGGAGCGGAAAAGAGGTGATCGTCTACAAGGCGGGGAGGACGAGCGCCGGGAAGAAAGCGGCTGGCGGACACACTGCTGCGGTCGCGGGGGATTGGGACATCGCCCGTGAAATCCTCTCGCAGGCCGGATGCATCTTCGCCGAGTCGTTCGAGGAGTGGTCCGATCTCCTGATGCTCTCCTCGCTTCTGGCCAGGAAATCGGTCGGCGCGGGACGGATCGGCGCGATTTCGAACGCCGGATGCGAGACCGTCGGCCTGGCCGACCGGACCGGGACCGGACGGGGGCTTCTCGAGCTCGCCCAGCTCAGCGAGTCTACCGTTTCGGAGCTCCGCGGGGTCCTGGAGCGCGCTCGGCTGACCGAGCTGCAGGAGGTCCGCAATCCGCTCGACTTGACCCCCATGGCGAACGATCGTGCCCATCTCGAGGCGCTTAAGGCGTTTCACGACGACCCGAACGTCGATCTCCTCGTCCATTCCTGCATCCCGATGACCTCCACGATCAAGGCGATCGATCCGACCGATCCAGAGGGGTATGTCCGGATGCTGGTCTCCCTTCTCCCGCCGTTCGTCAAGCCGCTCGTTTGCGTGATCGATGCGGGAACATTGTACGATCCACTGGCCGACGCGCTCTTCAAAGCGGGGATCCCGGTTTTCCGGTCGATCGACCGGGCGGTGATGGCGCTCACACGATGGGCGACCCGACATCGGAGCTATCGTCCGAAAGGAGCGTAGAGATGCCAAAGGAAAGCTGCGCGTTGTCGGTCGATCTCGGCGGGACGAACCTCCGAGGGGCGGTCGTCGATCGGGACGGATCGATCCTGATCCGTCGGGAAGTCGGAAGCAGCAAAGGGGGGACCGCCGACCTCGCGGTGGAACAGATCTCCTCGTTCTGCGCCGATCTCATCCAGGAATCGCGCAAATCGCGGATCCGGATCGAGGGGGTCGGCCTGGGTCTCGCCGGGTTCCTCGTCGGTCGGACCCGGATGCAGTTTTCGCCGAACCTTCCCCATCTGCTCGGTGTCGACATCGGTACGCAGGTATCCAAAGCCGTCGGCCTTCCCTGTATCAGCGAGAACGATGGGAACTGCGCCGCACTCGGGGAATGGTGGATCGGGAGTGCTCGGGGGCACCGGAATGCGATCGTTCTCACACTCGGAACCGGCGTCGGCGGCGGGATCATCTCGGATGGGATCTTGTTGCGGGGAAGCCGGGGGGCGGGGGCCGAGGTCGGGCATGTCTGCGTCGACCCGAGCGGCCCGCCCTGCGGATGTGGTTCGAACGGCTGCCTGGAGGTCTTCGCCTCCGGCGGCGCTTTTGCACGGGAAACCGGGATTCCGGGCAACCGTCTGTTCGATGAAGCCCGACACGGAGACGAAACGGCGCTCTCCGCTTTCCGGAGGTTTGGACGTTACTTGGGGATCGGCATCTCGAGTTTTTGTTTTCTATTCGACCCGGAAATCATCGTGCTTGGAGGAAAAGTTGCCCGATCGGCCCAGTTCTTCCTGCCTGACACCCGAAGCGAAATCGGCCGGCGCTTGCGAAATCACCCCTCTCGCAACACCCCGATCGTAGTGGGAACACAGTTGGACGACGCGGGACTCCTAGGCGCCGCCTGGTTGGTTCTTAACCGCGCCTGAGAAACTCAGCGCCGCCCCAGCATCCTGTCGACTTTCTCCTCGGCCGCAAGCCAGTCTTGAACCGGATCTCCTCCGGAAAATCCACGACGCTCTGCGATGAAATAGGCCGCTTCACAAATCATTCGGTAACGTTCTTCGGGAGTTAGTGTCACCCGGTACATGCTTGTTACATTCCCCTGCCGGTTCGTCGCCTTATTGAACATCTCACCTCCGATTCGGATGCACTCTAACAAATGAAAGGAACGTGAACAACCGCCCTGATCGCGGTATAGTATTCAGCTCTTGAAGTTATGGAACTTCTGAGGCGTAAGCCTGGGCAAGGAAAGGGGAAAGTCCATGCCAACAAGTAGCAGTGGAGTCCTGTCCGTTGTTCTGGCGGGAGGGGAAGGGAAACGGCTGGGGCCGCTCACGCGAAAGCGTGCGAAACCGGCGATCCCGTTCGCCGGACAATACCGCCTGGTCGACTTCGTTCTGTCGAACCTGGTTCATTCCCACCTCCTCCGGATTCACGTTCTGACCCAATACCAATCCCATTCCCTGATCCGACACATCTCGCACGGGTGGTCGTTCTCGGCCCACCTCGGCCAGTACTGCGAGGTGATCCCGGCCCACTCCGGGGAGGGGAAGGGGTGGTACAAAGGGTCGGCCGACGCCCTCTATCAGAACCTCCGCCCGATGATGTCAAATCACCCGAAGATCGTCGCGGTGTTCGGAGCCGACCACGTCTACCGGATGGATGTCCGCCAGATGATCAACGAACACCTCGAGTCGGGAGCCGACATCACCGTCGCCGTCGTTCCTCAGCCGATCGAAACCGCAAGTCGGTTCGGATGCATAACGGTCGACGACCAGATGCGGATCGTGAACTTCTTCGAAAAACCGGCGAACCCTCCGCCGTTCCCGAAGGATCCATCGAAGTCATTGATTTCGATGGGAAATTATCTATTCAACCTGGACGTCCTAAGGGAGGTGATCGAAACCGACCATTCCGACCCCGGAAGCCGGAACGACATCGGCGGCGACATCCTCCCGAAATGGGTCCAGAGGCTGAACGTTCATGCCTACAACTTCCTGGACAACAAGATCTCGGGGCAGACGGTGGAGGAGTGTGGATACTGGCGCGACGTCGGAACGATCGAGGCGTACTGGAAGGCCTCCATGGATCTCGTCAGCGTCTCCCCGGTCTTCAACCTGTACAACGCCGAATGGCCGATCTTGACGGCGAGTACGAATTACCCGCCCGCGAAGTTCGTCTTCGCGGACGAAGCGGCGAACCGGATCGGAATTTCGACCGACTCGCTCGTCTCGAACGGTTGCATCATCTCCGGCGGTAAAATCGACCGCTGCGTTTTGGGCCCGGCGGTCCGGATCAATTCCTATTCGGAAGTCCGGAACTCGGTCCTCTTCGAGAACTGCGAGATCGGACGGCGCTGCAAGATCCAGAACACGATCGTCGAGAAAGGGGTCTTCGTACCGCCCGACACCCGGGTCGGATTCGACGAGGAGGAAGACCGGTCCCACGGAATCCACGTGGATGAGAGCGGGATTCGCGTGGTGGATCAGGAGACGGAGCTCCCGAAGTGAAGCCGGTCTCCCTCTCCTTCCTCTGGCACATGCACCAGCCGATCTACCGGCTGCGGGGGCAGGATATCTGTTTCATGCCGTGGGTCCGCCTCCACGCCGTTCGGGCGTACTACGACATGATCCGGGTTTTAGACGAGTTCCCGGCGGTCCGGGTGACAATGAACCTCGTCCCGTCGATGGTGGAACAGCTGATCGATTACAACGAAGGGGGCCGCGATATGTTCCAGCAGATCGGCTCCCTCGAGCCGGATGCGCTGGGGGAGGTAGAGCGGACGTTCCTCTTCGACAATTTTTTTTCGGCCCAGCTCGACCAGATGATCCGCCCGATCCCGCATTATGCGGAGCTCTTCGCCCGACGCCAGCAGGCGCGGCTCATCCGGGCGGCCGGGGACGCCTGGAAAGAGTTTTCCACGCAGGATTATGTCGACCTGATCGCGCTCTTCAACCTCGCCTGGTTCGGGTTCAAGGCGCGGGAAGATTTTCCGTCGATCAACGCCCTCTTGCGAAAAGGGGGAAAGTTCACGGTCACGGAGATCCGTGAGATCCACGAAATCCAGTCTTCGATCCTTCGGAAGCTGATCCCTCTGTACCGGGAAAAACTCGAGCGGAAGCAGATCGAGATCTCCACCACGCCATACGCCCACCCGATCCTCCCCTTGATCACCAACAACGAATCGGCCCGCGAGTCGATGCCGAAGCATCCTCTCCCTCCCCTGTTCCGGTATCCGCAGGATGCCCGGAGGCAGGTCTCCGACGGCCTCGATCTGATCGAGAAAGTCTTCGGGAAGCGTCCGATCGGGATCTGGCCCTCGGAAGGGTCTTTAAGCCAGGAAGTGGTCGAGATGCTGGCCGCCGCCGGCCTCCAATGGACGGCGACCGACGAAGGGAACCTCCATCGGTCCGACCGCGACGCCCCGCCGAATCACCACCACCTGTGGGAAACGACGACACCGACCGGCGCCCTGAAACTCGTCTTCCGGGACCGGGAACTCTCCGACCGGATCGGATTCACGTACCAGACCCGGGATCCGCGTGAAGCCGCTCGGGATTTCGTCGACACGATCCTCGCCAAGTGCGCACCGGACCGGGAGCACAAAGACTTCGTCCTGGTGGCGCTCGACGGGGAGAACCCCTGGGAACATTACCCGTTCGCCGGCGCCCTCTTCCTCCGCGCGCTCTACTCCGAGATCACGCAGCGGAAAGAGGTGACCGCCGTTCCGGTCGGGGAACTCATCGCATCCACCGGCACGAAGAAGAAACTCCGGCACGTTCATGCCGGCAGTTGGATCAACACCGATTTCGGGATCTGGATCGGCGGACCGGAGAAAAACCAGGCCTGGAGCATCCTCGGACGGGTGCGGGAGGAGCTGTCGGCCGATCTCGACGCCCCCGCCGCGGACGATCCCCGGCGGATCGATGCGTGGAAATCGATCCGCGCCGCCGAGGGGAGCGATTGGTTTTGGTGGCTCGACGGGCAGTTCACGAACAGCTACCGCGAGCAGTTCGACGAGACGTTCCGCAATCACCTGCAACAGGCGTACGAGGCGCTCGACCTTCCCGTGCCGAATTTTCTCGAATGGTTCATCCCCTCGACCCGGGTCCTCTCGGAGGGGGTTCACGGGGAGCCGTTCGAGTGGCTCGCTCCCGCGGTCGACGGATTCGAGTCGGATCTTTTCGAATGGCACGGGGCGATCCGTCTCCCCTGGAAGAGCCTGAGCATCGGATCCCAGCTCCGCCGCCCGCTGAAGCCGTTCTCGATTCTCTGGATCGGTTTCTCGTGCGACCAGAAACTCTATCTCCGCATCGATCCGGAGAAACTCGGGGACGGGTCCCCGTTCCAGGGGATGAGGATCGAGATGTCGTTCAACTGCGCCGGCCGGGTCCGTAAGATCCGCGTCCAGCTCGATCCGAAAGGAGATCTTTCCGAAGCGACGGCAATCGACGGTTTGCCGGAAGGGAACGGTTCGGTCGAGCCCGCCGGGCTGCGTTCCGAGAGCAGGGCGGTTGCCCGGAAGATTCTCGAAATCTCCGTCCCCTGCCGGGAAGCGGGGCTGACGCCGGATCAACCGGCGGTGATGATCCTCAACCTGGAGAGCGCCTCGGTCGACGTGCAGGTCCGCGAGATCCGCATCAAGCTTCCGAGCGATCACTCGATGATCGACAGCGCGGGGGTCGAATGAGCGTCCGGCTGGTCTTCGCCCTTCACTTCCATCAGCCGATCGGGAACTTCGACTCGGTCTTCGAGGATGCGCTCGCCAAGTGCTACGCTCCGATCGTCGAGGCGTTCGAACGTCACCCGAAGGTTCGGGCCGCCTTCCATCTTTCGGGATGTCTTCTGGAATGGCTCGAATCGCATCACCCCAAGTTTCTCGACCGGGTGTATCGGTTGGTCTCCTCCGGCCAAGTCGAGCCTTTGGGCGGCGGGTTCTACGAACCGATTCTTTCCGTGATCCCACGGGAAGACGCCCTCCGCCAAATCGCGCTCTTGAACGCCTTCTGGAAATCACGCGTCGGCATCACCCCCCAAGGGGCCTGGCTCTCGGAAAGGGTTTGGGAGCCAGGGCTCGCCGAACTCCTCTCGGAAGGGGGGATCCGTTACACGATCCTCGACGATCAGCATCTCCGCTTCGCCGGGATCGTCCGGGACCGGATGACCGGACTCTTCGTGACCGAGCGGTTCGGCAAGGCGCTCGCCTTTTTTCCTTCCGACTACAAGCTCCGCTACCTGATCCCGTTCCGGCCGATCGACCGCGTTCGGGAGCACTTTGACGCGTTGGCCGAGGGATCGCGCGAAACGATCCTCACGTACGGTGACGACGCCGAGAAGTTCGGCCTCTGGCCGGGGACCCATCAATGGGTTTTCGTCGAGAAGTGGCTCGAACAGTTTTTCCTCTACCTCGAAGAGGAGAACGCCCCGGTCCGAAGTGTCCAGCCGGGGGAGATCTTCCGTCTGAAACCGCCGGCGGAGAAGGTCTACATCCCGAACGCGGCGTACTCCGAGATGCTGGAGTGGGCTCTCCCCTTCGAGTCGGTCCCGGCTTACACCAAGCTTCGCGACACGTTCCAAACGACGAACTCCGACGAAGCGGTGAAATCGTTCGTCCGCGGAAGCCTCTGGGACATGTTCTTGGCGCGCTACCCCGAATCGAACCAAATGCTCAAACATGTCATCCGCACGTCGACGCGGGTCCGTGCGCTTCCGGAAGGAAAAGCGAAGAAGCGCGCTTACCCGTTGGTCCTCCGCGCGCAGTGCAATTGCGCGTATTGGCACGGCCTCTTCGGCGGGATCTACCTCCCGCACCTCCGGCACGGCGTCTACCAGAACGTGATCGAGGCGGACTCGATCCTCTTGGGGGATCTCGGGTCGAAGACGAAGGTCGAGGTCGAGGATTACGACGGCGACCTGGAGGAGGAGATCATCGTCTCTTCCAAGACGCTTCAAGCCTTTTTCCGCCCGGGGGACGCCGGAACGATGGCGGAGCTCGATTTTCTTCCTTCCCGCTACAATGTCACCAACCTCGTTTCCCGGTGGAAAGAGAGCTACCACTCCGGGAACGACATCACGCATTCCCACGCAGCTTCGGACGGTCCGGCGTCGCCGCACGAACTCTCCGTGGGGATTCGTCCCTCCGATCTCGCGAACGCGACCTTCGACGAACTTCCCCTCCGCTCCCTGCGCGATTTTCACATCACCGGAGAGTTCGATCCCCACCGCTTCCGGAAATGGAACGATGTCGCTTTCGCCCGCGGTCGAATGGAACGGTGGGCGACTCACGCCGCCGGCTGGAGCGGTCACCATGCCATCGGATCGCTGCGGTACGGGAAAGAAGTCCGGATCCACGAGTCGAACACGCTGGCTTGTCGATGGACCGTCGATCCGACGCAATCGATGGACGGCACTTTCGGAACTCTCTTCGCCTTCACGCTTCTCACTCCGGACGCGGCCGACCGACGCGCGGAGGTCGAGGACACCGACGGACCGGCGAGGATCGGCAAACCGGGGGACGAATTCGATCGCCCGGAGGTCACCCGCGTCACCTGGGAGGATTTCGCCTTCGGTTTCGGCTTCGACCTGACCTTCTCCGTCCCGCCGCGCATGGTTTCCGTGCCGATTCGGACGTTTCAGCGCTCGGAAAAAGGGTACGAGGCGGTCTATCAGGGGACACTCCTGGCCGCCCTCTGGCCGGTCAGCGCCCTCTTGGGGGACGGTGTCACAGCCGGGATTCGGTTTCGTTCTCTTGTGGACAGGAGGGAAAAGTAGATGTCGGAGTTACGACGGTCATTGACGGGACGTTGGGTGATCATCGCGGCGGAGCGGGCCAACCGGCCGAACGCGTTCCGAACCTATTCGCACGTGAAAGATCCGAAGGAGACCTGCCCCTTCTGCCCGGGTCACGAACACATGACCCCGCCGGCTGTCTTGAGCCGGACGACCGAGGGGACTCCGGGATCTTGGAAGGTCCGCGTGATCCCGAACCGCTTCCCGGCGCTCCGGATCGAGGGGTCGCTCGACAAGCGCTCCGAGGGGATCTACGACAAGATGGCCGGCGTCGGCGCGCACGAAATCGTCATCGACACCGCCGACCACGACGCCGACTTCGCCGATTTCTCACTGGAGCAGCTCTCCGAGCTGATCGCCGCGTACCGGGACCGGACGCTCGATCTCTTACGCGACAAGCGGTTCCGGTACGTGATGATTTTCAAGAATTCCGGGCACGCGGCCGGGGCGACCCTCTCCCACTCGCACTCGCAGTTGATCGCCCTGCCGGTTATCCCGGCGCAGATCGAGAGGGAGATCTCGTCGGCCAAAAAATATTACCAGTTCCGCGGGCGCTGTTTGTACTGCGACGTCGTCGGGCAAGAAACCGCAGAGGGGAAACGGCTGGTGGTCATGAACCACGACTTCGCCGCCTTCACGCCGTTCGCCGGACGCTTCCCGTTCGAGATCCATCTCCTTCCGAAGACGCACATCCCCTATTTCTGGGAGATCACGCCGCGGCAAATCGAGTCGTTTGCGGAGCTTCTGCGGGACACGCTCCGCCGGTACAAGCTGTCGCTCAAGAACCCGCCGTACAGCATCATCATCCACACCTCCCCGCCCGACTTCCAGCACCCGGAGTGCTATCACTGGCACGTCGAGATCATGCCGAAGCTGACCGAAACCGGCGGGTTCGAGTGGGGGACCGGCTTCTACATCAACCCGACCCCCCCGGAGGACGCCGCATCCCATCTGCGCGATCTCGATCGGTCGATGAACGTCCCGAAGAACTACCTTCTCTCGCCGGCGGAGGTGATCGATCATGGCTCTTGAAGTATGGATGGTCAGCGCGGAATTGAGCCCATTGGCTCGCACCGGCGGCCTGGGGGACGTTCAGCGGGCTCTGCCGAGCGCCCTCGCGGGGCTCGGCGTGCATGTCCGGCAATTCATCCCGGCCTACGGCTTCGTGAGCCGCACCGGGTTCGCCGAGGATCCTGAACGACTCGAGATCCCGCTCGATAAGGTGAAGCTCCCGGTCCGTTTCTGGTCCCGCACGGAGCCGACCGGCGTCACGACGACGCTGGTCGCGTGCGACGAGCTGTTCGGCCGTGACGAGATCTACGGCCCTCCGGGAGGGGAGTTCCCCGACAACCCGCGACGTTTCACCTTCTTCTGCCGCGCCGTCACGGAGTTGGCGCACCAATCCCACCGGGCGCCCGACGTGATCCACTGTCATGACTGGCCGGCCGCCCTCATCCCCCTCTTCGTGAAAAAACTCTACACCTGGACCGATCACCGTCCCGCGACGGTCTTCTCGATCCATAACCTCGCCTACCAGGGGCGGTTCATGGCCCGCCACATTCAGTGGCTGTCGCTGAACGGGGCACAGACGCAGGAGATCTTCTCCCCCGACGGACTCGAGTATTACGGCGACGTGAGCTTCATGAAGGCGGCGCTCCTCTACGCGGATCATCTCGTCACCGTAAGCCCCACCTACGCTCACGAGATCCTGACCCCCGAATTCGGTTGCGGCCTGGAGGGGATTCTTCTTTCCCGAGCCCACGCGTTGACCGGCATCTTGAACGGCGCCGACGAGCGCGTATGGGACAGCGCGAACGACCCGCTCCTTCCGAAGGCGTACGACGTGAACACGGTCACCGAAGGAAAGAAGGCGGCGAAGCGGATCGCACAGAAAGAGCTCGGGATGGCGGTCAGCGAGCGATTGACCCTGGCGCTGGTCGGGCGGTTTGCGTACCAGAAAGGGATCGACGTTCTCCTGGAAGCATCGCTCAAGATCATCGGGCAAGGGGTCGATCTCATGATCGTCGGGGACGGCGATCCGGCTCTGGCCCGTGACGTGCTCACGCTCCGAAAGGATCTTCCGAACCGGGTCGGGGTTTATGTCGGGTACGACGACCGGATGGCTCACGTGGTGATGGCTGCGGCCGATCTGGTCGCTGTTCCGTCCCGATACGAGCCGTGCGGGCTGACGCAGATGCATGCGCAGAGATACGGCACGATACCGATCGTCCATTCAACCGGTGGTTTGGCCGACACGGTCACGGACGCCGACGAGAACCCGAAGAATGGGAACGGCTTCCGCTTCACGCCACTCAATGCGGTGAAGCTGCTGGACGCGGTCCGTCGCGCGGTCGATTGCCATCATACGGACTCGAAGCGCTGGAGCGCGATCCAGAAACGGGGGATGACGAAGTCGTTCTCCTGGACCGATGCCGCGAAGAAGTACCTGACGGTCTACCGCGAGCTCGCCGATCAGCCTTCGACCGGGAAGTCGGACGTCTTGGCCCCGGCCGTTGTTAGATAGCAGCTCTTTACGTAGTCCATCACCATCCGGTCGGAGTTGTAACGAACCCCCAACGTGCCGAGCGCGTGCAGGATCCGCTCGATCCAGCGCGTGGGAACCCCTTCCGGAGACCGCTCGTAGAAATCAGGAATGACCTGCTGTTCGAGCGTGTCGAGAAGATCGCCCGCGTCTCACTGATCCTGGACCGTCGGGTCGGTGTGCGTGAGGCCGTTGCCGAACGCATACCCGTTCTTCCCGTCGAACGCCTCCGCCCACCAGCCGTCGAGCGTCGAAAGATTCAGAGTCCCGTTGAAGATCGCCTTCTGACCGCTCGTCCCGCACGCTTCCAGCGGCCGGCGCGGGTTGTTGAGCCAGAGATCGCACCCCTGGACCATCCGCCGCCCCATGTTCATGTCGTAGTTCTCGAGCAGGAAGACCCGCCCTTTGAACTTCGGATCCCGCGCGAACTGACAGATCTGCCGCAGGAGGATCTTCCCCACCTCGTCGTTCGGATGCGCCTTCCCCGCGAAAACGAGCTGCACCGGCCGCATCGGATCCGAAAGAATCCGGGCCAGGCGGTCGGGATCGCGGAAGATCAGCGCCGGGCGCTTGTACTCGACGAACCTCCGCCCGAACCCGATCGTCAACGCCTCGGGGTTCAGTTCGGTTACCGCCTTCGTGAATCCGACCCGCTCCGCCCGTGCGGAGAGTCGTTTCCCCGCGAAACCGACGAACGAGCGCTTGATCGCGCACTTGGCGTCCCAGACTTCGAACGGGTCGGCGCTGTAGATTCCATCCCACGTGCTGGAACGGCAGAGGCGCGTGAGCCACCCTTGCCCCAGATGCCGGTCGAAAAACTGAGCCATCCTCGGATGGATCCAACTCGGGACATGCACTCCGTTGGTGATGTGCCCGATCGGAACTTCCGTATCGCTCCGCCCCGACCAGAGATCGCGCCACATCGTCCGGCTGACCTGCCCGTGGAGCGTCGAGACGGCGTTCGACCGATGCGCAAGCTTGAGAGCCAGAACCGTCATGCAGAACGTCTCGTTCGGATCCCCCGGACGGATCCGGCCCAATCCCAGGAACCCTTCGCGGTTCAAGCCCAGACGATGATAGAGCGGCGCCAGGTGCTCATCGACCAGGTTCGGCGGGAAGCGGTCGTGTCCCGCCGCCACCGGCGTGTGGGTCGTGAAGATCGTCTGTCGCCGCACTTTGTCCGCGGCGGCGTTGAAGCTTAACCCTTCCTCCTCCATCGCATCCGTCACCGCCGCGATCGTCGCAAAGGCGCAGTGCCCCTCATTGAGATGGATCACCCCCGGGCGGATCCCGAGCGCTTTGAGAGCATAATAACCGCCAACCCCGAGGATCAACTCCTGCAGAAGCCGGGACTTCTGGTCGCCGCCGTACAGGCGCTTCGCCAGCGGATGCTTTCCGGAGGCGTCGCTCCCCTGGTAC
Source organism: Pseudomonadota bacterium (assembly GCA_043809315.1). GTDB lineage: Bacteria > Bdellovibrionota_G > JALEGL01 > JALEGL01 > DATDPG01 > JAZDDX01. The sequence continues at coordinate 78,446 of JAZDDX010000039.1, forward strand.
CCCTCGAGGAGGAGAAGGTTCGCCCGACCGACGTTGGTCCACCATACGTCGACCGAGATCTTCCCGGAATTGACCGGGAACTCGACCGTGAGCGGCTTCCCGTCCGGACCGTTCACCCGCTCGATCGCCACGCGCCGCAGGTCGAGATCCTGATAGACCTCCTGTTGCGTGCCGTCGGCGTCCAGGTGCTGCAAAAAGTATCCTTCGCGGTAGAGAAGACTCACCCCCCAGATCGGGATCCCGAGGTCGGAGCTGCTCTTCAAGTGATCGCCGGAAAGAATCCCCAAACCGCCGGAGTAGATCGGAATCGATTCGTGCAGACCGAACTCCGCGCAGAAATAGGCGATCGGTCGCGCGGTTAGGGAGGGTGCCAAGCGAGCGGCCCAGTGCCGTTGCGAAGCCACATAGCCCCGAAGAGAGGCGCAGGCCCGTTCGAGACGGACCCGGTAATGCGAGTCGTTGGCACGCGCCTCCACCTTGGCGGCGTCCGCCTCCAGAAGGAAGGCGGTGGGGTTGTGGTTCACCTCCGTCCAGAGCGGATCGTCGATCTCCCGGAAGAGGAAATCGAATTCGCCGTTCCAGGTCCATCGAAGATTGGCCGCTAGTTCCGCTAACAGTTCACGCGTCGACGACATGCCTTAGTAGATTATCGCAACAATCGGGTGACACAAAGTGTATTGGGACACCTTTCTGATGGTGTCCCCCGATTAAAGGCCGAGGAATTCGATCGCGAGGCCGGAGAGGAGAAGCGTGAACCCTGCGATCGCATGGCTGTATTTCTCGAGCGGGGCGAAACGGATTCTTTGAACCCCCAACACCCCGAGCCCCACGAAGACGAGCATCGTCCCGATCGTGGCGAGGCTGAACAGGGCCGTGACCCAGATGAGCCCCAGATAATCCCCTTTGGCCGCCGGATACATGATGAGCGGAATCATCGGTTCGCAGGGGCCGAAGACGAAGATGATGAACATGATCCAGGTGGTTCGCGAAACGGCGTGCTCTCCGCCCTGGCCGTGCTGATGATAGTGCGGAACGCCGTCCCCGTGGTGGTGTTCGTGCAAGTGGCGTTGTGCCTTGGGCCGGATCGCGCGGACCAGCCCCCAGACTCCGTACACCAGACCGAATCCGATCAGGAGCCACGCGGCGATCGCCCCCCGACTCGCCTCGAGCCACTGCACCTTGGAGATCCCGACCCCCGCCGCCACGCCGACCAGCGCGATCGCAATCGAGCTTGCGATATGCCCCACACCGCAACCGAGTGTGATCCAGAGCGCCTTCTTGAGCGACCAGTTCCCTGCCCGCGCCAGCGCGATGAACGGAACGTAGTGGTCGGGACCAGCGGCGGCGTGGATCACACCGACCGTCAGCGTGGAGAGAAGCAATATTTCGGTACCGGTCGTCACTCAGCAGATTCTCGGCAACTGTTCCCCGCTCAATAAGTCGATCACCCGTTTCGTCCCGAGCTTCGTCGTCATCGTGACCGACGGCGCCCCGGCTTCGATTACCTCCCCGATCACGGCGGCTCCGGCGGAAACCGGCTCCTTCTTCAGAACCGAAACCGCCCGTTCCGCTTCGTTCCCCGGAACGAACGCCACGAACCTTCCTTCGTTCGCCACGTAGAGCGGATCGAGGCCCAGAATCTCGCACGCGGCCGAAACCCCCTCGATGATCTGGATCTCTTTTTCGCGAATTCCGATCCGGATCGCCCGGGTCCGGGCGATCTCGTTCAGAGCCGAGGACAGCCCTCCGCGCGTCAGGTCCCGCAGGCAGTGGACCGTGATCCCGGCATCCAGGAGCCGGTGGACCGCCGGCCAGAGGTGGGCGCAATCACTTTGAACGACCGTCTCGAACGACAACCCCTCCCGGGCCGACATCACGGCGATCCCGTGTCGCCCGAGGTCGCCACTCACGATCACAGCGTCCCCCGCCTTCACGTTCCGCGGGTGGATATCGGCGTTCAGCCGGATCACGCCGATCCCCGACGTGTTGACGTAGAGGCCGTCCCCCTTCCCGCGTTCGACCACTTTGGTGTCCCCCGTCACCAGCGCCACGCCGACCTCCTCGGCGCTTTTCGACATCGATTGGGCGATCCGCTCCAAGCTTCCGATGTCGAACCCCTCCTCGAGGATGAACCCCGAAGAGAGCGCCAATGGCTCCGCCCCCGCCATCGCGAGGTCGTTCGCCGTCCCGCAAACGGCGAGCTTGCCGATATCCCCGCCGGGAAAGAAGAGCGGCCGGACGACATACGAGTCGGTCGTGAACGCCAGACGCTCGCCGCCCAAATTCATCGTGGCGGCGTCGTGCGAGGCCTGCAGCCTCTGGTCTTCGAACGCCTTCACGAAAACGTCGCGGATCAGATTGTGCATCAGGGAACCGCCCCCTCCGTGCGCGAGCAGGATCGTCGAACCGGGCGGAATGGGGGCCGGGCATTCGGGTTTGAACTCTTTCTTCATGGCGTGTTCCTCCGATAGCGGTGGTAGGCGGCACAGGCCCCTTCGGACGACACCATCGGTGCCCCCAGGGGGCGCTCCGGTGTGCATCGGGTCCCAAACACCTGACATTCCTGCGGCTTCCGGACCCCCTGGAGCACGAGGCCGGCGATACACTCTTTCGATTCCTCGCTCCGAACTTCGGAAGTGGGGAAACGAGTTTCCGCGTCGAATTCGGCAAACTCCTCCGAAAGACCGAAGCCGCTCTGCGGGATTTCTCCGATCCCCCGCCATTCCCGCGCCACCACCCGAAACACCTTTCGGAGAAGCTCTTGCGCGGGACGGTTCCCCTCCCTGCGCACCGATCGGGTGTACTGGTTTTCCACCTCCGCCCGCCCTTCTTCGAGCTGCGAGACCGTCATCAACACCCCTTGCAGGATGTCGATCGGTTCGAACCCGGTGACGACGATCGGAACCCGGTACTTCTTCGAAAGCGGCTCGTACTCTTCGAACCCCATCACCGTGCAGACGTGCCCCGCTGCCAGGAACCCTTGCACGCGGTTCATCGGGGAGGAGAGGATCGTTTCCATGGCGGGCGGAACCAGCACGTGCGAGACGAGAACCGAGAAGTTCTTGAGACCCAGACGCTTCGCCTCCGCAATCGCCATGGCGTTGGCCGGCGCCGTCGTCTCGAAGCCGACGGCGAAGAAAACCACCTCCCGATCGGGGTTCTCCCTCGCGACATGGATCGCGTCGAGCGGCGAATAAACGATCCGGACATCGGCCCCGTTCGCCTTCGCCACCTGGAGACTCTCTGTGGTCCCCGGGACCCGGATCATGTCGCCGACGGAGAGAAAGATCACTCCCGGCTTCTTTGCGATTGCGATCGCCCGATCGATCTTCTCGATCGGCGTCACGCAGACCGGGCATCCCGGCCCGTGGATCAGGGAGATCTTCTTCGGAAGGAGCTGATCCAACCCTTCCTTCAAGATCGTGTGTGTCTGCCCGCCGCAGACCTCCATGATCATCCACGGCTTCGTCGTCACCCGGGCCAGATTGTCCGCCAATTTGAGGGACAGTCGTGTGTCCCGAAATTCGCTGACGTATTTCATTCGGAAGCCTCGATCACTTCGCGGATCAGGGTGAGGGTCTTCTGCGCCTCCTCCTCGTCGAGTTTGGAAAGTGCAAATCCCACATGAACGATGACGTAGTCGCCGATCTCCGCGTCCGGAACGGTCGCCAGGGCCACCTCTTTCACCACCCCTCCGAAATCGACCTTCCCGATCCGAAGCGGGTTCTCCCCTTCGTTGATGCTTATGATCTTACCCGGTACCGCCAGACACATGGCTTCAGTCCCTCTTCAAGATCTCCGCGCCGATCGCGATCTGCCCCAGCGAAATCCCGCCGTCGTTCGGCGGAACACGCTGGTGCCAGTAACATCGAAACCCTTTCGCGCCGAGCCGCGCGATCGCCCGTTCGGTCAAACGGCGGTTCTGGAAGCAACCGCCGGAGAGCACCACCCGCTCGATCGCGGTTTCTTTCGCCATCCGGACGATCGTTTCCACAAGCGAATTGTGAAACGCGGCCGCAATCTCCCCGGTGGGTCGTTTCTCCTGCCAATCCCCCAGGACCCCTCTCACGATCCCCGCCCAATCGACGACGACCGGCTGTTCTGCCTTTCGAATCAGTTCAAATGGATACGAACGATCGGTCTCCAGGTTCGAAGCGGCAAATTCGAGCTTCATCCCTCCTTGCCCTTCGTACCGCGAGCACTGGCACAGTCCCAGGATCGATGAGACGGCGTCAAAGAGGCGCCCGGCCCCCGACGTCAATGGAGAATTTAGATTCTTCACGAGCATCTTCTGCAGAACATCGATCTCCTGCGCGGAAAATGCCTCAATGGAAAGAAGTTCGTGATCGTCGAAGACACGCTTTCCCAGGAGTTCGAAGAGAAGACCGAGCGCGATCCGTCTCGGCTCCCGGATCGCCCGCTCACCGCCGGGAAGGGGGAAATAACGGAAATGCCCGGCGCGACGGTATGTGGCTCCGTCGACCACGAGAAACTCCCCGCCCCAGAGAGCTCCGTCTTCCCCGAGACCCACGCCATCCCAGGCAACGCCGAGGACCTCTCCGGAAAGATCGTTCTCCGCCATGCAAGAACGGATGTGAGCGTGGTGATGCTGGGCCTCGATCAGACGGATCTCCAATTCGCGCGCCGTTCGGCTGGAGGCATAGTCGGGATGGCAGTCGGTGACGACTGCTTCCGGTTGGATTTCGTACAACTCCGGAAAATCGGAAAGCACCTTCTCGAACGCGTCGATCGCCTCGGCATTCTCGAGGTCTCCGATGTGCTGACTCACGAAGACATCTTTGCCGCGGGAAAAAGCGAGCGTGTTCTTGAGATGGGCTCCGACCGCTACGATCGGCGGCATTTCAACCCTCAAGGAGATGGGCATCGGCGCATACCCGCGCGCCCGCCGCATCACCGCTTCCCTTCCTCCGATCATTCGCACGATCGAATCGTCAGCGTGCCTGGTAATCGGACGGTTGTGAACGAGGAACCCGTCCGCCAGATCGCCAAGCCGGGTAAACGCCTCCTTTTCATCGGTGCAGATCGGCTCCTCGGAACGGTTTCCGCTCGTCGCAACAACCGGGAAGCCGAGATCGCGGAGAAGTAGATGATGGAGCGGCGTGTACGGGAGCAGAATGCCGAGATACGGATTCTCCGGAGCCACGGATTGCGCGAGCTTCTCACCATCCTTGGGAAGTAGAACAATCGGCGCTTCGAGGGAGAGAAGCCTGCGTTCTTCGAGTTCGGTCACGTGACAGCAGCGTTTCACCCCTTCGAGCGACGGGAACATGACCGCCAGCGGTTTTTCCTCGCGGTGTTTCCGCTTTCGGAGCAGCTGGACGGCGGCGTCGTCACGAGCGTCGCAGAGCAGATGGAAGCCGCCGAGACCTTTACATGCGATGATCTTACCTTTGCGGATTCCTTCTACGGCTTGACGGAGTGCTGCGTCTCCTGCCTCGACCTCATGCCCGTTGGGGGTGCAATAGGACAACTGGGGCCCGCACACAGGACAAGCGTTCGGCTGGGCGTGGAACCGTCGGTCGCCCGGATCGTCGTACTCCGCCTGGCAGGCGAGGCACATCGGGAACGCTTCCATCGTCGTGTTCTTCCGGTCGTACGGCAGGCGACGGATGATCGTGAAGCGCGGACCGCAGTGCGTGCAGTTGGTGAAGGGGTATCGATACCGGCGATTCGTAGGATCGAGAATTTCGTCGAGACAACCGGAACAGGTGGCGATGTCAGGGAGGATCCAGGCGCTCTTTTCTCCCCCCTCTTCGCTCGGCCGGACTTCAAACGCTTTGTAACCGGCAGGGTCGAGGAATGATGTTTCGAGGTTGGCGATGACGGAAAGGGACGGCCTCTCTTTGGAAAGTCGGAGAAGGAATTCGTCGAGCTTCTTCGAATCTCCCTCGATCTCGATCGTGACGCCCCGGGGATTGTTGTTCACCCAACCGGTGAGAGCGAGTTCGTCTGCTAAGCGGTAGACAAAGGGACGAAAACCGACCCCCTGAACCACCCCTGCAATCTGGATTCGCGCACGGCTCGCCATCGCGCCGGTCTATATCACGAAGGGGGCCCGATTACACCGGCGCCAGTCGCGCCGTGAAGTGGCGGAGAATCTCCGCCTCCTCCAGGATCTGGAGTCCCCGGATCTTGCCGCGGTTCCGGAATACCTCCAGGATCACCTCGATCACGTAATCGACATGGCTCTGCGTGTAGGTCCGCCGCGGGATCGCGAGGCGAACCAGCTCCTGCGCCGCGCAGACCTGTTTTCCCGTCTTCGGGTCGGTCCTGCCGAACATCAGCGTCCCGATCTCGACCCCCCGAATTCCACCTTCCAGATAGAGTTCGCACGCCAGCGCTTGCGCCGGGAAACGTTCCGGAGGAATCGCCGAGCAGAACGATTTCGCATCCAGAAAAACCGCGTGCCCTCCCGTCGGCTGAACGATCGGAACCCCGCCCTCCGTCAGATGCTTCCCCAAATAAGCGACCGAGGCGATCCGGTACTTCAGATACTCCTCGTCCATCGCCTCCTCCACCCCCTGCGCGATCGCTTCAAGGTCCCTGCCGGCGAGCCCCCCGTACGTCGGGAACCCTTCCGTCAGAATGAGCAGGTTCCGACAACTCAGCGCGAGACGATCGTCATTGAGCGCCAGCATCCCGCCGATGTTCGCGATCCCGTCTTTCTTCGCGCTGAACGTGCAGCCGTCGGCCAGGGAGAACATCTCCTTCGCGATCTCCCGGACCGACCTTCCCCCCTGCCCGTTTTCACGGATCTTGATGAAGTACGCGTTCTCGGCGAACCGGCAGACATCGAGAAAGAACGGGATCTTGTTCTTCCGACAGAGCGTCGAAACCTCCCGGATGTTCTCCAGCGAAACCGGCTGTCCCCCCCAAGAGTTGTTCGTGACCGTCAGCATCACCAGGGGAACCTTCGAAAGATCTGTTGTAGCCAGGAACTTCTTGAACTTCTCGAGGTGCATGTTCCCCTTGAACGGATGCCCGCAGGAGAAATCTTTCGCCTCGTCCATCACGAAATCGAGCGCTTCCGCCTTCCGGTACTCGACGTTCGCCCTCGTCGTATCGAAGTGCGTGTTGCTCGGGACGATCTCCCCTTCCCGGACCGCCGCCGTGAACAGGATCTTTTCCGCCGCCCGGCCCTGGTGCGCCGGGATGATGTGTTTGAATCCGGTCAGATCGCGGAAGACTTTTTCGAAGCGGAAGAAGCTTCGTGCGCCGGCGTACGACTCGTCCCCCTCCATCATGCCGGCCCACTGTTTCGCGCTCATCGCGCCGGTGCCGCTGTCGGTCAGGAGATCGATCGTCACATCCTCGGCATGGATGTTGAAAAGGTTGTATCCGGCTTTCTGAAGCGCTTTCTCGCGCTCCTCGCGGGAAAGAACCCGGATCGGCTCCACCATCTTGATCCGGAACGGCTCGATGATCGTCTGCACGGGGCCCCTTTCTCGGGGGCGTTTATACCTCAGGGCTGGTTCGGATGCACCGGAAGCTTCTCCGGTTCGTCGAGGTCTTTCGAGGTGGTGAGGGAGCTGCAGGAGCCGCACCCCGCGGGCCCTTTGCGAAGAAAGGTCCGGACGAGGTACCGCGCCAACCAGAAACCGGCGAACGCTGCAATTACAAGGACGATGAGGGTCTGGATCTCCATCTCACCCTCCAAGATATCGCGCCGTGTGGTAGACGCAAAGGGCGGCCAGATACGCCAGCGCCGTGAGATATACGAACGTCACGATCGGCCACCTCCAGGAGTTGGTCTCCCGTTTGATCGTCGAAAGGGTCGCGCCGCACTGACAGCAGAGCGCGAAGAAAACCATGATCGAAAACGCCACCGCCAGCGTGAAGACCGGGGAACCATCCTCCCGCTTGGCGTGCCGGAGGCCCGAGATCAGCGACCCCTCCTCCTCCGTTTTTCTTGTTTCCGAATTGTAGATCGTCCCGAGCGTCGAGATCACCACCTCGCGAGCGGGGAAGGAGGCGATGGCCGCCATCCCGATCTCCCAGTTCCACCCGAGCGGCGCAACCGCCGGTTCGATGAAATGTCCGAGACGGCCGAAATAGCTCTGCCGCAAATATTGGGAGTTCTCCTCCCTCTGAAGGTTCTCCTTGTTCACCGCGTTCGCCATCGTGCGCGCCCTCTCGAACCGATCATGGATCTGCGCCGGATGCGGAAAGTACGAGAGGGTCCAGACGACGATCGTCATCGCGAGGATGATCGTTCCGGCCGTCCCGACGAACTCCCGGACACTCGAGTAGATCCGTAAGAGAACCGTCTTCCGTGTCGGCCACTTGTACGAAGGAAGCTCCATGAAGAACGGCGTCGGCGGGCTCTTGAGGAGCGTCCGGTTCAAGAGCCAGAGCGTCGGCACCGCGACCACGACCCCCGCCAGATGCATGGCGAAGAGAACGAGCCCCTGCAGACCGATCCACCCCCCGAGATACCGATTCGGCGGGATAAACGCGCCGATAAAAAGGACGTAAACCGGAAGACGGGCCGAGCAGCTGATCAACGGGGAAACCAGGATCGTCGCGAACCGCTGCTTGCGGTTTTCGATCACGCGCGTCGCCATGATCCCTGGGACGGCGCAAGCGAAGCAGGAGATGAGGGGGATCACCGACCGGCCGGTCAAACCCACGAAGCGGAACAGTCGATCGGTAAGAAAAGCGGCGCGCGACATGTATCCGCAATCTTCTAGGACCGCCATGAAGCCGAAGAGGATCGCGATCTGCGGGAGAAATGCCAGAACGCTCCCGACCCCACCGATCACCCCGTCCGTCAGAAGGGATTGAAGAGGACCTGCCGGAATCCATCGCCCCACCCAGGCGGAGAGTTCGTTGAACAAGGCTCCGATTCCATTCATCAGAGGAGCGGCCCAGGCGTAGATCGATTGGAAAACGACTCCCAGAATGACGAGAAGAGAGAGCGATCCCCACACCCGGTGCGTAACGACCTCATCGATTCGATCGGTCAGCGTTCGCGCTGCGGTCTGGGGTGCCGATACGGACGCTTCGAGAGCCGAGCGGACCCATCGATACCGTGCTTCCGCTTCGATCTTCGAAAGGGGGCCGAGCATCGATAGACGCTGACGAGAGGTATCGAGAAGAAGACGAAAACTCTCGCCGTATTGCCGAACCAGCCGGAGTTCCGCATATCCGCCGTCATCCACAAGAGTCCGAAGGGCTTCGGGCAGAGAGAGTTTCCGCCCCTCGGGACTCTTCATCTTGCGGACGTACTCCGTCAGACCCTCCACCTCCCGCATGACTTCCAGCGGAAGGCAGAACGTCGGAGGTTCCGGAGTGCGGGTTTTCAGAGCCACTTCGATGGCATCGATCAATCCCTGAATCCCGTCCTTCTTATTCGCCTGTGTCGGAACGACCGGGATCCCCATCCGGCGTGAAAGCTCCACGAGATCGATCCGGACCTCCTGTTCTTCGGCGATGTCCGCCATGTTGAGACAGGCCACCACCGGAAGTCCGAATTCACGCAGTTGGGAAAGGAGATACAGATTCCGTTCGAGGTTACTCGAATCGAGAATCGCTATGATCAGATCGACCGGCCGCTCCCCGACCTGCTGCCCGAGAAGGACATCGGTGACGATCATCTCGTCGGGGGAACGTGCCGCGAGGCTGTAGGTTCCCGGGAGATCGATGACGCGGACTTTCCCGGATGGGAGTTCGAGGCTCCCCACCTTCCGCTCGACGGTGACGCCGGGGTAGTTCCCCACCTGGAGGGAAAGACCGGTCAGGGAGTTGAAGATCGTCGTCTTGCCGGTGTTCGGGTTCCCGACCAGGGCGATCGTCGGAGTCCGGTCGCGGGTCACGAGCTTGATGGGAGAGGTTACGGACACAACTCCACTTCGACATGTTCAGCGTCCGCCTTCCGAAGCGAAAGGCGGTACCGCCCCACACGGATCTCCATCGGGTCCCCCAACGGCGCGAACCTCACCACTTCGATGACCGATCCTTGGACCAGCCCCATCTCCATGAGCCTCTGCCCGATGCCGTTGGTGAAACCGACGTCAACGATTCTGCATCGTTGTTTCGGCGCGACTCGATTCAGTGTGGTGCGTTCGGTCAATTCTCACCCATCTTCAAGAGCCAGCACTTATGTCACACCTCGCGTTTAGGTTTCAACCGGTCGGATCTACTTTTCCGGAAGGACCATCGGGAGGATCACGAACGGCAGGCCGGAGAAGCGGAGCTGCCTCTGGATCGCGTAGGCCGTCTGGTTGTGGAGCAGCGGCTCGTACCATTTCGGTTTCCCGAATACCAACTCCCCGGCAAAAAACGTTACGTTCCGGAGATCTTTTCCGATGTCGAGGCAGAGTTCGGATGCGGTCCGGACGACGTCGGCGCCGGAGGTCACGTAGCTCTTGGCCGGCAGCCCGATCCGGGCCGCGAGGTCGACGTACTTGTCGAGGTTCTCCTTCGTCCTTTGTTCCACAAGCTCGGCATGCCCCCGTTTCAGGAACTCCGAATCGATCACGCCGACCGACATGAAGACGACATTCGAGAACGTGTGGGGAAACCGTTTCAGGATCCCGAAGAGATTCCGGATGCCGAGTTGATTGTATCCGCCGACCAGGATGGCGGCGGTCGGTTTCAACGGATCGAACGACGGGAGGGGGTTGGTCCGGGCCCGATCGAACCAGGTCTGGATCTCGGCATCCTCCCGGAACTCCCGCGTCGACCCCGCGATCCGTTTCCCGACCGTCCGGTAGTGTTTCCGGATCGCGACACAGGCGGCGATCAACGCCCCCGTAACGAGGATCGTAGCCCACGCCCCATGGAAGAACTTCTCGAGAATCATCACCCAGAGGATCGAGAAACAGAGGATAAAACCGACGACATGAACCGACAGGTTCCTCCGCCATTTCGTCGGATGATCGTGCCGGGAGCGGATCCAGAACCAGGCCATCGCCGCCTGCGAGAGCGAGAAGGTCACGAAGACGTTGATCGAGTAAAGCACCACGAGGATTCCGATCCGTCCTCGGGTGAGTGCAAGGGCGACGATCGCCGTCAGCCCCATGAGGATCACGCCGTTCTGCATGGAAAAACGGTCCGAAAGGTTCGCAAACCGCTTCGGGAACCAAAGATCGACCGCCATGTTGGCCATGACTTGGGGCCCCGCGATAAAACCGGTCTGCGCGGCAAACACGAGAAGGATGCTTTCGGAGAAGATTGTTGCCCAGACGAACCACTTCCCCACCTCGAACGGACCGATCTGCCACTGCCCGGCGAATGCGGTGGCAAGAACCGTGTTGAGCGTTCTCCCCTCCTCGGGACGGACGCCGAACAGCATGTAGAGGGAGAGAAGTCCGAAGGCGAGAACGGCCAGAGAGAACGCAAGCAACGCCATGGTCCTCTTCCCCGTCAAGACTTTCGGCTCCCGCAACGTCCCCACGGAGTTCGAAACCGCTTCGATCCCGGTGTAGGTCCCGGCTCCCATCGAGTAGCCGCGGAGAAAGATCAAAAACAGGCCCCAGACGCCGACTTGGGCCACGCCGGTGCGAAAGTCTTGGGCCGTCTGATGGACGACGGTCGAGACGTCTCCGATGTGCGTTACGAACCCGCCGATGATCAGGACCGCATGAGTAACGAGAAAGAGAAGGAAGAACGGGACGACGATACCGACTGACTCCTTGATCCCCCGTAGGTTCATCCCTACGAGAAGAATGACCGCCGCATATTCCGCGATCAGCTTGTACGGCTGCCAGGAGATCGGTAAAAGCGAGAAGACGGCGTCTCCGCCGCTGGCGATCGAGACGGTGATCGTGAAAACATAGTCGACCAGGAGCGCCGAACCGGAAACGACCCCGGCCGGTTTCCCCAGAATCTGCGTTGCGACGACGTAGCCGCCTCCGCCGTGCGGGAAGTGCTCGATCAGGCGGCTGTACGCGAAGGAGATCACAAAGACGGTGATCGCCGTCGCTAACGCCACGAAGATCGCCAGATAGGTATGGGTACCGAGCCCCCGGAACGCTTCTTCAGGTCCGTACGCCGAGGAGGTCATCCCATCGACGCCGAGACCGACCCAGGCGAGAAAGACGGCTAACGACATCTTGTGCATCAACGACGGATCGTGCGGATCTCGCGGATCACCCAGGACGGCGTGCCAGACTCGCTCCGTCAGCGTCTTTGGAATTTCGTTGGAATGGTTCAACGTGCAGCCCCAGGAAAGCGGGTTTTCTACATTGAAACGGGGAGGTTGTCACACTGCCAGGGTTGACGAACCGCCAGGCGAAAGGTTATTATTCGTCTGGTTAGTTAAATTATATGGATAAACAAATAACGAGAACCACACTGAAACAGGCGGCAGCCGAACTTTTTGCGGAATACGGCTTCGATGGAACCACCACGGAGATGATCGCCCGGCGCGCAGGGGTTAATAAGGCGCTGATCAATTATTACTACCGGTCCAAAAAGGAGCTCCATCTGGAGATCGTCGAAACGATGCTCTCGTCGCTCCGCGAGCCGTTGGAGGGGCTGAAGAACCTGAACCTCCCGCCTGATGAACAGTTACGACGGTTCATCGAGATCTTCGCCGATCGGCACAAGGTGTACCCGATGCTCTCGACGATGCTTCTCCGCGAACTTCTTTCCGGCGGCGAACAGATCTCGGAGCGATGCCTGCCGCATTTCCTCTTCATGATGAAGTATGTTGCGGATCTCCTGGCTCGGGGAATCCGCGAACGGGTTTTCCGGCCGGTCGATCCGTTTCTCACGCACTTGAGCCTCATCGGTACGTTGGTCTTTTTCTTCGCCACCATGAAGGCGCGAGATCACCTGATCCGTTCGGGGATCCCGGTCACCCCCCCGACCGCCGACCAATATTTGCCGCACATAGCCGAACTTTTTCTTCGAGGCTTGAAGCCCGATCCGGAGAAACCATGAAACGACGAACCGCCATCCTGACGTTGATCCTCCTCTCGATGATTCTCCTCGGCTGCTCGAAAGGGAACCGCGGAGAGATCATCCCCGCCTCCGGGTACATCGAAGCGACCGAAGTTCGCATCGGAACGAAGGTCCCCGGCAAACTCGCTTCCCTCCTGATCGCGGAGGGGGACGCGGTCCGGAAAGGACAAACGATCGCCCGGATCGATCCCGTCGACCTCCGTCTCGCACTCGACACCGCCAACGCCGAGCGGGCGCAAGCGAACGCCGACGTCAACGGCGCGGGGACCGACTTGAAGCGGATGCAACAGCTCTTCGACACCGGTTCGGGAACCGCCAAAGCTCGCGATGATGCCAGAACCCGCTTCGAAGTGGCCTCGGCCCGCCTCGCTTCCGCCAACGCGAAAACCGCTCAGCTCGCGCAGCAGCTGGCCGACACCGCCATTGCGAGCCCTCTCGACGGGATCATCACCGAGAAACTCGCCGAAGAGGGGGAGCTTCTCTCCCCCGGGGCGACGATCGCCGTCGCCACCGACGTCCGAAACGCATGGTTGACTGCCTACGTCGGGGAACCGGACGTTCCCCGGATCCGCCTCGGGCAGGAGGCCGACGTGACGACCGATGCGGCCGGGGTTTCCCGAAAAGGGAAGATCACCTTCGTCTCGTCGGCGGCGGAGTTCACGCCGAAAAATGTCCAGACCCGGGACGAGCGCGTGAAGCTCGTCTTCAAGATCAAGATCACGATCGACAACCGGGACCTGACGTTCAAACCCGGGATGCCGGCACAAGCCAAGATCCCGATTTCGGCCGCGGCAAAATAGCGGTGGAGCGCGAGTGAGCCATTCGATCCGCCTCGACAACGTCTCCCGCGCGTTCGGACCGGTCCGGGCCGTCCACGGCATGAGCTTCGAGATCGAACGGGGAGAGATGTTCGCCCTGATCGGTCCCGACGGTGCCGGGAAGACCACTACGCTGAAGATGATCCTCGGTCTCCTCCCCTCCGATTCCGGCCGGATCGAGACGCTGGGACTCTCGCCCGAGCGGGACCGTCTCGTGCTGGCGGAGAAGGTCGGGTATCTCCCCCAACGGTTCTCGCTCTATGGCGATCTCTCGGTCGACGAGAACATCTCCTTCTTCGCCACCATTCACGGCGTCGGCCACTGGCGTTCCCGTCGGGCCGAACTCTTGAAGATGATGCGCCTCGACCCGTTCCGGACCCGACTCGCCGATCGTCTTTCCGGTGGGATGAAGCAGAAGCTCGCCCTCTGTTGCACCTTGATCCATACCCCGGAGCTTCTCATCCTCGACGAGCCGACCACCGGAGTCGACCCGGTATCCCGTCGCGAGTTTTGGGCGATCCTCTCCGGACTCAAGCGGGACGGGATCACGATCGTTCTCACGACGCCGTATCTCGACGAAGCGGAGCGCGTGGACCGCGTCGCCCTGATGATGAAGGGGCGCCTTCTCGATCTCGACACCCCGGCCCGATTGCGAGCTTCCGTCCGCGGATCGGTGATCGAGGTTCTCGCCCGCCCGAAGCGGGAGGCGGCCGACCTCCTACGACGTATTCCGGGAGTTTCCGGAATCGAAACCTTCGGCGAGCGTCTCCACGCCGCGGTCCCGGACCTCTCGGGGGAAGCGGCTGAAACGTTCGGGAAGACGATCGAGGGGTCCCTTCGCTCGGCCGGCGTCGTCGTAACGACGGTTCGCGCCGTCGCACCGACCCTGGAGGATCTCTTCATTTCCCGCGTCCGCAACCAAGAAACCGGCGAGGAGGCCGTCCCATGATCCGACGATCGATCCCGATTCTCTCGATTCTCTTGCTCGTCTCCGCCGGAGCGGCGGAAGAACGGGGTCCGCTCACGCTCCAAGCGGCGATCGAACGGGCGCAGGGTGTCGCGCCGAAGATCCGCCGCCTCCGGGCGCTCGAAAGCGCCGCCCACGCATCCTCCTCGGTTGCCCGCGGAGGACGCTGGCCGTCGGTGAACGCGAGCGCCGGGTACGCCCGGTACTCCGACGTCCCTTCGCTGACGGCGAACTTCGGAAACGGGCCGGTCGCCCTATTCCCCAACCTCCCGAACAACTACCGGACGCGGGTCGAAGGAAGTGTGCCGCTCTTCACCGGCGGTAAACTCTCTTCGGCGATTGCGGCCGCCCGGAATCAGGAGTCGTCGGCGGAGCAGGAACGGGAAAGCAGTACGGCGGACTTGACGCTCGAAACGACGGTCGCTTATTGGGGCCTCGTCACCGCCGCCGAGAGCGAAACCGTTCTCAGTGCGGCGGTCGCCTCGTACGACGGTCACCTGAAAGATGCCGAGAACCGCGCACGGATCGGAATGGCGGCGCGGAACGACGTTCTGGCGGTCTCCGTCGAGCGCGACCAGGCGGAGCTGTCGTTGATCCAAGCGCGCGACGAAACCGCAATCGCCAGGGCCAACCTCCTGCGGCTGCTCGATTACGGGACCTCGGACGCGGTGGAGCCGTCCGACCGACTCGATCCCGTCCCCGCCCACACCCCACCTTTGGAGGAATCGATCCGTAAAGCGCTCGAGTCACGCGCCGACCGCAAAGCAGCAGCGTCTCGTCTTGCCGCCGCGAACGAGACGACGGGGATCGCCCGGTCGGTCTGGTGGCCGCAGATCTCCGCCGTCGCAGGATACGATTACGCCCGGCCGAACCGACGGATCGTTCCGAACACGGACGAGTTCAAGGGGAGCTGGGATGCCGGCATCAACCTCACCCTGAACCTTTTCGAGGGGGGCCGCACACGCGCCGGCATCGACCAAGCCGAAGCGCAGGCCGAGGCGACCCGGGCCCAACTTGCGGAACTCGATCAACGGATCCGTTTCGAGGTGAGTGCCCGCCTTTCGGACCTTCAGAGCGCGAACGCCGCGATCCCGGTCGCTCTCCGGAACGTCGAGTCGGCGACGGAGAACCTCAAGGTCTCTCAGAACCGTTACCGGGCCGGCGTAATTCCCTCGTCTGAACTTCTCGACGCCGAAACCGCCCTCCTGCGGGCCGGGTTGCTCAAGGTCGACGTCCTGGCTCGAATCCGGGTCACGCAGGCCCAGTTCGAGAGGACCATCGGAGAGTGAATGTGACGGCCGCCATCGAAACGCACGAGCTCACGAAGCGCTTCGGTTCGTTCACGGCGGTCGATCGTCTGACCATGGAGGTCCATTCCGGAGAGATCTTCGGTTTTCTCGGAAGCAACGGGGCGGGGAAATCGACGGCGATCCGGATGATGTGCGGCCTCCTTTCCCCGACCTCCGGGAGCGCCCGGGTTCTCGGACTCGATGTCGCGAGTCAGCCGGACGAGGTGAAACGCAAAATCGGGTACATGAGCCAGCGTTTCTCTCTCTACGACGATCTGACGGTCGAGCAGAACCTGACTTTCTTCGGCGGTGTCTACGGCCTCGATGACCCTACGCTCCGGAAACGACGTTCGGCGGCGGTCGAGATGGCGGGGCTGACCGGAAAAGAGAAGATCCTGACCGGCGATCTCCCCCAGGGTTGGAAACAGCGCCTCGCTCTCGCGAGCGCGGTCCTCCACCGGCCGAAACTTCTCTTTCTCGATGAACCGACCGGCGGGGTCGATCCGATTTCCCGGCGACAGTTTTGGGGATGGATCGATGAGCTGGCCGCCTCCGGCGTGACGATCGTCGTGACGACGCACTATCTGGATGAGGCGGAACGTTGTGATCGTCTCGCGCTGATGCATGCCGGTTGCCTCATTTCGATGGGAACCGTGGGCGAACTCCGCGGGATCTTCGCCGACCGGACGATGATCGAGATCTCCTCCCCCCGCTACCTCGAACTCCACGAGAAGCTCCGTTCCGAGCCGGGGATCCGGGAAGCGACCCTCTTCGGAACGTCGCTTCATGTCGTCATCGATCGGGACGACGCCTCACTTGCCGCGCTCCGCGCGCGGCTCGACGAATGGAACTTCGCCCCATACCGGATCTCTCCCATCGTCCCGTCGTTGGAGGACGTCTTCATCCACCAGATCGACGCCGTGGAGGGGCGGAGATGAGGAAGATCGCCGCGATCGCTCTCAAGGAGTTCCGGCAGATCCGCCGCGATCCCCTTTCTCTGGTGATGCTCCTCGCCTTTCCGGCGGTCATGCTTCTCCTGTACGGATACGCCCTCAACTTCGACGTGAAACATGTGCCGCTCGCGGTACAGGACCGGAGCCGATCGGCCGAGAGCCGAGACCTCGTGGCGGGGTTCACACACTCGATCTATTTCGATCAGGTCGCGGATCTCCCTCCCGACGCCGACTTTCACCGGCTGTTCGAACGACGAACGGCCCAGGCGATCCTCGTGATCCCGGAAGGGTACGGACGGAAGGTCGGAAGCGGCCGGCGGGCGCCGGTTGCGTTCCTTCTGGACGGGGCGAACGCTTCGACCGCAGCGACGATCCTCGGGTACGCCAGCGCCGTGGTCAACGAAGCGAACGCCGAGCTCTTCACGCAGACCTCCAACGAACAGAACCGTTCCTTTTCGCCGCCGCTCCTGTACCGCCCGCGCGTCTGGTACAACCCGGAGCTCAAATCGACGCAGTTCCTGATCCCGGGGTTGATCGGCTTCATCATGATGATCACCGCCGTCCTTTCGACCGCCCTCTCGATCGTCCGGGAGAAAGAACGGGGAACGATCGATCAGCTCCGGATCACGGCTCTCCGTCCGCATGAGCTGATCCTCGGGAAGACGCTCCCCTATCTCGTGATCTCGATGGCGGCGATGAAGATCATCCTCTGGGCCGCGGAACTCCTGTTCGGCATCGAGGTCCGTGGATCGCAGGTCGACCTGTTTCTCGCGACGCTGATCTTCGTGATCGGCGCTCTCGGCCTCGGCCTTCTCGTCTCCAGCGTCTCCGCGACGCAGGCAATGGCGTTCCAGGTGGGGAGCCTTCTCGCCATGCTTCCGACGATCTTCCTTTCTGGGTTCATCTTCCCGATCCGAAACATGCCGCTCCCGCTCCAGCTGATCACCTACGCGTTCCCCCCCCGTTATTTTCTCGTGATCATGCGCGGCGTGATCCTCAAAGGGGCAACGCTCCTTCCGTATCTCACCGAGATGGCGTTCCTGACCCTCTATGCGCTGGTCGTGATGACGATCGCCTATCGACGGCTCCGCGTCGGGGAACGGTGACGATGCGCACGATTCTCCAGATCATCCGGAAAGAGTTTCTGCAACTGCGGCGGGACCGGCGGATGTTCCCGATGCTCTTTCTGGCGCCGCTCATTCAGGTCTTCATCTTCGGATTCGCCGCGAACAACGACGTCACACACGTTCCGATCGCGCTGGTCGACCAGGACCGTTCGATCGAGAGCCGGCGACTCGTCGACGAGTTCCTCTCCTCCGGGTATTTCGACCTCGCCGGATCGGCCGACTCCGTCCCGGAGGTCGAGCCGTGGCTTGTCCGTGGGAAGGCGCAGATCATCCTCGTCATCGGGAAGAACTTCGGACGGGATCTCAAGAGCCGCCGGACTCCGCAAGTCCAGGTGATCGCGGATGGAAGCGACGCCTCCTCCGCCACGGTGGGCCTCGGGTATGCATCGCGGATTCTCGAGCGCCTCGGAACGCGTCTTGCCCCCGGACATCTCCAGGGCCTATCCATGTCCCGGATCGAACTGGTCCCCAGGGTCTGGTACAACCCCGACTTGAAAAGCCGCTGGTTCTATCTCCCGGCGATCCTCGCCATGATCCTGATCTTGACGACGATGATCCTCCCTTCCATGGCGGTCGTAAGGGAAAAGGAGCTCGGAACCCTCGAGCAGATCATCGTGACGCCGATCCGGCCGTATCAGCTGATGATCGGGAAACTCTTTCCGTTCGCGGTGATCGGGATCGCGAACATCTGCTTCATGACGGCGGTGATCGTCTTCGGCTTCGGTGTGGAGATCCGGGGATCGTTCCTCCTGCTTCTCCTCCTTTCGTTCCCATTCCTGCTCTCGACGCTCGGGCTCGGGCTGTTCGTCTCGACCCTGGTCCGAACCCAACAGCAGGCGATGATGTTGTCGATGTACGGGGTGATGATCCCGATGGTCTACCTCTCGGGCCTGATCTTCCCGGTCGAAAACATGCCTGCGGCCGTCCAGAAGTTCACCTACCTGATCCCCCTTCGTTACTACGCGACGATCCTGCGCGGGGTGTTTTTGAAAGGGTCCGGCCTAGAGACCTTGTGGCCCGAGGTTTTGGCGCTCCTAGCGGTCGGTCTCGCCGTTCTCGCCCTTGCCTCGGCCCGGTTCCGAAAGAATCTCGACTAAACATCGGAAGCCACTTACTTTGATCGGATGAGCCGACAGCTCTTCGCGCGAAAACCTTTCAAACTATTGATGGAAGAGATGGCGGGGGAGAACCGCCTCCGCCGCATTCTCGGGCCCGTCGCTCTCTCCTCCCTGGGAATCGGCGCGATCATCGGCACCGGGATCTTCGTCTTGACCGGGATCACGGCGCACGACAAGACCGGCCCGGCGCTCGCCCTGTCGTTCGTGGCAGCCGGCATCACCTGTCTTTTCGCGGCGCTCTCGTATGCGGAGCTTGCGTCGATGGTTCCGATCGCCGGGTCGGCCTATACCTATGCGTACGCCACGAGGGGGGAGCTGTTCGCCTGGATCATCGGATGGGATCTGATCCTCGAATATGCCGTCGGCGCCGGGACCGTTGCCCACGGTTGGTCGCACTATTTTCAGGACTTTATCTCCCTTCTGGGAATCCAGGTCCCCAACGCACTTTCGAAGGCCCCGTTCGATTTCAATCCGGAACTCGGGCGCCTCGTCGCGACGGGAACGGTGTTCGACCTTCCGGCCGTCCTGATCGCGTTCGCCATCACAGCGATCCTGGTCAAAGGGATCAAGGAGAGCGTCCGGTTCAACGCGGTCATCGTGATGATCAAGCTGGCGATCGTTCTGTTCGTGATCGCGGTCGGCGCTTTTTTCGTCAATCCGGCGAACTGGCATCCGTTCGCTCCATTCGGCTACAGCGGGATCTCCTTCTTCGGGCACACGATCCTCGGCCAGACCGCCGTCGGGGGGGAACCTCTCGGGATGCTGGCCGGGGCGGCGATCATCTTCTTTGCGTACATCGGTTTCGACTCGGTCTCGACCCATTCCGAGGAGGCGAAGAACCCGCAGCGGGATGTTCCGATCGGAATCATCTCCTCTCTTCTGATTTGCACGGTCCTCTACATCGCGGTCTCCCTGGTCTTGACCGGCATGGTTCCGTATCAGGAGATCAACATCGACGCCCCCGTCTCCAGGGCGTTCGCGCAGGTCGGGATGCCGTGGGCGCACTACATGATCGCCTTCGGGGCACTCGCCGGAATCACATCGGTGCTCTTGGTCATGATGCTGAGCCAGGCGCGGGTCTTCCTCGCCGTGGCCCGCGACGGGCTTCTGCCGAAGAACTTTTTCGCGGCGGTCCACGAGAAGTTCCGAACCCCCTGGAAGTCGACGATCGTGACGGGAATCTTCGTCGCCATCCTGGCCGGATTTCTGCCTCTCCGCATCCTCGCGGAGATGGTGAGCATCGGAACGCTTTTCGCGTTCTTCATCACCTCCGGTGCCGTCCTGATCATGCGGAAAACGAACCCCGGCGCCCCCCGCCCCTTCCGTGCTCCGTGGGTTCCGTTCACCCCAATCATGGGGATGGCGACCTCGCTTCTCCTCATGTTCTCGCTCCCGGCGGAGAACTGGTGGCGTCTCTTCATCTGGCTCGGAATCGGGCTCGCGATCTACCTCTTCTACGGCCGCAAACACAGCGTGATGAAGCATTACCTGGCCCGGGAGGTCCCCCGGGCCCCCGCCGACAACGAGCCATAACCAGAGTTACGGTGCCTAAATATCCCGCGGGGGACGTCGCGTAATATACTGTTATTGTTTGTTTATTAGACGTGTAAAGATGGCACGTTCCGTGCCTATAATAGATGTCGATGATGCCGTATCGGCACCTATTGATTGGATTCCTCTTCCTGGCCGGCGCTTGCGGCGGCAAGACGCGGGCGACCGTTATGAACACCGGAACCGATCCGAAACCGGCCCCCTCCCCGACCCAGCCCTCCAACGCTCTCTGCAACGGCGGATTGGCCTACTTCGAGGACAAGGACGGTGACAGCTACGGAAACCCGAACGTCATGAGCTGCGAATTCAAGAACGGGTATCTGACCACGTCCGGCGACTGCGACGATAACAACAAGGACTCGCATCCCGGGGCGATCGAGCTTCGCGGGGACGGCTCCGACAACAACTGTGACGGACTGACCGATGAGGGGGGCCCCTACTACACGCTCTCAGGGAACTGGGCTGATTTCGGAACCTGCACGGTGGTCGGGATCTCGTCTGCGACTTCGATCGACGACCCGAACAAGGCATTCCTTGCGGCCGACCTGACTCACAACCTGCTTCTGGACACGAACGGGAACGGCATCGACGACGAGCAGCTCCAATTGACGGATGGCGGGACAGAAACCCCAGCCTATTTCTGGCAACTGGATGCCGCCCTCGGAACCTATTCCGCGGCGGCGACACTCGTTCCCGGACGCGGCTATTTCCTCTTCACGAACGGAACGGGGGGATTCCGCCAGGTGCTCGGCACCCCGCCGACCGGGCCTGTTAATGTGGATGTCGAGTCTGGGGTATTCAACCTCCTGGCGAACCCGTTCGATCGGGATATTCCCGACATTCGCAATCTGATCACCCCGGCCGGTGCTCTAAACGGGGAGGTTTTCGTTTACGACGGGAGCTGTATTGAAAGCGCTTCATTTGCCCTGAAGAAATTTCAGGGGTTCAAGGTCAAGATCGCGGCCGGGGTCACGTCGATCACGATCAACCCGCCGCTCACCTTCGTCCCGTAGGAATGAGGATGGAAGTAGCAACGAGATCATTCCGATTCGGCCTTGGCTGCGCCCTCCTCGCTCTGCTCATCTCCTGCGCCGGAAAAACCGACAATCCTTCCCCTCCTCCCAAACTCACCACGGCAACGTCGACCCCAGATCCGAATGAAGGTCTCTGTAACGGCGGCCTGGCGTGGTACCAGGACACCGACGAGGACGGGTACGGCGTACCGGACGTCTACAACTGCAACCCGAAACCCGGCTTCGTTCTGGGCACCGAGATGGATTGCAATGAGAACGACCCGACCATTCATCCGAAAGCGATCGAACTTCTCGGGGATGGGATCGATAACAACTGTGACGGCACGATCGACGAGGCCACCGGAGCCGATCCGACACTCATCGGCAACTGGGCCGATTACCCGACAAAAGGTTTTATCGGGGTCTCTTCGGAGGTGGACCTCGACGCGGCAACCGCCTTCCATTCCGTGGATCCGATCTTCAATGTGATCACCAAGCAGCAGCTTCACATGTGGATACCGTGGAGCGCTACATCCAACGAACCCGCACTTTTCTGGACGCCGGTCTGCTCGCACGGGGTCAGCTGCAATTATGTGAAAGCCACAAAACTCGTTCCAGGAAAGGGTTATGCGGTGAGTACCTCCGGAAACGGAATCTTTCGTCAACTTCAGGGATCCGCTCGAACGACGCCGGTCGTCGTGACGGTCACAGGGAACGCGATCAACGCGATCTCCAACCCGTTCAACCAAACGATCAATCTCGTGGATGCGATCAAGAAAGGTGACGGTACAGGAACCATCGACGATGTCGTCTGGAAGGATACCGACGGCACGTACTACATCTACGGCCTGAACAACCAACCGTTGACGACCGCGAAGAAATTCCAAGGGTTCTGGCTCGGAGTTCCCAAGGACGTCACGTCGATCACGATCAACCCGCCGACGGCCCCTGCCCTCTGATCGATCGTTCTACTGCCCGTACTTCTCGATGATCGCTTTCTTGTCCAATCCGAGGATGCCGTACTTCTTCCCGACCTTTCTGAACGCCTCGAGTGCCTTGGTCAGCATCGGGATATCGTGATCGGCCGACAACTGCGTCCGAATCCTCGCCTGCCCCGCCGGGACAACGGGGAAGAAGAAGCCGACGACATAGATCCCCTCCGCAAAGAGATCGCGCGAAACATCCTGGCTCAACTTCGCGTTGTACAACATCACCGGGACGATCGGGCTCTCCCCCTCCTTGATGATGAAGCCGGCCTCGGTCAACCCCTTCCGCCAGAACTTCGTGTTCACCTCCAGCTGATCGCGCCGTTCCGTGGACGCGCTTAAAATTTCGAGAACACGGATCCCGGCGGAGACGATCGGCGGCGGGACCGAGTTACTGAAGAGGCAGGGCCTTGCTTTTTGTCGGCAGAGATCGACGATCTCCTTCCGCCCGGACACGCAGCCGCCGCTCGCGCCCCCTAAGCCTTTGCCGAGCGTCGTCGTGATGATGTCGATCTTCCCCATCACCCCTTTGAGCTCGTGAACCCCGCGCCCCGTCTTCCCGATGAAGCCGCTTCCGTGGCTGTCGTCGACGAAGACAAGGGCATCGTATTTCTCTCCCAGCGCCACGATCTCGTTCAACGGAGCGATATCGCCGTCCATGGAGAAGACGCCGTCGGTCAGGATCATCCGGACCCGCTTGTCGGCATGTTCCTGGAGCTTCTGCTCGAGATGCTCCATGTCGGAGTGCTTGTAGGTATCGTGCATCGCCTTGCAGAGGCGGATCCCGTCGATGATCGACGCGTGAACCAACCGGTCGGAGATCATGATGTCCTCGGGCGTAAGGATCGATTCAAAAACCCCGGCGTTCGCCTCCATGCAGCTCGGGAAGAGGATCGTGTCCTCCGTGCCGAGGAACTCGGAGAGCTTCTCCTCGAGTTTCCGGTGGATATCCTGCGTCCCGCAGATGAACGGCACGCTCGACATCCCATACCCACGCTCATCGAGCCCCGCGTGCGCCGCCTTCAGCACCTCCGGATGGCTCGAGAGACCGAGGTAGTTGTTCGAGCAAAGATTGATCACCGACTTCGGAGCCGCACCCGCCGGAAACTCGACCCGAATCGTCGCCGCTTGCGGGGAATGGATGTACCGGGGCTCTTTGAAGAGCCCTTCGTTCTTCAGGCGAGTCAGTTCGTTCTTCCACGCCTCCTTGACCGCTGCCGGATATGCCATGGGACTACCCTTTCTTCGCGACGAACCTGTCGACGAGTGCCACGATGTTGTTGATCGTATCGAACGCCTCGGGGGTCGCCTCGTTGTCCGGAAGCGAGATCGAGTACTTCTTCTCGATGAACCGCTTGAGGCTCACCATGCTGAACGAGTCGACGATTCCGCCTGAGATCAGCTTCGTCGTCTCGGTCAGATCGGTATCGTTCTCCTCGTCCATGTATTCGTTCCGGATGTAATCCATGATCGTTTTTCTCATCGTCGCGTCGCCCATTTGAGTCTCCTTGTTTGGTTCAGTCGTTTTCCAACGTCGAAATGTCGCCGATCTCCTGCCCCCACTCCTTCGCCTTGAGGAGCCGCCGCATGATCTTTCCGCTGCGGGTTTTGGGGAGCTTGTCCACGAACTCGATCTCCTGCGGCATCGCCAGGGGAGAAAGCCTCTTCCGGACGAAGTTCATGATCGAAAGCTCCTGGTCCCCATCCGGCTTGTACCCCGGCTTGAGAGCCACAAAAACTTTGACCACCTCCATGTTGACCGGGTCCGGCTTCCCGATCGCCGCACTCTCCGCCACCGCTTCGTGCTCGAGCAGCGCACTCTCGATCTCGAACGGCCCGACCAGATGCCCCCCGGTGTTGATCACGTCGTCGTCCCGTCCGGAGAACCAGAAATAGCCGTCGGAGTCGATCGAGGCGCGGTCGCCGCAGATGTACCAGCCGTTCAGGAACTTCTTCAAGAACGTCGGCGTGTTGTTCCAGTAGGTCCGCATCAAGCTCGGGAAGTTCGGCTTGAGTGCGAGCATCCCGACCTTCCCGACGTCGCGCACCGGCTCGCCGGTCGTTCCGTCGACCACGGTCGCGGTGATCCCGGGGAACGGCTTCCCCATGCTCCCCGGCTTCACCTTCATCCCGGGAAAGTTGGTCACGACGATCGCCCCGGTCTCCGTCTGCCAGAAGGTGTCGTGGAAATCGAGTTGGAACGCCTCGCGTCCCCAATGCACCCCCTCCGGATTGAGCGGCTCTCCGACCGAGCACATGTGACGCAACGATTTGAGGTCGTGTTTGCGCACCGGCTCGACCCCATCCTTCATCAGCATCCGAATCGCGGTCGGGGCCGTGTACCAGACCGTCACCTTGTGCTTCGCCATCGTCGCGTACCAGCGATCGCTCGAGTACCCCGCATCCAGCACGATCTGCGTCACCCCCAGCGCCCACGGAGCGATGATGCCGTAGCTCGTCCCGGTCACCCAACCCGGATCGGCGGTACACCAGTAGACGTCGCTCTCCTTGAGATCCAGAACGACCTTTCCGGTCAAGTACTGTCCGAAGATGCTGGAATGGACGTGCAACGCCCCTTTCGGTTTCCCGGTGGTACCGCTCGTGTAATGCAGAACGCTCGGGCTCTCGGCGTACGTTTTGAAAACGGAGTAGGTCGCGACGCGGCTCGACTCCTGGTCAAACGCCACCTCCCCGTCCGCCTCGTGGAGCGGCTTCTTCGTGGCATCGTGATCGACGACGATCACTTTCTTGAGCTCCGGCAAGCGCTCGCGGATCTTCCGGATCTTCCCGACATGCTTGTGCTGCGTGATGATCGCCACCGCTTTGCTGTCGTCGGCTCGCTGCCAGACCGACTCCTCGCCGAAGGCGGAGAAGAGCGGCTGCACGATCGCGCCGGTCTTCAAGACCCCCAGGAAGCTGATGTAGAGCTCGGGAAGGCGCTCGAGGAAGACACAGACCCGATCTTGCGGTTTGATCCCCTGCTTCGTTAGGAAACTCGCCCAGCCGTTCGTGAGCTCCTTGAGATCTTGGTAGGTGTACTTCTTGAGCGTCCCTTCGTGGTTCTCGTGGATGAAGGCGAGTTTCGAGCCGCGCCCCTTTTCGACGTTCCGGTCGGTGCAGAGGTACCCGAGATTCAACGGATCGCCGTCCTTGTACCCGAGCTCTTTTTTCGCCAACTCCCAGGTGATCTGTTCCCTGGCTTTTTCGTAATCAAACGTCATTTCGAATCCTCCAACACGACAACCGCGGCCGCCCGTTCGTTCTTCGATGTCACCGCCACATGGATCCCAGAAACCCCGAGCTCCTCCGCCCGTTTCTTCGTCGCTCCCGACAGAACAACGCCGGGAGGACGGTGGGTCACTTCGATGTCATGCCACGACATCTTCCCCCGCTTCCCGGTCCCGAGCGCCTTGAACAGGGCCTCTTTGGCGGCGAAAGTCGTAGCAGAGGAAGGGAGGAAGGAAGATGATCTGCGACATCTTTTGATTTCGGTTTCGGTGAGGATTTCGGGGAGAAACCCGCGATCCCGCGCCACAGCCCGCCGAATCTGGCGCACCTCCACTAGATCGATTCCAATCCCAAGCACCATTTCGCGGCCGGTCGGCTTATATCAGACCCGGTTCAGCGCGTGAACAGAACGACGACGCCGGCCACGGCGACGAGCGTCCCGACGAGCGTCCGGATCGTGAGCTTCTCCCCATGGAACCGCCAGGAGACGAAGAGCGCGAGCACCGGGAAGATCGCCGTGATCGACGAAGCAACCCCGGCTTCGATGAACTGGAGAGCGACGAGGGACAGGGTCACACCGAGAAACGGCCCCAGGAAGGCTCCTCCGATCATGAAAGACGCCGCCCGGCGGTTCCGCAACGCCTCGAACGAACGGAGAGGTCGCTCCCGAAAGGCGGCGAGGAGCCAGACCGCCACAGCGCCGGCGGCGATCCGGATGACGGTCGCGGAAAGGGCGTCGAGACCGGAATGAAGCGCTTGTTTGGAGATGACGTAACCCCCGGCCTGTCCGATCGAGGCCAAGACGCCGGCATAGACCCCGGTCAATGTTGCGCCTCTGGCGTGCACGAGCCATCGGGTCGAGCGGGGTTTCAAAACCGTGAAGATCCCCGCCAGCGTGAGCGCCATGCCGAGAAGCGCAATCGGTCCCGGGAGTTCCCCCAGGAGGGGCCAAGCAAAAATCAGCGTAAAAAGCGGAGCAGTCGAGGAGAGGAGCGTCGCGCGACCGGGGCCGAGAATGACGAGAGAGCGGAAGTAGTAATAATCCCCCCAGGCAAACCCGACCAGGCCACTCAACGCGAGAAGCGCCACCTGCGTCGGCGTGGCCCAGAACGGCCAGGGAGATCCCCGGGTGATGAGAAGCGCGGTGGCAAGGAAAAGACCGGCAACGGTGATCCGAAGGCGGTTTAGGACAACGGCCCCCATCCGTTTCCCGGCGGCGGCAAATAGATTTGAACTCATCGCCCAGCAGACCGCCGTGCCGAGCGCCGCTAATTCTCCGGCGTATTTCATGATGAGCTCCCCGCTTCGGGGAGACTTCTACTATCAGTCGATGAACCGTTTGTCCTGTGTCAGCTGCTTCCTCAATTCGTCAATCTTCATCTTGTCCTTGTTCGAAATCGTGATCCCTGTCGTGGCGAACCGCCGCATCGCTTGAACACCCTTATCCGACGTATGATACCGGACCGTCGTCAGTTCCGGCATGAGACCCCGGTTCGTCTTCTCAATGAAGAGTGCCCGCGCATTGAAATCTGCGGTCTCCCGCGCCAGGTTCTGAAGTGTACCCGACACCGGCGGGCCGACGACGTACAGGTTGTCGTCCGATCCCAAGTACAGGCCCGGAGCCATCTTGAACGTCTTATCGAAAAACTTGGCATTGGCCTCGCTGCTGATCTGCTTGGCGCGTTCCAACGGTTCGTTCATCTTGAACTTGGAAACCGTGCTAACCATCTGATCGAAATTCGCCAGGTCGCCCACCTTCAGATTCCCTTTGCGATCGTTCAGAACGTTTTCCTGCTCATCGAGATATCGATCCAGGACGTCCGCGCAAAGTTCATTGAAATGCTTCGTGCTCTTGAGAACCGCCTTCTTGAGATCTTCGGCCTGGAGATCCGCCCCCAAACTTTCGAGAACATCCATCCGTTTTTTCAGGAACTGTAGGTCCGTGAGATCGGATTCTCCAACAACGTCTTTCTTGTGATCATCCAGAGTAGTCTCCAGCGCATCGACCGCTTTCTTGTAGTTCTCGATCAGGGGCTTCAGAGCTGCCTCGGTCGCTTCGAAGCTCAGCTTCTTGCCGAGAACCTCCGCTACCGCATGATGAGCCTCGCGAAACTTATCGACGACGCTCTTCTCGATCGCCAGCGCCCGACCGCTGAAGAGAAGTGCCAAACTGGTGCTGAATAAAATCGACGCGCGAACGGCAGATTTGATCATCGGACGGTCTCCTTTTTCGAAGAACGGGGATCCGGCTAATTATAATGGATGGGCCTGGCCCCGGACACAGGAATAATGCGTCGCGGCCATATCGAGGATCCAGACGCTTGCTCTTGCTCGGTGCCGGGAAATGGCGCGGATTCGGAATTCTGGCAACGCCTAAGGTGTTGTATTTATATCGTGTTTCGCAGGCACGTTCTTTGCTCACATCAGGACATTGTGGGGAAAATACTGTGAAATCAGCGACGATCCGACTTTGTCTTGCGCTGACGCTTCTCATGACTGTCCCCTTGGGGCAGGCACGGGAGAACTCTCCGAAATCAGTTTCCTCGAAGAACGGTACGGGGCAACTCGGCTTGCCGGACGAAAAAGAACCCGATCCCGCTCGTTTTTCGGAACAGGAGAAAATCCAAGCCATCCATGAGGCCTGCAAATGGTTGGAGGATTGGCTCTATAAGAGGACCACAAAACTCAAGGACCAGAAGGTAATGGCCCCTCACGCCGACTACACCCATTTCAACCGGGTCGGCGAGTGGAGTCACAAGCAGCTCCTGGCCGCACAAAATGATGAAGGAACCTACATTGAATTCGGAGGGGGACTCTTTTCGAAAAACAACGGAAGGAAGCAAGGGAAGCTCATCAACCGACCGATCTGGACGTTTCGATCGTGGAACGTTCTCTGGTCACGCTCGCCAACATGACGGGTCGGTCCAGAGACAAATCAAAGATAAATGTACCGAAACATTTTCCGGGAGGTCCTCCCGAAACCGAATTGACGGAACTGGGCGAATTTCCGGACAACACGCCGGCAGAGCAGTTCAAGGGGTTGATCCCCTTCCGCTATCTCACCAGCTCGAACCTCATGCAAGCCGTCATGGTAGGCCATTCGTCCTATCCGAATCTCGAACGCGCATTTTCACAAAAATATTACGACCAGTACGAAAAGCCGATGGTTGCCGAACTTCAGAAAATAATTGATGAAACGGAATATCGAGAACTGACGAAGGTGCGCCCGGCAACCTTCTCACCGATCATTATTCGAGGAATTCTTCGGGAAGAGGTGGGATTCAACGGGTACGTCCTGCCGGATTCGTTGGGCATGGGCTCGGTCAGAAAGTATGTCGAAAAATTCAAACAGACGGAAGAAACGAAGAGAATCCCGACCTCAGCCCTGACCGTGATTCTGGCCGTCTATGCGGGGATCGACAGCGTCTTCGGCCTTTCGCAGGAGTATATTGAGGATGCTTACGACTATGTTACGGAATATCGAAGGAACAA
>JAZDDX010000040.1:0-2472 GCA_043809315.1 Pseudomonadota bacterium
ACGATCAACTACAGCAAAGATCTCCCGCTCGCGCAGGGGATCAAGTTCGGAAGCTGATTGCGACGACTACGTCGTTGCCAGTTAGCGCAGTGGCGTCGGCGTGGCTATCGCTATCGGCGGGGAAAAGAACCGAGGCTTCACATCCACACGGCAAATCTTATTGTCGGTACCGGTCGTGGTGCCCATGGTGAATTCAAACATCTCAGGTGACTTCGCAACCATTAAGACGCTGGCCTGGATCGAGTCGAACGCTGGATCTGTGACCGGGATATACCCAATATACATCTCTTGAGCGCGTCCAGAATCCCCGGTGTAAACAAATAACTTCATGCTCTTCCCAAAGCCATCGATCGAATACCGCTTGAACTGTGGGTATGTCCCGGCAGGTCCGCTCGCAGACGGTCCGCACAGGGAAATCGTCTGAGCTTCGGAACGCTGCGACGAGAAGGTCAGAAGCGTGGCCATCGCGAAGAAGAACACCAAGACTGTGGATAGACTCTTCCGTTTCATGATCTCTCCCCTTTTGAAGGTTCTATTTCAGGGGAGATTATTACTCTGTCGCGATGCGATAGGCAACTGATTCGGCAAAGATCTCGGTCGTAAACGAAGCAATCGGGCCCGCCACCACGTGCCCCTGCTTGTCTCGGACGGTCACCTGCCAAAAGTACGTCTTGTTTCTGTCAAGGTTTTCGGGCAGTTCGAATTCCATGGCCACGATACCACTCGCCGGCGTGATCACGAGCATCGTCGCCGGGTCGGTGCCGAGGCTGACCGCGAAGGTGAGAACGTCCCCCGCGTCCCGGTCGCTCGAAAACCATGAAAGAACCGGCTTGAGCGCCACTTTCCGTTTTCCGTCGGCCGGAAAAAGCTGTGAGGGAATCGACGGGGCGTAACCGGGGATCACAGGAGGTTTGACGATCGGACAGGCTGAAAGCGCCATAGCGGATGGTGCCGTAGTCGCGCATACCGTGAACGGGTCGACGGAGATCGGATTCGAGTTTTCCTGGTCCGCGAGATCGATCTGGCTGCCGCAACCGGCGATCGCTAACGAAGCCGTGAGAAATAATCTTAATCGGTGCTTTGTCATCGGGTCCTTCCTTCTTAGGTTCCTGCTTCCCTCAAGAGCAAGGTCCGGGCCAAAGATCAAAACCGAGTGACTACGGCAGGTTAGGTCGTTTGAGGGCGGTCTCTTGATATGCAATCTTTGCGGGCTTCGCCGAAAAGAGGCCCAACAACTAAAGATCGCCGAACGGCTTCGCGCGGAGGTCCCGGCCGTATTTCCGGGCCTCTTTCCGCATGGCGCGATTTCCCAACCACCGGTAGAAAAATGCCGGAAAGGCCGGTTTCGCCGCGAGCACAGAGGCTTGTTCGGGGAAAGGTTGTCCAGAGACGAGCGCATCAGCCGTCAGGTCGAGCGCGGCTCGGAGATAGCGAACCGCACCCCCCACTTTGGTGAACGGCCTCCCGCCGATCACCTCTCCCCCTCCGACCGAAAGCCCGCCGTACCAGAAAAGCCCGACTTCGCACGCGAACTGCCGGCAAATTATCAGAGCGACGTCGTTGTGATAGCTCTCGGGGAAGCCGGAGTTCACGATCGCGAGAAACCGTTTTCCAGCTGCGGAAGCGATCCCGCGATTTTTCAGAATCTCCATCATCCGGATCACCGGCGCCGGAAGAGAATCCACGTACAGAGGCATCGTCAGGATCACGACGTCCGAAGCCTCGATCTCCATGGCGAGGCGCTCGCTCCGCTCCACCGATCCGAGAGCAGGCAGGATCCGCACCATTTCCGTCTGCCATCCGGCCGTCTGCAGACGGCTCAGCAGATACGAGCCGATCGACTCGGAGTTGCTGCGGGAATACCGCGGCGAGCCGACCAGAAGAAGCGCTTTAGAGGAACGATCGGATTTCATCTTTCATCTCGGGGTGATCGACATCCACGAACACCTTTCCGCGGAAGCCGGTCGTGTGGAAGTTGCGGGAGTTTCGCTCGATGAGAAGATTGAAGATCTTCTCACTCTCCGGATCAGGTTTAGGGAGAACCCCGGCAACACAAACCTTCGGGTAATGCCGATACCGCATCGGGTGACGGGTCGATCCGCCGACGTTCGTCAGGAACGGAAGCGCCACGCAGATAGAACGGTCGAGCGCTTTCTTGAGCTCCGAGGAATACCCTCCGAACGTCACCGGCGTGAGCATCAAGACCAGGTCGCAGGAGATCATCTTGCGCGCCACGTTCCGCCCGTCGTCATCGGTGGCGCAGAGTCCCGGCGTCGCCGTCCAGCAACCGAAGCAACCTTTGCAGGGGGCGATCGAAAGCGAACTCAAGACCAGCGTTTCAACTTCATACCCCCGGGTTCGGAGTTCCTGCTCCGCCAGTTGGGCAAAGCGACCGAGACTTTGTCCTTCGCGGGAACCATCGAGAAGAAGCGCTTTCATGACGATGTGATCTTACGATCGTCCCGGCCCGGC
>JAZDDX010000041.1:0-3461 GCA_043809315.1 Pseudomonadota bacterium
AGGTCGGTCACCGTCATGATTGCGACCGCGGTTAGGACCCCCAGCGGAGCCGCCACGAACGCGAGCGCGACGGCCCGAACAACGACTTTGCGCAGACGGTGCGGCACGCGCGGAGTATAGCAGACGGCGCTTTTATGGTACCTTCGCACCGTGGAAGAACGAATCCGGAAGCTTCGCGCGAAGCTCGATGAGCTGGAGGGGGCGTTCCGCCTCGACCATCTAAAGACCGAACTCGCGTCGCTCGATACCGAGATGGCGCGCCCCGATTTCTGGGGGGACCCTCGGAAGGCGGCGGGGGCGCAGCGGCGGCGGAGTTATTGCGTTGGTTTGATCGACCTTCTTACGAAACTGGCCGGGGATCTGGAGGATGCGAAGGAGTTCGCCCCGATGGCGGAAGCGGGGGATGCGGATATCTCCCGCGAGCTTGCCGGCAAACTCGATGGCGCGGCGGCAAAGATCGAGGAACTCGAGTTCCGGCGGATGTTCTCGGGGGAACTCGACGCTTCTTCGGCCATCGTCTCGGTCAACAGCGGCGCCGGTGGAACGGAAGCGCAGGATTGGGTCCAGATGCTCCTGCGGATGTACCTCCGGTGGGCGGAGAGAAAAGGGTTCCAGGCTGCAGTGGTCGATTCTCTTCCCGGGGAAGGGGCGGGGTTCAAGAACGTCACGTTCACGGTCGATGGCTCGTATGCCTATGGGTATCTCCATGCGGAAGCGGGGATCCACCGGTTGGTCCGGATCTCCCCGTTCGATGCAAATGCCAGACGGCACACGTCGTTTGCTTCCGTGTTGGTGATGCCGCAGCTCGACGACGATATCGATATTCAGGTCGAGGAAACCGATCTTCGGATCGACACGTTTCGCTCCTCCGGAGCTGGGGGACAACACGTCAACAAGACCGACTCCGCCGTGCGCCTCACCCATATCCCGAGCGGGATCGTCGTCACCTGTCAGAACGAGAGATCGCAGCACAAGAACAAGGCGCAGGCGATGAAGATCCTGCGGGCCCGATTGTACGAGAAGGAGCATGAGGAAAGGGGCAAGGAGCGGGAAAAGCTGGCGGGGGAGAAGAAGGAAATCGGGTTCGGAAGCCAAATCCGGTCGTACACCCTCCAGCCGTACCAGCTGATCAAGGACCACCGGACCGACTTCGAGGTCGGGAACGTCCAGGCGGTGTTGGACGGCGAGCTGGACGGGTTTATCCGATCGTATTTACTCAAGAAATCGTCCGGCTCGTTCGAGCCGCATTAAATTGACGCTGCCAGCCCCCTCCGGTAGAAAATCCCCCTTCTTTCGATGACTTCTGAGACTCAGTTCTGGGCCGATCAAGCAGCCCACGAGATCGCGGCGGCTCGCTCCGATTACGTCGCCGCCACCGGGATCACCCCGTCGGGGGAGATCCATATCGGGAACATGCGCGAGGTGGTGACAGCGGACGCCGTGGTTCGGGCTCTCCGGGACTTGAAGAAGGCGGTCCGATTCATCTACATCGCGGATACGTACGATCCGCTGCGCCGAATTTATCCGTTTCTCGATGCGAAGAAATACGAGGAATATGTCGGGCGCCCCCTCTCGGAAATTCCCTGCCCGTGCGAAGGGCACGCAAGTTACGCGGAACATTTTCTTGAGCCTTTCCTCCGGTCGCTCCGAACGCTCGACGTCCAGGTCGACGTTCTCCGGGCGGATCAGCTCTACAAGGACGGCCGCTACGTCCGGAATATCACCCGTGCGTTGGAAGCGACCGACCGGATCCGGAAGATCCTGAAAGAGGAGACCGGGAAAGAGACCGACGAGAACTGGTCGCCGTTCAATCCGATCTGCAACACCTGCCGCCGGATGATCCAGACGACGGTGACCGGATTCGACGCCGCCAAGCAGGTCGTGAAGTATCGATGCGGTTGCGGCGGCGAAGGGGAAGCGCCGATGGCGGGAGGGGGGAAGCTCACCTGGCGCGTCGATTGGGCGGCCCGGTGGGAGATTCTCGGGGTCACGGTCGAGCCGTTCGGGAAAGATCACGCGTCGAAGGGGGGGTCGTACGACACTGGCGTCCGCTTCTCGCGCGAGATCTTCAAGTACGAGCCGCCGTTTCCGGTGGTTTACGAGTGGATCTCCCTCCGCGGCGGCGGGGACATGTCCTCGAGCAAAGGGAACGTTCTCTCGGTGCACGAGATGCTCGACGTCATTCCTCCCGATGTTCTGAAGTACTCGGTCCTGAAGATCCGGCCGAATCGGCGGATCGTCTTCGATCCGGGGATGCCGCTCCTGTCCGCCATGGACGAGTTCGAAGATTTCGCCTCGCCGTCGCGGAATGCCCGCGCTGCGGAGCTGAGCCGCGTGAGCGGCACTCCCCCGCTCGGCGTCCCGTTCCGACATGTGATCAGCCTGATTCAGACGACGCAGAACCAGCCGGCGGAGATGGCGCGGATCCTCAAGAAGGAAGGGTACGAGATCTCCGATCTCGCGGCGCTGGCGGCCCGCGCCGTGTACGCGAAGAAATGGCTCGACCGGTTCGGCCCGGAGAACCTGAAGTTCACGGTTCAGTCGTCGATGCCGGAGGTGGCGCGAACCTTGAGCCCCGTGCAGAAAAAGGCGTTGGCGGAAGTGGCGATCAGTCTCGAACCGGGAATGACGGCAGAGAAGATCCACCTCCTGATCTACGGCGTGAAGGATCGGTTGGGGCTCACGCCCACGGAGCTCTTCGAGGCGGTTTACAAGGCGATTCTCGGAACGGAGAAGGGACCCCGCGCGGGATTCTTCCTGGCGAGCCTGGAGACGGATTTCGTTAAGCGGCGCTTTCAGGAAGTGGCCGGGAGCGCGGCGTAAGCGGGGGCGATGCCGTACGAACTCTGGATCGGCTTTCGGTATCTTCTCTCGCGAAAGCACAACGCTCTCCTGTCGGTGATCACGGTGATCTCGATGGCGGGGGTCGCGCTCGGCGTGACCGCGCTGGCGGTCGTCCTATCCGTCGTCTCGGGGTTCGAGGAGGATTTCCAGCGGAAGATCCTCGGGAACAACGCCCCCCTCATCGTCTTCAAATCAACCGGGCCGCTCAACGAGGTCGACCTCCTCACGAAGAAGATGCAGAAGGTCGAAGGGGTGAAAGCGGTGAGCCCGTTTCTCTATAGCGAGGTTCTCCTTCACTCCGACTCCGGCCGTTCCGCGGGGGTGGTCGTCTACGGAATCGATCCCGCGAAAGCCTCTCAGGTCACGTCGATCCAGAACGACATCGTCTCCGGATCGCTCGCGGACTTGAACCCAAAACCGAACCAGCTCCCGGGGATCGTCGTCGGGCGAGAGTTGGCGGAGAAGAACCTCTATCTCTTTCCCGGCGCGGTCGTCGACATCGTCTCGCCGTCGGGGGAGCTGACGCCGTTCGGGTTCGGCCCGAAGGTGCGCCGGTTCCAGGTGGTCGGGGTGTTCAAGAGCGGGATGTACGAATACGACGCGAAGAGCGCCTACAT
>JAZDDX010000042.1:0-30904 GCA_043809315.1 Pseudomonadota bacterium
CGCGTGGCCCACGTGCTCCGGGGGGGGGGAAGTGAGCGGCGAACCGGGCGCGGTCATCACGTGCGATCTCGAGGGTCGAATCGAGGGGTTCGATCCGAGGGCGTCGGCGCTCTTCGGATACGAGGCGGAAGAGGTCGTGAAGAGAAAACGGATCCCGATCCTTATGCCCGGGCATATCGCCGTGGGGCATCTGGGGGGGTGGCTCAAGAGGGCGGGGGAGACGGGGGAGTTCCGCACGGAAACGGTTTGCCTGAGGAAAAACGGTTCTCCGTTCACCGCTGATCTCAAGATCACGCCGAATTATTGCGACGGCCGGCATATCGGATTCACGAGTGTCGCGGTCGCCCGACCGGAAGTTCCGGTCGAACAGGCGATGCCGGAGAAAGGGTTGAAGGACTGGGTCCTTCGATGGGTCGTGATCTTGAGGCTTCCGTTCATGACTGCCTCGCTCGTCGGTGTCGTGATCGGCGCGGCGTGGGGGGGCTTCAGCCGGCCGGAGGTTTCGATCTCCCCCTGGTGGTTCGTCCTGGTTCTTGTCGGGGGCGGGGCTTCACACTTGGCGGCCAATGTTTTCAACGATTACTTCGACCGGAAGGGGGGGGTGGATGAAGTCAACACGGAATATTTCTCCCCATTCTCCGGTGGAAGCCGTGCGGTCGATCTCGGATTTGTCAGCGAGCGTGGGACGTTCATCGTGGCTTCGGTTTCGCTCTTGGTTGCCGCGGCGGTTGGCCTGTTCCTGATCGTTTCGGGAAGAACGGCGATTCTTTATTTCGGGCTCTTCGGGGCTCTCTCCGGATATTTCTATTCGGCACCTCCGCTTCGCCTCGCGGGGCGGAAGGGGTTGGGGGAGTTCGTGATTGGGCTCGATTTTGGCGTTCTTCTCGCCGCCGGGACGGTCTATGCACTTACCGGCACGCTTTCGTTGAGAGATTTTCTGATCGGAGTTCCGATCGGGCTCTTAACGACAGCGATTCTCTATGTGAACCAGTTTGCCGACATGCGGTCCGACGCGGCGACGGGAAAGCACCACCTGGTGGTGGTGCTCGGAAAGCAGCGTGCATGTTACGGGTATCTCTTTCTCCTTCTGGCCGCTTTCGCGTTTCAGGTCGGGATGGTGGCGACGGGGCTGCTTCCGGTGCGCGCACTGTGGCCGCTCCTGACGATTCCTTTGGCGTTCACGAGTATCCGAACGGTCTTCCGGCATTATGACGATCGGTCCCTCGTCGGGGCCTGTCGGGGGACGATTCTTCTCCAACTCTTATTCGGGCTCCTTTCGGCCGCCGGCCTGTTCTGGTCGTAAGAGTCTGTTTCAGCGCACCGGCGCGCACACACGCTTAATCCACGAGCGCTCCGCTCCTTTGAGAAGAGGGGAGAGCGTCTTAAGGACCCTTGCGTGGTAGGCGTTGAGCCAGGCTTTTTCATCGGACGTCAGCAGCCGGCGGTCGAGCAGCTTCGTGTCGATCGGGCAAAGGGTCAGCGTCTCGAACCGGTGCCAAGTCGTTTCCTTCGTACTGAACGACGGATCCTTCACGACCAGAACCAGGTTCTCGGTCCGGATCCCGAACTTTCCGGTCTCGTAATATCCCGGTTCGTTCGAGAGGATGTTCCCTTCCTCCAGCGGCACGCCGACACAACGGTTCGGGTTGATCGATTGCGGCCCTTCGTGAACGCTCAAATACGAACCGATCCCGTGGCCGGTCCCGTGGTTGTAGTCCAGCCCCCCCTCCCACATGGCGGCCCGGGCCAGTGTGTCCAGACGCAATCCCCGTACCCCTTGCGGGAAGCGGGCCTGCGCCAAACGGATGTGGCCCTTCAGGACGCGCGTAAAGGCTTCCGTCTGCTTGGGAGTTGGGCGTCCTCCCAACAAAACCGTCCGCGTGATGTCGGTTGTCCCGTCGAGGTACTGCCCCCCCGAATCGATCAGATAGATCCCTTTCGGGCGAAGAGGGGAATTCGTTTTCGGTTCCGACTCGTAATGGACGATCGCTCCGTGGGGGCCGTAGGCAGAGATCGTGTGGAAGCTCAAACCCCGGAAGTTTTTTCCCGGGCTCCGGAACTTCTCGAGTTCCGCCTCCGCTGACAGCTCTGTGACCTTCCCTTTCTTGACCGCCCCCTCGAGCCATCTAAGGAAACGGACCATCGCCACGCCGTCCCGCTCGAGGGCCCGGCGGATCCCGCGGATCTCCGTCGAATTCTTTTTCGCCTTCATCAGCGCCACAGGAGTCCGGTCGGAGATGATCTCGCATCCCCGAAGCCGGTCGATCACCCAACGACTCGTGACGGCAGCGTCGACCCAGACTTTGGCGTGTCGATGACCGAGATCCACCAATGTCTTTTCAGCCGCTTCGTACGGGTGAACATCGGCCACCCGCTTGAGTTCACCTGCGACCGGACGGGAAAGTTTTTCCGTCCGCAGGAACAGGTCCGCGTGTGAGGAGGTGATGATCGCGTAGGCAATGACAACCGGGTTGAAATCGACGTCGTTGCTCCGGATGTTGAATATCCAGGCGACCGCGTCCAGGGTGGTCAAGACCAGCGCCCGCGCTCCGTGTTTCGACATCTCGTGGCGTACACGTCGGAGTTTTGAGGCAACAGATTCGCCGGCGAATTGTTCGGATAAAATCGAGACCGGCTCGAGCGGAAACCCCGGACGGTCGGGCCAGATCGCGTCGATGAGGTTGTCTTTCACGGCAACCAACTCGATCCCGGAAGCGGTCAGCGCCTTTTCGAGTGAATTCCAGGCGGAGAGCGGCAGAACCTGAGGGTCGACCCCGAGTCGCTCCCCCCGTTTGAGCGTTTTTACCGCGTGCTCTTCGAGTGTCGGTACCCCCGCGACGCCCATCTTGAAGAGATTGATCCCGCTCCCTTTGAGAACTGCCGCAGCCGCAAGAAAATAACGACCGTCGGTCCAGAGACCGGCCCGGTTCTTGAATACCAGAACATCGCCGGCCGAGCCGTTGAATCCGCTCAGGTACGCTCTCCGCCGCCAGAGGGCGGGGACATATTCGCTCTGATGCGGGTCGGTGCTCGGGACCAAGTAGGCATCCAGATGATACCGTTTCATCCACTTCCGCAGCGCGGCCAGCTTCTCTCGGGTCGTCATGTCGTTCCTCCCTTGAAACTCCCTTTTACGGTCTCCTTCCGCGGTTGTCAGCCGAATCGTTGTCGTTCCGCTGGACAACTCGGAACGGTTCGGCTACCCGGGAAAAGAAAGAGGAGGATCATCATGGATGCGATCGAAGCAGGCGCCAGGCAGGCGGTTCTCAACTGTGCCAGTGTCAAATCCGGGGAAAACGTCGTCATCGTCACCGATCGCGCGACACGCCACCTGGCGGACGCGCTCCTTCGGCAGGCGGAAGGGGTGGGAGCGAAAGTCACTCTGTTCGTGATGGAGGAGTACGGCCCTCGGCCCACCGACGGAGTGAACCCCATCAAGTTCCCTGCGCAGATCGGGGAAGCCCTCGCGAAAGCACAGGTGAGCTTCTACATCGCCGCCGGAAAATCGGGGGAGCTGGCGAGTTTCCGGAAGCCGATGCTCCTCGTCGTCGAGAAGAACCACGTCCGTCACGGTCACATGCCTGGGTTCACGGAAGAGATGATGAGCCAAGGGATGGCGTCGGACTACAGGGTGATCCAGGAGATTTCAAAGAAAGTCTATGACATCGTTTCGAAGGCGGCGGAAATCCGCGTCACCACGAAGAACGGGACCGACGTGACGGCGAAGTTCAGTCCGAAACGAAAATGGATCGTCGCCGATGGGCGGGTCACAAAAGAGAAGTGGACGAACCTTCCGGACGGGGAGGTTTTCACCTCCCCCGTTACGGCCGACGGCCCCGTCGTGATCGACGGCTGCCTGGGAGATTTCTTTACCGAAAAATACGGCGACCTCGGGAAGACACCGCTTCGGTATGAGTTGAAGGACGGTCGCGCCGTCGCGGGAAGCGTCTCATGTGCGAACGACGCCCTCAAGAAGGAGTTCGAGAAGTACACGTTCCACACCGATGAGAACTCGATGCGGGTCGGCGAGTTCGCGATCGGTACGAACATTGGGCTCAAGAAGCTGATCGGGAATCTTCTCCAAGATGAGAAGTTTCCCGGAGTTCATATCGCCCTCGGGGATCCGTATCCGGATCAGACCGGTGCCGATTATTCCAGCAAGGCCCACAACGACGGAGTCATGAGGAACCCGACGATCACCGTCGACGGCCGTGTCATCATGAAGGAAGGGCAGTTCACTCTATGAAGGAAGCCGATGAATGTCCCCGAACGCTGCCTGAAAACGCGTTCCGTCCCCTGAACCCGGGGGAAACCTACGTCCCGATGGTCCGGGACGAAGAAACGGTCCGGGAGGTGAGCCTCCGCACCATCGTCACCGGCTTGGTGATGACGGTGATCTTCTCCGCGGCGGCCGGGTTCATCGCCCTCAAGACGGGGCAGGGGTTCGAGACCGCGATCCCGATCGTCATCATCTCGGTCGGCCTTTCGGCGCTCTTTCCGCGAAAGAGCACGCTTCTCGAGAACGTCAACATCATGGCAATCGGAGCGACCGCCTCCGGCGCGGTCGGTGGGACGATCTTCACCCTGCCTGCCCTCTGGATTCTCGGCGTCGAGCAGTACACGAGCTTTCTCCAGATCTTCCTGATCTCACTCTTGGGAACCTGGCTCGGGATCCTCTTTTTGATTCCGTTCCGGCGATATTTCGTCTCCGACATGCACGGGAAGCTCCCGTTTCCGGAAGGGACGGCGATCATCCGGACGCTCGTCGCCGGCGAGACCGGCGGGGCGCAAGCGCGGACGCTCGCCTACTGGGGGATCTTCGGGTTCATCTTCGACGGTTTGCTCTACATCCTGAAGGTGTGGCGGGAGGTGGTGACGACCTCTCTCGTCGGTTTTCTGGAGCCGGTCACGAAGAACACGAAATTGATCTTCAGCATGACCGCTTCGGGCGCGATGGCGGGGCTCGGGATGATCATCGGTCTCGAGTACGCGACGATCATCCTGGGCGGGGCGATCCTCTCCTGGTGGATCTTTGTTCCCCTCTTTCCGTTGGTTGCCGATCTTCTTCGGTACCCGCTCGCTCTGGGCGGAATTACACTTCCGGCGGTCGATGTAATTCGCGACATGGACGCGCACGCCATCTTTCGCGGTTACATCCGGCACATCGGGATCGGCGGGATCTTCGCCGCCGGGTTGATCAGCATCTTCAAGCTCCGGAAGGTGATTTATGACGCCCTGACGAAGGGGATGCGGGGGCTCTTAAGCGCCAAACGCGGCGGAGAAACAAGTCGCCGGACCGATCTCGACCTCGACATGGGAAAGGTGCTCCTGATGTTCGTCGGAGTCGCGGCGCTCGTCTTTCTCTATTATCGCTTCAGCGTCCTGCTCGATCAGCCGGGAGCGACCCGTCTGAGCATCGCCTCTCTGTTGATCGTTCTTGTCATGTCGTTCCTGTTCTCAGCGGTTTCGGCCTGGGCGATCGCGATGATCAGCGTGACGCCGGTGAGCGGGATGACCGCCACCTCCCTCATCATCACCGGTCTTGTTCTCGTAAAAATGGGGTTGACGGGAGAAGCGGGGATGTTGGCCGCCATCCTGATCGGTGGCGTGATCTGCACCTCTCTGTCGATGTCGGGGACGCTCGTGACGGAGTTCAAGATCGCGCACTGGACCGGAGCGACGCCGAAAAAGGTTCAGGTTTGGAGTTTGATCGGTGCGGTTCTTGCGGCGCTGACCACGGGATGCGTGATCCTCCTCCTCGCCAAGACGCACGGGTACGCCGCGGACGCGACCCATCCGAACCCGATGCCGGCGCCGCAGGCGAACGCCATGGCTGCCGTCGTGCGGAGCTTTTTCAGCGCGGGAAGCGCGCCGTGGTTTTTCTACGGCCTTGGGGCGCTGATTTCATTGATCGTCGCATTCACGGGGGTGAGCGCGCTTGCCTTCGCTCTCGGAATGTACCTTCCGCTGGAACTCAACACGCCGATCTTCCTCGGCGCCCTTGTGGTCTGGTTCCTCAAGAAATCGAGCCGGAGCGAAAAAGAGATGCACGCACGGGAAGAGAAGGGGAATCTCGTGGCGAGCGGCCTGATCGCCGGGGGAGGGCTGGCTGGGATCGCTTCGGCCTTCGTGATCATTGTTGTCGGGGAAGAGCGCGCCTCCTCGCTTCTTCCGGGGCTTCCGAACGAGGGACCGTTCGGGAATGTACTGGGCTTGGTGCTCTTCGCGGCGTTGCTTGCGTACATCTATCGAGCCTGCAAGAAGACCGATTAAAGATAGAACAGCGCGGCCAACTGGATCCCGTAGCTCAGGACGTTTTCGCCGTTGACCCGGGCATAATTCGCTTCGATCTCGGGGGCGAGGGCGAAGAACTTAACGAGACGGAATTCGTATCCGGTCGCGGCCAGCATCGAGAAACCGACTTTCGACTCCATCGAGACGCCGACCCCGCCCATGTTGGTGTCCAGTCGGGATACCGCCATCCCGAGGCCGGAACGGCCGTAAAAGCCCTCCATGAAGAAGTACTGGGCGGATAAACAGAAACTGCTGACGGAAAGATAGTCCGTACCCCCCCAGCTTGTGACGGCGGCGAAACTCTCTCCCATCAGGAGCAGCTTGTCGTTGATCCCTCCGCCGATCCGCAGGCTTCCGATGCCGGCCCCCTTCGACATCGAATCGGTGGACGACAGGAAACTGATCCCCCCTCCGCCGAGGCCGAGGCCCAGGAAGAACCCCCGTCGAGAGGCGTTGGTTTGGGCGTTGGTCGGCTGAACCGTCACTTCTTGGGCATTTGCGGGGGTGATCAAGAGGAAAGAGAGCAGGAGAACGATCGGGAGGCTCTTCATAAAAGGAAGGATACCATCTTGAATCGGAATCGCGAATGAGTATTGTCCCGATCCACGGAGGATTCAACATGCTGCCGACCCAAGCGTACGCGACGACTGGACCCAAGGCCCCCCTGGGACCGTTCGAATTCGAAAGGCGCGAACCAGGCCCGAACGATCTCCTAATCGAGATCCACTATTGCGGGATCTGCCATTCCGACATCCATCAGGCGCGGGACGAGTGGGGGGGGTCGATTTTCCCGATGGTTCCCGGACACGAGATCGCCGGGGTAGTGACGCGGGTCGGTTCGAAGGTGAGCCGTTTCAAAGTCGGCGACAAGGTCGGCGTCGGGTGCATGGTCGATTCGTGCCGGGATTGCCCGGATTGCCGTGAAGGGCTCGAGCAGTTCTGCCAGCACAGCCCATCCTTCACCTACAACAGCCGCGAGCGCGACGGGAAAACACCGACGTTCGGCGGGTATTCGACCCAGATCACGGTCGACGAGAACTTCGTTCTCCGGATTCCGGAGTCGCTCTCTCTGGATGTGGCCGCCCCGTTGCTCTGTGCCGGGATCACGACCTATTCGCCTCTCCGGCATTGGAACGCGGGGTCGGGGAAACGGGTTGCCGTGGTGGGTTTAGGCGGGCTCGGTCACATGGGGGTCAAACTCGGAAGAGCGATGGGGGCCGAGATCACGGTCTTGAGTCAGTCGCTCAAGAAGAAGGAGGACGGGATGCGGCTCGGCGCGAGCGAGTACTACGCGACCTCCGATCCGCAGACGTTCAAGAAACTGACCGGATCGTTCGACCTGATCCTCAACACGGTCTCGGTCGACATCGATTGGAACCAGTACTTGAACCTGCTCCGTCGGGACGGATCGATGGTGCTCTTAGGAGTTCCGCCGAAGGCCCCGTCGGTTCACGCGTTCAGCCTGATCGGCCGCCGCCGGAATTTGACCGGTTCGTTGATCGGCGGGATTCGCGAGA
This sequence comes from Pseudomonadota bacterium, assembly GCA_043809315.1. Classification (GTDB taxonomy): domain Bacteria; phylum Bdellovibrionota_G; class JALEGL01; order JALEGL01; family DATDPG01; genus JAZDDX01. The sequence continues at coordinate 7,812 of JAZDDX010000042.1, forward strand.
CGCAGGAGATGCTCGATTTCTGCGGAGAGCACGGAATCGGTTCCGAGATCGAGACGATCCCGGTTTCCAAGGTGAACGAGGCGTACGAGCGGATGATCCGGGGGGATGTCCGATACCGCTTCGTCATCGACTGTGCGTCGCTGAAGAAGTGACGAAGCGGCCGAGTTCGGCCGTTACTCTTTCTTGATCGCTTCGACCGGGCAGACCGAGACGCAGTGGGAGCCGTCCGGCTGATCCGTGCATTCGTTACAGGTCGCGGGATTGATCACGTAAACGTCCCCTTCCGTGATCGATTCGGTCGGACATTCCGGGACGCAAGCCCCGCAAGCGCTGCAATCTTCGGTTATCTTTAGTGCCATCGAAAAAGCCTCCTACCTCGAGTGATCCTTAGCAATTATGGCAGAATCCGCCAGCAACGAATGATCTCGATCAATGTTTCCTGGACTTAGGCCCAGTTCCGAGTTCCTTGCCGAGCGGTAGGAACTGTAATATCAGATGGAAATTACTCCGGTTTTGAAGTGATGCAGATGCCGACGCCACAACAGCCGAACGCAGACCTCTTCGAAAAGTGTAGCCGCTTCACAAAGGCGGACGAGATCAAACTGCTCGGGATGTACCCGTATTTTCGCGTCATTGAGAGCGGACAGGACACCGCGGTCACCGTGGATGGCCGGAAGATGCTGATGCTCGGCTCAAACGCCTATCTGGAGCTGACCACCCATCCCAAAGTCAAAGAGAAGGCGATGGAGGCGGTTCGGAAATACGGGACCGGTTGCGCAGGATCGCGATTTTTGAACGGAACGCTTCCGATCCATCTGGAGCTGGAACGGCGGCTCGCGGAGTTGGTCGGAAAAGAGGCGGCGCTCGTCTATCCGACCGGCTTCCAGACCAACACCGGCGTCATCGCCTGTCTCGTTCAACGGGGGGAGTACATCGTTTCCGATAAGTTCAACCACGCCTCGATCGTCGACGGTGCGACGCAGTCGGCGGGGACGATGGTGCGGTTCGAGCACAACAACATCGAGGATCTGGAGCGCCGGCTGGCCGAGATTCCGTCGGATGCGAACAAACTGGTCGTGACCGACGGCGTTTTCTCGATGGAAGGGGATATCTGCCGCCTTCCCGAACTCGTGCGGGTTTCCAAGAAGTACGGGGCCCGGGTGATGGTCGACGACGCCCACGGGATCGGCGTGATGGGCCCCGGGGGTGCAGGGACCGCCGCCCATTTCGGGCTGACCGATTCGGTCGACCTGATCATGGGGACATTCTCGAAATCACTTGCCGCAATCGGAGGATTCATCGCCGCCAGCGAGCGGGTGATCAACTACCTGATGCATCACTCCCGCCCGTTTATCTTCTCCGCTTCGGCGTCTCCCGCGAGCGTAGCCGCGGTTTTGGCCGCCCTCGACATCATGAGGGACGAGCCGGAACGGCTTGAGAGGCTCTGGGAGAACGCCCGTTTCATGAAACAGGGGCTCGTCTCCCTCGGATTCGACACCGGCACTTCGGAAACCCCGATCATTCCGGTCGTTGTCGGGGAGATGGAAGTCTGCTTTCAGGTCTGGCGCTGGTTGCACGACCAGGGGATCTTCGTGAACCCGGTTCCTCCCCCCGCGGTCCCCCCGAACCGGTCGCTGATCCGGATCTCGGTTACTGCCGGACACACTCGCGATCAGCTCTCCATGGCTCTGGACAAGTTCGCACAGGCGGGGCGCAAGTTCGGCGTCATTCAGTAAACTCCGTGGCCGACGGCGTCACCATCCAGCCTGTTTCGAGATCGGCGGAGGTCGAGGAGTTCATCCGGTTTCCGTTCGCACTTTATCGGGACTATCCCCACTGGGTTCCGCCGCTTTTTAGCGAGCGTCGGGCGTTTCTCGATCCGAAGAAAAATCCGGTCTTCGAGTACGCGCGGATCCAGCTGTTCCTTGCTCGGCGGAACGGGAAGACGGTCGGGACGATCGCGGCGATCCGGAACGATCGGTACGGCGAGTTCCATCCCGAAGATCGTGATGTCGGCTTTTTTGGTCTCTACGAAGCGGAGAACGATCCGGCGGTTTCGCGAGCGTTGTTCGATGCCGCGGCAAACTGGCTCCGTGGCGAGGGGCGGGCGAGGATGCGCGGCCCGACCAACTTCACGACGAACGACGTCGTGGGGGCTCTGATCGAAGGGTACGACGACGACCCGGTCGTGATGATGCCGTACAACCCCGCGTACTACGCGACCCAGTTCGAAGCGTGTGGATTCCGGAAGGCGAAAGATCTCTATGCGTTGGAAGTGATGTCGGACGGGTCCTTTCGCCAGCTCGATGCCGCTGTGGCGAAGCTGAAGGAGCGGGGGACCTGTGTCCTACGCCCGATTGATCTCCGGAAATGGAACGAAGAATTAGAGTTCGTGCGGCGCTGCTACAACGAATCGTGGGCGAAGAACTGGGGGTTCGTCCCTTGGACCGATCGCGAACTTGTGGCGATCGCCAAGGAACTCAAGCCTCTGGTCGATCCGTGCTTCGCGTATGTCGGCGAGGTCGACGGAGAACCGGTCGGGATCTCGATCGCCATACCGGATGCCAACGAGGCTTTGAAGCTCGCGAAGGGGAAGCTCTTTCCGACCGGTCTCCTACGGATCCTCTGGAAGATCAAGGTTCAAAGATGCGATCGCGTCCGCGTGATGGCGCTCGGAATCCTCCCCAAGTACCGGCGTCTGGGGCTGCACGCTCTTTTCATCCATCGAACCATCGAGAACGGGAGACGGCTCGGGTACAGAGGAGCGGAAGTGGGTTGGATCCTGGAGGACAACGAGGCGATGTTGCGAGCGCTCCGGGACGTGAACGCCCGGCGGACGAAAGTGTTCCGCGTCTACGAGCGGGGAATCTGAGCGGTGAAGACGCTCGTCACGGGAGGGCACGGCTTCATCGGCTCCCATCTGTGCGAGCGCTTGATCACGTCCGGGTCGAGCGTCCGGATTCTGGCGCGACCGGAAAGCCCTCTCCAAAACCTCACCGGAATCGACGTCGAAGTCGTTCGCGGCGATCTCAATCAACCGGAGACCCTCCAAGCAGCGGTTGCGGGCTGCACGAGGATTTATCATCTGGCCGGTGCGCTCAAAGGGCTTCACCGCGACGATCTCTTCCGCGTGAATGCCGAGGGGACGCGCAATCTCGCGGAAGCCGCGGCTCGGTATGCGCCTTCGCTCGAACGGTTCGTCTACGTCTCGAGCCTTGCAGCCGCCGGCCCGAGTCCGGGGGGATCGGTTCCAGTCACGGAGGAGGCATCACCCAGACCGGTCAGCTGGTATGGCGAGAGCAAGCTGGCCGGCGAGGAGGTGGTTCGCTCTTTCAAGAATCTTCCGTGGACGATCGTCCGTCCGCCGGTTGTTTTCGGTCCGAGGGAAAAGGATCTCTACACGTACTTTCGGATCGCCCGGCGCGGATGGCTTCCGGTGTTGGGCCGGCGCGAGCGTCACTACTCGTTGATCTTTGGTCCGGATCTCGCCGACGGGATCGTTCGCGCGGCGGAAACGCCGAAGGCGCAAGGCCAGATCTACTTCATTTCGGGACCCGAGGCAGTCGGTTGGGGGGAACTCGGGATGAGAATCGCCGAGGCACTCGGCGTGCGGGGGCGGGTTCTCCGAATTCCCGATTTTGCCGGTCGACTGGCCGGGGTTGTTGCAGATGTCGTTGCCCGCGGGAAGGGGAGGGCGGAGATTTTCGGGGGGCAGAAGGTGATCGAAATGCTCGCCCCCGCCTGGGTCTGCAGTCCGGAAAAAGCGGAACGGGATCTCGGGTGGAAGAGCGCCACCCCCCTTTCCGAAGCACTCTGCCGGACCGTCGCTTGGTATCGAGCGCATGGCTGGCTCTGAACCGCTTGGGCTCTGGCGCGAGCCGGACCGACTTGTAGTCGCGTACGCGATCGGCACATCGGTGCCACTTTCGTTGGGCGCAATTGCGGGGGCCCAGGGTTGCGCGCTTCAGGTTCTACTGAATGTCTTGGTGGTCGGAGGCGTTGCTTGTTTGTGTTGGGCTTCGCAACGGACGACGAACAAAGCTCTAAGATTTCTCCGCTTGATGCATGCGCCGCTGCTGTTTCTATTCTTTTATCGCCAGACGGCGACGATCTGGCCGGTTCTCTATCAGGGATCGTTCGACGCTCCGATCGCGGCGATCGATCAGGCGATCTTCGGCTTTCAGCCTTCTCTCTCGCTGGCTCCGGCTGTTCCCTCGGCGGTGGCGGGGGAGATCTTCTCGTTCGCCTACTTCGCTTACTACTGTTTCACCCCAGTCCTTTTGCTTACGGTTCTCTTCACTCGGGGATACGAGCAGGCGGAACGAATTATTGTTCTGACCGCTCGCTGTTTCTTCGCCTGCTATGCGATCTTCTGGATCTTCCCGGTAGTCGGGCCGTTCTATTGGTTTTCTCCGGGAACGGGGCCCGCGCTGGCCCCGGGTCTTTTCTTCAACCAGATCCTCTATTTCTTCACCGGGAACGTCGAGGTCCCGACGGGGGCGTTCCCGTCTTCCCACCTTGCCGTGGCCGTGGTTCAGACTTTCTGCGCCCGGCAGTTCGCCCCGCGCCTCTTTCCGGCGATGCTCACGATCACGCTTCTGATGGTTCCAGCGGTTCTCTATCTCCGGGCGCACTATGCCGTTGACGTGGTCGCCGGCGTGCTGGTCGGTCTTTTGTTTCTTGTCAGTACGATTCACCGTCGATGAGGTCGGCGAGACGCGTCTTGGTCGAGAACTTCACGTGTACCCAGGTCTGGTACGCGATGACGGCCGGTATCGTGATCAATGCCACAGCGAGCATGATCTTCAGGGTCAGCGGACTCGACGACGTGTTGAACGCGGTCCGGCTTGCTACGGGATCGAGGCTCGACGGAAGAAGGTTCGGGTAGATCCCCGCGACGCCGAAGAGGGTCGTGCTCAGGATCGTCACGGCCGATGCCGCGAACGACGGCCAGAGCGACTCCCGGTCGGCTTTCATCCGGATTTGAATCAAACCGACCACGGCCGCCAGCGGGATCACGAACAGCCACGGATGGCGGAAATAGTTCTCGTAGAGAGGGGTCGCAAAATAGGTGGCGATCAGGAAATAAATCGCCACTCCGAGAAGGATCGGCCAGAGCACCCGCATCGCCTTTCGCGCGCGCCGGTGGATCGACCCTTCCGACATGATTCCGAGCATAAGCGAACCGTGAACGAGAAAGAGAAGAACGAACAGCACCCCTCCGACCAAACCGTAGGGGTTCAAGAGCGTGAGGAGATTTCCGTGCAGCATTCCGTCCCGATCGAGGGGCAGCCCCGCGAAGATGTTCGCGAAGGCGACGCCAAACAGCAACGCGGGAATGAAACTCCCGATCGTCAGACAGGTGTCCCAGAGTTTGATCCACGAGGGGTGGTCCACTTTGCCCCGGAACTCGAACGAGATGCCGCGAAAGATCAGCGCGAAGAGGATCAGCATGAGGGGCGTGTAGAGCGAGCTGAACATCGTCGCATACGTCCCCGGAAATGCCGCGAACGTGACGCCGCCGGCGGTGATGAGCCAGACCTCGTTCCCGTCCCAGAACGGCCCCATCGCGTTGATCATCACTCGGCGCTCGTCGTGATCCTTTCCCAGGAACGGGAGGAGCATCCCGATTCCGAGGTCGTATCCGTCGAGAGCGAAGTAGATCGCCCAGAGAAGACCCCAAAGAACGAACCAGATGGTTTCCAGCATGACGTGATCCCCCTTATTCCGAAGCCGGCCCCTTGCGGGCGTATTTGGCCAGGAGATAGAAATCGATGATTCCCAAGAGCGCGTAGACGACGACGAACGCCCCGAGCGAAACGGCCACCTGCGAGGCCGAGATGTTGGTCGATACCGCGTCTTTCGTCTTCATCAGCCCGTACACGATCCAGGGTTGCCGGCCCACTTCCGTCAGGACCCATCCGAGTTCGATCGCGAGGTACGGAAGGGGGATGGCAAAAACCATGATCCGAAGGAATCGACGGTTTCCGTCGAGGTCGGCGAGGATCCGGTTCCGCCGAAGGAAGCCGTAGAGGGTCAGGACCAGGAAGAGCGTTCCGAGTCCGACCATCATCCGGAAGCTCAAGAACGATACGAGAACCGGGGGACGGTCTTCCTTCGGCCAGGTTTTGAGCCCCTTCACCTCGGAGGAAGGATCGTAGTTCGCGAGAATGCTCAGCATTCCCGGAATCGGGAACGCCTCGATCGCGTTCCGTTCGTTCTTCGTGTCGGGCCAGCGGAGAAGATAGAGAGGAACCGATTTCCCGGTCTCCCATTGGCTCTCGGCAGCAGCCAGTTTCGCCGGTTGCAACTTCGCGAGGTTTTCCGCGCTCATGTGTCCCTGAAAGGCCACGAAGAAGCTTGCCAGGAACGAAAAGAGGATTCCGAGCCGGAAGGAGCGACTGAAGAACTCGACGTGTTGTTTGCGGAGAAGGTGCCAGGCGGAGATCCCGACCATGAAAAATCCGGCCAACGTGTATGCGCCGCCGATCGTGTGGAAGAATTCCAGAAAAGCCCATCGCTGCGTGATGACGTCAAGGAAGTTCACGAGTTCGGCGCGCCCGTTCCGGATCTCGTAGCCGACCGGGTGTTGCATCCAGGCGTTGGCGGCGAGGATCCAGAAGGCTGAAAGATTCGACGCGATCGCCACAATCCAGATCGCGGCACAGTGGAGCTTGGGAGAGATTTTCTTCCAGCCGAAAATCCAGACTCCGAGGAAGGTCGACTCCAGGAAGAACGCAACGGTCGCTTCGACCGCCAGGAGCGAGCCGAAAATGTCGCCGACATAGGCTGAATAGCGGGCCCAGTTCGTTCCGAACTGGAATTCCAGCGTGATCCCGGTCACAACCCCGAGGGCGAAATTGATCAGGAAGAGCTTTCCCCAGAACTTCGCCATTCGGAGATAGATTTCGTCGTGGGTCTTGACCCAGTAAGTCTCGGCGATCGCGACGAGAACGGAAAGACCGAGGGTCAGCGGAACAAAGAGAAAGTGAAACAGAGTTGTTGCGGCGAATTGGGCGCGCGATAACTCGAGGATCCCCATGGCGAGCGGATCATAAGCGACGTTTCGGGAAAGGCAAAAAGCGAGATTACGGGGCGCGCCGCATCCGGAGCTTCGCGCTCGTTCCGTTCCCGGCCAGTTTGAAACCGGCTTTTTGGAACATCGGGAGGGTCCCGGTCCATGCGAAAGCCGCCGGGATGGAGCCGCCGGACTTGTACGGCTTGATCGGATACCCTTCGACGATCTTTGCGCCGTGTCGTTTCAGGCACCTCAGCGCGAACCGGAGCAGCTCGGAACCGACTCCCTGGTTGCGGAAGCCGTTCCGGATGAAGAAACAGGGGATCGACCAGACCCGATCGGCGTCGTCACAGGCGAGGCTCGGCGCCCGGTCGAGGCGCGCATAGTCACGACGCCGGTCGAAGGAAACCCAGCCGACCGGTTCCTCCTCGGCGTAGGCGATCGCCCCGTGAGCTTTGTTCGAGAGCACCAATTTTTTAAAGCTTCGTTGATTGATCTCTCCTTTGACGTCGGCCCACTTCTCCCCCTTCGGGAGACGCCACGACATGCACGAGCATCCTCCGCAGGCCCCCCGAGGCCCGAAGAGCTTCTCGAGATCGTTCCAGAGAGAAGGGGAGAGTTCCTTGAGGAGGAGTTTCACCGATCAACCGCGAAGTTGGCCGCGTGTCGGAGGCTTGGTCCCTTTCTTGTCATCGGTCGTGGCTCCGACCGCCTCGACTTTCTGAGACATGTTCTGGGAAACATAATCGCGCAGAACGCGTGCGGCGCCGGGGGCCACATCGCAAAACGCCACGCCGCATCCGATCGCCCCTTTGGTCGACGTGTAGTTGGACCAGGTGACCTTCCCCTGGACCATGCACGGTTTCTCTTGTCCCCGAATCGCTAGGCTCAAGAAGAGGATAACCTCTTGTCCGTCGATGAGCTTTTCTCTCGTTTCGAGAAAAGCCCCTCCTTCACTCAAGTTCAGGACACGTCCCTCGAACATCAAGCGTCGAACTTGCTTTGCCGTCGTTTTAAGGTTCGTTTTGATCCTGGGACGTCTCTGCATTTGCATCATCATTCGGAGTTCCGAGCCGTAGTCAGTCCTACACCGGAGTCAGGGAGGTTGTCTATGCGGGAAAACGGCTGACCGATTGCCGAATGTTCTCGCTTCGGGAAACCCGCTTCGATAGGAAAGACAGGTGATCTCGCGGTGTGGAGTCGGTCGACGTTTCGCCGGTTTGCTGGTGGCCGCACTCCTCCTTGTGGCCCCCACTTTGGTGCGAGCTTCCGAGCCCGGGCCCATGACGACGTGGAAGGTTTCGTGGGGAATTGCCATGGGTGCCATCACCGCGGGGGAACTTGTCCCGCTCGTTTTTATCGACAATCCGAAAGACCGCGTGGACTACTATTTCGGAGCCAGTGCGTCCGCCATCGGGCTGGTCGGCTTCATCCTCCAACCGAGCACCTTGCCCGACACGAAAAGCGGCGATCTCTTCTCCCATACCGTAAACCTTCTATTCAACCTCGCCGCCGGCCTTCCGTTGGGTCTCTACTATCACCGCTGGACCTCTGCCTGGGTCTCGATCCTTGGAGGAACGGCGATCGGGGAAGGGGTGATCTTGAGCCGCCCGGGGGTCTCCCCGATGGTCACGCCCGGGGGGGGCGGACTGGCTGTCTCTTGGTCTTGGTGATAAGAGCGATTTCTTGAGGAGAAGGAGCAGAAGATGACGATCGATCGGGACCAGGTGCGGAAGAATGTCCGCGAGGATTACACGAAGGCACTCAAGAAGCCGGGATGCGGCTGTTGCGGCGGGGAGGTGATCCCGAAAGGAGTGGCGGCGAAGAGTTCTGGGTACTCGTCGACCGAACTTACGTCCCTTCCGACGGATGCGGTTGAGAACTCGTTCGGATGCGGAAATCCCCTAGCGATGACGGAAGTTCGGCCGGGAGAGATCGTTTTGGACCTCGGATCGGGGGCCGGGATCGATCTCCTCCTGGCATCCCAGAAGGTGGGTCCTACGGGGCGCGTGATCGGGGTCGACATGACCGACGCGATGATCGAGCGGGCGCGCAAGAACGTCGCGGAAGCCGGAGCGACGAACGTCGAGGTCCGGAAGGGGATCATCGAGAATCTTCCTGTCGAGTCCGGAACCGTCGATTGGGTGATCTCGAACTGCGTAATCAACCTCTCCCCGGAAAAGGGGAGGGTCTTCGCGGAGATCGCCCGGGTCTTGAAGCCGGGGGGGGCGATGCTCGTCTCCGACATCGTGGCGGAAGAGATGCCCCGCGAGCTTCTCGAGGAGCGCCAGGTCTACTCCGCCTGTCTCGCCGGCGCGATCAGCGAGCATGATTATATCGCCGGGCTTAAGAACGCCGGGCTGACGGAGGTGAAGGTCCGGGATCGGCTGGTCTACGGCTCTTCGCAGCTACGCGAACTTCTCGAGTCGGAACTCGCTCCCGAGCTGACGGAACAGCTCGCCGGAAAAGTGGCGAGCGTCCGGGTTTTCGCTCGGAAACCCGGATAGATCTCCCGATCGAAACGGAAGATGCCAAAAGGCCCGGGAGCGGGTATTTCTACCGGGTCGAAAAGGAGCTCCCGATGGCACGAAGATCGTTCTTACTCCCCCTTCTTATTTCATTTCTCTCGTTCCCCGTGTGGGCTGTCGGAACAAGTCCGACTCCTGCAAGGGTGTCCGACGCCCAAGCGTTCGTAAAGTCGGCGGAGACGAGGTTGCTCGATCTCTGGACAAAATCGCAGCGCGCGGCTTGGGTGAAGTCGAACTTCATCACCGACGATACCGAAGCGATCGAGGCGGAGGCGAACCGCCAGGTTCTGGCCGCGACGGTCGAATTGGCGTTGGCGGCCCGCCGATACGAGAAGATAAACCTTCCGGCCGATCTGAAGAGGAAGCTGTATCTCTTGCGGAACGGATCCTCGCTCGTCGCACCCCGAGACCCGGCGAAGCAGAAGGAGCTTGCGGAAATCGCGTCCTGGCTCGAAGGGACGTATGGAAAAGGTCGTTACTGTCCGCCGGGGAAGACGGGGGAAGACTGTCTCGACCTGACGAAGATCGAGGATGAATTCGGCAAAGTGCGGGATCCGGCACGCCTTACGGAGTTGTGGAACGGGTGGCACGCCGTCGGGACGCCGATGAAGGCGAAATACGCCCGTTTTGTCCAGCTGGCGAATGAAGGGGCGCGGGAGCTCGGGTTCCGCGACTCCGGCGCGATGTGGCGGTCGAACTACGATATGACCCCGGCCGCGTTTTCCACCGAACTGGACCGTCTCTGGGATCAAGTGCGGCCGCTCTATGCCTCTCTCCATTGTTACGTTCGCGGGAAGCTGGCCGAGAAATACGGGAAAGAGATCGTCCGGGATGGGGCGCCGATACCGACTCATCTCCTCGGGAATATGTGGGCCCAGGAATGGAGCAATATCTACGATCTCGTCCGGCCGGCGAAGGGAAACGTGGGGTATGACCTCACGAAGATCCTGAAGAGCCGGAAGCTCGGTGCCCAGGAGATGGTCCGGTACGGCGAGGGGTTCTTCACCTCCCTCGGGTTCGATCCGTTGCCTGCGACCTTCTGGGATCGGTCCCTGTTCCGGAAGCCGCGCGATCGCGAGGTCGTCTGCCACGCCAGCGCCTGGGACATCGATTCGAAAGACGATCTCCGGATCAAGATGTGCATCGAGCCGGCCGACGGCGATTTCCGGACGGTTCACCACGAGCTGGGGCACAATTTCTACCAGCGGGCGTACAAGAACCTTTCCCCGTTGTTCGAGGACGGAGCGAACGACGGATTCCACGAGGGGATCGGCGATACGATCGCCCTCTCGATCACACCGGAGTATCTGGTGAAAGTCGGCCTTTTGAAGAAGGTGCCGCCGGCCGATGCCGACATCGGGGTTCTGCTCAAGACGGCGCTCGACAAGGTGGCGTTTCTCCCGTTCGGCCTCGTGATCGACAACTGGCGATGGAAGGTCTTCGCCGGGGAAGTCCGACCCGCCGAATACAACCGCGCGTGGTGGGAGTTGAAGCGGAAATATCAAGGGGTCGCGCCGCCGAAGGGACGGAGCGACGCCGATTTCGATCCGGGGGCGAAGTTCCATATCGCCGCGAATGTTCCGTACATGCGCTATTTCCTCGCCCACGTGATGCAGTTCCAGTTTCATCGCGCACTCTGCAAGGCGGTGGGGGGGACGGGGCCGCTGCACCGCTGTTCGATTTATGGGAACAAGGATGCGGGGAAGAAGTTGATCAAGATGCTCGAGATGGGGAGAAGCCATCCCTGGCCGGAAGCTCTCCAGGAATTGACCGGAGAGCGGGCGATGGATGCCACGGCGATCCTCGACTACTTCCAGCCGCTCCGGGAATGGCTGGACGAGCAGAACCGCGGGCAGAAATGCGGTTGGTGAGCCGCTCGGTTACCGGCTGACGGTTTCCGCGAGGGCGAGGTACTCGTACCCGGCGACATCGGTCCCGGACTCGCCCCAGACCTCCTTCTGTTTCAAGGAGTCGGTGACGATCTGATGGGCCTCTTCGCGCGGGTCTCCCGTCGGTTGGTTCGCGATCCGGGAATAGAGGAAAACGATCATCACGGAAGCGGCGGCCAAGGCGGCAACCGCACGCCGGAAGGTGAACCAACGGGGAACGGACCATCGGTCCCGTTCGATCCTGCGGGCGATCCGCTCCGCCTCATCCGGCGGCGGGGAGGGGGCTTGCGGCTCGAACGTTTTCAGGAACTGATCCAAAGTCATACGTTCACCCCCTGTGATTCCAGGAATTGCGCCATCGCGAGCCGCGCGTAGTGCAACCGCGATTTCACGGTTCCGGCTTTGGAAGCGGTCGCCTCCGAGATCTCCTCGACGGAAAGTCCTTCGTACAGATGGAGGACCAGCGCCGTCCGGTGTTCCTCCGAGAGCTGGAGAAGTCCGCGCCGGACCAAATCCCGGTTGACGGCGCCGTCGTCTCCTCCCGTCCCGCGTTGCGAATCGGGGTCGACCGCCGCTAGGGACGGTCGCCGACCTTTCCTCCGAAAATGATCGGCCGCGAGATGCGTTACGATCGCATAGACCCAGGTCCGGAAAGCCGACCGCCGATCGAAACCGGGACTCCCTTTCCAGATCCGGAGGAAGGCTTCCTGAACGAGGTCGTCCAGATCGGACGGACCGCAGAGCTTGAACAGGACCCCCCGGACCAAACCTCGATATCGTTCGTAGAGGAGGGGGAAGTCGGATCCGGCTTCCTCAGTCGGCATTGTTTGGCTGCCGACCTCTCCCGGGGCGGTCGAGACCGCTCCTTCCACGGCGACCCATCCCCGGTCCGCCGAAACGGCCCTGTCCCGGTCCGGGATGCATCTCGCCGAACTGTTTGCGTTGTTCGGGGGTGAGAACATCCCGTACCGTCAGGATCTCGTCGAAATGAATTCTGGTACACGCTTCCTTGAGTTTTTGTTCCTCTTCGAATTTTTTCTTGAGCTGGTCGGTGGTCGCGCTCGATTGCATCGCCTCCCGGAGATCTTCCCGTGCGTTCATCGCTTTCAAGCAAGCGGCTTGACTCGCCTCGCGGCGCTCTTTGTGGATCGCGCGGATCTTGGTCACCTGCTCGTCGGTCAGCTTGAGCTGCTGCTTCATCTCGTCCACCGGCGGTCCGGCACCCATCCCTCCCATCCCCATCCCCGGCCCTTGGCCGAACGAGCGGGACGGAAGGATGGAAAGGAAGGCTATGGAAAGGAGAAGGGGAAAAGGAACATTTTTCATTTGAGACATCTCTACACCTCCAAAAAAGAACTGTTGAGCATTTGCAGAGTTAGTCGCTCGGGATCTCCGATCGGTTCAATCGGCTGAACCCCCTTTAAGGGTTGGGTTTTTCGTCCGTCTGTGGGTAAAGTCCGTCCCCCATGAGGTACGGTTGGTTCGTCGGAATCGTTCTCTCCCTGTCGACCGCGGGAGCCGCTCCCTGGACGGAAGCAAACGCCCCCTGGAACGTGAACCTGAATCCGGACGGGAGCGATCCGTCGAAGTATTACGGAGGGTGGCCGGGGCATCCTTATTACCCCTCTTCAGACGATTGGCGCCGGGAAGCGGTCTATCAGGTGATGACCGACCGCTTCCGGGACGGCGATCCGACCAACAACGACGGGAAGTACGGAGGGTACGACGTCACGAACTTCCAAAAACGGCAGGGGGGGGATTTCCGCGGTCTGGCGGAGAAGCTCGATTACATCAAATCGCTCGGCTTCACGGCGATCTGGATCACGCAGATCTTCCAGAATCTGGAGAACGAGTACCACGGATACGGGCCCCTCGATTTCACGCTGATCGACGACCGTTTCGGAACCTTGGCCGACTTTCGCGCCCTGGTCGCTGCGGCGCATGCTCGCGGGATGTACGTCTTCGTGGACGTGGTCGTGAACCACATGAGCTATCTTTATTACGCCGAGGGGTACGAGAAAAGCCGGGCTCCGTCCCGGATTCACGAGGGGGAGTATCGTCTCCTGCCCCGGAACCCGAAGGAGACGTACGCCGACTTCAATGTCGACAACACGTTTCAACCGGAAGGGCACTATCCGGATGTCTATGGGCGGGACGGATTCGTCCGTCACGATGTCGGAAAGGGGAGCTATTGGGGAAGCGACTTTCATCACAACGGGGATCTGACCGATTACCGGGATCCCTGGAACAACGAATTGGGTGCCATCTACGGCCGGTTCAACGACCTCCGGAACGACCACCCGCGAGTTCAGGCGAAGATCATCGCGATGACGAAGGCGTTGATCAGCTCCACCGACATCGACGGTCTGCGGGTCGATACGCCGATGCAAGTCGGATTGGGGTTCTTCAAAGCGTGGATTCCGGCGCTGAAGGAACATGCGGCCCGGCTCGGGAAGAAGGACTTCCTGATCTTCGGCGAGACCTACTGTGTGCGGTCGTGGACGGCCACGATGGTCGGTCGCGGGAAGACCCCGGCACACTATCGTAACGACAAGGAATTCATCGACGACATCCATGCCATGGACGGCGGGATCAACTACGTCTTTTACAAGGGGTTCATGGTTCCGGCTCTTTTCGACGGGAGACCGGGGGCACTTTCATTCGGGTCAAGGGTCTTGGGGGACGACTTCTTGAGCTACGATCTCTGGGATCCGGTGCACAAGGAGACGCGGTACCGGATGCTCAACTTTTTCGGCAGCCACGACCAGCGGAGGCTTTCGACGATGGAGGACGGTCTCGCCAAAGCGATGCTCGCCTCCGGAATCGTCGCCTTCTGGCCGGGGATCCCGCTCTTCTTCCAAGGGGACGAGCAGGGGTTTTCCTCCTACGGGAACGGGTTGGACGGACATGCGCGCGAATCCCTCATGGCGTCCGTCGCCTGGGAGAATCAGCCGGCCGCGGTCAAGCCGAATCCGGCCGGTCCCGATAACTTCAACATGACCTCGCCTGCGTACCGGAAGATCCAGAGGTACATGAACGTTCGCCGACAGTATCCTGCGCTCTGGACCTCCGATCGGATCGTGCAACGCGCTCTCCAAGAGGGGGGTGGTCCGGGGTATCTTCTTTTTACGCGACGGAGTCCGGATGACCGGGAGACGCCCGTCCTCGTGGCGTTCAACACCTCGTCCAAGGTCGTGAAGGTGGTTGGGGCGGTTTCAACCGACTTTTCGAAAGAGGCCGTTTTGATCAATGTGCTGAAGCCGAAGGAACGATTCACGCTGGATCACGAAGGAAGGATTAACGGGCTGTCGATCGATCCGTACGAGATGAAACTCTTGGTTCCGGAGAATGCGCAAAAAGAACTCGCCCCGGTGGTTGAAGAGATGGTCCCCTACCACGAAGCGGTGGTGTCGGCCGGGTCGGCAAAGATCACCATTCGGTTCAGCTCGGAAATGGACGAGGAATCGGTCCGTGGAGCGTTTCGCTACGACGGCAAGAAGCCGCCGGTGGCTGCGATTCATTACGATCGCGGGACTCGAACCGTTCAGTATCACGCTCCGGTCACACCCGGAATCCATCATGTCACGATCCTGGAGAGTGCGATGTCCCGTTCCGGAAAGAACCTCCTCGGAACGTTCGAATCCCGATTCCGCAACGGCGCCAAACAGAATGTCCTTGTGAACCGCACCGCCCGTTATGACACCACGTTGATCGAACGGGGAAAACGTCCCCTCCGGGATCCGCGCGTGCGCCTTTTTCATAAAGCGGTGGGGGCCGAGTATTTCCGGGTTTCGTGGAACAACGGAGGGAGCTGGACCCCTTGGAAGCCGTATCAAGCGGTGAGCGAGTGGAAGCTCCCCGAATTCAACGGCTGGAAGGAGTTGACCGTGCAATATTGGGCCGATGGGAGCGGCGCTTATCAGGTCCGTGCGGGGATCGATCTCTTCATCCCGGACGGTGTGGAAGCGGACGAACCGATCCCCTGATCGGCAATTCCGCGTTGACAAAGGGAACGCCAACGAGCAGCATTTGAAGCCTTCGCACATCTATGCGGGTCATCGACCACCTAACCAAGTCCGGAACGGGTCCGGTATTCAGCTTTGAGATCATCCCCCCCTCTCGTGGGAGCGATGCGGGGGAGATCCTCCG
Source organism: Pseudomonadota bacterium (assembly GCA_043809315.1). Lineage (GTDB taxonomy): Bacteria > Bdellovibrionota_G > JALEGL01 > JALEGL01 > DATDPG01 > JAZDDX01. Next base: position 23,396 of record JAZDDX010000042.1, read on the forward strand.
GATCGTAGAGGAGTTGGTTCCCTTACAACCGGCGTTCATCGACGTCACCAGCCATCCGGCTGAGGCGACGTACGAAGAAGACACTGCGGGGGCGCTCCACCGGAAGGTTCGGCGTAAACGCCCGGGAACGCTCGGAATCTGCGGCGTCATCCAGAACCGGTTCTCGATCGATACGGTCGCTCACATTCTCTGCCGGGGATTCACGAAGGAGGAGACCGAAGACGCGCTGATCGAACTCCATTACCTCGGGATCCACAACGTCATGGCGCTTCGCGGGGACGAGCCGAACTACAAAAAGGAGGTCGCCAAGGACCGGTCGGTCAACGTCCATTCGGTCGACCTGGTTCGTCAGATCCGGGGCTTAGGGAAGGGGGAGTATCTCGACGAGATCCTAAACCCTCAGCCGCTCGATTTTTGTATTGGTGTGGCCGGGTATCCGGAGAAACATTTCGAGTCTCCGAACCTCAAAACCGACATCGGCCATCTCAAGGAGAAAGCGGAAAACGGAGCCGGGTATGTCGTCACGCAGATGTTCTTCGACAACCGGATTTTCCATTCCTACGTCCGAGCGGTCCGGGAAGCGGGGATTTTGCTGCCGATCGTCCCGGCGCTCAAGATTCTGCACAACTCGAAGCAGCTCTCCGCGGTGCCGAAGAAATTTCATGTCGACCTCCCGGAGGCGCTGTCGGATGAAATGGCGAAGCATCCCGATCGTGCGGATGAGATCGGGGAGGAGTGGACCGTCGCCCAGTGCCGGGACCTCCTGAAGAACGGATGGCGGCACCTCCATTTCTTCATCCTCGACGATGCTACCTCTGTCATTCGGGTGGTCCGGAAGCTACAATAACTTCCGAACATCATGATGATCGCCGAACTCCTACAAAGGAGGGTTCTCGTTCTCGACGGCGCGATGGGAACGATGATCCAGAGCCGCGGCCTGAAAGGGAACAACGATCACTTCTCTCTCACCCATCCGGACGTGATCGAACAGATCCACGTCTCCTATCTCGAGGCGGGGGCCGATCTCATCGAGACGAACACATTCAACGCGAACCGGATTTCGCAGGCCGATTACGGTCTTTCGCATCTCGCGCAAGAAATGAACCGATCGTCTGCACGCTTGGCCCGTCGCGCGGCCGATCGGTACTCGACGGACCGGAAACCGCGCTTCGTGGCCGGATCAGTCGGACCGACGAACAAGACGGCGTCGATTTCTCCGAACGTGGATGATCCCTCGTATCGCTCCGTCACCTTCGACGAACTGGTCGTTGCATACGAGGAGCAGATCCGAGGGTTGATCGAGGGGGGTGCGGACCTCCTCCTGATCGAGACGATCTTCGACACGCTGAACGCGAAGGCGGCCCTTTTCGGCGCGGAAGAAGCGTTCGAGCGGACGAAACGGCGCCTTCCGCTCATGATCTCCGCCACGCTCTCCGATCAGAGCTACCGGACGCTCTCAGGTCAGACGCTTCGGGCGTTCCTGGTTTCGATTGCGCACGCCGACCTTCTTTCGGTGGGACTCAACTGTTCCTTCGGGGCGAGAGAGATGCTTCCGGCCCTCCGGGAACTCTCTGCCGCGTCCGATCTCTACGTCACGGCATACCCGAACGCGGGGCTCCCGAACCGGTTTGGGGCATACGACGAGAGCCCCGATTCAATGGCCGAATGCGCGAAGGAGTTTCTGGACCAAAAGCTCGTGAACGTGATCGGCGGCTGCTGCGGAACGACTCCCGATCACATCCGGAAATTGGCACGTCTGGCTTCCACGGCGGAGCCGAGAGTCCCCCCGATCCTCGAGCGGCAAACCCAGCTTTCGGGCCTGGAGCCCCTCACCGTCACGAGAGAGATCAACTTCGTGAACATCGGTGAGCGGACGAACGTGATGGGCTCACGGAAGTTCGCTTCCTTGATCCGGGAGGAGAAATACGACGAGGCGCTTTCTGTGGCGCGTGAACAGGTCGACGGCGGGGCGCAGATGATCGACGTCTGCATGGACGAGTCGATGATCGACGCCGAAAGCGCGATGCGCACCTTCCTGAACTGCGTCGCCTCCGACCCGTCCGTCTCCCGGGTGCCGATCGTGATCGACTCGTCGAAATGGCCGGTGATCGAAGCGGGACTCAAGTGTGTGCAAGGGAAAGGGGTCGTCAACTCGATCAGTCTCAAAGAAGGGGAGGAGACGTTCAAACTCCGTGCTCGGATGATCCGGAGGTTCGGGGCCGCCGCGATCGTCATGGCGTTCGACGAGCGGGGGCAGGCCGATACGTTTGAACGCAAAATCGAGGTCTGCGGTCGCGCTTATCGGATCCTGACGGAGGAGGCCGGGTTTCCGGCGGAGGACGTGATCCTCGATCCGAATGTTCTGGCGATCGGAACCGGGATCGAAGCGCACAACGGGTTCGCGGTCGACTACATCCGGGCGGTCCGCTGGATCAAGGAGCATCTCCCCGGGGCCAAGGTGAGCGGCGGAGTGAGCAACCTCTCGTTCGCGTTCCGCGGGAACGAGGTCATCCGTCGGGCGATCCACACGGTTTTTTTAAAACACGCGATCGAGGCGGGGATGGACATGGGGATCGTCAACCCCTCGCAGCTCGATATCTACGACGACATCTCGAAGGAGTTGCGCGAAGCCGCGGAAGATCTCGTTCTCAACCGGCGTCCCGATGCGACCGACCGAATGACGGCGCTCGCCACCGAAACGGACGGGAAACCGAAGGCGGAGCGCGCGACGGCCCAGTGGCGGGGAGCATCCGTAGAGGAACGGCTGCGGCATGCGCTGATCGAGGGGATCGACTCCCATATTGAGGAAGATGTGGAAGAGGCGAGGAAGGCCCGTTCCAAAGCGCTTCAGGTGATCGAAGGTCCGCTCATGGCCGGGATGAACGCGGTCGGGGAGCTCTTCGCCGCGGGAAAGATGTTTCTCCCTCAGGTAATCAAGAGCGCCCGTGTGATGAAGAAGGCGGTCGCCGCGCTCACGCCGCACCTCGAGAGAGAAAAGACGGCGGGGAGTTCGTTCGCCGGTAGGGTCCTCCTGGCGACGGTCAAGGGGGATGTTCACGACATCGGGAAGAATATCGTGGCGGTCGTCTTGGGGTGCAACAACTACGAAGTGATCGATCTCGGAGTCATGGTCCCCGCCGAAAGAATCCTGAAAGAAGCGGAAGAAAGGAAGGTCGATCTGATCGGGTTGAGCGGCCTCATTACTCCTTCGCTCGAGGAGATGGCGGCGGTGGCGACGGAGATGGAGCGGAGGGGTCTCAAGGTGCCGCTTCTGATCGGTGGCGCCACGACGTCGGAGGCGCACACGGCGGTCAAGATCGCGCCGAACTTCAGCCAGCCGGTCATCCACGTCAAAGATGCCTCCAAGAGCGTATCTGTAACGGCGAACCTCCTGTCACCGGAGCGGCGAGAATCGTTTCTGCGAGAGACGAACGAGAGATACGAGCAGATCCGAAAGAGTCACGCGTCAGGTTTGTCGGCTTACGAGTATGTCCCGCTCGAAGTCGCCCGCAAGAACCGTTGGTCGACTGACTGGTCAAGCGCGAAGATCGTTTCTCCTCGGCGCCCCGGAATCACCGAGTTCAAGAACCATCCGCTCGAACAACTCGTTTCGCACATCGACTGGACCTTCTTCTTCCACTCCTGGAGGCTCAACGGGAAGTACCCGACGATTCTGGATGATCCGGTGAAGGGGGAGGAGGCACGGAAGCTTCTTGCCGATGCACGTGCGATGATCGACAGGATTGTTACCGAAAAAGGGGTGACGGCGAACGGTGTGGTCGGGATCTTTCCGGCGAACTCCGTGGGAGACGACATCGAGGTTTACGCGAACGATCGGGCGGATTCGGTTCTGGAACGGTTCTATTTCTACCGCGATCAACGGAAGAAGGGACCGGGGGAGGCGAATCTCTGCGTTGCCGATTTTGTGGCCCCGAAGGAATCGGGTCGAACCGATTTCATCGGTGGGTTTACGGCGACGGCCGGGATCGGGATCGAACGGTGGATTCAGCAGTTCGAGGAAAAGCAGGACGATTACGGCGTGATCATGAGCAAGATCCTGGCCGATCGTTTCGCCGAGGCGTTTGCGGAGTGGTTGCACGCGAAGGTTCGGGACGAGCTCTGGGGGTTCGGATCTGAAGGGTGGGAGGGGTTGCGCCCGGCGTATGGCTACCCGTCGATGCCGGATCATACCGAGAAGCGACAACTCTTCGATCTGATCGAAGCGGAGCGGCGGACGTCGATGTCGCTCACGGAGACCTACGCGATGTTCCCCGCGGCGTCGGTTTGCGGTTTGTATCTCGCCCGGCCCGAAGCGAAGTACTTCGATCTAGAGAAAATCCAACGCGATCAGGTCGACGATTACGCCCGGCGAACCGCCTAACGCAAAGCAGTAATTGTGCAGGTTTTCGCCTGTCCTTTGGAGTTTAATAGGTCTAACTAGTTTTAATCATTAGATTTAGGTCAGGCACGGTGATTGCGTAATCAATCGGCATGAAACGATTTCTCACCGCTTTGACGATGATCTCTCTCGTTCTCCTTTCGGCCTGCGGGCGCGACGAGAAGGGGGCCAGGATCGGCCCGGGGAATAACATCATCGATCCGACGGCGACCCCGACTCCGACGGGTACCCCCGGCCCCGTGGCCCGCCTGGAAACAGCCCAGATCGTGGATTTCGGCGAGGGGTTCGTCGGCCAGGTCTCCGAGCGGACCCTCACGATCCAGAACGCGGGCGCCGCGGCAGCCACGGAACTGAATTCCAGTTCGCCGGCCACGCCCTTCGCCTTCAAAGGCGGGGTCTTCCCCGGCACCGGCGGAACCTGCCCCAAGAACGGGAAGTTGGATCCCGGCACCCAGTGCACATTAGTCGTTTCCCTGGCTCCCAACGCGGAGGGAAGCTTCTCGGCCGACCTCAGCATTTCGTACAACGACGGAGAAGAGGACCAGGTCATGACGGCCCAACTCAAAGCTTCAGGATCCTTCTGTGACCCCGGCGCCAGTCCTTTCGGGTACGGTTCGGGTACAGCCGAAAACGATCCCTTTCTGATCTGCTCGCCTGCACATCTGCGGAACCTGGCCCAAGCCTCGAACATGAACGCGTACTTGAAGCTGACGAAAGACCTGGACCTCGCGGGCGAAACGATCAACCCCATCGGGAACGAAGTCATTCCCTTCGGCGGCATCTTCGACGGAAACAAGAAGATCCTTTCGAACCTCACGATCTCCAAGTCGGGTCAGAGCAACGTCGGCCTCTTCGGCGTCGTGGCCAACAGCTTCCTCTATGCGGAGATCAAGGACTTGGGCCTTACGAACATCAACGTCTCCGGGTACGACAATGTGGGCGGGTTGGTCGGAAGGATGAAGAGCGGAGCCATCCACCGTTCATTCACCACGGGACGAGTCACGTCGGCTCACGATCGGGCGGGCGGGCTGGTAGGCTGGGCCGGAGAGACGGGCAACGCCGTCATCCAGGATTCTTACGCCCAAGCCGTTGTTTCCGCCGCGAACATCGCCGCGGGCGGGGTCGTGGGCGAGTCCGCCGGCGGCTGCGCCATCAACCGAACGTACGCCGCGGGCCAGGTGGGGGCCCTCAACGGCAACGTGGGCGGCCTCGTGGGGAAAGCATCCTACTGGTCAGATTGTTACTCCTCATTTTGGGATGAGAAACTCGGCAACGTGTACAGCAACGCCTGTGGGGGAGGACAGGGGATCCCTACATACAAGTTCGTAATGCAGAGTACGTTCTCCGGTTGGGATTTCGACCAAACGTCGACGCCCATCTGGAAGCTGACCGATACTTACCCGGCCATGAAATGGGAGCCTTAGGCCGCTCCGGCAGCGTCGGTTTGCGGTTTGTATCTCGCCCGGCCCGAAGCGAAGTACTTCGATCTCGAGAAGATCCAGCGGGATCAGGCCGACGACTACGCCCGGCGGAAAAAGCTCTCGTAATCCGGTATCTCGGACCAGTCTAACGCAGAGCAGCACTTGAGCAGAGTTTCGCCTATTTTGGGAATGGTGTCAGTGTAAGTATTTGTTTTTATGTGGTTATGATTAGGCATGCCGTTTGCTTAACCAGGAGACATGAAACGAATTCTGGTGTGTCTGGCGGCGGTTTCCCTCCTTGCTCTTTCAGCATGCGGGCGTGACGACAAGGGGGCAAAGATAGGCCCGGGGAATAACCTTTCTGGTGCCACGGCTACACCCACGGCAACTGAGACTGCGACTGCAACGCCGACGCCATCGGGCGTTCTCATTAGTCCCAACGCGCTGACCCAGATACCGTTCACCGGAAGAATTCAAGTTTCGATCTCCGGTCCGTCCGGGTTTCAGGTTCGGTACGAGGAGAGAGGGTTCAACCAATTCACGCCCGATCCGACCTGCGCGACGGGAACGGTTTATTCGGGCCCCTTCCTGGTGGGCGGTCCGAGCGAAACCGTTCATGTCAAAGCGGTTGCTTGCGATGGGGGTCGGGTTTCCTCCGTTGCGACCGGGACGTACACGTTCGGCGCGCCCAGTTCCGTTCTCCTGAGCCCCAGTTCGGCCAATCAGAATTCCTTTACACAGAAAGTTACCGTGTCGATCTCCGGCCCCGCCGGCATGCAGATCCGGTATGAAGAGAAAGGATACAACGAAGTCACGCCCGATCCGACCTGCGCGACGGGGACGGTCTATTCGGGGCCGTTCCTGGTGGGCGGCCCGAGTGAAACGGTTCACGTGAAGGCGATCGCATGCGAAAACGACCGCGCATCCCCGATCACAACCGGTACGTACACCTTCGGTTCGCCGGGTTCCCCGACACTCAATCCGCCGAACGGGAATCGAAACCCCTACACGGGAAAGATATCGGTTTCGATGTCGGCGACCGCCGGTTTCCAGATCCGATACGAGGATATCGGGTACAACGAGATCCCGCCCGATCCGACCTGCGCGACGGGGACGGTCTATTCGGGTCCGTTCTTGGTCGGCGGTCCGAGCGAAACCGTCCGCGTCAAAGCGATTGCTTGTGTGAGCGACCGGGCCTCTCCCGTTGCGACCGGGACGTACACGTTCGGCGCGCCCAGTCCCGTTCTCCTGAGCCCCAGTTCAGCCAATCAGAATCCCTTTACACAGAAAGTGACCGTTTCGATGTCGGCAACGTCTGGTTTCCAGATCCGGTACGAGGAGAGAGGGTACAACGAAGTCACACCCGACCCGACCTGCTCGACGGGGACGGTCTATTCGGGCCCCTTCCTGGTCGGCGGTCCGAACGAAACCGTCCATGTCAAGGCGATCGCGTGCGAAAGTGGCCGGGCGTCCCCGGTCACGACCGGCACCTATATCTTCGGGTTACCGGGTTCGCCGACCCTCAACCCGCTGAACGAGAATCGGAATCCTTACACGGGTAAGATATCGGTTTCGATGTCGGCGACCGCCGGTTTCCAGATCCGATACGAGGATATCGGGTACAACGAGATCCCGCCCGATCCGACCTGCGCGACGGGGACGGTCTATTCGGGTCCGTTCTTGGTCGGC
>JAZDDX010000043.1:0-34605 GCA_043809315.1 Pseudomonadota bacterium
GGCGGGGCGGTTGCCTGCCACGGCCACCCCGGCATGCAAAGCCCGTGAAAGCCGCCGCAGGCGGATGGCGCGGGCTTTGCTCACTCATCCCCGTACTTTCTCTTGAAAAACCTTCGAATTTCGGCCCAAACTGCACGCCAAAATATTTCTGCAGAGAATTCAACGAGTTCGAACACGCCGCCCCCGGGGGATTCGAACCGGCTTGATTCAACGATCTAAAACGCCCTATCTCCGTCGCCAACCCGCCCACGCAGGGAATCCGTTTGAATCCCGAAGTGTTAGGACGTCGGTTCCCTTTTTGATCTCCGAGGCTATGAGCACGTTCTTTCCTTCGATTGCGACGCGTGACCCCGTGACCTCGACTACATCTTTCAGTTCGATTTTCATGTCCTGACGCTCGATATACCAATCGGGACCCAGGTGGACGACCACCGTTCCGGTATCAGTCTTGATTATCAGATGAATCCCTTTGTGCATTCCACGTAGCGGTGTTATCCGATCCACCGACACGACTTCTCCCCTGATCGTATCGATGGTCTTGGGATCATACATCCGGCTATAGGGACTTCCGGGACCCCAGCCTCCGCTCCCTTGCCATCCGGTCCCCCTCCCGGCGAACGTATTCGAGGCAAAGAGAAACATCGTTGCTGTAAGCAACACGAGTATTTTTCCCGAGTGTTCCATTAAAATTCTCCGATCTTGGCCGCATCCTACTATGGGCTCGGCTTAACAACACAACTTCCGACTCGCGCAAATATGAAAGTCGGTGGAATTCCAGTAAGTTAGAAAACAGGGAAAGGAAATGCAGGGATCACACGTCTACCTGGGAGGAATGGGCTGGTGGACGATCATATTTCTGGTTTTGTTTGGTCTGAATTCCACGATTGTCGTCGCCCAAGAACAGAATGTACTTCAAGCGAACGACGATGCTCAGATGGCCCTTCAGGCGTTCACGCAGAAGGATTATCCCCTGGCAGTCCATTTGTACGAAAGACTCGTCGAGCGCGATCCGTCCAGAGGTCTTTTTTGGTTCAATCTGGGGAACAGCCGTTTCATGGCGGGCGATTATGCGGGAGCGGAAATCTCATATCGGAAGGTCGTTGCTCTCAACGGCCCTCTGTCGGTTCCCGCGCGGATTTATCTGACGAAGGCCCTGCGGAAACAGGAGAAGTTACATTCGGCTCGCGAGGTTCTCGAAGCCTTATCGACACAATCGTTGTCGGAGCCGCTTCGCAGAGAAACCGATGCCGAGCGAGATACGTTGAGAGAGTCGTTCGACGAGCGGGCGATCGCGGTGTATCGCCAAGGGGATTTTGCGGAGGTCTTTCCCTTACTCGATGCCTCGCGCGCTCTTGGGTCGGGCATCGATGCGACCACGTTGCGTGGCCTTGCCCTCTTGAATCTGGGACGCCCGTCCGAGGCCAGAGAGGTTTTTCAGAGTATCCTGGCCACCGAGGCCCGCACCGACACCGACCGAGCGCTTCAACAGGAGGCCCGGAGTTTTATCGCCGACATTGAGGATGGAAAATGGCCGAAGGAGATCCCGTTCTGGCTCTTCTCGGAACTGGCGGCCGGGTACAACACCAATGTGTTCGGGGACGCGGAAGCGGATGGGCCGGTCAGCCGAACGGTGGCGACCTTTTTCAGCGGCTTCGGCTACCAGCATCCCCTGAATTCTCACTCCTGGGTTCAGGTGGCGTACGACGTCGCATGGAACGAAGTGTGGGACGAGTCTTCCGCACGCTTCGTGGACAACGCGCTCTCTTTGCTTGGAATCTGGGACAACCGAATCTGGCGACTGCAGATGCAGACCGGCGTCGTCTACGATTTGGTCGACACCGGTTCGTTTCTTTGGGGTCCGGGAGGCGCCTTTATGGCGGACCGGTATTTCGGTTCAGGAAGGTTCGGCCTCCGATATGCCTATCGGCGGAACCTCGCGGGCTCTTCGTTGTATGACTACCTGAGCGGGGACACGCACTCGGGGAACATCCACTGGAAGTACACCGGTTCCGTCACCTCCTTCGGTGTGCTCTTCTCCGCCGCCCGCGACGCCACGGGTGACCTGGTTCTCAGCACTGGAACCTTGCCGCTTGCTAACACCTCCTTCGGCCCCGGATTCGATTTCCACTGGCGATTTGTTCCGAGATGGAAGATCGAAGGGTACTCCAGCTATCTGTTTTTGAATTACTCGAACGTCTCCCAGCCGACCGGGCGGGCGCGGGACGATCGGCGGTGGACCGGAACGGTTCGTCTCTCTTTTTCTCTGACCCCCTCCCTCGATCTTTTTGTGTCCGGCTCCGGGACGCTCAATCATTCCACGCTGACCGCCGCCGACCTCAAGGACAAGAACTATCGGCAGCTCATCGCTTTGGGAGGCCTGTCCTGGAACATCCTTCCATGAAGATCGACTCCTCGGAGACTCCTCTGGAACCGTTGGTTGAGCGAGCCCGGAAAGGGGACGAATCGGCGCTCTCGGAGCTCGTCGATCGCTACCAGGGACGTCTGTACCGCTTTTGTTTCTACCTTTCCGGAAATCCGACCGTCGCGGAGGATCTCTGCCAGGACACGTTCGTCCGGGTCTTCACGAGTCTGGGGAAACTGAAGGATCCAGCGAAATTTCACTCCTGGCTGTTTCAGATCTCCAAGAACCTCTTTTGGGACCGACTCCGGTCCTCCGGCAAAACCGAAACACTTCTGGAAGAACCTTCCGCGGCCTCGGATTCTCCGGAGGTTCATCTCCAGATCACGCGGACGCTGGCGCGGATGGATCCGCAGGACCGTCTGGTCTTGCTCCTCGTGGATCTTCAGGGACATTCGTACCGGGAAGCCGCCGAGATCCTCGAAATCTCCGTGGAGGCCGTAACCTCTCGGATTTACAGGGCCCGGCAGCTGTTTGTGGAGGCGTACGACCGGGATGAAAGGAAAGACGATCTCTGACCGTCTACCCAAAGGAAGAAAAGCAGATGGATCAACCCTCAGACAAGATGGAACAACGAGTAAAAGGACTCTTCCGGCAGGCGGAGCAGGTTCCTCTGGAACCGTCCCCCTTCTTGAAAACGCGAGTTCTGGCTCATGTGCGTGAAGCCCGAGCCAAGACGGTCGGTTTCCGCTGGAAGATGTGGGCATTGGCCAGTTCGACGGCCAGCCTTCTTTTGCTCTCGGTTCTTTTCTGGCCCGCGCGGTCGTCTTTGACGGCCCTGGTGGATCAACGGGTCCTCGTGCGGGTGGAGGTGGAGGCTCTCGAAGGCAGCAACGTCGCGTACGCGACCGTGGAACTGCCGGACGGGGTTTCCTTCGTTTCAACGAAATATCCGGAAATCCAAAAGGCACATGAGGTGCGCTTGGCCTGGATGCCGGAGTTCGAGAACCGTGGATTGCCGGTCGTCGTTCGAGCGACCTCGGTGGGAAAAAAAACCATCCGCATATTTCTTTTCGACCGTAACGATACGGTTCTGAAGGCCAAGGAAGTAACCATCACGTTCCGGGGAGCGGCGTAGCCGATTCCGGAACAGAAAGGGAAGAACGTCATGAAAAAACGAAATCTATGGAGCGGGATCGCGGTAAGCGCTCTCTTGTTGGCTCCGGTCGCCTCTTGGGCGGCGTCCGACGATCAAGTCGTCCAGGCTACCACCGAGGACGTCAAGGCGTTTGAAAACGCCGTCATGGAGAAGAACCAGGCTCGGGATCAAGTGCGCGAACGGGATCGGCTCCAAGAGCATCAGGCGACTGGATCGGCGGTGCAGGAGAAAGCCCGCATCCGGACCGAAAAGGCCGCGCGTACGAAGACAGGCCTGGGTGAGGTGGTGTCGGAGGAAGCGAAGAAGCTGAAGAATGCGGATCCGGCGACCCGGAACAAGTTCGGCGAGCAGGTTCGCGAGCGGGCCCGTCAACGGGAAGAGACGCAGGAGCAAGCCCAGACCCGGCAACGGCAGGGGTGGGATGCCGTGCGTGACACGACCGTTCAGAGCGGCCAGCGGAACGGTGTGGACGCAGGCGCGGGCAGCGGAAGCGCGACGTCCGGCTCAGGAAGCGGGCAACAGAACGGCACTCAGCAGCACAAATAGGCGAACATCGCGAGAGACACCAGTCTCAGCCCCCGGGTTTCGAGGAATCCCCTCGGAACCCGGGGTGTGTTTTGAAAGGACCGTTTTCGAAGGAGTCTCTGGTCACATAGGGTACTACTGGCTGCACGCGGGGGACGGCAAAACTTTAGTCGTCAGTCGGCCGGCTGCGCGGTGCCAAAAAGCCGAAACTCCGGTTCGGCCCGCCAGCGAACGAAAGGAACGACCGTCAATCGGGCCACGAGACCGTCAGATCAGCCGAGCTACCTGATTGCTTCATCCCGCAGGCCTGTATGGTCTCCTCGAGAGTCTTTGCGGTGGACACACAGATCACGAGCGTTCGCTTCTGTTTCGCGCAGACTTCAAAGTTCCGTGGATCCGCGCCTTCCAGGCCCGTCGACTCATCGATCCTCTTGAGCTGTGCGTCCATGTCCTTTTGAGCGTCAGCGGCGGCAGGCGACTCCAGATTGATGTTCTTCTTCATTTGCTTGACGACGTACTTGCCCAGAAGCTTGCTCAGATTGCCCACCGCCTGTTGGCATTCTTCCGGGCTTGCTTTCTTCGCGCAGGCTAGGATCGTGCAGAGCCCGAAAACCGCTAGGATTACGAATCTCGTACGCACGGCAGCTACCTTATCACGGGTCTGTTTCGCCGCGAACGGCGACGTATACCTAGGCACCTTGGAATTTCAGCGTTCCCGATACTAAGATGGGCCGGGAATGCCGCGAGTTTCCGCATCGACCTTTCCCGAATGACGTTCCGCGAGTTCCATCGGCACAGCGAGGTTCTGGCCTCTGCCCTCTGGGCGTTCGACATCGTGAAGATCGGGCATCGGCGGGAAGTTTGCGAAGAGTAGGGCCTTTTTCAAGGACCATGGTCACGTAGGGCACTGCTGGCTGCGCAGAAGGGACGGCGTTGCCAATGTTCTGGAGCCATCCCACTCTTATTCCGATACGATGAGAATGAAGTCGGTCCTTCACGATTGGAGGGAAGGTGAGAGTCTCTCGGACTTTAGCAACGATTCAGACTCTTCTGGTGATCGGTTTTCTTTGCGGCTGCTCGAGCAGCAGCGCTCCTATCGTTGCTGATCCCACCCCAACACCACCTCCGACCCCGACGGCGGGCGCAACGGCTACCCCGACGCCGACCGCAACTCCGACGTCGACCGTAACCCCAACCCCAACCCCGACGCCCACCATTCCGTCCTGCGTCGGAGGGTTGATGTGCAATTCCGCCAGTTGTTGTTCGTCTCACGAGATCCCGGCTGGGAGTTACACGATGGGGGCCCCCAACGCCGACGGAAGCTATGCTGCCGACACCAAGCCGCAGCATACGGCCACCATCGCCAGGTTCGTTCTTGATGACTTTGAAGTGACCGTGGGACGGTTCCGTACGTTTGTCGCAGTCTATACCGGTGCGGCCCCCGCGACGGATTCCGGAGCCAATCCGGAAATCGTCGGGTCCGGATGGAGTGCCGGGTGGAACGCTTCGCTCCCAGCTGGCGCGGCGAATCTGATAACGGCATTGAAGTGCAGCGGCTACACCTGGACCGATACTGTCGGGGCCAACGAGAACCGCCCGATCAATTGCGTGACTTGGTACGAAGCCTTCGCGTTCTGCATTTGGGACCAGGGACGTCTGCCCACGGAAGCGGAGTGGGAGTACGGCGCGAAGGGTGGGGCGGAAGATCGGCTCTATCCGTGGGGATCCCCGATCGATGCATCTTATGCCTGCTACTCCGGGTGCTCTCTAGGAGATGTCGGATCGTATCCGGCCGGCATCGGGAAATGGAACCAGCTCGACCTGGCCGGGAACCTCGCGGAGTGGACCTTGGATTACTATGCCGCCGACTGGTACTCGGGTGCCGGAGATCCGTGCTCGAATTGCGCCAACCTCTCCGGGGTGAACCGTTTGGTACGAGGCGGTTCGTCGTTGACCAATACCGATGGTCTGCGTAATCCGACCAGGGCCAACTTGTCGCCGAGTTCCCGGACCTCAACGACTGGATTCCGGTGCGCCCGAGCCGCGCCGTAAGTCAGAACGCCATGTTCGTGGCCATATAGGGTACTCCTGGCTACACGCGGGGGACGCCAAATCTAGTCCTTGAGACTTCGCAAGAACTCCAAATCCTGCATATCAGCGGGATTCTTTCTGTCTCTTACCGCGATTTCCTTCATGGTGATCAGGTCTTTCTTGTCAGCGATGAGGAACGGGTGAGACTTGATGGTCTTTCTTCGGGCTCGCTGAGCGACGCCTCTTGCCGGGATCGGAAAGTCGAATAGAAGATCGACCCTCAGATCGAGATCGCGGTTGAAAAAGTGCGCGCTCTTCGGTGGATCCATGTTGAGCTTTGCATAGGCCACATTCGCATTATCCACCGTACGCACGATGTTGCCGCGCTCGTCCAGCTTCGAGACGAGCTCAAGTCCGTGCTTGTAGAAGACCTTCATCAACTCCTTATTCTTCCGAGCGTCCGCCTCGATCAGGAAATCAAAGTCCTTTGTTACGCGGTTCGATTCAAGCAGTGCCAGAGCCATGCCACCGACAAGGGTAGGGGAGTAGCCCAGCTTCATCACATCCTCGATGAGCTCCCCGACCGATTCGGCGAGGCTTTTCCGTCGCAATATCTTCTTGGGCCTAGTTTTCATCGGAGCCCGTCACGACTCGGCACCACGGAGTTCTCGAATGGCGTCCAAGTGTTCGAAGTTGCTCTGGATCCGTTTCGCGAGTCGTAGAGATTCCATCCGAGCTTTGACTCCAAGTCTGGCGATTTCCTGACGACGATCACTCGGCAGCCGTTTCGCCCTTGTGAGCCCGCCCTTTCTACCCATAATTTTGGCCATTTCCGACACGGTCATAATCTCAATGTTAACTTATCGCTAAGTAAAATACAAGGTCGGCGGCGTTGCCTGGGGATCGAGACTTAGGGTCACATAGGGTACTACTGGCTACAAGCGGGGGACGCCAAACTCACGTTAGCCGAAGAAGAGTCCTTCCCAATCCCCACTCTGCTCTCGCATTTGGAAGACGTGCCCATTCCAGGAGCTCGAACAAAACCTGTTTGAGGTCGCATGGCAGCTTAAAGAGGCGGGCCCCGACCACGTGCCCTAAAAATGCATGTCGAACGTACATCTCAACCTCGGCGGGGGTGGTGAAAAGGGTTCTCAGGTGTTCGATTTTCACCACCGAAAAGCCGTGATTCGACGCCGAGTCAACGAGCCTCTCTTCGACCTTCCTCTGATTGCCCTGCCCCTGTTTGGAACCAAGAGATTCCCGAAGGCGATTCATTACCGGTGCGGGAGGATCCTCGCGCCAGTATTCGTCCAATGCGTCCAGGACGTGCAGAACTCCTCCTCGCTCTAGCACCCGCCTTGCGGTCTCGAGAAAACGATCGTGATCATCGAGATGCTGCAGAAGCGCACGAGCGATCGCGTAACTGAACGGGCCCCCCGAAAAATCGTAGACATCTTGCTGATGGAGGGCGCAATTAGAAAATGACCCCAACCTCTCGGCAGCGGCAACGAGTAACTCGGGGCTCCGGTCCACGCCGGCGTAAGTCTTTTCCGGGAAAACTGAACAAAGACGCTCGATCAAATGTCCGGGGCCGCACCCAAAATCGACCACCGTTTTCGCGCTCTTCCAGTCCGCGTCCCGTGACAGGAACTTCTGCAGCTCTTTCCATGTTCCGGCCATCTGAATTTCAAGAACGACTTCGTAGATCTCCTCCGTTCTTGCGTGTTTCAGAACGTCGAGATGGCGGGCAGGACTTTCGGAGAAATCGGCCAGGCGAACGGTTGCGTTGAAGCCGTACTGGCGGGCAATCGGGTTATCCATCCACCAAGACGCTATGCCAGATCTCGAAAGACGGCGAGAAATAGAACGTGGACCACTAGCGTTTTGGATGGGACCAGATCTACCACGTACACGGATAGACGACGAATCCCGTCGGGGACGCCAAACTTTGATTTCCGTGGGGGAATCGCGATGAGAGACGCACGCGTCAACGAGGGTTGCCGCCCCAAAAATAGGGTTTCGATCACGACGAGTTAGGCTGCTTCGACCGCCGCCAGCACTTCTTTCCACGGCTCGCTGTGCGGATCGATCAATTCAAAGTGGCCACACTTCAAGACTTCCACCAGTTGAACGTCCTCGCCCCTTATCTTCTTAGATTCGACGTATCTTCGGCTAAAGTCGTTGGGAACTACATCGTCCTCGGTGCCGTGGACGAGCCATTGCTTTGCCTGTGCGATTGGAAGTGTCATCGGGTCGGCTTTCACATAGCGTTCCGGCACTTGATCGGGCTTCCCGCCCATGAATTCGGCTGTGGCATCCTTGGAGAGATGTAAGTCGAAGGCAGCCCGCAGATCCACCACTCCGGCGAGCGAGATTACGCGCTTCACGGAAGGCTCATGTGCCGCGAGGCACAGTGCCAGATGTCCTCCTGCGGAGAACCCCATGACGACCACTTTGCGAAGATCGAAGTGATATTGGTTTGCCACTTGGCCGATGTGTCGATAAGCGGCGGCAATGTCTTCAAATGTTCCTGGCCATCCACCACCTGGATCTCCCACGCGCCGATATTCGACGTTCCAGGTGGCAAAGCCTTTTTCTGTGATTGAAGCGCAAAGGTGCTCGGCTTCAGCGAGGTCGTATTTGTTGCGCCAGAAGCCGCCATGGATGTTCATCATCACGGGAAAAGGTCCCTTCCCTCCGGGAAGACGAAGATCGGCGAAGTGCTGCGGCGCGGTCCCATAGAACACACGCGCGGTTGCCGGTGGCGGGGCAAGCCTGACGGTGTCCTGTGTCACAACGGCGCGATTAGATCACGGATTGTGAGTGTCGGCCACGTCTGCGCCGCCAACGACCGGTCGCATGAATCTTCACTTGACACGAAAGACGCTCGTGGAATGAAGTTGGACGATGACGAACTCACGGCACTTTTCCGAAGAAGAAGTCCACGCGCTTGCCCGGGATGCGTACGAAAGGGGCGTCTGCGAGTTCCCGGTGATGCCGGGTCGGTCGGCCCTCTTGGTCATCGACATGCAGGAGGAATTCGTGAAGCCCAATTGGACGCCCTACTGGGTGCCCGCCGCCACCCGGATTGTCCCGCGGATCGCGCGACTCCTGGAATCCTGCCGCAACCTGGGCGTTCCCGTGATCTTCACGGCGTTTGGTTCGACCCACCGGTTTCTGGATCGGCCCCTCACCGGGTCCCTGATGCCGAACCGGTACGCGCGCATTCCGCACGACTCCTCCTGGTTCCGCGAGGGAAAGATCGTGGCGTCGCTTGAGCCGCGATCGGAAGAAATCACGATTTTGAAGCCGTCGTACGGTGCCTTCTATGACACCCCGCTGGAGACCGTCCTGAAGAATCTTGGTCGGGACACGGTGATCATCAGCGGCACGCTGACGAACTTCTGTTGTGGTATGACCGCTCGGCAGGCCTATGAGCGAGGCTTCCACGTGGTTTTCGGAGCCGACGTGACGGCCTCCGACGATGCCGAGATGCACGAGAACGAACTGAAGAACCTGCGCAAGGGTTTCGCGAGGGTGATGACAGCGGAGGAAATCCTTGTGGCGCTGGGGGCCTGACCGCTGCCCACAGTCGACGCACTTTCGCCTCCGTCCCATAGACCGGATTTCGCCCTCAAACGGAACATATGGTCACGCAGGGTACTACTGGCTACACGCAGGGGACGCCAAACTGGATGGGTGGGACGTTGTTTTGGCCCGTGATCAGCGTAAGAGTACTGGATCGACCCCATTCAAACACCTCTGTATCCACTGCGATTTGAACCGATTTATGAATATCGGCTCTGGGGTGGACGGCGTTTAGCCGAAATACTCAACGCCTCGCTACCGAGTGACGGCCCGATCGGTGAAGCGTGGGTGCTCAGCGACCGCGATGACCATTCAAGTCGCGTAGCCAATGGACCGCTCAAAGGAAGGATGATCGGCCAACTGCTTCAACAGTTTCCGGAGCAAATGCTGGGAAAGTCAGCCCAACGATTTCGTCGATTTCCCCTGTTGCTGAAGTTCCTGGATGCACGTGAAATGCTTTCAGTCCAGGTGCATCCAACGGATGCCGATACGAACCTGCTGCCCGCGAACGAGACTGGAAAGACGGAAGCATGGGTTGTGATGGAAGCGGGCGCGGAAAGTCGCATCTATGCGGGCTTGAATCCAGGGACTACTACGGACGGACTTCGGCAGGCACTGGAAAACGGGGCGATTGCGGATCATCTGGCCAGCTTTACGCCAAGACCGGGCGACGGCATTTTCATTAGAGCCGGGACCGTTCACTCGTTGGGCGACGTTGTGGTGTTTGAGGTACAGGAAAACAGCGATGTCACGTTTCGCCTATACGACTGGGACCGTGTCGACGGCAAAACGGGCCGGCCTCGCGCTCTGCAAGTCGATCAGGCGATGGCCTGCATTGATTTTGCCCAAGGTGCGGTTGTCCCTGTGGTGCCGGTGGTGGAAGAAACAAAGCCGGCGCTTCGAGAGCGGCTCGTCTTATGTGAGAATTTTGGCTTGTGGCGACTCCGTGGAGAATCACCATTCAAGGTCGGTGCAGAGGGAGTTCTGCGTATGTTGGTGTGCATCGTCGGCGACGGTGAGGTGGAATACAAGGGCTCCCAATATGCCGTCGGAACCGGCGACGTGCTGCTCCTGCCGGCGGTGGTCGGAGCGTGTGGTTTTCAGCCGCGCGGGGCCGTGACCTTGTTGGAAGTTTCGCTACCGTTGGAACGATAGGGGGCTTTGCTCCTAGCATCTCGGCCCCCAAGGGCGTAGAAGATGCGTGTGACGGAAGCTCCGAGCACCTCAGGGATCAAGCGGATCGCAGTGATCGGCGACTATCTTCCGCGTCAATGCGGGATCGCGACGTTCACCACGGATCTCTGCGAAGCCCTTTCCACGCAGTTCCCCCAGACTCAGGTGTTCGCCGCCCCCGTGAACGATACGGACGACGGGTACGACTATCCTTCCCGGGTGCGTTTTGAGATCGAGCAGGACGATCTTTCTTCGTATCGGCGAGCCGCGGATTTTCTGAACATCAACAACGTCGACATCGTTTCTGTCCAACATGAATACGGGATCTACGGGGGGAAGGCGGGAAGCCACATTCTGGCGCTCCTAAGCGAGCTCCGGATGCCGGTGGTCACGACGCTTCACACGATTCTAGAGAATCCGGATCCGAACCAGAAGAAAGTGATGGAAGAACTGACGAAGCTCTCGGATCGGCTGGTGGTGATGAGCCAGCGTGCCGTGAAGTTTCTCGAAGAGATCTACCTTGTCCCATCGAACCGGATTCAGATGATCCACCACGGGACGCCCGATGTCTCGTTCGTGGATCCCAATTTTCACAAGGACCGCTTCGGCGTGGAGGGGAAGTCCGTTCTTCTCACATTCGGGTTACTCTCGCCCAGCAAGGGAATTGAATACGTGATCGAGGCGCTTCCGGCGATTCTGGCCCGGTTTCCCAACCTGGTCTTCATCGTGGTAGGGGCGACGCATCCGAACGTTCTCAAGCAGGACGGGGAACTTTATCGTCTCAAACTGGAGCGGCTGGCTGCGGACCTGGGAGTGAGTCAGAACGTCGTTTTCCACAATCGCTTCGTGGATCTCGAGGAACTGGTGGAGTTCATCGGGGCTGCGGATCTCTACGTGACGCCGTATTTGAACCGCGAGCAGATCTGTTCGGGAACGCTCGCCTATACGGTATCGGCCGGGAAGCCGGTGATTTCCACGCCGTATTGGTATGCCGAGGAACTTCTTGCCGAGGGCCGGGGCGTCTTGGTTCCCTTTCGGGACTCGAAAGCCATTGCAGGTCGCGCGATTGAACTTCTTGAGACGGAAGCCGACCGACATGCCATTCGCAAGAGAGCGTATCTCTTCGGTCGTGAGATGATCTGGCCGAAGGTGGCTTCCGCATACATGCAGACCTTTGAAGAAGTACGCGACCACCGGTTGCGGCGGCCGAAGCCCTTTACGGTCCGAACGCTGGATCAGCGGCCCGCCGAATTGCCTCCGTTGTCTCTGAAGCATCTATATCGACTCACCGATGAAACCGGCCTTTTTCAGCATGCGATTCACACCATCCCCAACTATCGGGAGGGATATACGACCGACGACAACACCCGGGGCTTGATTCTTACTGTGCTTCTCGAGGATCTCGGGGAAGAAGAAGAAGTCCTGGAAACGGAAGACCTTCCGGCTCGGTATATGGCCTTCGTGATGTACGCGTACAATTCCGAAATCGGCCGCTTTCGGAACTTTCTCGGATTCGACCGGCACTGGTCGGAAGACAAGGGTTCGGACGACAGCCATGGGCGCGCGCTCTGGGCCTTAGGGAGCATGTCGGGCCGGTCGCGGGATGTCGAACGGGCCGCTTTGGCAGGACAACTGTTCAACACGGCTCTGAAGGCGATGAAAGATTGCACGAGCCCGCGCTCGTGGGCCTTCACGCTTCTCGGGCTGCACGATTATCTCAAACGGTACGCGGGGGACCGCGAAGCCCGTCAGATGCAGGAGATGCTCGCCGGACGTCTGATGGAGATGTTTACACGCAACGCGTCCGAGGAGTGGCGGTGGTTTGAGGACGTTCTCACGTACTCGAATGCCACGCTCGCTCAGGCGCTCTTTGTCTCGGGTTCCGCTTTGGGAAAACCCGAATACATCGAAACGGGGCTGCGGGCGCTTACGTGGCTGGGCTCCATCCAGGGGGCCAACGACAGCCACTTCATTCCGATCGGGTCCACGGGATTCTACCGCCGGGGAGGCGAGCGGGCGCGCTTCGATCAACAGCCGATCGAAGCGCAGACCATGATCTCCGCGTACCTGGATGCCTATCGCATCACGGGGGACAAGAAATGGCAGAAAGACGCGCAGCGAACGTTTGAATGGTTTCTGGGCCGCAACGACTTGCGACTTCCGCTTTATGATCCTGCCACCGGCGGCTGTCGGGACGGGCTTCATTCCGATCGTGTGAACCAAAACCAGGGGGCCGAGTCGACGTTGGCGTTCCTGATGGCGCTCTTAGAACTCAAGTTGGCCGACCAAGTGCTGCAAATCTAGAACCGGAACGGGAGAAACTGCATGAGCCAGGGGCAAAAGGAATACGACGCTCTTTTCGTTCGGAGTGAAAAGAATCCCATTCTCTCGGCCGCCGATTGGCCGTACGCCGTCAACAGCGTCTTCAACGCCGGGGCGACGCGCTTACTGGACGGAACCACGCTCCTTTTGTGCCGCGTGGAGGATCGCACTGGGCACTCGCATCTCTGTGCCGCGCGTTCGAAGAACGGTGTCGACGGTTGGCAAGTTGATTCTCAACCGACGATGAAACCCGATATGGAAGGTCATCCCGAGGAGATCTGGGGAATTGAAGACCCCCGAATCACGTACCTTCCGGAATTAAAGAAATATGCGGTCGTGTACACGTCGTTTTCGCGAGGCGGTCCGGGAGTCTCGATCGCCTTGACCGAGGACTTTCATCTGTTCGAACGTCTGGGGGTCGTGATGCCTCCCGAAGACAAGGACGCGGCACTTCTTCCCCATCGGATGGATGGGCGCTGGGTTTTGATTCATCGCCCCTCCACGCCTCTGGGGTCGCATATCTGGAGCTCGTACTCGCCCGATCTCCGGCATTGGGGGGACCACAAGCTTGTCCTTCAAGCCCGCCGGGGAGCCTGGTGGGATGCCAACAAGATCGGACTCAACACGCCGTTGATCGAGACTCCTCGGGGTTGGCTGATGATTTATCACGGCGTTCGAAACACCGCCGCTGGGGGCGTCTATCGCCTGGGGCTTGCACTCCTCGATCCGAAATGTATCGAACATTGTCTTCTGCGAGGGGAAACGTGGATCTTCGGCCCTGAAGCGAATTATGAACGGGAAGGGGACGTGGGGAACGTTGTCTTCCCATGTGGGCTCACCATCGCCCCGGACGGGGACACGATTCATCTCTATTATGGAGCGGCGGATACGTGCATCGCCTTGGCTCACGCGAGCGTTCGAAAGTTGTTGGGTTGGCTGGAACGAAACGGCCGTCCGGAGCGTTTTCCGTTGTAAGCCCGGCATAGGGTACTCCCGGCTACACGCGGGGGGCGCCAAATGCAGTTGGCAGTCTCGGCAACCCTTCCCGGGGGCACTTGACACGCAGCAGCGCTTCCCAATACGCTTTGTTTCGCATGGGTTGGGGACGAAAGAGCCTTTTCGCGATCGCCGTTACGATCACTCTTCCCACGCAAGCTCCATCCATCCCGTCCCCGCCGAGCGACAGCCTCACGGCGATGTTGGCGCGCACATCGCCGAATTTCTACGGGCCGAACTGTTTCAACACCGTGCTGCTGGCTACAGGAGTCCTTCCCTTCGATGACGTGCGCTACGTCGATTCGGACGAATTCGAGTTTCTGTTGCGCCTTGATTTCGACCTGGTTAAAGGCGAGCCGCGGCGGGGGGACGTCGTCCTCTACAGCGCGTCGGACAAGCGGAATCATGCGGCGGTCTACCTCGGGGAGGGGCGCGTCTTCCACAAGAAGGATTGGTACTCCGCGTATGTCTATCGCGAGGTTGGAATCGACGAGGTCTTCTCCTACGAACCGGGGGACGACCATCCTCGAAGGCCTGAAGATCCGATCCCGACTTGGAGTCGTGAGGAGATCGTAGACCGTGAGTTCTACCGACCGAAAGGTTCCCTTTTTTCTTACGTGGTCCCTTTCGAGCTGCGCCCCGCGGAGCAAGTTCTTTCGTACGTGCACGCGGCCGTGCTCGAGTACGGTCCGCGCTGGAAAGTGGGGGATATTCTGGGGATCGTGACGGAAGATCTGATGAGCTCGATCTGGTCGCGAATGTCCGAGGTGCCAGCGCTCGCCGTCCTTGCCAAGAGCCTGCACAATCAGGTGTATAAGAGCATCGTCGCCGAGCATTTCGCCTCCATCTTTGCCGATCGGGAGCGGATCGAACGCAAGATCTATTTCAAGGACAACGAGTTCCTTCGCACGCTGATCCAGCTCGTGAGCCAGATGGAGGGGGTTGACGCGGACCTCGATGGCGTCATCGCATGCCTGGAGGCGGACCGAACTAAGCGACGCCTGAGCCTTCCGGAGGCGGTGCGTGAGGCAGCCGGCGTTCCGGGGACATACCACTGAAGCCAAATTAACCGATGGTCACGTAGAGTGCCGTTGGCCGCGCGCGGGGGGCGTCATCGGAACGTCGGGTCCTTTTGCCGTCGCGCTTCGTTCCCATTTGCTCGCGCGTAATTGTTTCACGGACCCTGACTCCTGATATGGTAGGTTTTCATCGCAAGATAAGGAGCCCCCAATGAACCAGATCGAAAGCGCTGTTCACAACTTAGTTCCGAAATTTATTCCCGTAGCCGTCGTGATTTTTTTGTTAATCGTCATGGCCGCGGCGGGAACCTTCATCATCCCGCCAGGTCATCGAGGTGTTCTTGTCACGATGGGAAAGGTTTCAGCAGCGTTTGCCCCTGAGGGTTTTGGGTTTAAGACTCCTTTTATTACGACGATTGTTCCGATATCGATTCGACAACAGACGAAACCCGCGCAAGCGGATTGCTACTCCTCCGATCTTCAACAAATCAGCGTGGAGCTGAGAGTTCTTTATCGGATTCCCGAGAGCATGATTGTAAGAATCTTTCAGGATTACTCGGGTGATCCGTTCGACAGCCTGATTGCACCAAGAGTTAGTGAGGCTCTTAAAGAAGTCGCCGCACTACAGAGCGCCGAGCAGATTGTGAAAAAACGCGAGGAGATCAAAGCGAAAGCGCTCGCAGCCGCTCGTGTAAAAGTGGGGAACCTCCTCGTCATCGAGGATATCGTTATACAAAACGTTTCGTTATCAAAAGAGCTCGAAGCGGCCATTGAGGCTAAGATGGTTCAGGAGCAAGAAGCCGCAAAGGCCAAGTTTGTGCAACAAAAGGCGGAAATCGAGGCCAATACAGCCGTCATCAAAGCGAAGGGGGAAGCCGAGGCGATTCGAGTTCGCGGGAAGGCTTTGCAGGACAACCCGGGTCTCGTCCAACTTCAAATTGTTGAAAAATGGAACGGGATCTCGCCCCTTGTGGTGGGAGGCGGTAGCGGAGGCGCGAATATTCTTCTTCCGATTGGGGATCCCCGGGGGCGCTAATGAGACAGCCTCTTCGCGGTATTCTTCAAACTGTATTTCTCATTTTCTTTGCGTTGCTCCTCATCCGTTTTTTCCCTTTTGTGGTCCGAATTGGAGAAGCTGCCGCGTTGGGGTTGCGCGAATTTTGGTGGGGCATTCTGATCTTGGCGATGGCTTTGTGGTTTCTGTGGGTCTTTCGTAAACGAAAGATCACGTAATCGCTACGTGGTCCTGTAGAGTGCCGTTGGCCGCGCGCGGGGGGCGTCATCGGAACGTCGGGATTTCAACGTTGCAGAATGAGCCGAAGTACAAATTCATCTGGCTCTTGGAACAAGGGAACCTCGCTTTCGAAAAGAACGACTTCAAATCCCCGCGCATCTTTTTCCGGGCGGCGTCCGCGGTCGGTGAAAACTACTATCCTCTCCGTAGGAGCGTGTACGACCTGAAAGGCAGGGGTTAGGGAATTAGGCGCTGCCTACGGAAGACAGGTAACCCCGTTGCCGATGTTCACCTCGTGCCCGTTGTCATTCGAAGATTGATTCTGGACGACGGTTCCTGCCGGCGCGGAGATGCAATGGCCGTTCCCCAATAAGCTGTAATTGAGCCCCCAACTGGGGACCAAACGAATATCAAGCTTATTGCTCCCTCCGGTGCCCGATTGAAGGTCGGCGATCTCGGCGGAACTCGTATTCTGGAACAGCTCGGCGTTCGATCCGCCCGACAACTCATTGCAGATCCCGACGGCCATCTGCGCGTTTGTGAACCGCAGGGTGTTGGAGTTCCCCTTGTGGTAGATGACGATCCGCTCGAGATCCGGCGCCAGACTCATATCGAACGTGGCATCGACACCGTTGGAGCTTACGCTCACGATGTAGTTCTGGATGCCGCTGAGAGAGGGTTGAAACGAGCCGGAAGGTGCGTTGGTGACCGCGGTGGTCCCGATCCCGTAGTTGATACAGGACCCGTTCACGCGCACGATCGGAGGTGTAGGAGTCGCCGTCGGCAAGGGGGTCGGCGTCGGGTCGCCCGGTTTTGCCGTGGCGGTCGGTTCCACCGTGGGAGCTGGTGTAGCGGTTGGGAGGGCGATCGGGGTGAATTGGGCGATCGGAGTTCCTTCTGGGTTGGTAATGGATGGAGGTCCGTTTCCGGTATCGGGGGCGACCGCGCAGGGGTGGTCCGGGTCGCCGCAACCGGGGAGTGTCGGGAGGACGTCGCCGAGTCCGACAAACGTGAACGGAGTCGACGACGAACAGGCGATCACGATTGAGAGAACGGTGACAAAGGTGAAGCCAAAAAGAGTCAAATATTTGCGAGTCATAGTTTCCTCCCGAGGGCCCGAAAAGCTTGGCCCGTCCTTAGACTGCACGAAACACGCCAATCATTATAGGGCGCAACAAACTAGTTATGCTAGGTATTTTGATGCAACCGAAACGGCGGGTCTGCGTGAACTATGCATTCATTTCAATCCAGTGCATTTTTTTCAACCTACGAGTACCACTTTCCAATCCTTTTCAGCTCCGCCTCTTTGAAATCGACGGGCGTCATCACGCGCAGGTTCAAATGAAAAATAAAGGGGTGCTCCCATGGAACCTTTTTTATGGATTCTCGTTTGAAGGTGGGTAAAGGGAGGGGATCAAAAAGGGGGAAGATATGTTGTTCGATTTTTCACATTATAAGACCGACAAAGGTCCCAAGGGGCACTCCTACCAGCGCTCGTACGACTCGGCTCTGAACGAGAAGCGCATTGCCGCCAAGAACGTTCTGGAGATCGGGTCCCGTCGGGGGTCGATCCGCTTGTGGCTCGATTATTTTCCAAACTCCACGCTCTACGCGTGGGATCTCAAACACCCCTGGTTTTGGCACGATCGGCTCCGTTATATGAAAGTGAATCAGTCCTCCGAGGAGCAGGTTCTTCGCGCGTTGAAGCTCATGGGTTGCACCTTGGACGTCGTCATCGACGACGGACCCCATACGCCGAGAGAGCAAACGATGTGCTTCGAGGTCATGTTCCCCTATCTCTCCCCCAACGGTGTCTACATCGTGGAAGACCTTCATTGCACGGACGCGAACAACGAACCGCAGAAGAGTTATCTCAAGTTCATGGGTGGCGCGGATTTCAGCTTTCGGCAGATCCTCTCGAGGCTCCAGTCTGGGAATGTCGAGCCGACGATGTTTTTGCGGAATCCGAAAGGCCTACTCGAACAGGTTCAGTCGATCCATGTCGATACCGGCGATGCGATCCGATTCAAGAAATACCAACGAACCCCCTCGGAGATCGCCTTTGTCGTAAAGAAATAGGATCCTGGATTACGGGCCGGGTTTTCTCTTCTGCGGAAAGTGGAACCCTTTTGCTATTCGTACGTCAGGTAAATCGACGAGTTGGTGAAGTCGGATGCCACCAAGGGGGCGTCGGTCCGCGTAAACCGTTCGGTCGCAAGCGCATCGACCCGGTCCTTGTAAGGGGCGCAAGCCTCCTCCACCGAGTCGGTCCCCTCCTGGTCCATTCCGCTCAAGGTGGTTTCGTCGGCTGTCGCATCAATGCAAAAATACTTCCCATCTACCGACGTGATACCCCCGCTCCCCGTCCAGACCCGGAAGAGGAAATGGTTGCCCTCACCCTTCGAGATTCCTTTCCCGACGATGCTGGTCCAAGTCCCCTCCGCGTTGGTCCCGGTCACCACCGATTTCAGTTCGAAGGAATGGTCAGCCGAGTTACCGGAGATGAAGCTGCGGACCGAGAAGCCGTCTCCGGCTTCACCCCCCATCACGCTTCCGGCGGGGTAGGTAACCAGGTTCACCATGTGCATCAGGATGTCGTTCGTACCGGTGTCGATGTGTCCTTGCAAAGTACCGAAGGAAACCTGTTCCTCCGGGGTCGGCGCCCACATGAAACCGGTCAGGGCGTACTTGATTCCACCTTCCTCCCGGATCGCGCAGCCTTTTGCGTAATTCGGCTCCTCGTCCTTGAAGTTGGCGGCGCAGTCGTACGTCTCGGTCAAACCGAAATCAAACGGGGAGGGGACGGTTTTTTCCGGTATCGTGGTGCATTGGCTGGCGGCGCGTGCGTACGCGTTTCCGGCCTCGAACATCACCTTGTACATGTTGGTCATGTCGATCTTCCCCTCGTCACGAGGGTATTCGTAGTCCTGCATCAGATTGTAGGCCGCGTAGAGGGGGGATCCGGAACCGAATAGGGTGGCATTTCGAAAGGGCGGAGCCAGTTTGCCGCTCGTCGTCGCCGGCGCGAACGAGGGGGCGGTTTGTTTGGCGGCGTCGAGAAAGAGAGTTTCCGAACCCCCTCCTGTCGAACCCCCGCCGCAACTCAAAAGACCGAAAATGATGAAAACAACCGAACCGATGGAAAATCCTCTATGCATGAGATGCCCCCCTATTTTCCCAATCATAATCTCGGGATCCGGAAAGGTCACGTTTGTCAAAGGCCCCCGTTTTCTTGAGTATCGCCGTGACGGCGGGGGTGACGAACTTCTTCTCTGCGATCACTCCCCAGGGTTCCAGTGCCAACGTTCTGTTCACCGGGAACGGCTATCTCCAGAGCCGGGAGGTCTATGGGTACGGGGGGATGGTGACGCTGATTTGTACGCTGATCTTCCTCACGATCGGATCGGCCTGGATCTGGCTTCTGGGAGCCTGACCCCTGCCCGATGACCGGCGCGTCAAGATGTCCCCTTTGACGTGCGTGGAACGCTATGTTACAGCGGACTTCTCACTAATTGAGTGTCGTCCTGAGTTCAAGCATGGTGCTATGTCCTCTTCAGCGGCGCCCGCCTTTTTAAGAGGGTTTTATGGGTAAGAAATTATATGTCGGTAACTTAGCTTTTTCTGTCAACGATTCCAGCTTACAGGCCATGTTTGCTCCGTTTGGTGCTGTAGCTTCCGCGAAGGTCATCATGGATCGCGATTCCGGCCAGAGCAAAGGGTTCGGCTTCGTCGAGATGTCGAGCGATCAGGAAGCGACAGACGCGATGAACAAGCTCAATGGCACGTCCGTCGAAGGGCGAGCCCTAACAGTGAACGAAGCCCGTCCGCAAGAGCCGCGCACTGGCGGCGGTGGCCGTGGTGGCCGCGGTGGTTTCGGCGGCGGCGGTGGTGGCGGCGGTGGTGGCGGCAGGGGCCGTTACTAGGCCGTTCCGTTGAAGCCCGAGACCGAGCCAAAGATCATTCAAGGCGGAATGGGGGCTGGAGTCTCCTCGTGGAGGCTTGCCAGCGCCGTTTCACGAACTGGTCAGCTTGGAGTGGTCTCAGGTACGGGACTTGATTGCGTGTTCGTCCGACGTCTCCAGATGGGGGACGTCGGAGAACATCTCCGTCGCGCCGTGAAGGCGTTTCCGGTCCCGGAAATCGCAGAAAGGATCTACCGAAAATATTTTCGCCCGTCGGGGAAAGCCCCCTTGGAGTCGTTCAAGCGACTTCCGATGCTTTCCGCATTTTCCTCGCTCGAGGCGAAACAGCTTCTGGTGCTCTCCAATTTTGTGGAGATTTTCCTCGCGAAGGAGGGGCACAAAGGGGCGGTGGGGATCAACTACCTGGAGAAGATTCAGATGGCGACCCTTGCAAGTCTCTATGGGGCGATGCTGGCCGGTGCCGGCGTGGTTCTGATGGGGGCGGGGATCCCGCGGGAGATCCCGGGGGCGATCGCCAAGCTGGCACGGCATGAGACGGCGGACTTGCGTCTTGCGGTCGCCGGATCGATGCCGGGGGACGATTATCGCACGTCATTTTCTCCGCTTGAGGTACTGGGGAACGGTCTCCTGACCATCGACCCGCCGAGGTTCTTCGCCATTATCTCATCTTCCGCGTTGGCTCTGACGCTTGCGAAGAAAGCGACCGGGGTCGTGGACGGTTTTGTGATCGAAGGGCCGACCGCCGGTGGGCACAATGCGCCCCCGCGAGGGGAGGTCCATCGTAACGAGCGGGGCGAACCGGTCTACGGCGCCAAGGACGAAGTCGACCTTGCAAGAATTCAATCGCTCGGCCTTCCCTACTGGCTTGCAGGCTCCTACGGAAGCCCGGAAGGGTTGCGGGTCGCCTTGGAACTTGGTGCGGAGGGGATCCAGGTCGGGACGCCGTTCGCGCTTTGTCGCGAGTCGAGTCTCTCGGAACCCTTGAAAGCCGAGCTCTTGCGGGAGGCGATGAACGGGGGGGTGGACGTCTTTACCGACGCGGAGGCTTCGCCGACCGGCTTCCCGTTCAAGGTTGCGAGACTCCCCGGCACGATGTCGCAGGGGGCGGTCTACGCGGAACGGCATCGGGTGTGTGACATGGGGTACCTCCGGACGCCGTACCGAAAAGAGAACGGAAATCTGGGGTATCGTTGCCCCGCTGAGCCGGAGAGCGCATTCGTGGCCAAAGGTGGGAAGCTCGAAGAGACCGTGGGACGGAAATGCCTTTGTAACTCCCTGCTAGCCAACATCGATCTCGGCCAGGTCCAGAAAGACGGAGCGTTCGAACTTCCGCTGGTCACGATCGGGGACAATGTGAACCAGATCAAGCGGTTCGTTTCCAACGGCAACGTGTCGTACACCGCAGCAGACGTCATCCGCACGATTCTCGGCTGAACCCCGCAAGAGCGATCCCTACGCATCAACAAGAGGGGGGTGGATTGCGTATTGCGTCAAAATTCCATATGAAGAGCACATGAACGGAAGGGGATGGCTCGGGTCGGGAATCCTTCTTGCGGCGCTCACGGTCTCCGCACACGCCGATTTCGGATCGGGCGTTCTCTTGGCGTCGTATGCGACGCTTCCCCCTCCTTGGCAATGCCTGGAAGCGAATTCGGAACAACGAATGCCGTTCTTCGTCGGCGCTAAACCGGCCGAGTTCATCCTGGACGGTGTTTCAACCGAAAACCCGGTCTTGCCGAGGCGGATGAAGGAACTTGGCGAGCGTCAGGCCGCTGAAGTCGCGAAGACAATTCCGCACGCTTTGCCGATCGAATTCGAGGCTTGGCCTGCCGAGGACGATCTCGGGCGATGGACCTGGGCTTTCGCCCGTTGGCGCCCCGATCCGAACTCCTCCTGGAAATGGTTAGAAGGGGAACGTCCGGGGAATGTCGAAGAGTCGGACGAGGAAACCGCCATTCCGCCGATCCTTCCCGTTACGTACCGGCCGGCAGACTATAATGACCGGTCCGCGATCTTCGACGACTTTCTGAATTATTCCGACCTCTATCAGAAACCTGTCTTCGGCGAGTGTGTCTGGACCGACGCGGGGGGATCCCAGATCTATTCTGCATGGAACGCCCCGGAGAGGGCTCGAAAGTGGATCGGCGGTGTTTCCGTGATGCAGCAGGTCTGCCGCGTGATCCGCCAACCGTCCCGATTCAACGAGCGACCGATCACGTTTGTCTTGGGTCTCAGTGATTCGGGGTTGGAGTGGCCGGAGGAGATCCGGTGGATCGAGGAGAGAAAGTCGGAAACGGAGTCCCTGGCAGACGTGCTCAGGATTCGGGTTTGGCCCAAGGACCTTCAGGCGACCTACGAGAAGATGGTTCGAACTTTGGCTCGTGGAGATTCTCCCCGTTTTGTTCGAAAGAACAGCGCACAGGAGAAGAATCAACTACTGGATGTCATCGGGTTTTTGGAGGGGAAGTACCGAGAGATGGGGATTCCCACGGAACGGCAGTCGTTCGTCTGGAGGAATATTCCCCAGGCGAACTTGATCGCCATGATCCAAGGAACCGAAACGGATCGTTTTCAGAATCGGCCGGTCCTGTTAGCCGATCATATCGACACCGCGTTCGCGGAAAAGGTCTTCGAAAAAAAGAAACACAAACGGGTGTCTGCCCCGGGGGCGGACGACAACGCATCGGCGACCGCCGCGCTTTTGTCGGCTGCGGCGGTACTTCGGGATCAGAGGCCGCGCCACGATATCTGGCTGGTTCACCTGACCGGGGAGGAGTTCCCTGCGGATGACCTGGGGGCAAGGGAGTTCGCCCTGAAGCTCTTACTGGATCGGACGAAGATCGGGGGGCTGATTGTGCTGGATATGATCGGATACAACGCCGATTCCAAAGACCGCCCGATGTTCCAGATCAATGCCGGCGAGTCGCCCGCATCGGTCGATATCGCACGGAGGACCCTGGGAGCCGCTGTTGAGGTCGCGCCGAAGATGACGCCGTTATTCCGCCTGCGTTTCGATCCGAAGAGTTATCTCTACAACACCGACGGGATCGTCTTTTCCGATCTCGGATTCCCGACGCTTCTCTTAAACGAGCACATCAACTACTGGGAGAACCTCGATCGGCCGCACTATCACCAGACGACCGATCTCCCTCGAACTCTTGATTTTGACTACGCAATCTCGATCACCAAAGTTGCGATCGAGACGGTCGCCCGGTTGGCCGAGACACCTGTGGACTAGTAGGCAGCGAAGTAACGGAGTACGCTCCGAGCCCTGGGAGGAATCATGAAACGAAGATCAATGGTTGTATCTTTTGGCGTCGGCACTTTGATGCTTACTCTGGTGAGCTGCGGGAGCGGCGACAGCAACGGAGGTAACAACAACGGCCCCGGATTCAACACCTCCCTTCAACAGACCTTGCCGGTGTTTCAATTGGCGTCGTCGATCACCGCGCTCCAGAGGGAATGGACGCCCGTATGGGGGAATACGCTCGATGAACTCAAAGTCATCCTTGTCGAGGAGACATCCGGTACCAATTTCGGAACGAACAACATCTACCATCAGATGAACGACATGGATGGAGGGACGAGCCAGGTGACCGGAGAGACGTGCGACGGCACGACGATCACCGGAATTCAGTCCGTCCCGTTCTTTACGACGGCCACGAATCCGGTCGGGTTCTATTCGGATGGAGCGATGATCACGGACTTCACCTGAAAAGAGATTGTTCCGAGTGCGGACCCAATGCCGGGGCGGCGGGCAAGAAGGTCGGTAACGTGGTATACGGCCTGTATACGACCTCCGGTAACAACGCCGGAAGCTCGTCTGTGTACCAAGGAATGCTGAACGGGGATACGGGGGAGATCGCTCTCCGGATGACGGGGTACTGGACTGCAGACGCCGGATCGTTCTACATCATGCGGTCCGACATCAAGGGGAACAAGAATACGCACGAGTTCACGATCCTCCTCACCAAGGACAACACGTTGGATAACTACTCTCACTTGGAGTTTGTCGGAACCGGAGTCTCGCAGGGGACGGGGAACTATTTCCTGTTCAAAGCCTGGAATGGCACTCACAAGCAAGCGGTCGACGGCACGTTGCCCGCGGTGGGATATTATTGCTTTGATGCCGGAGCGATGACGGCAACCGATGTCACGACAACCGTCGCGACGTCGAATTGTGCCGCTTATCAGGCTACCGTGGATGCGCTGTCCCCGCTCGGCATCGCGAACATTCCGCAAGCCGACTTCGACATGGCGATCCAATAATGGGGTTCTAGAATCCCCGGGCTCTCGCGCGGGGAGGGCGGAAGGTTCTCACTCGTCCCTTCGGAAGGGGAGGGGCCGACTTCGGGTCGAGATGCCGGGAGAGGGCGATCCACTGATCCCGATCGTCCGGAGTCAACAGACAGAGCGATGAACCCTGTGCACCTGCGCGCGCCGTGCGGCCGATCCGGTGAATGTAATCCTCCGGGACCTGCGGCAGGTCGTAATTGATGACATGCGCGATGTGCGGGATGTCGAGGCCGCGCGAAGCGATATCGGTCGCGACGAGGATCCGGAATCGCTCCTTGCGGAACCCGTCCATCACCGCCGTCCGTTGTCCCTGCGTCCGGTTCCCATGGATCCGATCGGCTTTGAACCCCGAATCGGAGAGAAGGCGCGCAACCCGGTCGGTCCGGCGTTTCGTCCGCGCGAAGATCAGGACGGAGCCTTTCCGCTCCGCCAACTCCTTCAGGAGGACGTTGTTCTTTTCGAGAGCGGTGGTGTTCACGAACGACTGCTGGACCTCGTCCACCGGCCGTGAGATCGCCCCTACCGAAATCTTTTTCGGATGGTTTAGATGCTGTGCCGCCAGGCGCTCGATCGAAGCCGGGAAGGTCGCCGAGAACAGAAGGGTCTGTCTCTTCGGCGGAACGTGCCGAAAGATCCTCTTGAGCTGAGGCTCGAACCCGATGTCGAGCATCCGGTCCGCCTCGTCCAACACGAGGATCTTCAGATTCGTGAACGAAATCGTCCGCTGTTCGAGGTGATCGAGAAGGCGTCCGGGGGTGGCGATGACGATCCGCGGCCTTTTCGTGAGAGCCAGGCGTTGAAGATGCATCGAAGCACCGCCGATCACGACGCAGGAGCGGATCGCCGGAAGATTCCGCGTGAGCTGTGTCAGCACATCGTGAATCTGGGCGGCGAGCTCCCGGGTGGGTACGAGAATCAATGCCGTCGCGGCGGGATCTTTCGAGAGAATCGTCACGATCGGGATGCCGAACGCGGCGGTTTTTCCCGTGCCGGTCTGGGCGATTCCGACCAGATCGGTCCCTTCCAAGATCGCCGGAATCGCTTCCGACTGGATCGGGGTGGGGGTGGAATACTGCATTCCGCGCAACGCCGACAAAACCGGCGGCGGAAGATGAAACAGGTCAAACGTAGACAAAGCAAACCTCCTTAGAAGGCTGTCAAGACGCCTTTAAAGAGGACAAAAGCACTATGCTTGGGACTCAAGGGCGTTGAAAACTGCTGACAGGAAGGGCTTGTAGCATGGTTCGGTTTGACAAGTCAAACGGTCTCATTTTTGGGATACTTCCCGAATTATGCCGACCCCATACGTGACGGTAGATTCCCTTCCTTCGAAAACCCGATCGTGGTTGGACCGAGTTGCTCCGTTCAACCGCGGAACGTTGAAGTTGAATGGGGGGCAAACGGCCCTCCTCGTGGTCGACATGCAGACCTTTTTCCTCGATCCCAAGTCGCCGACCTATACCTGTGGCGGGATGGCGATCTTGCCGAACGTGAAGAAACTCATCACCGCGTTCCGGGAGGCGAAACGCCCGGTGATCTACACCCGGCATGTTCACCACCCGGATCGTCTCGATGTCGGAATCATGGGGTGGTGGTGGGATGGAATGTGTGTGGAAGGCAGCCCGGAGAGCGAAATCGATCCCGGCCTTGCGCCTCTTCCGAACGAGAAAGTGGTTCTCAAGCACCGGTACTCCTCGTTCTTCGATACCGATCTAGGAACCGTTCTGCGCTGCCTCAAGATCGAAGATCTCGTGATCTCCGGGATCATGACCAACATGTGCTGCGAGTCGACCGCCCGGGATGCGTACTCCCGGGACTATCGTGTGTTTTTCCCGGCAGACGGAACGGGCACGATCAACGAAGAGATGCACCTGGCGAGCCTGTTGAATCTGGCATTTGGTTTCGCTTCGATCACGACAGTGGATCGATTGATCGGAGAACTGCTCGCGGAACCTGCGTGACAGCCGCCCACGGATAGGCTATACGCCTCGCCCCTTACCGTTATGTTGAATCTGCGGAACATCTGCATCATCGCCCACGTCGACCACGGGAAGACGACGCTGGTCGATTTCCTGCTCCGGCAGGCGGGGACGTTTAAGCAACACCAGGCGCTCGAGGAGCGGGTCATGGACTCGATGGACCTCGAGCGGGAGCGCGGGATCACGATTCTGGCGAAGAACACCTCCGTCCACGTCGGGGAGACGAAGATCAACATCGTCGATACGCCAGGGCACGCCGATTTCGGCGGCGAGGTGGAGCGGATCATGCGGATGGTCGACGGATCGATCCTCCTGGTCGACGGCGCGGAGGGCCCCCTCCCTCAGACACGGTTCGTTCTCCAGAAAGCGCTCGGGCACGGCCTCAAGGTGATCCTCGTGATCAACAAGGTCGACCGGCCGGAGTGCACGCCGGCGCGGCTTCAGGATGTCGTGAACCAAGTGTTCGACCTTTTCATCGATCTCGGGGCCTCGGAGACCCAGGCGGAGTTCCCGATCGTCTTTTCCTGTAGTCGTCAGGGGTGGTGCACGACACAACAGGAAGACGTTCCTCACCTCCTCTCGGGAGAGAAAGTTGGATCTCTCAAACCTCTTTTCGACCTGATTCTGGCGCAAATTCCGCCCCCGAGAGTTGAGACATCGGGTGATTTCCTGATGCTTGTTTCGAACCTCTCGTATTCCGACTATGTCGGCCGTCTGGCGGTCGGTCGGGCGATCACCGGATCGCTGCGCAAGAACGATCGTCTGATCCGGCATGGAATTGATGCCGATGGGGATCCGATCCGGGAGCGTTTCGCGGTCACCCACCTGTACACGTTCGAAGGGCTCAAACAGATGGAGGTCGAGGAGTTGGCCCCCGGCGATATCGGACTGATCTCGGGAATCGAGAAGTTCGAAATCGGGGACACGCTGGCGAGCAACGAGGCCACCCATCCGCTCCCCCGGATCTCAATCGAGAAACCGACCCTCGGGATGGTCTTTTCCGTCAACACCTCCCCACTTTCAGGGCAGGAAGGGGAAGCGATTCAATCCCGAAAACTCCGGGAACGGCTCCTCCGTGAAGTTCGGCAAAACGTCGCGCTCCGGTTCGAGGAGCTCGAAGTTCCGGATCAGTTCCGGATTCTCGGACGAGGGGAGCTTCAGATGGCGATCCTCTGCGAGCAGATGAGGCGCGAAGGGTTCGAGTTCATGATCGGGAAGCCGATCGTTCTCATGAAGCATAATAAAGACGGGCAGACCCTGGAGCCGGTCGAGAACGCGGTGCTCGACCTTCCCGAGGAAAATGCCGGGGACGTGACGAGAATGTTCCAGGAGAGGAGAGGGATCCTGACGAAATACGAGACCCACCACGCCCTGCGAAGCGGGGCGGGGCCGCACCGGATTCGCCTGGAGTTCACCATCCCGACGCGCGGCCTTTTGGGGATGCGCTCGCGGTATATGAACGTCACTCGCGGCGAGGGGCTGATCAGCTCCGAGTTCCTCGGGTACGAGCCTCATTTGGGGGAGATCCCCCATCGAATCAGCGGGGCGCTGGTCGCCGACCGTACGGGGGAGACGGTCGAATACGGTCTGCTCGGCTTGGAAGACCGCGGGATGCTCTTCCTTCCCCCCGGGGTCCCGGTCTACGAGGGGATGATCGTCGGGGAGCACGCCAAAGAGAACGATCTCAACGTCAACGTCTGCCGGACGAAGAAACTCACGAACGTTCGCGCGGCGCACGCCGAACTTCTCGTGACGCTGGCCGGGATCCGGACGATGTCGCTCGAGCAGTCGATCGAGTGGATCGACGAGGACGAGTGGATCGAGGTCACGCCGAAGTCGATCCGTATGCGGAAACGGATCCTTCCCAAGAATTTGCGCAGCGTAAAACGAAACGTTTCGTAAGGCGGTTCGTTCAACGATTACCGCAGAACGAGCGGCAGCACCGTCAAAACCACTCCGATCCCGATCATCCACGCAAGGTTCGAAACAAAATACGGGAAAACCATCAGGATCAATCCCACGACCAGTTGAGTGGGTCTTCCCTGTTTCTTCCCGTAGATGAAGAACCCCAGGCCGACGGCGCCGAACAGCATCGAGAGAAAGAATGCGGAAGGGGTGGGCACGGCATTTACTCCGAGTGAGGAGCGCAGAGATCGAGCACTTCTTCCGGCCGGTCGAACCATGTAAGAGCGCGTTCAATCGACGGGGAGGAGCGTCCCCCTTCCGCGTTCGGGACTCTCGCGAGCCCTTGCATCCGTTCCGCTTCCGTCTGGCGATCGAGCCATTTGAGCGGCCAGATGATCGCCGCGACCAGAGCGGTGAGCGGTGTAGAGAACCGGACCAAGGCATGTTCAAGTCTTGTCCCCGATCCACCGTAGATCGGAATTCGACCCGCCAGGCTCGACATGGAACTCCGGATCAGGAACCGCCCCAGCCACGGCCGGCGGTGGTAGAACTGGAACGGAAACGCGAGCGTTCCGAAGATCGGGATCGGACTGATCGCAAACGCCACCGCGTACGAAGTTTTCCGGTCCTGTCGGCGCAGCCAGCGGTAGGTCACTACGATCACACGGAACACCGACGTGTTGACGATCAAGATGTATCCGAGAGGGTTCCAAGGATTGGTGGCGAGCAACCCCACTCCTACTACCTTGATCCCGCTGGTGACCGGTTCGAAGAATTTCAGTGCGAGGTGGGTTCCAAATCCCCGGGCATATTCCGGTGCCTCTCCCCCTCGGATCTCGCGAATCAACGTTTCTCGCCCAGAATCATCGAGGCGGCCCAGTCCCTTCCACTTAGCGGTCGCATGTTCCACGAATGAATAAGCCAGATGCTCCTGGATTCGCTCCGAGAAGAGAGCGAGGATTGCGAGCTTGAGCGCCGCTCCGAGCTCGCTCCAGTCCGACAGATAGCGATGGAAACGAGCCGGGAGAATCCCCGCGACGAAATCGTTCAACAGGAACGGAAAGAGCGACCGCAGGCCGTTCTTCAAGCGATCGATCCCAGATGCGGGGATCCGACGCTCCCGAAGAAACAGTTCGGTCCGTCGCAGTTGATAGGCCCGGAGTTCGGCGTCGAGAACGCCGAGATGAAGTAGTGTGTGGAGGAATCTCGCGCGGAACGGGCGATTTCCGATCAATCGATGGAACAACTTCCCGAAACGAGTCGGGATCATCCCGGAAACAAAGAGGGGGTGGAGGAACAGGAATCGCGACTCACGGAAATGCTCGGACGCATCATCGTCCAACCGTCCTTCTTCCCTCCACCGCTCGGCGAAAGCGGAGCGGACCGTGTCGCGAAGGTCCCGGTCGGTCAATAGCCGGAAACGATGCCGACCCGGGGCCAGCTCGGTTTGTTTCCACCGATGCGTGTGATGAATTAACTGTTTGGTGGATGCCTCAAAGGCGGTGATCCCGTCCGGTCCCAGAGTCTTTCGAAGGTCTTCGCGATGAAGGTCGAGATAATTGAGCAGCTTCTTCTCGTCGAGATCGTCGAACATCGGGAACGGCGCTCCAGAAAGGGACATCCAGAGATAGCGCGGAGCCAGAACCGCAGGGATCCCCGACTCGAGATCGATGCAGACGAACTCCCCCTCCGGTGTCCGAAGCAGGTTGGCCGTCGAGACGATCGCGGCCGTTGCGACCTGCCATCCGCTTCCGATCAAACCGGATCGGAGGAGGCACTGTTCCATCCTCCTCATTTGGTGAAGCAACCCGCTCATCTCCCCGGGCTCACTCCCTTTCTCCGGCCCCTCTTCCGGTTTCGGGGGGGCGACGGAGCGGCCCTGAATCCACTCGGTCCCCAGGACCCAGTGGCCCCCGGAACATTGGCGGACATAGAGAGCTTCCGCGACCCTGCATTTCTCTTCGGCTTGAAGAAGGGCCCCGGCTACGCGTCGGCGGTGCAAGCAGGCGAGTGCCGCATCGCGGTTGGTTCCATATGGGAATGGAGCTCCGAAAAAAGCTTTGTAGATCCCGCGGGTCAGACCGGCCGGCACGAAATGTTTCTCCACGACCTTCCGGACTCCTTCAGGGGTCTCGAGATCGACCAAAACGGCGTTGGCGGCGCGCCCGCGACCCAACACGCGGAGTCGCCGGACCGCAGCCGAGATGGGGCGCCCCGACCCGTCGTCGAGAACGGTTTTTTCGAAAGAATCAGCCCCGGACATGCCGCGATCTTACTCGAAACCGACGAATAATGTACCCTTACGCAGGGAATCCATATGCCGGTATCGATATCCGTCAATCCAAAGATCGCCGAGATGGAGTACGCCGTGCGGGGTCCGATCCCGATCCGTGCCGCCGAGATGGCCCGACAAGGGAAGAAAACGGTGTTGTGCAACATCGGGAACCCCCAGGCGTTCGGGCAAACCCCGATTTCGTACTATCGCGAGGCTTTGTCCCTTCTGGAGTCACCGGAGCGGATCGCGCGCGAGCGGAAACTCGGGGTGGTCTCGGAAACCATTCTGGAAATTTGCGAAGGGATGCTGGCACAGCTTCCCTCCGGGGTAGGGGCATACACAGAAAGCCAGGGGCCTCTTTTTATCCGGAAAGCGGTTGCGAAGTTCATCGATCAGCGGGATGGAGTCTCTCGCTCCGGAGGGGTCGCGGCCGACCCGGAGAAGATTTTTCTGACGAACGGGGCGAGCGAAGCCGCCCGAAACCTCATCGACCTCCTCATCTCCGGTCCCAGGGACGGGATCATGATCCCGATCCCGCAATACCCGCTCTATTCCGCGAGCATCAAGAGAGCGGGGGGGGTGCAGGTCAACTATTACCTCGACGAGGAGAGCGGCTGGACGTTGAACAAACCGATCCTCGAAAAGGCGTTCGCGCAAGCGAAACGAAAAGGGATTCGGGTGAAAGCGATCGTCGTCATCAACCCCGGGAATCCGACCGGGGCGATTCTTCCCGCATCGGCTATGACCGAGGTCGTGGAGTTCGCCCAAGAGCGCGGTCTTGCGATCCTGGCGGACGAGGTCTACCAGGAGAATCTTTACGGGGCGGAGTTCGTTTCGTTCGCCAAGCTCGTGGGGACGCGGGAGGTCCCTCTCTTCAGCCTCCACAGCACGTCGAAAGGGTTCTGCGGGGAGTGCGGACGAAGGGGGGGATATGTCGAGATCCGGAATCCTCCTCGGGTCAAGAATTCGAAGCTTTCGTTTCCGGAGCTGCTGTTCAAGCAAGCCTCGGTCAGTCTATGCTCGAACACGATCGGCCAGGCGTTGACCTATCTGATGGTGACGCCGCCGCCGAAAGGAAGTTCCACAGCCAAACAGTTCGCGGAGGAACGGGGACGGGTTCTCTCCTCATTATATGAGAAGGCGGAGATGATCCGCGGGGCGTTCCGGAAGATGAACGGGGTGGAGTGTTTCGGGCGGACCGGGGCGCTCTATCTCTTCCCTCGATTGGATCGCCTTCCCCGGGGGACCAACGACTTCGATTACTGCATGAACCTTCTGGAAAGCACGGGACTTTGCACGGTGAACGGCGCCGGGTTCGGCCAACGCCCCGGCACGAACCACCTGCGGGTCGCCTTCCTGCCCCCCCGGGAGATGCTCGAGGAGGTTCTCCCCGCCTGGGTGAAGTTCCATAACGCATATGTGAAGTAAACCTCTGGCGCGGCACGGGGTCTGTGTGTAGGATTCCCCCCCTTGAAACTTCTCCTCATCGCACCTGCCCGGCTTGGAGCCTCGGCACGGAAGGGAAGAAACGTCCATCAACTGAACCTGGCGCTTCTGGCCGGCCTCGCCACGCCGTATTTCGACGACATCAAGATCGTGGAGGAGGACTTCGTCGATCTCGACCTCGAGGAGAGCGCCGACCTCGTCGGGATCACGATGCTGACCTGCCAGGCGAAGCGCGGCTACGAGCTGGGGGATCATTTCCGGAAACGGGGGATCCCGACGATCTGCGGCGGAAGCCACGCCTCGTTCCTGCCGGACGAATGTCTGGAGCATTTCGATTCCGTCGTCGTCCATGAGGCGGAAAACATCTGGCCGGAAATGATGGCCGATTTCCAAAACGGGGGTCTCAAAAAGATCTATCACTCGGATCACCCGGCCGACTTAAATGTGCTTCCGATGCCGCGGAAGGATCTCTTTAGCGGCCGGAGGTCGACGTTGAGCGCCCAGGTTCTTCAGACCGGTCGGGGATGTCCGTACGGCTGTCACTTCTGCACGGTGACGACGATCTACGGCAAGACGCTCCGGACACGCCCGGTGGCACACGTGGTCGAGGAGATCCGGAAGTACCCCTCGAAAATCTTTTTCTTCGTCGACGACAACATCTTTTTCTCCCGTAAGTACGCCTACGAACTGTTCGAGGCGATCATCCCTTTGAAGATCAAGTGGGGGAGCCAGGGCTCTCTGGACCGGATCTGCGCGGACGAGAAGCTCCTGGATCTTGCCGTCCGTTCGGGGTGCATGAGCCTTTTTATCGGGATCGAATCGATCGAGCAGGAGGTCCTCAACTCGACGCACAAGGCGCACAACAAGGTGAAGGATTACGAGCAGCAGCTCGCGAAGATCCATCGGGCCGGGATCAACGTGATTGGGGCGTTCATCTTCGGGTGGGAGAACGACACCCCCGACACGTTCCGGAAGGTCCGTGATTTTTTGGGTCGGAACAAGGTCATGCTCTTGAGCAGCGGGATCCTAACCCCGTTTCCGGGAACCCAACTCTACGACCGGTTGGAGAAGGAAGGGCTGATCGAGGATCGCGACTGGAGTCACTACGACGGGGGACACCTGGTCTGGAAGCACCCGAATTTCTCGCGGGAGGAGATCGACCGGGAGAAGAATCGGCTGCACAAGGAGTTCTATTCGGCGCCGTCGATCCTGAAACGGTTCTGGACGAATCGGCAACATCCTCTCTATTACTTGGGGATGAACGCCGTCCATTGGACGAAGAACCGGAAGTGATGTTTTCATGAGTTGGGTCGGACTCCTGGTTTTGGCGCTGGCTCTGGCGATGGACGCGTTCGCGGTCGCCGTGGCGGCCGGGTTGTCCCTCTCCCGTGTGACCGGGAAGCACGTTTTCCGTCTGGCGTTCCACTTCGGACTCTTCCAGGCCCTGATGCTGTTCGCCGGATGGGCAGCCGGGACGGCGATCCGCAGCCACATCATGTCGATCGATCACTGGGTGGCGTTCGGGCTTCTCGGTTTCGTCGGCGGGAAGATGATCTTCGAAGCGGTACGTGGGGGTGAGGAAGATCGGCCGAAACAGGATCCGACGACCGGATGGAATCTCATTCTTTTATCGGTGGCGACCAGCATCGACGCTCTTGCGGTGGGACTTTCGCTCGCGATGATCGGAGCCCCGATCGCGATCCCGGCACTCGTCATCGGGGTCGTCGCGGCGGTACTCACGATGATCGGGATGCTGATCGGGCGGAGCGTGGGCCGGGCCTGGGGGCGACGGGTCGAGATTCTGGGAGGAGTGATCCTTCTCGCGATCGGGATCAAGATCCTGCTCGATCACATCTTAACTACGGTCGAAGTGCGGTAGGTCGTCGGGAATCGGGATCGATAGTTCGACGAAGCCGGCGAAGCGACCTTTTTTGTACCAAGGGATCTGATGGATGATCTTTTTCTGTCCGTTCTTCCGAATCGTGTAGTGGTTCGATTGTCGCGTGCGAAACAGTTCGAGGGTTTTCTCTTTCGCCGGTCCCTCGTGGCAATCGAAAACATTCTGCCCGATGAGTGCCGTGCCTCCGTCGTTTGCGAACGTCTCGACCGATCGGTCGTTCATCCTGGAAATCGTTCCGTCTTCTTCCGCCACCGTGATGGCGGAGGGAAGCTCTTTCACCCAGTCGTCCATGGCCCCGCCAACTACCAGAAAACAGACTTCCGGTAGTGGATTATCTTGAAGTTCAAGGCGTCTTGAACTAGGTGAACCGGATGAACCCGAGTCCGGCGGCTCAGTCGTTTATCGCGGATGTGGAGGGGTCCCTTCGGGGGATATTGTCCGGAGAAGGATTGTTGCCCGAAGCGGCCCATCATTC
>JAZDDX010000044.1:0-2507 GCA_043809315.1 Pseudomonadota bacterium
GCGCACCCAGAGAAGCTGCTCCCACTCCTTCCAGACCTCCGCGTCATGGAGCGTCCGAAGAGTCGGGAGGTCGCTCAAGTGCACCGAGGCCGGTTTCCCTGGGTAGGCCGGGACGAAATCCCAGATCTCCTCCGCGGTTACCGGAAGGATCGGAGCGAGGAGTTGAGCCAGCGCCTTCACGGTTTCAAAGAGCACCGTCTGCGCACTCCGCCTTCTCATCCCCTTCGGATCGTCGCAGTAGAGACTGTCTTTGGAAATATCGAGGAAGAGGGAACTCAAGTCGACCACGCAGAACTCGTTGACCGCCGAGACGACGAGATGGAACTCATACCGGTCGTACGCCAACCGGGCTTTTTCGACCAACAACGCCAAACGGTCGTACGCCCAACGGTCCAGGTCACGCGAGAGTTTCGCAGGAGGGACGGCATTGGAATCGGGAGAAAAGTCATGGAGGTTCCCGAGGCAGAACCGGGCGGTGTTCCGGATCCGGCGGTACGCTTCGACCACGCGGTCGAGGATCTCTTTCGAAAGCCTTAAGTCGTCCCGGTAGTCGGTGGTCGCCACCCAGAGGCGGAGAATTTCGGCTCCGCTCTGCTTCATCGTCTCCTGCGCCGAGATGTAGTTCCCCAGCGACTTCGACATCTTTCTCCCCTCGCCGTCGACCAGGAACCCGTGCGTCACCACCGCTTTGAACGGAGCGTGGCCACGGGTCGCGACGCTTTCCAGGAGAGCGGAATGGAACCAGCCGCGGTGCTGATCGCTCCCTTCGAGGTAGAGATCGCACGGCCAGGAGAGGTGCTTGTTCTTTTCGAGCACCGCCGCGTGGCTTACGCCGGAGTCGAACCAGACATCGAGGATGTCCGCCCCCTTCTCGAAATCGGACTTGCCGCACTTCGAGCATTTCGTCCCGCTCGGAAGAAGATCGGCCGCCTCTTTCTCGAACCAGAGATCGGCGCCGGCCTCTTCGAACATCTCCGCGATCCGATGGATGACCGGCGCGGAGAGGAGATCGGTCTGGCACCCCTTGCAACGGAACGCGACGAGCGGAATCCCCCAGGTCCTCTGGCGCGAAAGGCACCAGTCGGGGCGGTTCTCGATCATCCCGTAGATCCGGTCGCGCCCCCAGGAGGGGATCCAGGTGATCCGGTCAATTTCATCGAGCGCCCGTTGCCTCAAATTCTCGTTCGACAGTCGCAGGAACCACTGTTCGGTGGCCCGGAAAATGACCGGGTTCTTGCACCGCCAGCAGTGCGGGTAGGAGTGCAGGATGTCGACCGAATCCCCGATCAACCGTCCGTTCGATTTCAGGAACGAGACGATCTTCGGGTTCGCTTCGAACACCTTCTCGCCAGCGAAATGCTCGACCTCTTTTTCGAAACGGCCGTCCCCCTCGACCGGGGAGTAGATCTCGATCCCGTGCGCGACCCCCAGCTCGTAATCCTCCTCGCCGTGCCCCGGTGCCGTGTGGACGAGACCGGTACCGGTGTCCATCGTGACATGCTCCCCGGAAAGGAACGGGATCGGTCTCGCAAGCCAGGGATGACGCGCCTTTAAGATCGAAAGATCTTTTCCCTTCGGAATCGTGTGCGTCAGGGTCATCCGTTTTCCGAGCTGGAGGATGGCGGCCATCGAGCCCACCAACTCCGCGGCCAGGATGAAGCGACCGGGGACTCCTTCGATCGCCGCGACGACATAATCGCTCTTCGGATCAAAGGCGATCGCCATCGACGCAGGGAGCGTCCAAGGGGTCGTGGTCCAGATCACGGCAAACCGCTCTTCCGGCTTCGTCTTCGGGAGCCCCAACTCCTCCCAGCCTTGGGTCACGGGATACGAGACGAAGATGCTGGGGGATTTGTGGTCGGCGTAGTCGATCTCCGCCTCGGCGAGCGCGGTCCGGCAGGAAACGCACCAGTGGATCGCACGGCGGGTGCGATGGACGTACCCTTTTTCGACCACCTTCGCGAACTCCCGGACGATCTGCGCCTGGTAGGAGTAGTTCATCGTGAGGTACGAGTTCTCCCATTCGCCGAAGATCCCGAGGCGCTTGAACTCCTCCTTCTGGATCTTCACGAACTTTTCGGCGTAGGCGCGGCACTTTTTCCGGAGCTCCACGTTCGAAAGAGTCCTCGCCTGCGATCCGAGTTCCTTGACGACCTGGTGCTCGATCGGAAGGCCGTGACAATCCCAACCCGGGAGATACGGAGAGCGGAACCCACTCATGC
Source organism: Pseudomonadota bacterium (assembly GCA_043809315.1). GTDB lineage: Bacteria > Bdellovibrionota_G > JALEGL01 > JALEGL01 > DATDPG01 > JAZDDX01. The sequence goes on from JAZDDX010000044.1 coordinate 2,223, forward strand.
TTTTCGATTTGACAACGATATCCTTGAGCGTCTTATTCAGGACGTGACCGAGATGAATGTGGCCATTGGCGTACGGCGGTCCGTCATGGAGGACGAAGAGCGGACGTGACGCGTTTTTCGCGAGAATCTTCTCGTACAATTTCTCGCTCTCCCAACGGGCGAGAAACAGAGGCTCCCTCTGGGGGAGGTTCCCCTTCATCGGGAAATCGGTCTTCGGCAGTGCGATCGTGTTCTTGTAGTCCATGGGGGTAAAAGAGTGTCGATACTGTCAAGAAACTCGCCTTG